>NZ_JBICVJ010000001.1:0-683597 GCF_043198895.1 Streptomyces sp. NPDC048696 | reverse complement strand
AGGGCGGCGACGCGGAGCGTCGGCAACCGACGACAACGCCGCAGATGGGCGTGCCACACCCCCGCGTCCCAGGCAAGATCCACCGGACAGGCCCTGGTCCCGGCCCGTCCATCGTGTGCCCTGTGGTCAGCGCCCCCGGTGCATCAGGGCGCGGCGGTCCAGCGTCGCCGCGGTGGTGTTGACCACGGCCACGATGGCGAAGGCCAGGGCGAGGGCGTGGTGGCCGACGGCGTACAGCGCTGCCACGGCGGCGCCGAACACCAGCGCCTTCACGGTCAGAACTCCCGCCAGGGGAACGCGGATTCGCGCCTTGGGTGCCGCGAACAACCCCCACACGACGGCCGCCGACCCCGGTGCGGCGACGGCGAGCAGCAGGCGTACGGCCGTGTTCTCGCCGGTCCGGTACCCCCACCACGCGAGGACGGCCAGGGCGCACAGCTCAAGCAGGAACGCCGCTCCCTCGTTGAGGACGTGCAGGGGTCTGGGCAGCATCACGCGGTCCTTCCGTACGGTGGCGAGCCACGTAAGCAGAACGCGCCATTAGAACAGAACTCGCCATTCGAAGAGAACCCGTGCGCGAGGGTGGTTTCCGCCCCGGTGAGTCACCGAGGTGGGTGCAGGTGATTACCGTGTGTAGCGGCCGCCTGTGGGTCAGAGGAGGTTCTGGCTGCCGCTGCCGTACGGGCCGTACAGATCGAGCAGCCGGATGCGGGCCGCGTGGAGGCGGTGGGCCAGGACGCGGCCCACCCAGGAACCGATCGCGGCGGCGAACGCGGGGTCCTCGTCCATCATCGTCCGCACGGTCGCCGCGTCGAACTCGTGCGTACGGACCGGCGTCATCGCCTCGGCGCCCAGCTGCCACACGAAGGGCCGGAACATCCAGGACCAGCCCACCAGTTCACCGGAGCCCAGCTGCTCGATCACGGCGGGGCGCCGGCCGGGGATGTGCATGTCGAGCGTGATGGTGCCGGAGCGGACGATCCAGAACCGGTCGGCGTGGCCGCCTTCGTTGAAGATCCGCGTCCCGGCGGGGTGATTCACCTCGCGGGCGATGTCCATCAGGCGCTCACGGTATTCGGTCGGCAGCGCGGTGGTGATCGAGGGAAGCGAGGGGGTGCTCATGGACGGCCTCCTTGTTCTAGTCCCCTTTCAGTGTCACCCAGGGGGCGCTGATCTGCGGGCGGGGCGGACGGGGCGGGGGGTGATGGGGCGCGGTGGGTGTTTTCGGGGCCGGTCGGACAGGGGCGGAGGCGGTCGGAGGCACGCCGTCAAGTCGACCGGATCCCGAGGCACCGTGCATGGTCGCAGGCTCTACCGTGCCTTCGTCGGCCATATCCCTTCGAGGGGAGATTGACCCATGAGGAAGCGAAGGCGGCTCCGGCGGCCGGGATCTCTACGGTTGGCGGCCACCTGCGGCGCGGTCCTGTTGTTCGGGACGTCCACCGGCCTCGCGTCGGCCGACCCGGCCGACCGTACCCCTGGCGTACAGCGCAGTCCTTCCGCACACCGCACGGCGCAGTCGTTCGACTTCGACACCGGCAACGCCGCGTTCGACATGGTCTACCCGGCGCTCCAGCGGCAGGAGCGCTCGGCGATCTCGCGCGACGGCTCCGACATCACGCTCATCGTCGACTACGGCATGCTGCTGGAGATCTCCTGGTTCGACTCCATCGCGCCTTACCACGACACCGCGGTGGGCATCTACTCGAACCTGGGCCGCCGCCCGGCGGCCGAGCGCACCACCCGGAACCGGAACATCGCGGTTCTCTACGCGTCCTACCGTGTCTTCACCGCCCGTATCCCGCAGGCCGCGGCGGCCTGGCGGTCGATGATGACCTCGGTCGGCCTCGACCCCGACGACCACCGGGAGGACACCCGGACCGCGATCGGCCTCGGGAATCTCGCGGCCCGGCGCGTCATGGAGGCCCGCTATCACGACGGTATGAACCGGGAGGGAGACGAGGGCGGGAGCCATCAGGCGCCGTACGCGGACTACACCGGGTACGAGCCGGTCAACACGGTGTACGAGCTGCGCGACCCTTCGCGCTGGCAGCCGGCCCTCGTGCCCCGGGGCGACGGCACCTTCGAGGTCCAGAAGTTCGCGACCCCGCAGATGCGGCTGACCACGCCGTTCACCTATGACGACCCGGACCGGTTCCGGGTGCCCGTGCCGGTCGACAGCGACTACCGCAACCGGCGGGAGTACAAGCGGCAGGCCGACCAGGTCCTCGCTGCATCCGCTGGATTGACGGATCGTCAGAAGATGGCCGCCGAGATGTTCGGCGACAAGTTCATCGCGCTCGCGGAGGTCCCGGGGACGGCCGCGATCAAGGCCGGGCACCTGGACATCCAGGGGTTCGTGCAGTTCATCGCGACGATCGAGATCGCGTTGTTCGACACCACGGTCGTCGTCTGGAACGAGAAGACACGCTACGACACGGTGCGGCCGTTCAGCGCGATCCGGTATCTGTACGGCGACACACCGGTGACCGCCTGGGGCGGCCCGGGCAAGGGAACCGTGCACGACATCACCGGCAACCAGTGGCAGAGCTATCTGCCCGTCACCAACCACCCCGAGTACCCGTCCGGCTCGACCGCCGCCTGCTATGCGTACGCGCAGGCGGCGCGGCTCTTCCTCGGCAGCGACGAGATAGGCATCGCCATACCGCGGAAGGCGGGTTCGTCGCACATCGAACCGGGTGTCACACCGGCGAAGGACCTCACGCTCAGGTATGACACCTGGACCGACTACGCCGCGACCTGCGGCAAGTCCAGGGTGTGGGCCGGGGTGCACTTCCCGTCCGCCGTCAAGGCGTCGTCGCAGCTGGGCCCGCAGTTCGGCACGCGCGCCTACGAGTTCGTCCAGCGCCACATCGATCCGCAGCGCGCGAAGTAGGCCCCCCGGCCGGCACCGCCGTGGTGCGCGGCGGTGCCGACCGGTGGTCGCGGGGTGGGTCAGAGAATGCCGATGCTGTTGCCGCAGACGTTGATGGGGATGTTGATCGGGATCTGGAAGAGGTTGCCGGAGAGGAAGCCGGGGGAGTCGGAGACCCTGCCGAAGGCCTCCGCGCCGCCGTCCTCGTTGCGGCACGTCGTGCCCGACTCGTCGAAGCGGTTGCGGTCGCCGTAGCTGTGATGGTCCCGGCGGTCCCGGTCGCGGTCGCCATAGCTGTGGTGGTCGCGACGGTCGCGGTCGTCGCGGTCCCCGTAGCCGTGGTGGTCGCGGCTGTGATGGTTGCGCTCGTCGCCGTAGCCGTGGTGGCCGGGGCCGTCGGCGGCCAGGGCGGGAGCGGCGAAGCCGACGGACAGGGTGGCGCCGACGAGGGCGGAGACGAGGTACTTCTTGGGGTTTGTCATATAAAAAGGAAAGGGGAGGCGTGGTGTCGGGGTGGGTAGCGACACCACAGATACACCCGTTTGTCCGAGTATTGATACAAGCCGCTCCGATGCGGCCCGGACGTTCTTGCTCCAGCTCGACGAGTCCATGACACTTGGGACTTCGGGAGCGGGGCCGATGGTGAGCCCGACGTATGACCAGGGAGTGGCATGAGCGGCGTGATCGAAGTCGCGGTGGTGACCAGCGATGCCGGGCTTGAGTACGACGTCGATCTCCCGCTGATAGTGGACGCCCTGCGCGCGGACGGGATGGCCGCACAGGCGGTGACATGGGACGCGGAGCACGGGGACTGGGGGCGGTTCGACCTGGCGGTCATCCGCTCCACCTGGGACTACGCGGAACGCCACGACGAGTACCTGACCTGGGTGGACACCGCGTCCCGTGCCACCCGGCTGTGGAATCCGGCGCCGGTGGTGCACTGGAACAGCGACAAGCGGTATCTGGTGGAGCTCGCTCGGCGCGGGGTGCCCGTCGTACCGACGCGGTTTCTCCCGCCGGGCGAGGCGCTCGGCGCGGAAGCCTTCGACCAGGCCGACGGTGTGGTGGTCAAACCGGCGGTGTCCGCCGGAGCGCGTGACACCGCGCGCTACGAGCCCGGCCGGCACACGGATGCGCTGGGACACGCGCGGATGCTGCTCGATCAGGGGCGCGCGGTGCTCGTCCAGCCCTATCTGCCCTTGGTGGAAGAAGGGGAGCGGGCGCTGGTCTTCTTGGCGGGGGCGTTCAGTCACGCGATCCGCAAGGGACCGGTGCTGACCGAGGCCGGAGTGATCGACAACGCGCGGGTGCCGCACCCGGGTGTCGCTCCGTACGAGCCGACACAGGCGGAGCTGCGCGCCGCGCGGGCGGCACTGGCGGCGGTTCCTGCGCCGGGCGATCTGCTCTTCGCCCGGGTGGATCTGGCGCTGGGCGAGAACCGGCAGCCGGTGGTGATGGAGCTGGAACTGATCGAGCCGAATCTCTTCCTTGATACGGACCCGCGAGGGCTGGAGCGTTTCGTCGAGGCCGTGGCAGCCGAGAGCCGCAGAACTCGGGCATAGCCACCGGCCACTGGGAATTTGGGGGCGGAGTTGCCCGGTGGTGAACACTTCCTGGCCGAATCGGCGACGGAGGAGGTCGCGCGGAGACTTACGGGACAGGGCTGGATGTTCGTGAACGGCGACCGTTTCGCGCTGGGAAAAGCCTTCTCGCGATTTCGCGCCGACTCCCGTGACACCTGGGAGTCATTGCCCGCCGACCCTTACGCGCCCCCGGACACCGGGCGGTACCGGTGCTACGGCCGACTGCTGTGGCAGGCGGATGCGCGGGCGGGCCGGTTCCGGGGCCGACTGCTGCGCGCCCCGCATCTGCCTTACCACCAGAAGGCGGAGGTCAACGCCCTCGCGGGCGGCATCGACCGTACGTTCGCGCCGCTTCCCGAGCACATCAGCGGCAGCGCCCTGGTGCGGCGGCTGCTGCGCTTCGACCTGGCCGCGGCCGGGGCGCGACACGGGCTCTGGGAGGTGGACATGCATATGGTGCGGATCGCGCCGGGCCCCGGCGGTCTTGGCCGGCCCGCGCCGGAGGGGGTGCATCGCGACGGCTTGGACGCCATCGCCATTCACCTGATCGAGGCGAGCGGGGTCGAAGGGGGCGTGAGTGGCGTATTCGATGACGAGGGGCGGGAATTGGGGCGCGTACGACTGACGCACCCACTGGACTCGCTCCTGGTGGACGACCGTCGGCTGAGGCACTTCACCACGCCCGTGCGACGTCGGCACACTGTCGTCGCGCCCGGTCCGTCGCGGGGCCGACGTGACGTACTGCTTGTCGGTATGCGGCGCTCGACGGGAGTGGACGGGCCGACCAGCGGCAGTCGTCGCGACGATTGATCCACCCGGGTCCCTCTGGCCTCAACTCGCGTCCGCCCGGCGGAAACACGGCCGGTGCACCGGTGGGGAGCTGCTAGCCTCTGCGTTCTCCAGGGCACCCCTCGCCGAGACCTCGGCCCCGCATGCCCGGACTCCCTTCTTGCCACCCGCAGCCCGGACGGAACGCGCTTGTGCATGAGAATCCCCCGACGTCGGCCAGTGAGCACGCAGCGGCAGAGCGAGCCTTCCGCCGTTTGGGGTCCGTATACGAAACGTATGGCGCCCAGGACCGGCAGACGCTGATCGACTGTCTCAACCAGGGCCTTGAGCTGGCCCATGAACGCCGACTCGGCCTGGGCTGGCTGGTGGACGCGGCGTACGGCTTCACGGCGGACCACGTCTGGGAAGGGACGCTGCGCCCACGGGTGCCGGGGGTGGCGGGGGACCGCGATGTTCCGCCGACCACCGCCGGGCAGGCGCTCGCCCTGGCCCTGGTGGCCGTGGTGGAGCGCCAGCACACCCACCGCCGGGTGACACAGAGCGTCCTGCGACGGTGTCTGGACGCGGATCTGCTGAGCGGCGACGCGTATGACCTGGTGGCTTACTTCCATGCCGAGTGTGCCCGTGACCTGGGCAGACTCACCGAGTCGGAGTCGGAACTGCGGGCGCTGGCGGCTGGTGGGGGCAAAATCGCCGACACCGCCATGAAGGGCCTGATCCATCTACGGCGACGGGCCGGGCGGTTCCGCGCCCTTCAACAGGATCTGGAGTCACTGCCTGCGACGCCTGTCCGGTCACGGCTCGCCGGGGATCTGTGGTGGACGCAGGCGTGCTTCGACCGTGCCGACGAGTGCTATCTGGCCGCGCGCGACCTGGCCCGGTCCCGGGGAGCGGCGGGTGAATCCGCCCTCTCGGAAGCCTGCCGCGCTTTCGCGGCCGGGTTCGGGAGTCCCGCGCATGCCGCGCGGACGGTGGAGTCGGCGCGGGAACTGCTCACCGCCGTGGACATCACCTGGGCCGAGCTTCAGGTCACCCTCGCCGCACTTCTCATGGACGCTGGAAAGGCGAACGCGGGAGCGGACGACGAAATCCATGCCCGCTGCGATGAGGTGGCCGCCAAGTCCCGTTCGGCCGGGCTGAGTTCGAGCGCCGCGTACGCCGAATTGGCCCGGGCCTTTCACGCCGCCGTGCGGCGCGACCAGGAGGCGATGAGCGTCGCCCGTGGAAACCTCGCCGCGCAGGTGGATTCCGGCCAGTTCGGCTATCTGCTGGAAATCATCGACTTCTGGCTCCCCGAGCGGGCGCCGCACGGGCAGGCCGGGCCGGTGTCCGACTGGATCGACTCGGCGCGGAACACGGCGGGGCGCTGGCGCGACGTCGTCGAACGACGCAGGGCACTCCTCGCCGGCCCCCACCCGTGATCAAACCTGTCCACCCCTGTCTATCCCTGTCCACCCCTCACCATCCGTGCCCACCCGGGCCACACCCACCACGAGGAGTTCCGCTCACCATGGCCCGCTACACCACGCTTGAGTCCGACGATGTCCAGCGTCTGTGCCAGGGCTACGAGTTGACGGTGCATCAGGTATCACCGCTCAACGGTGGAATGGCCAACTCCAGCTACCTGGTGTCCTGCCTCGAAGGCCCGCACGTACTGACCGTCCTCGACAACCACAGCGCCGAATCGGCGCAGTCCCTGGTGCGTCTGCTGCATCACCTCAGCGGTGAGGGGGTGTCGACCCCCGCTCCTTTGACGAGGTCCGACGGCACGTCCGTCACGGGACACGAGGACCGTCCGGTGATCGTCAAGCCCTATGTGTCCGGCCGGTGTCATGACGTACTGCCCGTTGAGCTGCTTCCCGCGGCGGGCGCGGCGCTGGCCGCCGTTCACGGGCTGCCCGTCGACGGTGTGCCGGATGTGCCGCTGTACGGGCGTCGGCTGCCCGCCGATGCCCGGCAGCGCTGTGCCACCTTCCCCGACCGGGAGTTCGCCGCCTGGCTGACCGCCGCGTGGCGCGGTGTCGACCACGTGACCTCGCGGGAGGTGAAGCCCGTCCTGGTGCACGGTGACCTCTTCGCCGACAACATCGTGGTCGGTGAGGACGGTGAACTGGTCATCCTGGACTGGGAGACGGCCTCGTTCGACGACCCGCTCATCGACCTGGGCATGGCCGTCGTCGGGCTGTGCCGCGTGGGTGCGGAGTTCCACGCACATCGCGCACGCCGACTCGTGGAGGGGTACGCGCGGGCCGCCAAGGACACGGAGATCGACCCCGCCGACCTGCTCGACGCGGCGGTCTACGCCTCCGTGGTGATCGCCTACCACCGCTACGTACGCCACCACCTCACCCACCCCGACCCGGCCAACCACCACCTCTACCGCGAGATCCCGCCGTTCATCGACCAGATGCGCCGCGAGTGGGCCGAGGTCATGACGCCGTCAGCCGACCTGGCCCCGCTACCGCAGGTCGGATGATGTGACGGGGGCGTTGTTGCCGTCCCTGAGCGGCGTGAGCGCCATGTCCGCGAGGCCCTGGGAGATGGCCCCTTCGGTGGCCAGCTTCTGCACCGCTTGGTTGATGTCGGCCGTGATGGGCGTCATGGCACCGTTGGACTGGAAGCTGGGATCGAAATTTGCTCCGATACCGCTGTTCGTCCGCCCGTCGCCGGCTCGGAGATTACGTCCGTTGTTGGATATTTCGGAGACGACGTTCTTGAAGTCCCTGTCGTTCGGGTTCATGCACAGGTTCTCCAGTGCGCCGAGGACGTTCATGGTCATGGTGGAGGGGACGCAGGCCGACACGAAATCGAAGACGGCCTGCGACATGCCTTGCGGAATCCCGTTCGGCCCGTAACCCCGGTAGGTTTCACCGATCGCTTCCACGATGTGGCCGATGAAGTGATCGGACAGTCGGTGGTTCCGGGACATGGCGTCCCCATTGCGGTCCGAGCCCACTACTTCATTGCGGAAGTTCGCCCCGAGATCGTCATCGTAGTGGTTCGTGCCCGGGAGCTGGGCAATTCGGTTCGCCGCGCGGGGAGATGTGGGGGCGGGGTAGTTGGCCGCGCCTTGGTAGCTCAGCATGTCGCGCGTGGTCTTCTTGCCGATGTCCTTGCGGTTGTAGGCGTCCATCAGCGGTCCTCCCTGTACGCGTTGCACGGGCGTATCAGGGGACGGCGGCCGCGGTGCGCTGCCGCCGCTTTCGATGTGCTGGACAGCGGGCGCCGCGGACATCACCCGGGTGGCATTCGCCTCCGCCTCGCGCTCGAAGCGGTCGGCGGGGTCGCTGACCGCCAGGCCGTTACCCGTTTGCGCCGCCCAGTGCTCGGGTGCCTTCCGCCACCGAGTCCACGAACGTGACCATCTCCATGTGGTAGCCGCTCTTGCGCGGGTCGGGGAAGCGGATGTGATGGCGGCGGTAGCGGTGGAAGGCGATGATCAGCGCCGCGTGGGTGATCTCCATGGGCAGGTCGGCGCGGTCGGCGTCGGACAGCGGGGCGACCTGCTCGTAACCGCTCACCAGCGCGCGCAGCCGTTCCGGCGCGAGCAGCCCCGCCTCCCGCCCCACACCGACCGCCGCCGCCCCCAGATCGAGCAGCGGATCGTCGAGGGTGAGGGTCTCCCAGTCTAGGAGGGAGAGGCCGCCGTCGGTGCGTACCACGATGTTGTCGTCGAAGAAGTCGCCGTGCACGACCCTGCGTGTACGCGGGTTGGCGGCCTCGGCGGTGTGGACGTGATCGAGGTGGGTGGTGAGCCAGGCGGCGAATTCCTTGTCCGTGAACTCCGTTATCAGCGCCTGGTGTTGAGGGGTCAGCCGCCGGGTGCCGACCGGGATGTCCGCGAGGCCGGGTGACGCGGGTGGCAGTGCGTGGAGTTCGGCGAGCATACGACCCGCGGCGGGCAGGTGCGCCAGGGGCAGGGGTTGGCGCACGGTCCCTTCGATCCACTTCTTGAGGACAGCTCCACGGCCGCGCAGCCTGGTGATCGGCGCGCCGTCGACGGTCGGGACGACCTCGCTGGTGGGCACGCCCAGCAGGAAGAGCGCCTGGGTGTGCGCCGCGAGCCGCCGTGCGCCCGCGGTGTCGTGGTTGTCGAGGATCGTCAGGACGTAGCTGCCGGACGCCGCCGTGACGCGGAAGCTGGAGTTGGCGGCGCCACCCGGCAGCGGGGCGAGCCGGATCGGGCCGAGCCCGTAGTGGTAGGCGACGGCGGACAGGTCGATGTCGTCGAGCTTGGTGTAGGTCGCCATCGGGCTCATTCCCCCCTCACCGCACGCGCGGCGGCTTCGCGGCGCCGGTCCTGCACGATGGCCGTCCAGCGCGCCCGCACCTGCGGCCGGCCGTCGAGCCACTGGGCCCGGGGCAGATCGGCGGGCGGCTCCTCGTCGGCCATCAGATACGAGAGCTCGGCCAGATACGCGAACTCCTCACCCCGTACGCACGTACGCAGCCGGGCCCGGGCGTCGGCGAGCTGATCGGGGTGTCCCAGAACGGCGGCGTGCAGGCATACCGCGAGGCGCAGATACGCGACGGACGAGGTGAGACCCGCCTCGTGCGCCTGCGCGAGCAGGTCGTCGGCCCGCTCGGGCAGATCCGCGGCCACCCCCGCGTCCCGTATCAGGGCCGCGATGTCGTTCTGGACCTCGGCCCAGCGGATGGAGACCCCCGCGAGCATGTCCTCGGCCCGGGCGATCTGTTCGGCCGACCGGGGCCGGTCCTGGAAGGCGGCGGCGTAGGCCAGACAGGCCTGGCACAGCGCCGCCTCGCCCGGCTGGCCCGCGCGCAGCGCCTCGTCACGGGCGGCGGCGTACGCGGAGCAGGCGAGCCCCATGCTGCCCTGGGTCCACCACAGATCGCCGAGGACCCGGTCGCGCCGGCCCTCGGGGCCCAGCGCCTCGGCGGCGGTACGGACGTGCCCGAACCGGCCGATGCGGCGCGCCAGATGCACCAGACCCCGGGCCGCCGTGGGGGCGAGGTGCCCGCCGGCCTCGGCGACCTGCCGCATCCCTTCCAGCGACGCGTCGAAGTGGCCCAGGTCGCGGTCGCATTCGGCGAGGAAGTACCGGGGCAGCTCCAGGAGTTCGGCGGGCAGCTGTCCGCCGGCGAGCACGGTGCGCAGCTGCTCGGCGGTCTCGCCCCGGTGGCGGCGCTGGCGCCGGGCGATCACCGAGAGCGTCACGGCGAGCGCTTCGGCGGGGCTGTCGATGCCCGGGGGAGCCGTCCCGGCGGCGGCCGGTAACTCGATGGGCTCCCAGACGAAGTCGTCCACATACCGGAACGCGGCGTCGGCCAGCCACGCCAGGTCCAGCTGGTAGTCGCGGGCCAGCCGCAGGCCTTGGCGCAGGGCGGCCACCAGGCGCGGCCGCTCGCCCGTGGTCTGGGAGCCCAGAGCGTCGAAGGTGCGGCGCGCGGCACGGCGCCAGTCGGCGGCGCTCCACCGGTCCTCGCTGGTGCAGTCCGCCTCGCGCACGGCGTCGCGTACGAGATCGTGCAGCCGGTACGGCCAGGGCGCGCCGGGGTCGCTGTCGACGAAGGGCCGCTCGACCAGGTCGAGCGCGGGCGCGTCGTGATCGAGTCCGGCGGAGGCGGTGGCCAGCTCGACCGAGAACGAGTCGAGCAGGCTCACCGTGCGCAGCACCCGCCGCACATCGGCGGTGAGGTCACGGAAGGTGCGCGCGACCAGGGCGGGGAAGTCGAGGTTGAAGTCGGCGGGTGCGGGAGCGCGGCCGTCCCGCCGGTAGAGGTCCAGGAACCGCATGACGGCCAGATCGAGGTAGAGCGGCAGGCCGTGGGAGTTGGCGGTGATCAGTTGACGGGTGTGGTCGTCTATCAGCGGGCTGCCGCCCAGGGTGAGCCGATGGCACAGATACGTCTCGCAGTCGCCTGCCGAGAGGTATCCCACCGGGTGCTGGCGCGGATCCTCCTCGGAGCCCCCGGCCAGCAGCGGCCAGTACTGCGGGCCCGCCCAGTCCAGCTGTCCCTCCAACTGCGGGTCGTCCCACGGGAGTCGGTTGCGGCCGGTGACGATGAACAGCGCGTTCGGCATCAGCCACACCACGCGCTGGATCAGCCGCTCCAGATCCCGGTGCACCCGGCTGCCGACGTCCTCGAAGGTGTCCAGGAGCACCACGAGCAGCGCCCGGTTGCGGGCGGACACCCGGCTGAGGTCCCAGGCCAGCAGATGGGCGTAGTAGCTCAGCGCCTCCAGGTCCGGATCGGCCTCAAGGAGGTCGGCGAGGCGGCGGCAGTCGGCCAGGGCGCGGACCTGGCGCCGGTGCTCGCGCAACCCGCGCACCACGGCGCGCAGTCCCTGCCCCACCAACGCGCCCGCTGTGCCGGGCAGTTGGAGTGCCTGGGCGACATCGGAGAGGGCGGACTGCATCTGGTGGGGCATCGACCGGGTCGCGGGAAAACGGCTGAACCACGTACGCCGCCGTAAGTACTCCTCGATCGGCTCACCGGGGTGGTTGCGCTCCCAGTACCGCTGGAAGGCGAGGTCGAAGGTGGGCATCGGCACGCCGAGCTCCGCCACGGCGAGCCGCAGGGCCAGGATCAGCGCCTCGAAGTCCGTACCGGCGTCCCGCGCCAGATCCACCCGCACCGGAATGACCGGTCCCACCTGCGGATCCAGCGGCGGCCAGTTCGCACTGTGGGCCCCGGCGTCCACCAGGTGCTCCGCCACACCACGGGAGAGCGTGGACTTGCCGATGCCGCCCACGCCGTAGAAGACCAGCACGTTGCGCCTGGGTGTCTCCAGGTCCTGGACGTCGAAGGCGGGATCGTTCACCCACCGTATGTGGCGGGCGAGACTGGTGGCCACGGTGACCCATTCGTCACGCCGGTCGGCGAAGAAGTCGACGGCCCGTAACTCCCGGTCGTTGGACCGGAACAGCGCACGCAGATCCGCCCGTGAAGACACCGCGACTCCCCACCCCTAGGTCGCCCAACTCACCTAGGGCAGCAGGGTGATGACGCTTAGTCAAGCGGGTTCCGGGCATCGGTGGCGGAGGGGGAATCCCCGGCCGGACGCTCGGCCTGCCGTTCGGCCGCGCGGACCCGCTCGGCGAACGCGCTCGCGGTCAGGCGCTCGGCCACGACGTCGTGGTCGGCGGCCAGCTTGTCGGCCGGTTCGGGCGACGCCTCGTCCAGATCCAGGACGAGCAGCGCGGCGCCGTCCGGGACCCGGGCGCTCAGCACGATCAACCCGGCCAGGTCGTCCTGCTCGCGCTGCGCCTCGGCCACGTTGCCGAGTGCGGCCCCGGCCGTGATGCCGAGCAGCACTCCGAGCGGGCCGCCCAGCAGGCCGATGAGGCCGCCCACCACGCCCGTGCCGACGGTGGGCACGCCCGCGCCGCGCACATGGTTGTCCGGCACGTCCAGTACGCCGTCCGCCGAGCGCTCCAGGACCGCGGCCTGGCGCAGCCCCGGCAGCTCCTTGGCCTGCGTGAACGCGGACCGGCACCGCGCCGGGTCGGCGAACGGCAGCAGGACGACGTGATGGCGGTCGCTCATGGACTCTCCCGGCGGCGGTCGAAGCGGGGTCACAACGGCGGTCGAGGCGGCGCTCGAAGCGTCACCGCCCAGCATCACACCCGGCGTGTGCCCGCGCACACGGACGTAAATGCACGCGTGTTCGAATATCGGGCAAGCTGGCCCATGCGAGCGATCTTCCGCGCGTCGGCGGGCCGGTTGGTGGGTCCTGGGCGCTCAACCGTTTCTGCTGGCGGGGTCCGCTGTTCGCGTCCACGTAGATCGGAGAGCCTGTGCCGAACCGCGCCCGCGCAAGAGGCCTGCTGGTACGGCTTGCGGTGGTGACGGCCGTGGCCGGTACGCCGCTGGTGGCGGCCTGGCCCGGTGCCGCCGTTCCGCTGCCCCCGCCCCTGGGTGCCTGTTCGGGCCCGCAGTGTCCGGGCGTGTACCCCCCACCGCACAACGGTGACTTCGTCGGGAGGGACGCCTCGATCAACGTCTTCGTCGGCGGCGACTACCAGGTGCAGGGCCGGGCCGCCGAGGTGGAGGGCCAGGTCGTCACGCTCGGCAGTCTGAGCATCGCCAAGAACGGCGGCGGCGCGTTCAACATGAGCGTCGTCGGGGTGGGCTCGCGGGTGGTTCCGCCGGACGGCACGGACTTCGTCACGGTCGGCAAGGGCGTCTCGGTCGCGGCCGGCAACACGCTCTACCTCGGCGGCTCCGACTCGAAGACCACCGCATGGGGCAATCTTCGGTACGGCACGACCGCCACCGGGACGATCAGTATCGCCCCGACCGGCAAGGCGATCCACGACAGCGACGCGGGCGCCAAGTACGCCGGGCTGCGGCCGGTCATCGAGCGGTTCTCGCACTGCATGGCCGAGCAGACCGCCACCGGAACGGTCACCTCGGCCTTCGGTACCGTCACGTTCAAGGGCGACGGCACCAGCAAGCGCCAGGTGTTCAACGTCCCCGGTGACCTCGGCGGGCCGACGAGCCAGGTGGGCCTGACCTTCACGGGCATCCCGGCGGGCGCGACCGTGATCGTGAACATGCTCTCGGCCTCCCCGCTCATCAACACGTACACCGGTACGGGCCTGGCGGGCGATCAACTCACCGGGCTGCGGCCGAAGTTGATGTGGAACTTCCCCACCTCGACCACGGCGAGGATCACCGGCGGCGCGCAGTTCCAGGGCTCGATGATGGCGGGAAACCCGTCCGGCACCACCACGATCTCCACCCCGGGCATGAACGGCCGGGTCTACCTGGCGGGGAACCTGGTCCAGGAGGGCTCGGGCGGCTATGAACTGCACAACTACCCGTTCGACGGGGACCTGCCGACGTGCGACGAGCCGCCGCCCGTCCTCGGCCACATCAGCGTGACCAAGAAGGCGACCGACACCGGCCGGCCGCTGCCGGGTGCGGTGTTCCAGCTGTGGCGGGAGTCGAACGGCGAGGCGGGGTTGCAAACCGGCGGGGCCACACCGGACACGGCGGTCGGCAGCGCCTGCACCTCGGGCGCGGACGGGGTGTGCCGGGCCGCCGATCTGCCGCTGGGCTCGTACTACTGGCAGGAGACGAAGGCGCCGAACGGCTATGAGCTGCCCCGGCCCAATGTGTCGGGCCCGCACCAGCTGACCGCCGACAACGCCGAGCGGGGCGTCGCCGTCACCGTCGAGGACGCCCCGGTCCCGCCGGTCCACGGCGCCATCCACGTCCTCAAGACGGACGACACGACCCACCGGCCGCTGCCGGGCGCGGTGTTCGAGCTGTGGCGGGAGACCAACGGGCGTCCGGGCCTGCAGACGTCCGGCCCCGGCGCCGACACCAGGACCGGCCCCGCGTGCGCGACGAACGACATGGGAAGGTGCGACTTCGACGGGCTCGACCTCGGTACGTACTACGTCCGGGAAGTCGCGGTGCCCGAGGGGTATGTGCTGCCCGGTGAACCCGTCGCGGGTCCGTATGTCCTCACCGCCGAGAACGGGCCCGAGGGCATCGAGCTGCGGCTCACCAACAAGCGCGGCGAGCCGGACAAGGGGAAGGGCAAGGGCGGCCCGCGTCGCTGACCCGGCCCGGCTCGTATCGGTTCATGGCGGCCCCGGTCCGTACGCGCACAGCGTGTACGGACCGGGGCCGTCCGCCGTCCTCGTGATCCGTTGTACGGGCATACCGCCACCCGGATGGCCCCGGGCACCCGGCGACAGGTGCCCTGCCGTGCTCGAATGGCGCCAGGGCGCCGGTGCCTGGACGCTGTCGCCGCATCCAGCGACCCGGAGCACGTGATGATCACGCTCATACGCAGCCGCCTTCGCCAGACGATCTCCCTCGGCCTTTTCGCCGCCCTGGCGATCGGCCTGACCGCCGAGTCGGCGTCGGCCGCGCCCTCGACACCGGCCTCGGCGCCGCCCGAGCCCGCGTGCACGGCGGACACCGGCCCGTATCAGTGGCAGCTGGAGCAGTATCTGAAGCTCCCCGCCGACGGCCGTCAGTCGCCCGCCGACTGCGCGGCGATCCGCACCTTCCAGGCGCACAACGGCATCGTCCCGGCCGACGGCTACGCGAGCCTGGCCACGTACCGTACGACCTTGGTGATCGAGGAGCACCGCGCCCCCAACAAAGCCGGGAAGTGTCCCCGGCGCGAGGACCGGATCGTCTGCGTCGATCTGGAGCGGCAGCTCCTGTGGGTGCAGCGCGACGGCCGGGTGATCTATCCGGCGGTCGCGGTCCGCAGCGGCCGCTGGGGGCAGCAGACCCGCGACGGATGGCACGAGATCACCGAGCGCCGCATCGACGACCACTCCGAGCTCTACGACAACGCGCCCATGCCGTACGCCCAGTACTTCTCGGGCGGCCAGGCCTTCCACGGGGTGTACGGCGACCTCTTCAACGGCGGCGGGTCGGCGGGCTGCATCAACCTCCGGCTGAGCGATGCCCAGCGGCTCTGGAACACCATCGAGATCGGCGACGCCGTCTTCATCTGGGGTCAGAAGCCGGCCACCGGGACCGTGCGCAGCGCATCCGCCGCGCATCGCTGACTGCGCGGGGCCAGAGAGGGCCCGGTGGTGGAACGGATCCTCGCGGATGCTTATCTATACCGGTGCACACCCCTGCGTGGTGCTGCCCCCGGGCCGGGGTGCCCGGGTGAACAACTGGCAGAGAGCGTCACTGATTTCATGGGTCTCACGAGCGGCAAGGTTCTGGCTCTGGCCGTGTTCGGCGCGATGGTGCTGTTCGCGGTCACCGTCTGGCTGTGGCCGAACCTGGCACGGAACACCTGGCGGGCCATTTTGGGAAGGGTGGGGCTGATCCTGTCGGTTCAGCTCCTGGTGTTCGCCTCGGTGGGCCTCATCGCCAACAACACCTTCCTGTTCTACGGCTCGTGGGCGGATCTCCTCGGTCACCAGGACGGCGTCGGGGTCATGGGCAACCAGGCCGCCGGCCCGGACGTGAAGCTCATCGCCAAGCAGAAGGTCGACGTCCCGGGTGGCGGAACACCCCACTTGGGCGGAGAGATCCAGAAGGTCATGGTGCACGGCGAGAAGTCCCGGATCGCCAGCCCGGCCTATGTGTATCTGCCGCCGGAGTACTTCCAGAAGGCGTACGAGGGCAAGAAGTTCCCCGTGTCGGTGGTGCTGACCGGGTTCCCGGGCACCGCCGAGAACCTGCTCAAGGGGCTGCGTTATCCGAAGACGGCCTGGATGCAGGCCAAGGAGAACAAGATGCAGCCGATGATCCTGGTGATGATGCGGCCGACCGTGGTGCCGCCGCGCAACACGCAGTGCATCGACATCCCGCACGGCCCGCAGACCGAGACGTTCTTCGCCGCCGATCTGCCGCGGGCGATCTCCGCCAACTACCGGGTCGGCACCAAGCCGCGCAACTGGGGATTCATCGGCGACTCCACCGGAGGCTACTGCGCGCTGGCGGTGGCCCTGCACCACCCGGAGAAGTACGCGGCCTCGGTGGGCCTGTCGGCCGACTACAAGCCCGAGATCGACATGGACTCCGGTGACCTCTTCCACGGCAACAAGCGCGAGGAGCACCGGGCGGACCTGCTGTGGAGCCTGGACCATCTGAAGCAGGGCAACTCGTCGTTCCTGGTCACCACGTCCAAGAAGGGCGAGGGCAACTACGGGGCGACGCAGAAGTTCATCGCGAAGGTGAAGGCCCCCGCCCGGGTCTCCTCGATCACCCTGGAGACCGGAGGGCACAACTTCAACACCTGGCGCCGGGAGATCCCGCCCGCCCTCGACTGGCTGAGCAGCCGGCTCAGCGCGAACTGAGCGCGGCCGCCGGGCGGTTGGGCGGCCGTCCGGGCGGGACTCAAGCGGCGCGGGCCGCCCGGCGGTAGCCGCCGGGGGCCTCGCCGTACTCCCGCTTGAACGCCTTGGCGAAGGCGTACTCGGAGCTGTAGCCGGTCTGCGCGGCGACCGCGGTCAGCGGGGACTCGGACTCGCGCAGCAGCCTGGCGGCGGTCGTCATGCGCCACCGGGTCAGATAGGCCATGGGCGGTTCGCCCACGAGTGCGGTGAAGCGGCGGGCGAACGCCGCGCGGGACAGGCCCGCCCGGTCGGCCAGTGCCTCGACCGTCCACGGGGTCGACGGTTTCTCGTGGATGGCGGCCAGCGCCGGCGCGACGGCGAAGTCGCCGAGCGCGGCAGCCCAGCCCGCGGCGGCCGCGGGCGGCTGGTCCTCGAACCAGGCACGCAGGATGTACAGGAGCAGCGAGTCGATGAGTGCCGGGACGATGCCCGTCGATCCGATGCGCGGGTTCTCCAGCTCCGAGCCGAGGAGCTGGACCGCCGCGCTCAGCTCCGGGTGCCGCCCGTGCCGGGTGGGCAGGTGGATGATCTCGGGCAGCTGTCGGACCAGCGGATGCGGACGGCCCTGGTCCAGGTGGTAGTTGCCGCACAGCAGGCTGGTGCGCGGGCCGTCGCCGCCGAGGGTCACCGTGCCGATCGGCGTGCTCGGCCGGTACTGGCCGGGGCGCTCCACCTCGGCCGGGGTGCTGGGGTGGTCGGCGAGGATGTGGCCGCGACCGTCCCGCAGGAAGATCACGTCGCCGGCACTGAGGGCGATCGGCTCGGTGCCGGGCGCGTTGTCCAGCGGGATCAGCCAGCACGTTCCGTACAGCACCACATGGAAGCCGGCGCCCATGACCGGGGGGAGGCGCAGTCCCCAGGGAGCGCGGCCCTCGGTGCGCACGGAAGCGGGCTGCCCCGTCCGCATCGAACTCAGTGCCTCGGTCAGGATGTCCAACGCCCGCCCTCTCTCCCCATGCCCCGCGCCACCCCACCTGCGGTCTCGCCAGTGGATCCACCCTAGGGCCTGTCCGGTGGATCTTGCCTGGGACGTGGGGGTGTGGCACGCCCATCTGCGGCGTTGTCGTCGGTTGCCGACTCCCCCAAGCTCTCGGCTCCGCTCGACCAAGGGGCACCCCCACGCGTCGCCGCCCTCCTCCGCCTTGCAGCATTGGGGTCTCCCCTGCTCGAACGAAGTTGAGAGCTTGGGGAAGCACCACACCCCCGCTCACCAGCACCGAAACGGCGGCCCAGACCGAAGGCGGCCAGATCCACCGGACAGGCCCTAGGGCCTCACCGGCCGTCACTCGGCGACAGTCAGGACGACCTTGCCCTGGACCCGGCCGGATCCGACCAGCTCATGGGCCTTGGCGGCGTTGCCGAGCGGGAACGTCTCGCTGACGTGCGGGCGGATGGCGCCCGCGTCGATGAGCGCGGCGATGGCCTCCAGGGAGGCGTAGTCGGGCTCGACGGAGACGCCCGCGAAGCGCCGTCCGGCGGCTTCGACCTGGGCGGCGAGCTCCTGGTTCGCGTGCTCCATGATGGTGACGAGGGTGCCGCCGGGCCGCAGTATCTTCAGGGAAGCGGTGCCCTGCGAGGAGGAGTCGAAGACGACGTCGAGGTCGCGCACCGCCTCGGTGAGGTCGGTGGTCCGGTAGTCGATGACCTCGTCGGCGCCCAGTTCGCGCAGGAAGTCGTGCTTGGGCTCGCCGGCCAGGGCGATGACATGGGCGCCCCGGGCCTTGGCGATCTGGACGGCGAAGTGGCCGACGCCACCGGCCGCGCGGTGGATCAGCACCCGCTGCCCCTCGCCGATCCGGGCCGCGTCGACCAGGCCCTGCCAGGCGGTGAGCGCGGCGAGCGGGACGGCGGCGGCGTGGGTGTGGTCGATGGTGGCGGGCTTGCGGGCCACCTGCCGCGAGGGGACGGCCACGTACTCGGCGTAGCCGGTGGCGGCGCGCGGGAAGAACGGCATGCCGTACACCTCGTCGCCCGGCTTGAAACGGGCGCCCGGACCGGCCTGCTCGACGACGCCGGAGATGTCCCAGCCGACACCGAACGGCGGCTCGCCGAGCAGCGGGAACGCACCCGAACGCACGGCCACGTCCACGGGGTTGACGCCGCTCGCGTGGACGCGGATCAGGACCTCACCGCTGAGCGGGGTGGGGCGCTCGGTCTCGACGGTCTCCAGGACCTCGGGGCCACCGAAGGACTTCTGGACGACTGCGCGCATCGAAGACATGAGAGAGCTTCTTTCTTGGGGGTCTTGGGGGGCTTCCGGTTGGACCGGCCCGTTGATCCGGGCCGGTTCCTCATGTCCTTCAGCCTAGGAAGATCGAACGAGCCGATGAATATCTCTCTGTCTCCGGAGGATGTCCGAGCGTCTCGCCGGATGTGCGGGCGGGGGAGGTGCGGGACGCCGCGCGGTACCGACGCTCCGTAGGACGGGGAGTCGCACGACGGAGCCAAATGGTCAGCTGGGAAAGGATGTTGGCGAGGTACTGTTCGGCGTGCGCGGAGCTGTACCACGGGTATCCGAGGGAAAGAAGGCGGATCATGGTTTTGTCGACGTCCAGCCCTGTCACCCTGCACATCAACGGCGAGAAGCACACCCTGTCCGTCGATCACCGCACCACACTGCTCGACGCCCTGCGCGAGCGCCTGGATCTCACCGGGACGAAGAAGGGGTGCGACCAAGGCCAGTGCGGGGCCTGCACCGTACTGATCGACGGGCGCCGGGCCGTCTCCTGTCTGCAGTTGGCGGTCGCCGCCGAGGGGCGCGAGATCACCACGATCGAGGGAGTCGCGGACGGCGACCGGCTGCATCCGGTGCAGCAGGCGTTTCTCGACCTCGACGGGTTCCAGTGCGGCTACTGCACACCGGGCCAGATCTGTTCGGCGCTCGCGGTGATCGAGGAGCATGCCGCGGGCTGGCCGAGCGCCGTGACCGCCGACCTGAGCCCGGAGGCGGCGACGGTGCCGCTGAGCGCCGAGGAGATCAGGGAGCGCATGAGCGGCAATCTGTGCCGCTGCGGTGCGTACGTGTCGATCGTCCAGGCCGTCGCACGGGCGGCGGCCGAGAGCGAAGCGAACCCACCCGGCGTCCATGCTGCGGCGCGGGTCGTCGGTGAGGAGGCGTCGGCATGAGGGAGTTCGGCTATCGGCGCGCCGTCGACGTACCCGGCGCGGTCGCGCTGCTCGCCGGAGAGCCCGACGCGCGCTTCCTCGGGGGCGGCACCAACCTCGTCGATCTGATGAAGGCGGGGGTGGAACGCCCGGGGCTCCTCGTCGACGTACGGGACCTGCCGCTCGACCGGATCGAGGAGACGGACGACGGCTCGTTGTGCATCGGCGCGACCGTCACCAACAGTGATCTCGCCGCCGACCCGCGGGTCCGCTGCCGCTATCCCGCGCTGGCACAGGCCGTGCTGGCCGGGGCCTCCGGGCAGCTGCGCAACATGGCCACCGTCGGCGGGAACCTGCTCCAGCGCACCCGCTGCGGCTACTTCACCGACCTCTCCCGCCCCTGCAACAAGCGTGTCCCCGGCAGTGGTTGCGCGGCCGTGGCGGGGGAGCACCGCAACCACGCGATCCTCGGCGCCTCCGAGCACTGTGTGGCGGTGCACCCCTCCGACATGGGGGTGGCGCTCGCCGCGTTCGACGCGGTCGTGTCGTACGAGACGGCGGACGGGCCCGGCGAGGTGCCGCTGGACGCCTTGTATCCGCCCGTCGGCGCCACCCCGCACCTGGAGAGCGCGCTCCCGCTCGGCGCGCTGATCACCGGGGTCACCCTGCCGCCCGCCCCGCTCGCCGCCCACTCCCGCTACCGCAAGGTGCGCGAGCGGGCGTCGTACGCGTTCGCGATCGGCGCGGTCGCCGCCGCGCTGGAGGTACGGGACGGCCGGGTGCACGACGTACGACTCGCCTTCGGGGCGGTCGCCTCACGCCCGTGGCGGGCCCGGACGGCCGAGCGGGCGCTGATCGGCGGACCGGCGGGCGCCGAGACGTTCGCGGCCGCGGCCGACGCCGAGCTGGCAGCAGCCGAGCCGCTGCCCGACAACGGATACAAGGTGACCTTGATGCGCAATCTCGTGGTGGCCGTACTGACCGAGCTCACCGAGGAGGCCGGCCGATGACCACCGTGACCGGAACCGCCGTCACCGGGGCCGTGGGCACCGCCCGCACACGTCTGGAGGGCGTGGACAAGGTCACCGGAGCCGCCCGTTACGCGGCCGAGGTGCCGTTCGCCGAACTCGCCCATGGCTGGCTGGTGTTGTCCACCGTGGCCCGCGGCCGCATCCGCGCGGTGGAGGCCGACCCGGTCCTCGCGATGCCCGGCGTCCTCACCGTGCTGCACCATGCCAACGCGCCCCGTATCGCCGCCGACTTCGCGGGTCTGCTCGGCCGCCCCGACCCCGTCGTCGGGGTCTTCCAGCACGACCGCGTCCCCTACCTCGGCTGGCCGGTGGCGCTGGTCGTCGCCGAGACCTCCGAGCAGGCCCGGGAGGCCGCCGAGGCGCTGGTCGTGCGGTACGAGGAGGAGCCGCACGACGTGGCGTTCCACGCCGGACGCCCCGGTACGTACACACCGCAGACCCCGGAGGCCACCGCCGAGAAGGGCGACGTCGAGGGCTCACTGGCCGCCTGCGCGGTGCGGGTGGACGCGCGGTACACGACGCCGGAGGAGCATCACAGCGCGATGGAGCCGCACGCTGCCACGGCCCGGTGGGACGGCGGGCGGCTGGAGGTCTTCGACTCCAACCAGGGCAGCAAGTGGGTGGCGGACGACCTCGCCAGGCTGTTCTCCCTTGACGCGGCCTCCGTGCGCGTACGGTCCGAGCACATCGGCGGCGCCTTCGGGGCCAAGGGGGTGCGCCCGCACCAGGTGTGCGCGGTGATGGCCGCGACCGTGCTGCACCGGCCCGTCCGGGTTGTTCTGACTCGCCGTCAGACGTTCTCGCTCATCGGCTACCGCAGCCCCACCGCACACCACGTCAGGCTCGGCGCCGACGCCGACGGACGGCTGCGCGCCTTCGAGCACGAGGCCCAGAACCTCACCTCCACCGTGGCGGAGTTCGTGGAGTACAGCGCCGGGGTGGGGCGGGTGATGTACGACGCCGAGGCGCATCGCACCGTGCACCGGGTGGTGGCGCTCGACGTGCCGACACCGACCTGGATGCGCGCGCCCGGCGAGGCGCCCGGCTCCTTCGCCGTCGAGTCCGCGCTCGACGAACTCGCCGAGAAGTGCGGTCTGGACCCGATCGAACTGCGCGCCCGCAACGAACCGGTCGTGGGGCCCGTCAGCGGGCTGCCGTTCAGCACCCGCAAGGTGCTCGGCTGCCTGCGCGAAGGTGCCCGCAGGTTCGGCTGGGCGGACCGCGATCCGCGCCCCGGCGTGCGGCGCGACGGGCGCTGGCTGCTCGGCACCGGCACGGCCGCGTCCACCTACCCGTCCGGTGTCCTGCCTTCCACTGCGTCCCTGACGGCGGAGGCGGACGGCACCTTCACGGTGCGGATCAGCGCGGCCGACGTCGGCACCGGCGCGCGGACCGCGCTGGCCCTGGTTGCCGCGGACGCCCTTGAGGTCACGCCGGACCGGGTCCAAGTACGCATCGGGGACAGCGACTTCGGCCCCGCGTGGGTCGCCGGTGGCTCGGCGGGCACCCGCTCGTGGGCCTGGGCGGTCATGGCGGGGGCGCGCGAGCTGCGCGAACGGCTGGTCCCCGGAGGATCGATCCCGCCCGAGGGGATCACCGCGCGGTCGGACACCGCCGAGCTGGTCGGCGCGCTGGCGAAGAAGGAGCGCCACTCGTTCGGCGCCCAGTTCGCCGAGGTCGCCGTGGACATCACCACCGGCGAGGTACGCGTACGGCGCATGCTGGGCATCTTCGCGGCGGGCCGGATCGTCAACCCCCTCACCGCACGCAGCCAGTTCATCGGCGGCATGACCTGGGGCATCTCCATGGCCCTGCACGAGGAGGCGGTCCGGGACCCGGCGTCGGGCGGCCATGTCTCCCCGGACCTCGCGGGCTACCACATCGCGGCCAACGCCGACGTCCCGCTGATCGAGGCGGACTGGGTGGACGATCCCGATCCGGACGACCCCGTCGGGATCAAGGGCATCGGCGAGATCGGCGTGGTGGGATCCGCAGCGGCCATCGCCAACGCGGTGTGGCACGCCACGGGTGTACGCCACCGCCACCTGCCGATCCGGCCCGACCGGGTCCTGGCGGCGGGTGCCGAAGGTGATCCCTCGGCAAAGGCGGGGGGTGACGCTACGCATTCGGCGTAGGAGCGGTGGCTGAGGTGGTGGTCGTGCCGCACGGTGTGGACCAAGGAGAGCGGTGTCGTGTCCCGTCTCCCTGATCTCCCTCGTCGATCAATCGACCTATCGAACAGGAGAACCATCTCTGATGCGTGCCACATGGACCGCTGCCGCCCTGGCCGCAGCTCTCAGTCTGACCTCGGTCGCCTCGGCCGCCGCCGTCGCGCTTCCCGGTCCGGACACCCCGCGCCCGGTCACGGCCCCGCCCACGCCCGCGGCGCAGCCCGCGGCGGCGGTCCCGTCGATGCCGGCCATGCCCGCGATGCCGTCGATGCCCGCGTCGACGGTGAAGGATCCGGTTGCTCCGCCGAAGGCACCGAGCCCATCGGTTTCGCCGAGCACCGCGCCGTCGTCGTCGGCGGCCGTCGACGACGGAGGAGGAGGGGGTGTGGGTGGGCTGCTGTCGATCGTGACGGGGTTGCTGAACACCCTCCAGGGTCTGGTCGGCGGCCTCCTCGGGATCCCCGATATCAAGTTGCCCCCGCTTCCCGTGCCGGGTGCGGACGACCACGCCGGGACGACCCGGCATGTTCCGGCGGACACCGTGGCAGAGCTGCGCAAGACGATCGACGCGCTGCGCGCCGCCGAGGCCGCCGCCCGTACCGCCCAGTAGTCACGCCATGGCCGGGCCCGGGGCGGGAGCGCAGCCGCCCCGGGCCCGGGGCGCCCCGGGTGCTCCGGGTTCACCGGTAGTTGAGCTCGGCGAGGTTGGTGGCCAGGTTGCGGCGGAACGCGGGGACGCGGCCGAGCACGGGGAGAACGGTGTTGCGCAGGGCCCGCAGCGGTCCGGTGGCGGTGGAGATCCGGGTCATCCGGTCGGTGAAGGCGACCACCTGCTCGGCGACCGGGCGCCGGCGTGCCTCGTACTCGTCCAGCGTGCCGGTGGCGAAGGCGCGGCCGAGGAAGTGGGCGTCCTGGATGCCGGTGTTCATGCCCTGGCCGCCGGCCGGGCTGTGCACGTGGGCGGCGTCGCCCGCGAGCAGGAGACGGCCGGCCCGGTAGTGGTCGGCGACCCGGTGGTGGACCCGGAAGCGGGATGACCACACGAGATCGGTCACCTGGGCCTGGCCGGGGGCGCGCTCGTCGAGCAGGCGCTGAACGAAGGCGAGGTCGGGCTCGGCCGGTGCCTCGTCGACGGTGGTGACCACCCGGTAGCGCTCGCCCGGCAGCGGGGCGACCACGAAGAGCCCGGCGGTGCCGAAGACCAGGGACACCTCCTCGGGTCCGGGAGCCCACTTCATGGCGACGTCCGCGAGCACGAAGGACTCGCCGTAGGAACCGCCGGTGAAGCCGATGCCCGCCGCGTCGCGGACCACGCTGTGCATCCCGTCCGCGCCGACCGCGTACGCGGCCCGAAGCCGCTCACCGGTGCTCATGGTGACGGTGACTCCGTCCGCGTCCTGCTCGACGGCACTGACCTCGTACGGGCGGTGGACGTCGCCGCCCAGCTCGCGCAGCCGGGCCAGCAGGACGGCCTCGGTCTCGTACTGCGGTGTCAGCAGGGTGTACGGGTATCGCGTCGCGAGGCCGTCGAAGGGGATGGTGAGCAGGTGGTGGGCGCCGTCGCGCACGGTGAAGCGGGTCAGCCGCAGCCCCCGGGCGATCAGCGCGTCGGCGGCGCCGAGCTCTTCCAGGACCTCCAGGGTGCGGGCGTGCACCACTCCGGCACGGGAGGTGTTGGCGCCCTCGGCGAGGCGGTCGAGGAGGACGAAGTCGATGCCCGACTGCGCCAGGGTGAGCGCCAGGGCCAGGCCGGTCGGCCCGGCGCCGACGATGGCGACGTGCGTGGTCCCCGGGAGTGCGGTACCAGTCATGGTGGAGCCCCCTTCTGGTGTGCCAACGTGTGTTGGCCAACGCTTGTTGACAACGATGGACCCCGGACGATGGCGTGTCAACACTTGTTGGCCTACAGTTGTTGGTATGACGAACAGTGCCATGGCGAACAGCGCCGCGAAGGACAGTGCGGCGACGGGCAGTGCGACGGCGGACGGCGCGCCGTCCGCGCGGCGGTCGTCCGAGGTCACTCGGGCCGCCATCCTCCGCGCCGCGCGGGACCGGTTCGCGGCGCAGGGGTACGAGCGCACCACCATCCGGGCGGTCGCGGCCGACGCCGGGATCGACCCGTCGATGGTGATGCGCTACTTCGGCAACAAGGAACAGCTCTTCGACGCCGCCCTCACGATCGACCTGCGGCTGCCCGTGCTCACCGAGGTCGAGCCGAAGGCGGTCGCCGAGGTGATGGTGAGGCACTTCCTCGACCGATGGGAGGGGGACCCGTCCGACGACGCGCTCCTCGTGCTGCTCCGCTCGGCCGTGACCAACGAGGGGGCCGCCGAACGCCTGCACCAGATCTTCGCCTCCCAGGTCGCGCCCGCCCTGGCGGGCGCCCTCGGGCCCGATGTGGTGGTCCGGGGCGGCGGCCTGGTGGCGGCCCAACTGCTCGGGCTCGCGCTGACCCGGTATCTGCTGCGGCTTCCGGCGGTCGTGGCGCTGACGCGGGAACAGGTCGCCGAGACGCTCACTCCGGCGATCCAGGCCACCCTGGAGGGAGTGCTGCGCCACGAGGGGCGGGCCTGAACTCCCGCTCCGGGGGCGGAAGTTCGACGATATCGGCCCGAATCCCCTACTTGAAATCCGGCTGAATTACGCACTGTCACGGAGGTGAGAGGCGTCGGCGAGGTGGGCATCACGACTAGCAGGAGCTTTGCGAAATCGGTTCCTCTCCGTGCCTCGCCGATGTCACGGAGAGTAATAAATTCGGGTGCCGGGTGCGTCACGGCACGACAGTGTCTTGGGGAGAACAGGCAGGCTCTACGTGAGCACAGACGAACTCGCCTTCTCCGTGCGGAGTCGCACGGTCGGCGGGACCCTCATCATCGAACTGCGCGGCGAGTTGGACATCCTGGCGTACCACGAGTGCGCCGCGAGCCTACGTGAGCTCACCCCCCGGGACGCCCTCGACGTGGTGCTGGACCTGCGCCCGGTGACGTTCCTGGACGCCAGCGGCATCCGGCTGCTGCTGACCGTACGGGACGAAGTGGCCCGCCATGGCGGCACGTTGCGCCTGGTGCGGGCGGTTCCCCGGGTGTGGCAGGTGCTGCGCATCGTCCGTCTGGACACCGTCTTCACCTCGGTCGACGACCTCCCGCCGAGCCTGACGGAGATCGCCGCCGCGTAGGGGGAGGGTGAGCGTTCGGTGGCTCCAAACCGGCCATGAACGTGCGCGTCCGCGCCGGGTCAGCACTGCCACGTGCTGAAGCCAGTCGGGCTCGCCACCGAGTTGCCCCAGCACATCGCCGGGGTCGTTGTCGCCGAGACTCCTCGCACATACCGGGGTCGTTCTGGCACATGAATATCGCCATGACACGGTCGACCGGCGTGCTGTCCCGGGACCTTACGGCAGGCCACTGACATCGCCCGCGCCCGCGGTTCGCCGGGGCGGTGGCTCGGTGCAGTGGCCTGCCTCTTGCTCAATGCTCATCGGTCCGTGCAGGCGCGCCGGTACTACTCGGGGGAGTCGCAACGGGGCCGAGGCGGCGGGTATGCCATGGGATTCACCTCCTCACTGCCATCGCGGGGAGCGTCGCCGACGGCTGTGGCGGCGACGAGTCGGTGGGGCCGAGCCGGTGGACGTACGCACTGAGGGCGTACCGCGCACCGCCTCAGCCCTTGGTCGGCGCCGGGAACACCGGGCGGCGGTCGATCCGGGCGCGGACCGCGTCCGAACCGAAGTGGTAGTCGATGCGGCGGACCGCTTCGGCCCAGCCCCGCATCGTGCCCGCGTCGGACAGCGCCTCGGTGATGAACGGGTCGGTCCAGCGTGCCACCGCGCGGCGCCACAGCACGTCCGCCGGTTCCTCCAGGAGGCTGCCGACGGTGCCCTCGTAGATGAGCATGGCCCGCACCTGGCCGTCCGGCTCGACCTGGATCGCCTGGAAGTCGAGCCCGCGTCGCACCTGGGCGGGGTTCATCTGCAACTCGACGTTGCTGGTGGTGTGGATGCGTACGGTGGAGGGCGCGAGCGACTGGAGATGCCGGTGGTGTTCGCCGCTCGCGAGCCAGGCGACCTGCTCGTCGGAGAGCAGTTCGTGCTCGACGTATCCGGCCCGGCTGCCGAGCCCGGACGGGATCGCGGCGCCGAAGTCGATCGTCGACAACTCCGGGAAACGCGGCGCGATGTCCGTGCAGAACTCGTCCAGGCGCGTCGCGTTGCTGCGCACCACGACGCAGTCGATGCCGAACTCGACGGGGCGGCGGCCCTGTTCGCGCTGGCGGCGCGCGCCGGCGTCGAGCAGCGTGAGCGCGTCCATGGCCCGCGCGTAGGAGCCGACCCGGCCGCGTATCCGGTCGTGGATCTCGGGCGTCGGGCCGTCGAGGCTCACCACGACCCGGTGGCACACGCGGGCCAGCTCGTCCACCATCCACGGCTGGAACGTCCAGCCGCCGGTGTAGAGAATGACTCCGGCACCCGCTTGCGTCAGCCGGTCCGCGATCTCGAAGATCCCCTTGACCAGCAGCGGTTCACCGCCGGCGAGGGTGATCACGTCCGGTCGCAGCGAGATGATCGCGTCGGCGATCCGGAGCATGTCGTCGTGGCCCACCTGCCGTGAGGGCCGCCTGCCGGACTCCGAGTAGCAGTGCGTGCAGCGCAGCGGACAGGCGTATGTGATGTCCCAGATGACCGCCTGCGGACTGTCGGCAACCTCGATCGCGTGTGCCAAGGCATGTTCCCCTCATCCGCCCGATGCGGCGGTACGTATCCCCCGTACAAGGACCGTGCAAGAACTCGCCACATCACGCTAGGGGCACTCAGGAGCCCCCGCCATCCCCAACTTTGGGGATGGCGCGATCCGCCCGGGCGCTCCCGACGCGACTCTCAGCGGCCCAACAGCCGCATTCCGCCCGTGAGTTCACGAAGACACCGCACCGCCAGCGCGGCCGGGGACGCGGGGCCCGAGGTCGGGGCGTCCGTCTCGGACCAGGTTTCCAGAGCCACCCGGATCGCGTCGGTCGCCGCTGCCGCCGCGAGCCGTACCTCCAGGGGGTCCGCTTCCGGTCCGGCCAGTCGGGTGAGGGCCGGGACGAGGCGCTCCTCGGAGTCCTGGTTCACCCTGTACCACACCGCCCGCAGCGCCGAGTCCGAGGCGGCCGCCCGCAACAGCCCACGGGTGCGGTCCAGTTGCTCGGCCGCCTCCTCGTCCCGGACGGCGAGTGCTTCGGTGACGGCTCGCTCCAGGGTGTCGGCGAGCGGGGCCGCCGGGTCGGCGTCGGCCAGCAGGGAGCGCCAGCGTTCGGCGCCGCTGGAGAGCAGCGGGCCGACGGCGTCCTGCTTGGAGCGGAAGTACCGGTAGAAGGTGCGCAGCGCGACCCCCGCCCGCTGGGCGATGGCCTCGGCGGTGGTGGCGTCGGGGCCGTGTGCGGCGAAGAGCTCGGCGGCCGCGCGGGCGATGTCGAGCTGGGTCGCCGCCTTGCGGCGCTCGGTGAGGGAGAGGGGCTGCTGGGTGCTCACCCGCCAAGCTTACGGCCCCCAACAGCCATGATGCATGAATCGTCATAGTGGCAAAACGTGCCACTTAGGCGTACCGTGCAAGGGAAGGTTCATGGAGATCGACGGATACCGAGTGGGAGCAGGGACAGATGGATCGTTACGCAGGCCGCCGCGCACTGATCACCGGCGGTGGCTCCGGCATAGGCCAGGCCACCGTGCTGCGGATCCTGGCCGAGGGTGGCCGGGTCGTCGCCGCCGACGTCAGCGAGGCCGGGCTCAAGGACACCGTCGAGAAGGCGGGCGCGCACGCGGACCGGCTCACCGCGCTGGTCCTCGACATCTGCGACGAGACGTCCGTACGGGCCGGGGTCGCCGCCGCCGTCTCCGCCCTCGGTGGCCTGGACGTACTGGTCAACGCGGCCGGGATCCTGCGCTCCTCGCACACGCACGAGACGAGCCTCGCCGACTTCAACAAGATCGTCGCGGTGAACCTCACCGGCACGTTCCTGATGATCCGGGAGGCGATCCCGGCGCTCCTCGAAGGCGACGGGCCGGCCGTCGTCAACTTCAGCTCCACCTCGGCCGCGTTCGCCCACCCGTACATGGCCGCCTACGCGGCGAGCAAGGGCGGCATCCAGTCCATGACCCACGCGCTCGCCGCCGAGTACGGCCGGCAGGGCATCCGCTTCACCGCCGTGCAGCCTGGCTCGATCTCGTCGGGAATGACCGACGGCAGTGGCGCCAGCCGGGCCAGCGTGGGGCCGGGCCTGCCGCAGGACGCGGATATGTCCCTCTTCATGAAGCTGGCCCCCGCGCTCGGTCAGGGTTTCGCGGGCCCCGAGACGGTCGCCGGGGTGGTCGCCATGCTGGGGTCGGCGGACGGCGCGTTCATCACCGGTACGGAGATCCGTATCGACGGCGGTACGCACTACTGACAACGTGGCCGGGGCAGGTAAAGGGAGTGTCCGGGTGACCGGATCCCGAGGGGCCGCGATACGCCCCATTTGTGAATCGCGGCCCTCCTGACCATGGATCAGAGGCCCAATTGGTGGCCCATGGGCTGGTCACGAACCAACAAAGAATGGCTCGTTAGGTAAAACGTTCGGCATCGAGCGATAAACGCACTTGTCCTGCGCATGACCCTCCGGGTGGGATCACAGCAGCCGCCGAAGGCGGCAACCCTCCACACAAGGAGCATTCATGCGCAGAGCCCGTTCCCGGACACGCGTCGCCGCCACAGCACTTGGGGCCACCGCCCTGGCGACCGCCGCGGCGTTGACCGCGCCGCTGCCCGGGTCCGCCGTCGCCGCACACGCCGCGACCCCGCACACCAAGGCTGTTCCGGCGATCGCCGGACACAACCTGGTCCGCGCGGTGGGCACCCCGCTCACGACGGAACAGTGCCAGACCAAGTGGAAGATAGCCTGCTACGGTCCGCTCCAGTACCGCCAGGCGTACAACCTCAACCCGCTCTACCAGGCCGGTATCACCGGCAAGGGCCGCACGATCGTGATCGTGGACTCCTTCGGCTCGCCGACGATCCAGCACGACCTGGACGTGTACAGCAAGCAGTTCGGCATCAAGAGCACCAAGGTCTCCGTGGTCAAGTGGGGCAACGTCCCCAAGTGGGACCCGAAGAACCCCGACATGACCGGCTGGGCCGGCGAGTCGACCCTCGACGTCGAGATGGCGCACGCGATGGCCCCCGACGCGAAGATCGTGCTCGTCGAGACGGCCGTCGCCGAGACCGAGGGCGTCACCGGTCTGCCGGAGATGATGGACGCCGAGAAGGCGATGATCGACCGCGGTGTCGGCGACGTCATCACCCAGAGCTTCGGTGCCACCGAGGACACCTTCCCGGGCTTCGACAAGGGCGACTTCTCCAGCATCCAGAAGCTGCGGTACGCGTTCAAGGACGCCGCCAAGCACGGTGTCACCGTGCTCGCCTCCTCCGGTGACGGCGGCGCCACGGACAACACCGCGGACGGCAAGGGCTACTACACCAAGCCGGTCAACTCCTGGCCGTCGTCGGACCCGCTGGTCACCTCGATCGGCGGTACCCAGCTGCACCTCGACGACCTGGGCCACCGCCTGAAGCCGGACAGCGTGTACAACGACAACGGCGCGGGCGGCGGCGGTCAGTCGCACGTCTTCAAGCGCCCCGGCTACCAGAACGGCGTCCGGTCCGTGGTCGGCGACCGCCGTGCCACCCCGGACATCTCGATGGCGGCCGCGGTCAACGGCGGCGCCTGGATCTACACCAGCTACGACCCGACCTCCGTCGGCTGGGACGTCTCCGGCGGCACCAGCGAGGCGAGCCCGCTGTTCTCCGGCATCGTCGCGCTCGCCGACCAGGCCGCCGGCCACCGGCTCGGCAACATCCAGGACGCGCTGTACGCCCTGTACAAGCACGACGGCTACAAGCGCTCCAGCGGTCTGGTCGACGTCAACGACGGTACGAACAACAGCTACAAGGGCGTCACCGGCTACACCGCGGTGAACGGCTACGACATGGCGACCGGCATCGGCACCATCGACGCCGCGCGCTTCGTCCCGGCCCTCGTCCGTGCGAGCCGTCACCACTGACGTCCCGCCCGGTAACGACACCGGTCCCTCCCCGGCCGTTCAGGCCCGGGGAGGGACCGGCCTCGTTCCGGCGCCGCCCGGACAGTCCTCGGTGTGGACGGGACGGCACCCGGATTGGCCGCCGACAGTCTGGCCTTCGCTCCCCGTCGACCGTACGACTGAAGGAGCCTGCGGGTGGAACCCGCAGACGTCCATGAGCCATCGCTCCGCTGTGTGGCTCACGACGCGGGAGGCACCGTGACGAAGGACCGACCGGCTGACTTGGACCTGGGCCGGGAGCAGGAACCGGACCAGGAGCTGGACGTGGGCTCCCTGGACGCCCACTGGCGGGCCGCGGACTACCTGTCCGCGGGCCAGATCTATCTGCTCGACAACCCGCTCCTGACCGAACCGCTGCGGCCCGACCACATCAAGCCGCGCCTGCTCGGCCACTGGGGCACCTCGCCAGGCCTCAACCTGGTGCACACCCATCTGAACCGGGTGATCAAGGAGCGCTCCCTGGACGCGCTCTGCGTGTGGGGCCCCGGCCATGGCGGTCCGGCGGTCCTCGCCAACTCCTGGCTGGACGGATCGTACGCGCGGATCTACCCGGACGTCGGCCGGGACGCGGCGGGCATGGCGAAGCTGTTCCGGCAGTTCTCCTTCCCCGGCGGCGTGCCCAGCCATGTGGCGCCCGAGACACCCGGCTCGATCCACGAGGGCGGCGAGCTCGGCTACTCACTGGCGCACGCGTACGGCGCCGCGTTCGACAACCCGGGCCTCCTGGTCGCCTGTGTGATCGGCGACGGCGAGGCCGAGACCGGACCGCTCGCCGCGTCCTGGCACTCCAACAAGTTCCTCGACCCGCTCCACGACGGCGCCGTGCTGCCGATCCTGCACCTCAATGGATACAAGATCGCCAATCCGACCGTGCTCTCCCGGCTGCCCGCGTCCGAACTCGACGCGCTGCTGACCGGATACGGCCATGAGCCGCTGTACGTCACGGGCTCCGACCCGATGCAAGTGCACCGGGCGATGGCGCGGGCGATGGATTTGGCCCTGGACCGCATCGCCCGGGCGAAACGGTCCACCACCCGCCCGCGCTGGCCGATGATCGTGCTGCGCACCCCCAAGGGCTGGACCGGACCGGCCGAGGTCGACGGCGAACCCGTCGAGGGAAGCTGGCGCTCCCACCAGGTGCCGCTCGCCCACGTACGCGAAGACCCGGACCATCTGCGGCAGTTGGAGACCTGGCTGCGCTCCTACCGTCCGCAGGAGCTCTTCGACGCCGGCGGCCGTCCCACCGCGCGGGTGCTGGCCTGCGTCCCGGACGGCGAGCGGCGCCTGGGCGCGAACCCGCACGCCAACGGCGGCACGCTCACCCGCGATCTGCCCGTACCGCCCCTGGAACACTTCGCGGTGCCCGTCGACAAACCGGGCGCCACCCTGCACGAGCCGACCCGGGTCCTCGGCGGTCTGCTCGCGCAGATCATGAGCGACACGGCCGAGAGGCGCGACTTCCGTGTGGTCGGCCCCGACGAGACGGACTCCAACCGGCTGGGCGCGCTCTTCGAGGTCACCGGCAAGGCGTGGCAGGCGGAGACCGAGGAGAGCGACCGGAACCTGGCCCGCGACGGCCGGGTGATGGAGGTCCTGTCCGAACACCTCTGCCAGGGCTGGCTGGAGGGATATCTGCTGACCGGTCGGCACGGTCTGTTCTCCTCGTACGAGGCGTTCGCGCACATCGTGGACTCGATGGTCGGCCAGCACATCAAGTGGCTGCGGACCGCGCGCACACTGCCCTGGCGCGCCCCGGTCCCCTCCCTCAACTACCTGCTCACCTCGCACGTCTGGCGCCAGGATCACAACGGCTTCTCGCACCAGGACCCCGGCTTCGTCGACCACGTACTCAACAAGAGCCCCGACGTCGTACGGGTCTATCTGCCGCCGGACGCCAACACGCTGCTGTCCGTGGCGGACCATGTGCTGCGCTCGCGTGACTACGTGAACGTCGTCGTCGCCGGCAAACAGCCCGGTTTCGACTGGCTCCCGCTCGACGAGGCCCGGGTGCACTGCGCGCGCGGCGCGGGCATCTGGGAGTGGGCGGGCACCGAGGACGGCACCCGCGAACCGGACGTCGTGCTCGCCTGCGCCGGGGACATCCCCACGCAGGAAGTCCTCGCCGCGGCCGAACTGCTCCGCCACCAGCTGCCGGACCTGGTAGTCCGGGTCGTCAACGTCGTCGACATGACGAAGCTGCTGCCCCGCGAGGAACACCCGCACGGCATGGCCGACTTCGAGTACGACGCGCTGTTCACCCGCGACCGTCCGGTCGTCTTCGCCTACCACGGGTATCCCTGGCTGATCCACCGCCTCGCGTACCGGCGCACGGGCCACGCCAACCTCCATGTACGCGGCTACAAGGAGTCCGGCACCACGACCACGCCCTTCGACATGGTCGTCCGCAACGACCTCGACCGGTACCGCCTGGTCATGGACGTCATCGACCGGGTGCCGCGGCTCGCCGTCCGCGCGGCGGCGGTCCGCCAGAGCATGGCCGACGCCCGCACCCGCCACCACGCCTGGATCCGCGAACACGGCACCGATCTGCCCGAGGTCGCCGACTGGACGTGGAACGGCTGATCGAACGGCTGATCCGCCCCACGCCGGGAACGGAGGAACACCATGTGCCGCCTGTTCGCCCTGACCAGCGCCCCACGGCGCACCCGTGCCACGTTCTGGCTGCTGGACGCCCCCGACAGCCTCAGTGACCAGAGCCGTCGCAACCCCGACGGGACCGGGCTCGGCTTCTTCGACGCCGACGGCATGGCGCAGGTGCACAAGGAGCCCGTCGCCGCCTTCGAGGACCGCGCCTTCGCCGAAGAGGCCCGGCAGGTCCGCTCCGCCACGTTCCTCGCGCACATCCGTTACGCCTCCACCGGCAGCCTGGACGTCCGCAACACCCACCCCTTCGCCCAGGACGGGCGGCTGTTCGCGCACAACGGGGTCGTCGAGGGCCTGGACCGGCTCGACGCCCACCTGGGCCCGGACCGCGCCCTCGCCGTCGGCGACACCGACTCCGAACGCCTCTTCGCCCTGATCACCAGGGAGATCCGGGCACACGGCCCGGACATCGCCGCGGGCATCGGGCACGCGGTCCGCTGGGTCGCGGGCCACCTGCCCGTCTACGCCCTCAACCTCGTCCTCACCACACCGGACGAGGTCTGGGCCCTGCGCTACCCCGACACGCACGAGCTGTATGTGCTGCAGCGCGCGGCCGGTGGCCAACACGGCACCCGGCACCTGGACCACAGCGGCAGCGGCGGGCGGCTGCGGGTCCACTCCCGCGAGCTCGCCGAGGCGCCCGCGGTGGTGATCGCCAGCGAGCGGATGGACGACCACCCGGACTGGCGCCTGCTGGAGCCCGGTGAACTGTTCCATGTGGGCCCCGGCCTCCACCCGGACCGCCGGATCGTCCTGCCCGACCCGCCGTCCCAACGCCTGTACCTGACCGATCTGCGCCCCGAGGCGGCCGCATCGCAGAAGGCCGCCTGAGCCCGGGACGGCGCCTTGTCACAGTGGCCCGGTATGAGGTGATTGAACAGTGTATTTACCCTGTTTACCTTGTATCCTTATTTCTATCCTCCCGACCGGACCGGGCACGCCCGGCGGTGTCGGAACGCACGCGATAGGGGTGCGGACATGGTTGAACGGGGCGGCCCCGAGAAAAGGGGGCGGCTGAGTCGTCCGCTGGTGCTCGCCGCGGCCGTTTCGCTGGTCGACCGGGACGGGCTCGCGGCGCTCACCATGCGGCGCCTGGCCGCCGACCTGGGCGTGGAGTCGATGGCCATCTACCGGTACTTCCCCGGCAAGGAAGCCCTGGTCGACGGCCTGGTGGAAGCCTTCTTCGCCGAGGTCAACGAGCGGCTGAGAAGCACGGCCGAGGAGTCCCGGACCGACCGGGACGCCGAGCCCGCCGACCGGGCCTGGCGCGCGGAGCTGCGGCGGATCGTGCGCACCTTCGCCGTGGTGGCCCACGCCCACCCCGAGATCCTGCCCCTGGTGGCCACCCGGCCGCTCAGCGTGCCGGTCTCCCGCCGCCCGGCCCCGGCGCTCCAGCTCACCGAGCACATCCTCGCCGTCCTCGGCCGGGCCGGTTTCGACGACGCCACGGCGTTGATGATCTACCGCGCCGTCGTCGCCTGGAACCTCGGCTGCCTCCTGGTCGACAAGCGCCAGGTCGTCGACGACCCCGACGAGCCGGACCCCATGCTGCGCCTGGGCCTGCACCGGCTGCCCGCCGCCGAGTACCCGAGGCTCCGCGCGCTCGTCCCGCTGTTCACCGAATACGACGACGAGCAGGAGATGATCGCGGGCCTGGACGGCCTGCTGAACCGGATGCCCGAGGCCCCGCTTGACTCGTTCTACGGCGGAAGCGCACGCTGAAGATACGAGGTATACATCGGGCATATGCAGACATTCGAACTACGTGTACGTCAGCGCCCGCGCCGTCGGCATCGCCGATGTGCGAGCTGATGCGAGAGTCGGCATCGTCGATGCGGGGCGCCCGGAAGAGGCCGCCATGTCCACTGCTCCGTACGAGATCATCCGTGTCCGTGTGACAGCCAAGGACGCCGAAACCCTGCGCACCCTGCTGCGCGAGGCCCGTCCCGACGTCGGAGGCCGCCCCCGTAAGGGCGAGGACGGCAGCTTCAGCGTCGACGCCTACGTATCCCCTGACGAAGCCGAGGCCCTTGAACGCGAGGGCGTGGTGGTCACGACGCTGGAGAACGCCACGGCCACCGGACGCGCACGTCAGGCCGAGGTCGGCGTGGGAGACCGGTTCGCTTCGGCGGACGCGGTTCCGCGCGGACTGGCCCTCAAGGTGAAGGACGCCTGAGCGCTCCGCTGCAAGCGCGCGGCACCGCAGGAGGGACACCATGTCGTATCTCAACATCACCGAGGTCGAGTCCGCCGTGGCCAGCCTCGCCACCGCGTTCCCGGGGCGATGCGAGCTCGTCGACCTGCCCGAACCCTCCGTCGAGGGCCGCGCGGGCCACGCCCTGCGGATCGGCACCGCCCCCGCCGGGACGAACGACAGCGTCGTGCTCATCGGCGGCGTGCACGCCCGAGAATGGGGCAGCTGCGAAATACTCATCCACTTCGCGGCCGACCTGCTGGAAGCACACAGCACCGGCACGGGCCTCGCCTACGGAGGCACGACCTTCACCTCCGCCCAGGTGGGGACCGTCCTCGACAACCTGGACGTCGTCGTCTTCCCGCTCGTCAACCCCGACGGCCGGCACTACAGCCAGACCGTCCAGTCGATGTGGCGCAAGAACCGCAACCCGGCGAACTCGGGCGGCAGACCCGACTGCGTCGGCGTCGACATCAACCGCAACTACGACTTCCTCTTCGACTTCGCCACCGCCTTCGCCCCGACGGCGGGCCCGCAGGTCTCGGCCGACCCGTGCGACCCCCAGGTGTACGAGGGCCCGAGCGCGTTCTCCGAGCCCGAGACACGTAACGTCCGCTGGCTGCTCGACGAGTTCCCGAGGACCCGCTGGTTCGTCGATGTGCACAGCTACTCCGAGGACATCCTCTTCGTCTGGGGCGACGACGAGAACCAGTCGCTCGACCCGGACAAGAACTTCCGCAACCCCGCCTTCGACGGCAAACGCGGCGTCCCCGGAGACGTGGCCTACGCGGAGTACATCCCGAAGGAGGACGCCGACAACGCCGTCCTGCTGGCGGAGCGGTTCTGCCGGGCACTGCACGGCGTACGCGGCCGCACGTACACCCCGATGTCCGGCTTCCACCTGTACCCCACCAGTGGCACCAGCGACGACTACTCCTTCTCCCGCCACTTCGTCGACTCGACGAAGAGCAAGGTGCTCGCGTTCACCGTCGAGTGGGGCAAGAGCTTCCAGCCACCGTGGACGGAGATGGAGCGGATCATCCTGGACGTCGACGCCGGGCTCGTGCAGTTCTGCCTGACGACTCAGGAATAGCCCAAGTCGAGGCACCCACATCCGATGATGTGGATGCCTCGATCATGGGCTCTACGCGGCCCGGTGGAAGAAGAACGGGTCGATCGACGGCGGCACGCGGGTCACGTTGTCGAGGTCGAGCAACTGGTGGTGCACGAAGTCGGCGTGGCGCTGATACGTCACACCGGCCGGGAAGTTGGCGTTGTCAGGGGTGTTGTTCCCCGAGAACACTCCGTAGAAGTCCTTCCCGATCGACAGCAGCCGCATGTAGTCGCCGAGGAACGGCAGGCCCTGGGTCTTGGGCACGTTGGCCGGTGCCTGGTGCAGCACCTGCCGCTGCGCCGGTGTCTTCCAGCTGTCGGCGGTCAGTTCCAGTGCCGTCACCCACTGCGCCTGTGTGAACTGCTGGTAGGTCAGTCCGACCAGGGAGTCGGAGTTCACCGCCAGCGCCGGGTTCTTGGCGTTGGTGATGGTGCGTACATCGTCGGACCAGGTCTGCCCGTGGTCGGCCGAGTGCCGCACATGCAGTGTGTAGTCGACCCCGGTGAGCCCGCCCACGCGGTCGCACCAGGCGATGTAGACGCTGCCCGCGTCGGCCGGGTCCACCGCGATGGAGAGGTCGCCGCCGAGGCGGTCCTGGCCCATGGAGGCGTTGAACTTCACGAAACGTTTGGTCGCCACCCGCTGGCCGACGATGTGGTCGGCCGCGTCCGTGAGGTCCTGGAACGGTTTGGCGCCGACGCCGCCGTTGTCGTCACGGGTGACGACGACATCGAAGGTGACGTTGGGGCCCTGGGTGTTCTGCCAGCTCTCGAACGCGGCGTACACCGTTCCCCCGGGGTGCAGGGCGATCCGGATCGGTGGCCCGTCCTGGCCGGCGGTGCCGCGCCGCTCGATGGGAACGGACGCGAACCCGGCCGGTGCCGCAGCCGTCCGGGCATTGCCGGAGACGTCCACGGTCGCGGTCTTCTCGCTGGGCCCGGTGTTGTTGTTGCCGACGTAGACACGGTCGTGGCTGGCGCCGTTGGCCCCGACGCTCCCGGCCACGACCCAGGGCTGGTCCTCCGCGTCCCGCGAGACGAGGATGTCCATGGGTGCGGTCGAGGCGATGCTCGGTGCGCGCAGAATCTGCAGTCTCAGGATGTTGGCCTCGGCGGCCTGGCCGTTGAGGATGCCCGCGTACAGGGCGCCTCCCTGGGACGCGAAGCTGACCGAGATGTCCCCGGTGCCTATGCCGTCGGCGCCGCCGGGCACGATGCTTCTGAGCACCCAGGTGTCCCCACCGTCGGTCGAGACGTAGACCGGGGCGAGCGGACCTCCCATCGGGTCGGGGGTGAACGCGGTCGCGACCATCTCGGTGGGCTTCTCGGGGTTGACCGCGAGGTTGGGCTCAGCGTCCTGGTTCGTGTCGCCGCTGAGGGCGACAGGGGTGATGTTGACGACCTTGAGGGTGGACATACGGGCTCACCTCCTTGCCGCCTGCAGTGCGTCGAGCTTCTGCACCGGCTGGTAGTCGTCGGGGTGGAGGAGCTGGAACGGCGCCTGCCGGCTCAGGTCGCCGGACGTCGCGTGCAGGATCCACATCCCCTCCTGTGAGGCCTTCGGCTTCGGTGCCTTGTACCACCGGAAGTCCAGGCTGTTGGGGTAGAGCACGGCGATTCTCCCGGGGGAGACCTCTCCCCGCTCCACGTGTTCCACGTCCAGTTGCGCACGCCACCAGTCGGGGGAGTGCTCGGACGGTCGGAAGCCGTCCGCCTGCTCCAGGCTCACCACGACGCCGACCACCACGGCGTCCGCGTCATCGGCGTGGGTGACCATGTCCGCGTCGCGGATGTCGCGCTGCAGCGCGGCGAACGGCATCGCGTCGGCGCTGGTGGCGGCGAGGGCGACGTGTTCCTGGACGGCGTCGGCGGGCAGCCGTCCCACCTCTGTCACGGCGAGGCTTTCGCCGTAGACCATTCCCTGGATGAAGAACGCGGCCGACTCGCCGACCGCCGGCGGGTCCACCTCGCTGGAGAGCTGAACGGTGACCTCAGTGCCCGCGAGCCGTTTGAAGGCGTCGGGCGCGTGCAGCACCTGGTCTACCTGGACCACGGCCGTACGGTCGTCGACCGGCACAGCCGTCATCCGCGCGCTGCCGAGCCGGACGACCGTACCGAGAAAACTCAGCGGGGCCTTGCGGACGAGTGCGGTGACATCCTCGGGCATGGCAATCCTCCTCTCGCCTCAAGCCCGGTACCGCTACCGCAGGGCGTGTGCGGTGACCGGGTGGGTTCTGCGCCATTCGGTCCTCGCGCCGAGCGCGCAGAGGACGGTGACCAGGGCCGTCGCGGCCACGATGAGCCACTCGACGGCTCCGCTGCCGGCGTCCGGATCGACACCCACAAGCAGCTCGATCCAGTCCCGCCAGATGAGCGTGACCAGCAGCAGCGCCCCGGAAAGGCTCCCCAGGACGATCTCCAGCCAGAAGCGTGTACGGATGGTTCGGTCGGTGTGGAAGGGCATCTCGCGGCCTCCCTTCGGGGGAGTGCGGTGACCGCGCCGACGCACCGCCCACGCGGGGCGCCGGCGCGGCGTACGGGGTCGGGGCTCGTATCCACGCCCGCACCCGCTGTCCGCGTCCACTCAGCCGGGCGGCGGCAGCGAACGGGCGGGAACCCGACGTTTTCCGACGTATATCTACAAGGCACGCATACTTCGTATACCAGTCTCCGCGCGGCAAAGACCTGGGTCAAGTGCCAACCGTGGGCCCGGCCACGCGCCTGTGCGTCTCCACGGCAGGCTTGGAGGCCCGGATGATGGCCGAGTACATGCCGTCGGCGACCGAATGGGTCGGGGTGATCTCGATGGCGGTGAATCCGGCGGACTCCAGGCCCCGCCGGTACTCGGCGAAGGAGAGCGCCCCCGCGACACAGCCGACGTAGTCGCCGCGTTCGGCCCGCTTGGCGGGGGCGAGGGCGTCGTCGGCGACGACGTCCGACAGGCCGATCCGGCCGCCGGGGGCCAGGACGCGGAAGGTCTCGGCGAAGACGGCGGGCTTGTCGGTGGACAGGTTGACGACGCAGTTGGAGATCACGACGTCGATCGTGTGCGCGGGGAGCGGGATGGCCTCGATGGTGCCCTTGAGGAATTCGACGTTCGTCGCGCCGGCCTTCTTCTGGTTCGCCAGCGCCAGGGCCAGCATCTCCTCGGTCATGTCGAGCCCGTACGCCTTGCCCGTCGGTCCGACCCGCCGCGCCGACAGCAGCACGTCGATGCCGCCGCCCGAGCCGAGGTCGAGGACCCGCTCGCCCTCCTGAAGGTCGGCGACGGCGGTCGGGTTCCCGCAGCCGAGGGATGCGGCGACGGCGTCGGCAGGCAGCCCTTCGCGCTCGTCGGCCTCGTACAGGGCGGAGCCGAAGCTGTCGTCGATCCCGATGCCCTGCGGGCCGCAACAGGCGGTGCCGCCCTCGCTGACCTGGGTGGCCGCTGCGGCGTACCGCTGACGGACGGTCTCGCGCGGATGGGTGGACTGGTCGCTCATGAGGCTCACTCCTCGACGGCGGGGCTCGGCGGGGCCTGGGTCAGCTTGTTTCGACGTATCTCGATGCAACCTTTATGCAAGCTTGCGCCCTGTATAGAAGTTCGTCAACATAGAGACATGTCGAAACAAGAGCTTGTGGTGCTCGGCCAGGAGGGCGGCGACGCGGCCGATGGGTGCTGCCCAGGGCTGCTGACCACGCCTCTGGACGAGGACCGGGCCGTCGACCTGGCCAAGGTGTTCAAGGCCCTGGGCGACCCCGTGCGGCTGCGGCTGCTGTCGATGATCGCCTCGCGGGACGGTGGCGAGGTGTGCGTCTGCGACCTCACGCCCGCGTTCGATCTGTCGCAGCCGACGATCTCGCATCACCTCAAGCTGCTTCGTCAGGCCGGGCTCATCGACTGCGAGCGTCGTGGAACCTGGGTCTACTACTGGCTCCTGCCCGAGACGACGGACCGACTCGCGAGCATCCTCTCCCGCCCCGCCGGTGAGCCCGTGCCCACCTCTGCCGGGACCACCGCATGAGCGCCGCACAGGAAGCCCCGCCGATGTCTGACACCGCCCTGCCGTCCGTCCTGTTCGTCTGTGTCCACAACGCCGGCCGCTCCCAGATGGCCGCAGCGTTTCTCGCCCACCTCGCGGGCGACCGCGTCGAGGTCCGCTCGGCCGGGTCCGCGCCCGCCGACCACGTCAACCCGGCGGTCGTCGAGGCGATGGCCGAGCTCGGCATCGACATCGCCGCACAAACCCCGAAGCTCCTCACGGGTGAGGCCGTGCAGGCCTCCGACGTGGTGATCACCATGGGGTGCGGTGACGCCTGCCCTGTGTTCCCCGGCAAGCGATATCTCGACTGGAAGCTCGCGGACCCCGCAGGACAGGGCGTCGAGGCCGTCCGCCCGATCCGTGACGAGATTCAGCGTCGCGTACGAGGTCTGCTCGGCGAACTGCTCTCCCCGGGCAGCTGATCACCTTCACACGTGAGGTCGATCGACAGCCCACGCCGGCGACGCGCCTCGCTCCTCCTGACCATGGCGGGCGGATCGACGTCATACTTGCCCTTCTGCCTCCCCGAACGGGCCGTCCCTGAAGGCGAGTTGGCTGAAGCGCTCACCCATGCGACGGTGAGTGGCTGCGTCCGGGTGGAGCTGGTCGGGGAGGGGGAGGTCGGTGGTGTCGGGCTCGCCGTAGAGGTCTCGGCCGTCGAGGTAGTAAAGGTTCGGGTCGTCCGCCTCGCGCTGCCGCACGATCCGGGCCAGCTCGTCGCGGATGACGTTCAGGGTCAGCTTTCCGTTCGCGCGGTCCGCCGGATCGCCCGTCGCCGTGAACTGGAGTCGTCCGGTGCCGAGCGTGGTGACATCGAAGGCGCTGGGGCCGGGGGTGTCCTCGTGGATGGGGCACAGGATGGGCGAGACGACCAGCAGCGGTGCGGTGGGGTGGCCCTCGCGGATGGTGTCGAGGAAGCCGTGGACGGCGGGGGTGAAGGCGCGCAGCCGCATCACGTCGGTGTTGACCAGGTTGAGGCCGATCTTCACGCTGATCAGGTCGGCGGGGGTGTCCCGCAGCGCGCGGGCGGTGAACGGGTCGAGCAGCGCGCTGCCGCCGAAGCCCAGGTTGATCAGCTCCACGCCGCCGAGCGACGCCGCGAGAGCGGGCCAAGTGGTGGAGGGGCTTGCCGCGTCGGAGCCGTGGCTGATCGAACTGCCGTGATGGAGCCACACTTTGCGGCCCCGGCCGGGTACGGGCTCGACGGGGGCGTCGGTGCGCAGGGCGACGAGCTCGGTGGTCTCGTTGTGCGGCAGCCAGATCTCGACGTGCTTGACGTGGTCGGGCAGACCGGTGAAGCGGAGGGTGGCCGTCGGGCCGGGGCGGGTCTCGGCGGTCCCCTTGGCCATGTCGATGGTGAGGGTGTTGCCGCCGGTGGCGTGGCTCTGGTCGGTCAACTCGCCGTCTACGAGCAGGTCGTACACACCGTCCGGGCGTGGCGGGGCGCCCACGTAGACCCGCTTGGTGGGCAACGTGTCCAGCTCGACCGCGGTGGCCCGGGTCCGGAACGCCAGCCGTACGCCGGAGGGTTGGGACTCCGCCATGGCCAGCTGTCCGTCGGCGCACTGGGCGCGGGCCCGGGCGGGCAGCCGGTGCGGGAGTATCCCGTGCTCGGTGCGTTCCAGGTCGAGGGCGCCGCGCAGGATGTCCGCGGTGATGGGTGTCGTGGTCAGTGTGTGCGAGGTGGCGTGCATGGTCTCGGCCTGTTCATCAGTAGCTTTCGGAGGGGCTTCCGGCCGGGCTCGGCGCTGGCTGCGTCAGTGGGTTCGTACGGCGGAAATCGCCCCGTCCTCACGCCGTCGGCCAGTTGCGCAGCAGCGCGTCCAGGGCGTCCAGGATCCGCGTCCAGGTCTGCTGGGTGTCGGGCGCGCTGTGGCTGAACCCGCCGCCCAGCTCCAGGCTGACGTAGCCGTGGAAGGTGCTGCCGAGCAGTCGGACCGCGTGGGTCTGGTCCGGCTCCGGCAGGTCGTAGCCGCGCAGGATCGCCCGCGTCATCTGTGCGTGCCGTACGCCCGCGCTGGCGGCGGCCGCCTCCGGGTCCAGCCTGAGCTGGGACGCGGCGTAGCGGCCCGGATGCTCGCGGGCGTAGTCGCGGTAGACGTTCGCGAGGGCGGTCAGGGCGTCCTTGCCCGCCCGGCCCGCGAGGGCGTCGGAGGCCCGGTCGGCCATCTCCTCCAGGGCCAGCAGCGCGATCTTGGTCTTGAGGTCCTGGGAGTTCCGCACGTGCGAGTAGAGGCTCGCGACCTTGACGTCGAACCTTCTGGCCAGCGCCGAGACGGTCACCTGGTCGAACCCGACCTCGTCGGCCAGTTCCGCCCCCGCCCGGGTCAGGCGCTCCGTGGTCAGTCCTACCCGTGCCATGCCATAACCGTCCTCTCGTTCGACAGAACCTATTATGCGTTTGCCTAAAGCTTTTAGGCAAACTAGCGTGACGTTTATGAAGGCACTGACCGAGCAAGAGATCCGTACCGCGTTCCTGAACTGCACCAAGGGCGAGGCCAGGCGCCTGTCCGTGCCGCGCGACCTGGCCGACCAGCCCTGGGACGACCTGGACTTCCTGGGCTGGCGCGACCCCCAGGCCCCCGACCGCGCGTACCTCGTCATCGAGTCGGCCGACGGCCGCCCGCAGGGCCTCGCGCTGCGGTGCCCCAGCCCGGCCGCCACGCAGACGCGCCGCAGCATGTGCTCGATGTGTCTGACCACCCACACCGGCGGCGTCTGCCTGATGGTCGCGCCGAAGGCGGGCAAGGCCGGGCAGCAGGGCAACTCGGTCGGCGCCTACATATGCAGCGACCTGGCCTGCTCGTTGTACGTACGGGGCAAGAAGGACGCGGGCGTCGGCGGACGTCTCCAGGAGTCGCTGACCCCGGAGGAGAAGATCCAGCGGACCGTCGCGAACGTCGCCGCGTTCATCGCCAAGGTGACGGCGACCGTGTGATCACGGGGGCACGCAGACGACGCGGCTCGGCGATCAGTCCATCGGGTTAGGACGCGCCAGCCCCAGGTCGTACGCGAAGATCACCGCCTGTACCCGGTCGCGTGCGCCGATCTTCGCCAGGACGCGGCCCACGTGCGTCTTGACGGTGGACTCGGACAGAACGAGCCGCGCGGCGATCTCGCCGTTGCTCCAGCCCTGCCCGATGGCCACCAGGATCTCGCGCTCGCGGTCGGTGAGGGAGCGAAGGCGCGGGTCCGTGTGCGGGTCCGGGCCCGGTGCGTGGCGCGGCAGGTGGTGGGCGTAGGTGTCGAGGAGGCGCCGGGTGAGGGCGGGGGCGATGACCGCGTCTCCGGCGGCCACGGCACGGATGCCGGACAGCAGTTCCTCCGGCCGCGCGTCCTTGAGCAGGAACCCGCTGGCCCCGGCGCGCAGCGCGGCGTGCGCGTACTCGTCGAGGTCGAACGTCGTCAGGACCAGCACATGGGAGCGGCCGCCCGAGGCGATGATGCGGCGGGTGGCCTCGATGCCGTCCATGCCGGGCATGCGCACGTCCATGAGGACCACGTCGGGGCGCAGCTCGGCCGCCTTGCGCACGGCCTCGGCACCGTGCGCGGCCTCGCCGACCACGTCGGTGTCCGGGACGCTCTCCAGGAGCATGCGGAAGCCGAAGCGTTGCAGTGGCTGGTCGTCCACGAGGAGCACGGTGGTCATGGAGTGCCGCCTTCGGCCGCGGGGAGCGGTGCGAGATCGAGGGTCGCCTGTACGGTCCAGCCCGCGCCGGGACCGGGGCCCGCGAGGACGCTGCCGCCGTAGAGTGCCGCACGTTCACGCATGCCCACCAGACCGTGCCCCTCCTCGTGCGGTGAACCGGCCCGCGCAGGACCTCCGGGCGGCCCGGTGTCCTGGACCCGGATGCGCAGCCGCGTGCCCTCCTTGGTGACCGCGAGGCGGATCCGGGTGTCGGCGCCGGCGTGCTTGAGGCTGTTGGTGAGTGCTTCCTGGACGATCCGGTACACCGTCAACTGCACACCGCTGTCCAGGGCTTCGACGTCGCCGCCGGTGCGGTACGCGATGTCCGGTCCGGCCGCGCGGATACGGTTGCACAGTGCGTCGATGTCGCTGATGCCCGGCTGGGGGCGGAACGCGGGGGCGTCGGCCTCCTCGCGCAGGACCCCGAGCATCCGGCGCAGCTCGCCCAGCGCCTGACGGCCGGTGTCGCCGATGAGCCGGAGCGCTTCCTTGCTGCGGTCGGGCGCGATGTCCGAGGCGTACGTCCCCGCGTCGGCGAGGGTGACCATGACGGCGAGGTTGTGGCCGACGATGTCGTGCATCTCGCGGGCGACCCGGGTGCGTTCGGTGGCTGTGGCCAGTCTGCTGCGCTGGTCGCGTTCGATCTCCAGGCGTGCCGCGCGCTCGCGCAGACCGGCGAGCTGGGCCCGTCGGATCCGTACCGCGAGCCCTACGGCGACGGCCGCGATCGCGGTGCTGAAGAGGAAGAACAGCGCGTCCCAGACCGACACCACGGAGGAGACGCCCACCGCGACCAGCGCGAGGCCGCCGGCCATGGCGGCGCAGGCCCAGGGCAGCCGCCGCAGCTCCCCGTGCAGGGTGAGGCTGTACAGGGCGACCAGCCACGCGACATCGGCGCGCAGCGCCACCCCGAGGGACCACTGGAGCAGAAAGACCGCCGCGATGACGGCGAACGCCATGGACGGCTTCCGGCGCCGCCACAGCAGCGGCAGCACCAGTCCGGCCTGGAGCGCCAGCATCCCGGCGACCGGCGGGCGGGTGAACTTCAGGGCGATGTCGTGCCGATCGTGATCGTCCCCGCCCAGCAGATCCGGCAGACAGAACAACAGGAGGATCGCCACCACGACGGCCGTGTCCAGCACCCGCGGACGCGCGCGGTCCGCCTGCCGCAGCCGCTGGCCGGCCTGGGCCAGCCGGGCGACCAGGGGGCTCATTCCGGCGGTGTCGTCGGTGTTCACGGTCCCGGTCATGGTCGCGGTCGTGGTCATGGTCTCGGGTGTCACCTGTCCGTCAGGCACAGCTGTTCATCGGGCACAGCGGGGGCGAGGTACGTCGGTGCGGTACCCGGGCGGGCCGGGTGCCGCACCGACAGCGGAGGATACGCGCCGTACCTGAGCGCCGGGTGTCCACGGGCCTCAGACGTACCCGAGAGTGTCACGTGTACCCGTGAGTGTCAGGCGCCCACGGGCGTCACGCGTCGCTGCGCACCAGCCGGTACGCCGCCCCCGCCAGCGCCAGTACGGTCCAGCCGAGGAAGACGGCGAGTCCGGCCGTGGGCGACAGGGCGGTGCTGTCATGGGTCAGGGCGAACATCGACTCGCCCGCCTTGCTGGGCAGATACCGGGTGATGTCGTCCTTCCAAGAGCTCGGCAGCAGCGACATCAGCCCTGGGACCAGCATCAGCGTGGCGACCAGTACCGAGATACCGCCCGCCACGGAGCGCAGCAGCGCGCCGAGGGCGGCGCCGATCACCCCGACCAGGCCGAGGTAGAGGCCCGCGCCCAGCAGGCTGCGCACCACGCCCGCGTGCGACATCGTCATGGCGGCGGGTGTGTCCGCGGCGATCTTGCTGGCGAACAGGAACGTGATGAACGAACCGACCGTGCCGAGCACGAGTGCGACCAGGCCGAACACCGCCGACTTGGACCACAGCACGGGCAGCCGGCGCGGGACCGCGGCCAGCGTGGAGCGGATCATGCCGGTGGAGTACTCACCCGCCGTGACCAGCACGCCCAGCACCCCCAGCGCCAGCTGAGCGAAGTTCGTACCGAACAGGGAGAGGCTGACGGCGGTGGAGTCCGCCCAGTCCCGGTCCATGGGCCGGCCGGAGTCGTAGTGGGACTTGTACTGCGCCGCCGCGATGAGCCCGAAGGCCACCAGGAACAGCAGGCCCAGACCGAGCGTGATCCACGTGGAGCGCAGCGACCACAGCTTGGCCCACTCCGAGCGCAGCACCCGGGGCCCGGTCACCTTGTAGTCAGGACGCGCGGCGGGCGCGGGCGCGGGGGCGGTTGTCTCGGTCGCGGTGATGGTGCTCATGCCGCCCTCCCGGGGGTCTCGGCGTCGGCGGCGTCGGCGGCGACGGTGGTGGAGCCGTGGTACTCGACGGCGTCCCTGGTCAGGTCCATGAAGGCCTCTTCCAGCGACACCGTGCGCGCGCTCAGCTCGAAGAGCGCGATCGAGTGCTCGGCCGCCGTCAGCCCGATCTCGCGCGCCGAAAGCCCCGTCACGTGCAATTCCTCGGAGCCGGCGTGACCCGTGATCTCGACCCCGGGACCGGCCAGCACCTCCCGCAGCCGGGCCGGATCGGCGCTGGCCACCTTCACGGTGTCGCCCCCGACCTCGCGGATCAGATCGTTCACCGTGGTGTCCGCGAGCAGCCGCCCGCGCCCCACGATGATCAAGTGGTCCGCCACCAGGGCCACTTCCGTCATCAGGTGGGAGGAGACGAAGACCGTACGGCCCTCGCCCGCGAGCTGGGTGAGGAGGTTGCGTATCCAGAGCACGCCCTCGGGGTCGAGACCGTTGACCGGCTCGTCCAGCATGATCGTCTGCGGATCGCCGAGCAGCGCCGCCGCGATGCCGAGCCGCTGGCCCATGCCGAGCGAGAACGCCCCCGCCCGCTTCTTGGCCACACTGCCCAGACCGGCCAGCTCGATGACCTCGTCGACCCGGCGCCGCGGAATGCCGTGGGTGAGCGCGAGCGCGTTGAGGTGGTTGTACGCGGAACGCCCGGGGTGGATGGACTTGGCCTCAAGCAGCGCGCCCACCTCCCGCAACGGCGCGGTGTGCTGGGCGTATCGACGACCCCCGACGGTCACGGAGCCGCTGGTCGGGGCGTCGAGACCGACGATCAGGCGCATCGTGGTGGACTTGCCCGCGCCGTTGGGCCCCAGGAAGCCGGTGACGGTGCCGGGCCGTACGACGAAGTCGAGATGGTCGACCGCCGTCTTCTCCCCGTACCGCTTCGTCAGCTGGTGTGCCTCGATCATCGTCCTGTCCTTCGCCTCCGGGCGCCAGACCGTCCTGGCCCGCTACACCGGCGACGCTAGGATCCCGGCGGCCGAGATCCGTGGTACCGGGGAGTGAACTCCCGGGCTCGTGTAGTACCGCGGTACTACGTGAAGGTGCCGAGTCGGGGCGTCGGTGATGTCGAGTACTGGATCGCCTTCGGGAGCAGGGGGCCGAGCGGGCCGAGGTCGATGTTGAGTTCTTCCGGGCGCAGCCCGAACCTCGACCTCAGCTCGCTCATCCGGTCGTCGAGCAGCATGAGGGTGAGCCCGATGCGCTCCTCCTGGTCGTCCGTCAGCTCGCCCGACTCGACCCGCCGCAGGGCCTGTCGCTCCATGAGCTGCCGCAGCAGCTCCACCACGGTCAGGACGAGCCGGGCGATGTCGCGTTCCACGGTGTCGGGGTCGAGTTCCACCCGGCGCCGCCGATCGGTCCGAGGACTGTTGCTCCTGTCGATGCTCATGCCGTCTTCTCCGGCTCGTCGATCGGTGTGGCGATCGCTTCGTCGATCGGTTCGTCGAACTCCGCGAAGGGGGAGGGGACCTGGGCGCTCACCGAACTCACCAGTGCGTTCAGGTCGATCCGTACGAGGTCCACGTCCGCGATCCGCAAGGTGAGGTCGCCTGTGATGACCACGCCGCCCGCGAGCAACCGGTCGAGCAGGTCGACGAGGGCGACCTCGCGCTGGGCGATGACCTTGCCGCCGCCCGTCATGTCTCCCACTCCGCGTCGGGACCGGCCTCGCCCGCGACCTCGCCCGCGAAGGAGTAGGGCGCCCACGGGCCGGTCAGCTCGACACGTACGCCGTCGGTGTCCGGAACGCGGTCCCGGACCGCCGCGACGAACTCCTCGCTCTGTTCGCGCGGCACCAGATAGGCCGCGTTGAGGACGTTCTCGCCGGGCTCGCCGGAGAGACGGGCGTTCTGCGGCCGGTGCAGCCGACCCGCCTCGGCCCGCCCGCTGAGCTCGGTGTGCAGCGTGCGCGAGAGCGCGTCGGCCCGGCGCCACACCTCTTCGCGGGAGCGCCGCTGGACGAGCCGCCGCCGCAGATACTCCCGCCCGTCGGCCGGCCTCGCACGGGTGGGTTGCGCACCGGCCGGTGCCGTGCCGGTGTCCGCGTACACCTTGACGCCCCATTCGACGCGCCCGTCAAGGCGTTCCAGGGCGCTGACGAAATCGGCGCGCCCCGAGTCGAGCAGTCGGCGCACCCCGTCCTCGCCCCGGCACACCGTGGCGAGCCGGAGCGGCACCGCGCAGGTCACCGAGAACAGTGCCCCGATCACCTCCTGATGGGTGGTGGCGGTGGCCGCCAGCCAGTCCAGGTCCTCCAGATGGTCGCGGAGCGGGGTCGCGTCGAAGTCCTCGGCGCGCACCGGGCTCACCGCCGCGCACAGCCCGCGGTGTTCGACCAGCCGTGGCGGTGTGCCGTCGAGGCCGCACACCCCGGCGGGCAGCGGCTCCGCGAAGGGTCGCACGATCGCGTACACGTACAGCAGATCACTCCCCATCGTGTGACTCCTTGTGCGACTCCCTCGCAGGCTCCCGTCCCCGCGCCGCTTCCAGCTCGGCGATGTGCGCCTTCAACTGCTCGTTCTCATCGGAGAGTTGGCGCCTTTTGGCGCTGACCGACAGCGCGGGGTCGTCCTCCCACCAGTCGATGCCCATCTCCTTCGCCTTGTCGACGGAGGCGATGACAAGCCGCAGTTTGATGGTGAGGAGCTCGATGTCGAGGAGGTTGATACGAATGTCCCCGGCGATGACGATTCCCTTGTCGAGGACGCGTTCGAGGATGTCGGCGAGGTTGGCGCCACCGCCGTCGGACGAGTACGGATCGGGGAGCCGTCGCGCGGTCGTCATCAGCGCCTCCAGGTATAGCCGGTCTGCAGCCGCTCCAGGAGCACGTCCTCGCGGCGGTCGAACTCGGCCTCGTCGATCTCTCCGGCCATCAGCAGCTCTTCGAGCCGGGCCAGTTCGCGATGGACGGCCGAGGGGTCGTAGTACTGCCGTTCCGCCTCCGCGACGACCTTGTCCAGCACCCAGAAGGTGCCGCGCACCGGAGCCGCGGGAAGCAGCAGCAGTTCTTTGAGAAGTCCCAACCTGCTTGCTCCGTCCGCTGGTTCAACCCGAAGTCCGCCACTCCGTCGTCAGTCGGTGAAGCTGTACGGGGGCAGGGGGCCGTTCACGCTCAGCAGGAGGTGGGGTGCCTCGTTGCGCAACGTGTCGACGGCCGAGAGGAAGTCGGCGGCCTTCGCGCGAACGACCAGGAAGGAGAGGTTCGCCAGCCAGCCGCTGGACTCCGGCCCGCTGCGCCGGTCCTCGGAAGCATGTGCCAAAGCCTGCTGGATCAGCCGGGCGTCTTGCGCCTCACGCTGCTGCACGGCGGCGGCGATGCGCTCGCCGAGCGCCAGCTTCTGGTCGTAGGTGCCGCCCCCGGCCCTGCGGTTGGCCTCGCTCATGGCTCGCAGCTCCGGGCTGGCGGCGAGGATCTGGTGCAGGACGGCCGCTTCGTCGTGGGCGGCCTTGATGTTGTACTCGACCTTGCCCTCCAGTGCCTCCAGACGTTCCAGATAGCGCTGTTCGTGTTCGGCCAGCACGAACCGTACGGCCTCGTCGTCCACAGAGATACCGCCGAACCGCAGGGGCAGCACCGCGCCGCCCGCACCGGCCTGCGACAGGACGTTCTGGTGCGCGAGCAGATCGCGGCGCTTGGGCTTCAGGTCCTCGGGGGCGTCGCTCACCAGAGCCACCAACTCACCCTGGGCGACGGTCCGTACCGGACGCGGCGGGTCGCCGACCCCGCCCATGCTCTCCGGCAGATGGGCATGCGTACGGCGCGCGATGCCGTATACGTACGTGGTCATTCCTGCTCTTCCTTCCGGCGGGACGTGGTGCGCCGGGCGCGCGGCCTGGACTCCGGCTCGCCTTCCTCGTGGCCCTCGCGGGCTCCCTTGACGGCGTCGGTGACGGTCTGCACAGCGCCGGAGATCGCGCCCTTGGACTTGCCGCGCGCACCGGACTCGGTGATCTCGCCGGCCAGGTCGGGCAGGCCCGCGCTGTGATGCGAACCGGCTTCCAGGTCGAGGCGGTTGCACGCCTCGGCGAAGCGCAGATAAGTGTCGACGCTGGCCACCACGACGCGGATGTCGACCTTCAGGATCTCGATGCCGACCAGGGAGACACGTATGAACGCGTCGATCACGAGTCCGCGGTCGAGGACGAGTTCCAGGACGTCGTAGAGACCACTGGTCCCTCCGCCGCCGCGCTGCTGTGCCGGAACAACCGTCATGGTGTCCAGCCCTCCTTGTCCGTGGTCTGTGTGGTCCGGGTGTCAGGGCGGTGTCACGGGCGCCGGTCCGAACGCCGCGCTCGTACCGGCGTATGCGTCGGTAGCCCGTGAGCTCGCCGTGCGGGTCGAGGTCCACCTCGTACGAGGCGAGCAGGCTCATCGTGTCGGGGACGCGGGCAAGTTCCAGTACTTCCAGGTCCTGATCCGGCGTCGGTGTGTTCTCGGGTGCGTTCGCCATGTCCCCTCGCGGCCACTCGGATGTCCTTTTGACGCAGACCTCAAGTGCTCCGGGTAGCCCCGACCCGGCGGGCCAAACCACGAGGTGGCACGGTCCCGGAGAAGCCGCCCGGAGAAGGCGCCCGAACAAAGCGGGTGGGTACGACGGCCGAAGGCGGGTACCCGGGGTGCGAGTTGAATCGACGCCCGAGGGAGCAGTGATGACAACGGGCCTCGGAAACATGCGTACGCGCAGGAGCCCCCGGCCACGGAACCGCAGGTGGCCCCGGACCGGGCCGGACCGCGCGACGCTCGGCATCATCGGACTGGTCTGCGCGATCGCGGGCTTCTTCGTCCTCGGCATCCTGCTCGGCCCGGTCGCCGTCGCGTGCGGCTGGCTGGCGATGGGGCGGAGCTGGAGCAGGGGCGCGCAGCCGATGCCCGCACTGGTCGCCCTGGTTCTCGGCGCCATCGACACGTTGCTGGCCCTCATCTGGCTGGTCGGCGTGGCCGCCCCGGGCAACGGGCTGCTGTAGCGCCCGATACGACCTCGGACAGAGCTGAAGACAGACCCGCCCGAAGAAGCACACCTGAAGAGAATGGAGATAGCTGTGAGCGACATGGACATGTGGGGCTATGCCCTGACCGCTGGATTCACCACCGGAGCGGACCTGACGGGCTTCAAGGTGGAAGCCACCGACGGCGGCATCGGCAAGGTGGACAAGCACTCGGACGCGGTAGGCGCGGCCTGCATCGTGGTCGACACCGGTATGTGGATCTTCGGCAAGCATGTGCTGCTCCCGGCCGGTGTCATCTCCCGGATCGACCCGGACGAGCGCAAGATCTACGTGGCCAGGACCAAGGAAGAGATCAAGAACGCGCCGGAGTTCGACAAGGAGAAGCACCTGGATGACCCGGCCTACCACCAGAACGTCGGCACGTACTACACGGGCATGCCGGGCCACTGAGCCGAGCGTGCGGACGCCGGACGGTCGTGGTCCGTCCGCGCCGAGGGGTGAGCGTTCTTGCCGGGGGCGCTCGCCCCTCCCCGTTCCCCTGCACCCCCGCTCGCTGTTGACCGCCCGGTCGGCGGCTGGTTAGCGTTCGCCGCATGCTCAGGAACACGACGTGAGGCGACGGGAGTCCCCTATGACCGGCGCCCTCACGCGGGTTCCGACCGCCCTCGGGGACGTGGCGGTGGCCGTGCACGGCAGCGGCACACCGGTGATCCTGCTGCATGCCAACCCCGGCGACCGGCGCGACTTCGACGCGGTGGTCCCCGCTCTCGCCGAACGGCACAGGGTGTATGCCGTCGACTGGCCCGGATACGGTGACTCCGCCCGTCCGGCGGCCGACCGGATCTCCGCGATGGCGTACGCGTCGATCCTGCCGCGGATCCTCGACGGTCTGGGTCTGGAGCGCGCCTGTCTGATCGGTAACAGCGTGGGCGGGTATGCCGCCGCACGCCTCGCCCTCACGGATCCCGATCGCGTGGCCGCGCTCGTCCTCGTCAACAGCGGCGGCTTCTCCTTCGTCACCCCGTTCAACGGCCCGCTGATGCGGCTCATCGGGACCACGCCCGTGATGCGCCTGCTGGCGGGCCGGCTGCCCCGCCGCTATCTGCGTGTGCGTACACCGTCGCGTACGCGGATGATCGAGCGCGACGCCGCCCGGCGCCACGACCGGGCGTCCCTGGCCACGGCCGCGGCGATCTGGCGCAGCTTCGGCGCGCCCGCGCACGATCTGCGCGCCGCCGCCTCGGCCATCACCGCACCGACCCTGCTGTGCTGGGGCACCCGGGACCCGCTGGTGGGCCGCGACGGCCGGGCCGCGCGCCGGGCCATCGCGCACGCCGCCTGGCACCCGCTCGCCACGGGCCACGCGCCGTTCGCCGAGGCCCCGGAGGACTTCCTGCGTGCCGTACTGCCCTTCCTCGCACGCGGCGGAGCCCGGCTGCCTCAGTGACGGCCCATGGCCCGGGTCTGCGCCGCCGGGTTGGCGGAGACGGCTCATCGACGCGCGAGCGTGTCCCACAGTCTGGTGTCCTCGAACCCCAGGGCCCACAGGCCGCTGCCCGTGACCCCGAAGCGGGCGAGTACGGCCAGGTGCGCGGCCGAGCCGTTCGCGTCCTGGTACCAGACCTCGTGGCGTTTGCGGTCGGTGTCCATGTACGAGAAGTGCGGGGTGCCCGAGGTGGTGTCGAAGACGTACTCCGCCCCCACCCTGCGCCGCAGGACCTCCGCCTCCTGTGAAGTGACGTGCTTGGCGCGGGCGGTGGAACCCACCGTCCAGTCCCAGCCGTACGCGGGCAGGGCGACCTCCAGCTTGGCGCGCGGGACCGTGGCCGCGGCGTAGGTCAGGAACTCCTCGTACCAGGCGACGGAGGACAGCGGGCCGGGCTTGTCGAGGGCGTTGTGGAGGTTGTACCCCATGATGCGCACGCGGTCGGCGACGGTGCCGAGGTGGGGATAGTCGTAGGCGTGGCCGGTGGTGCTGGTGCGGGGCATCACGGTGATGACGCACTGTTTGGCCAGCGCGTGCAGCCGGGCGCAGAGTTCGCCGGTCAGGGCGTTGTAGCCGATGCGGACCTGTTCGCGCAGGGCCGCGTCCTCGGTCTCGGTCATCACTTCGTAGTCGAGGTCGAGTCCGTCGTACGAGCGGCTCGTGACGGTCTTCATGAGGGCGTCGACGTGCTCGGTGCGCCGCGCGGGGTCGTTCATGAGGGCCGCCATCGATACGGCGTCCGGGACCTCGGTGACGGTGGGGACGACCTTGATGCCCTTGGCGTGCAGACCGTCGATGATCCGCTGGTCACCCGCCCCCGTCTCACCCCTGACATCGGTCCCGGAGGCGGCCGTGTACCAGAAGGGGCTGACGGTGTGCAGCTGGTCGGCGTGGCGCAAGGCGTCGTCGTAGGCGACATCGGTGTTCCACCAGGGAAGCCAGGCCGAGACCGTACGGGCGACCGGGGGAGGGGCGGCGGGCTGGGGAGCGGCCGTCGGCAGGGCGAGCGCGGCGGCCGTGAGGAGTGCGGTGAGTGCGGTCTTCATCTTGCCGACCCTGACGGCCGGTGAGGGTCCGCCGGGTGACGGCGCGACGGGCAGACGAGTGACAGGTGGGTGCGGTTGGCGGGGAGGGCGCCGCCGATCGCGCCGCGTGCGAGGACTGCGAGGACTGCGAGGACTGCGAGGTCTGTGAGGTCAGCGAGGTCCGCGGGATCAGCCGGTCGGGTAGAACTGGCGGGCCCAGCGGCGGTACTGGCCGATGGCCTCGTCGCCGGGGGCGAGACGCGGGCGTGGTTCGTAGCGCTTGTGGTTCCAGATGGGCAGGTCCTTCTTGATGACCCGGAGTGCGAGCCGGTGCATGCCCTGGGCCGCGCTTCTGGTCAGCGGGGCGCGCAGGGCCGCGACGCCGGTGCCGGGCAGCCGCTTCGGGTCGATCACCGTGCAGGCGGTGGCGAATCGCAGCCGCGACCGCCATGGTCCGGTCGGCGTGGGCAGGCTCCATACGTGGAAGAGCAGCCCGAGCCGGGGCAGGGCCAGCTCGGTGCAGAGGACGCCCAGGCCCGCCAGCAGTACGGTCTGGTCCGCGAAGGGCTCCCCGGCCCGGGGAAAGCGTTCCGGCGCCAGACGCAGTCGTAAGTGCAGGAGCGGACCGTCGGGCCTCGGTGGGGCCACTTCCCGCAGGGACTGTCTGTGCAGGGCGGACAGGTGCCGATAGTCGGTGATGTTCTCGATGATCTCCTGCGGATGGGTGGTCACGTCCGTGGCCCACCACGCGGTGGGTGCGGCGTGGGCGCCGAGCGTCTCGGGCAGCTCCCAGGCGGGCGGCTCCTCGTCGTGACCGTGCCAGACGAAGAGCATCCCGTTGCGTTCGCGCAGGGGACGGTGCGCCACCCGGGCGCGCGGCGGCGGCCCCTGCGGGGTGCGCACGCACATCCCGTCTGCGGCGAACGCGAAACGGTGGAACGGGCAGACCAGGAACTCGCCCTCGACCGTGCCCCCGGCACCCAAGTGGGCACCCAGGTGCGGGCAGTAGGGGCGCACGGCGTGGGCGGTACCGGTCCGGGTGCGGTAGATGACGACGTCCTCGCCCATGAATCTGCGGGTGACCACGGCTCCCCGGGCCAGTTCACGGGACAGGGCGAGGCAGAACCAGCCGGCGGGGTAAGGCAGTTCCGGATCCTGGTCGAGCGAGCCGGAGCGCCGCGCTTGCGTCGTCATGAACCGCAATGAAGCACAGGGAGGCGCGGTGTCGGACTCGCGTACCCCGTAAACCACTCGCAGTGGGGACGTTCGTCCGTACGGACTGACTTCGCTCAGGCGCCGACGTACGCCGCCAGGTGCTCGCCCGTGAGGGTGGCGCGGGTCGCGACGAGGTCGGCCGGTGTGCCCTCGTAGACGACGCGGCCGCCGTCGTGGCCCGCGCCCGGGCCGAGGTCGATGATCCAGTCGGCGTGTGCCATGACCGCCTGGTGGTGCTCGACGACGATCACCGACTTGCCGGAGTCGACGAGCCGGTCGAGCAGGCCGAGCAGTTGCTCGACGTCGGCGAGGTGGAGGCCGGCGGTCGGCTCGTCCAGGACGTAGACGCCGCCCTTGTCGGCCATGTGGGTGGCGAGCTTGAGCCGCTGCCGCTCGCCGCCGGACAGGGTGGTGAGCGGCTGGCCGAGGCTGAGGTAGCCGAGCCCGACGTCGGTGAGGCGGCCGAGGACGCGGTGTGCGGCCGGGGTGGCCGCCTCGCCCGCGCCGAAGAAGTCCTCGGCCTCGGTCACGGACATCGCCAGCACCTCGCTGATGTCGCGGCCGCCGAGGTGGTAGTCGAGGACCGACGCCTGGTACCGCTTCCCCTCGCACTCCTCGCACGGGGTGGCGACACCGGCCATGACAGCCAGGTCGGTGTAGATGACACCGGCGCCGTTGCAGACGGGGCACGCACCCTCGGAGTTGGCGCTGAACAGCGCCGGCTTCACGCCGTTGGCCTTCGCGAACGCCTTGCGGATCGGGTCGAGCAGTCCGGTGTACGTCGCCGGGTTGCTGCGCCGGGAGCCCTTGATGGGCCGTTGGTCGACCGCCACCACGCCCGCACCGGCCGGGATCGACCCGTGCACGAGCGAGCTCTTGCCGGAGCCCGCCACACCGGTGACCACGCACAGCACGCCGAGCGGGATGTCGATGTCGACGTTCCGGAGGTTGTGCGTGCTCGCGCCGCGGATCGCCAGGACGCCGGTGGGTGTCCGCACCGTCTCCTTGACGCCGGCCCGGTCGTCGAAATGGCGGCCGGTGATGGTGCCACCGGTGCGCAGCGCGTCGACGGTGCCCTCGAAGCAGACGGTGCCGCCCGCCTGACCCGCGCCGGGCCCGAGGTCGACGACGTGGTCCGCGATCGCGATCGTCTCCGGCTTGTGCTCCACGACGAGCACCGTGTTGCCCTTGTCGCGCAGCCGCAGCAACAGGTCGTTCATCCGCTGGATGTCGTGCGGGTGCAGGCCGATGGTGGGCTCGTCGAAGACGTAGGTGACATCGGTGAGGGAGGAGCCGAGGTGGCGGACCATCTTGACGCGCTGCGCCTCGCCGCCCGACAGCGTGCCCGACGCGCGGTCCAGCGAGAGATAGCCGAGGCCGATCTCGACGAACGAGTCGAGGGTGCGGCGCAGCGCGGTGAGCAGCGGGGCCACCGAGGGCTCGGCGAGGCCGCCCACCCACGCGGCCAGATCGCTGATCTGCATCGCGCAGGCGTCGGCGATGCTGATCTTCTTGATCTTCGACGACCGGGCCCCTTCACTGAGCCGGGTGCCGTCGCAGTCGGGGCAGACGGCGAAGGTGACGGCCCGCTCCACGAACGCCCGGATGTGCGGTTGCAGCGCCTCCGTGTCCTTGGAGAGCATCGACTTCTGGATCCGGGGGACCAGCCCCTCGTACGTCATGTTGATGCCCGCGATCTTCATCCTGGTCGGCTCGCGGTACAGGAAGTCGTGCAGTTCCCTCTTGGTGTACTTGCGGATCGGCTTGTCCGGGTCGACGAAGCCGGACTCGCCGTAGAGCCGGGCGTTCCAGCCGCCTCCGGTGTAACCCGGCACGGTGATCGCGCCCTCCGCGAGCGACTTGGTGTCGTCGTACAGCTGGGTGAGGTCGATGTCGGAGACCGTGCCCCGGCCCTCGCAGCGCGGACACATACCGCCGGTCCGGTTGTAGGTGGCTTTCACGGCCTTCTGGTGGGTTCCGCGTTCGACGGTGATCGCGCCGCTGGCGCGGACCGAGGGGACGTTGAAGGCGTACGCGCTGGGCGGGCCGATGTGCGGTGTGCCGAGTCGGCTGAAGAGGATGCGCAGCATCGCGTTGGCGTCGGTGGCCGTGCCGACCGTGGAGCGGGGGTCCGCCCCCATCCGCTGCTGGTCGACGATGATCGCGGTGGTCAGCCCTTCGAGTACGTCGACCTCGGGCCGTGCCAGGGTGGGCATGAAACCCTGTACGAAGGCGCTGTACGTCTCGTTGATCAGGCGCTGGGACTCGGCGGCGATGGTGTCGAAGACGAGTGAGCTCTTGCCGGAGCCGGAGACACCGGTGAACACCGTCAGACGGCGCTTCGGGATCTCGACGCTGACGTCCTTGAGGTTGTTCACGCGCGCGCCGTGCACGCGGATCCCGTCATGGCTGTCCGCGGCGTGTGACGCGGGGCTCTCGGCCTTGCTCATCGTGTCTCCAGCTGTGGGAGCGGGCCCCGCGGGACGGGCCGCCCCGGAAGGGGAAGTCGATGTGGTCGAACTGTAGCCGGGCAGGGCGGGTCGGCAACTCGGCGGTGACGGCGAAGCCGGCGGCGGCAGGTGGCCACCGCAGTCGGCTTCTCGCAGGTGAACCGCGGCGTCTGCCGTCGGCCGGCTACCCGTTCGCCCGGGTGGTCGAGAGCTCGTCGTCCGGCACGGCCGCGGCCGCCACGGGCCGGTTGCGCAGCCGCTGGGCGAGCGGCAGCACCGCGGCGCCGAGGACGAAACCGTAGACGGACACGAGGCCGTGGCCGTTCTCCTGGGCCAGCCACATCGCGAGACCGGCCACGGGCACGCTCACCGCGAGCAGCCGCTCCTTGGTGGCGCTGCTGGTGAGCAGGAGGCCCGCCGTGAGGGTGGCCGCCAGGAAGTACGTCGCGCCGGAACTCCCCGCGAAGTTGCGCGGATCGGTGCTCGGGGCGGTGTCGCCGAACAGCGCGTCGATGTGCTGGGGCAGCAGGATGCCGGCGGCGAACAGCGCGAGCAGCAGCGGACCGCGCCAGAACCACTGAGCCAGCGCGGCGGTCGCGGCGAGCGTGGCGATGTTCCAGGCGCCGCCGAGGAGCCCGCCGTTCTGCATGAACACCGAGGTCACCACACGCCACCAACCGGTCTTGCTCGGATCGCTGTCGAGGGCGTCCATCGCCCCGGACCAGAGCTGCTGCAGCACCACCGCGCCGACCGCCACGACGGTCACACCGACCGCCGCCCAGGGGATCGGCCGCTCGCGGACCGTGCCCTCACCTATCAGGGCCACGCCGCTTTTGAACATCAGCACCATCAGTGCCGCGGTCGTCAGGTTGAAAAGAATTGAGTCCATGCAGGTCATCCCCCGATTGAGGACCGTTGAGCCAGGTCGGCGCTCACCATAGCGGGTTGGCGGGTGCATGTCTGGAGGGTTTGGTTCCGGGGCCGTTGTCGGGAGTGCACCTCGCACGAGGGGGTTATCCCCACCCCCGGGCGGTGGTCCGTCGGATGGGCGGCGGCACCCGCGTACGGAGAAGGTGTCACCGGGACGTGCGCGTCCCGGAAACCATCTGAAGCACCACCGAGGGGGAACAGTGAACCGTCCCATCGAGCACGCTCTCGGGCGTCGCAGTCTGCTGGCCACAGCGGCCGCCACCGGTGCCGCGATCGTGTGGGGGACCGCGGGGCAGGCCGCTGCCGACGGGGGGAGAGGGGCGGTGGGGCAACGCGCGGTCGATCGCGAACTGGCGGGTGTGGAAGGCGAGTTGGTCGCGCTGCGGCGTGACATCCACCTGCACCCCGAGGCTCCGGGCCAGGAGCGGCGCACCGCCGCGATCGTCGCCCGGGAGCTGCGGGCGGCCGGGCTCACCGTCACCACCGGGGTGGGCGGCACCGGCGTGGTAGGCGTCCTGCGCGGTGCACGTCCGGGCCGGACCGTCGCGTACCGGGCGGACATGGACGCGGTGCCGCCCCAGGACATCGTCGGCGGTGGCACCGCACCGGCCCACGTCTGCGGCCACGACATCCACACCACGGTGGCCATCGGCGTAGCCAAGGTCCTGGCCCGGCTGCGGCGGCAGCTGAGCGGAACCGTGGTGTTCCTGTTCCAGCCCGCCGAGGAGGCCCTGGCCGGGGCCCGCGCGCTGATCGACGCGGGCGTGCTGGAGAGCACGCGGATCCAGGAGATCCACGCACTGCACTGCGGACCGTTCCCGGTGGGGCAGTTCGCCGTGACACCGGGGTACGGGCTGCCCGGCCTGGACCGCGCGGAGGTGACGCTCTCGGGGCCGGACGCGCCCGCCGCCGCGCGGCGCCTGGTCGCCGAGATCAGCGCGCTCGCCACGGTGGCGGCGCCCCAGTCGCCCGCCGACCTGGAGCGGATGGTCACCGAGGTCGAGACGCCCGACGGGCCGCTGGCCCGGTTCGTGGCGGTCCGCGCGCGGGCGCAGGACGCCAAGGTGAGCGTGTCGTACCGCTGCTGGCCCCCGGAGCGGTACGTGACGGTGCGCGAGGACATCCGCCGTCTGGCCAAGTCGTACGCGGGAAGCGGCGCGAGCTTCCCCGCCGAGCCCTTCCCGGCCATGGTCTGCCCGGAGGGCGACGCCCGCCGGGTCGCCCACCATCTGCGCCGCACGCTCGGCCGGGGAGCGGTCACCGAGCTGCACGCCGCCTTCCCCTTCAACGGCGAGGACTTCGCGCTCTATCTGCAGCGCCTGCCCGGCACGTACACCTTCCTCGGCGTCCGCGCCCCCGGCGCGCCCATCACCACGGGCTTCCCGCACTATCCCGACTTCGCCCCGGACGAGCGCGCGATCGGCGTCGGGGTACGGGCGATGGCGGGCTGGATCGCGCGGCGGACCCACGGGTGAGGGAGGCCCGCGGCTACCCGGCCGGTGCCGTCCGGCGCAGCTGTGCCGACAGATGGTGCTGCAACGGCTGACCGACGGCCGCGAGGTCATGGACGAAGGTGAGGGTGGCGTCGTCGGTGAGCGTGTACTGGCGGCGAGTCGCGTTGACCTCCTTGGCGGTGGGCGTGAGGGCCACCTCGTGGGTGGAGAGGTCCACCGCCGCGCCGGTCGCACGGCCGACCGCGATCTCCGCGATCCCGGTGGGCTGGGTGATCAGGGCCTCCACCCGGCCGTCGGGCTGGAGCCGCCACCAGCCGCTCTCCCGGGCCGACGGCCTGAGCGGCGTACCGTCGGCGTCCAGCAGCCAGGCGCGGGCCTCGTAGCGCAGGAACGGCCGGCCGTCGTGGCTGAACGTGACTTCCTGCGCATACGCGAAGTCCTGGTCGAGCGTGGGGTAACCGCCCTGCCCCCGACCCCGCCAGCTGCCCAGCAGACCGAGCACGGGCGCGAGCAGTGCGTGCGGGGCGGGCGCCTCGTCCGCTCCGGCGCTCTCGGGGTACGGGTACGGGGGTGCGGCGTCGAACACGATGTGCGCTCCTGGGTCTGATGCGGAGTGGGCCCTTGTCGGACGGAAGCCTAGGCGCACGGGTGCTGTCTTCCCCCGGATGGCTTCGTGTTCAGCGGTGCTCGGGGTTGGGAAAGTCGAACCGGCAGCCCGCGTCCCACTCCGAGCGCTGGTTGCCGTGCGCGGGGATACCGCCGGCCCGCTTCAGCAGGGCGGCCAGGTGCATCAGGTTCCAGGTCATGAACGCGGTGTTGCGGTTGGTGAAGTCGTTCTCCGGACCGCCCGAGCCGGGGTCGAGATAGGACGGCCCCGGGCCCGCCTCACCGATCCAGCCCGCGTCGGCCTGCGGCGGGATGGTGTAACCGAGGTGCTGGAGGCTGTAGAGGACGTTCATGGCGCAGTGTTTGACGCCGTCCTCGTTCCCGGTGATGAGACAGCCGCCGACCCGGCCGTAGTACGCGTACTGGCCCTGGGAGTTGAGGATGCTGGAGCAGGCGTAGAGCCGTTCGACGACCTGCTTCATCACCGAGCTGTTGTCACCGAGCCAGATGGGCCCGCAGAGGACGAGGATGTCGGCGGCCATGACCCTCTCGTACAGCTGCGGCCACTCGTCGCTCGCCCAGCCGTGCTCGGTCATGTCCGGCCAGACGCCGGTCGCGATGTCGTGGTCGACGGCCCGGACGAGGTCGGTCCGCACCCCGTTCTTCTCCATGACGAGGCGGCTCTTGTCGATCAGCCCCTCGGTGTTGCTCACCTCGGGTGAGCGCTTGAGGGTGCAGTTGACGAACAGGGCGCGCAGTTCGTCATAGCGGTACGCGGTCGCGGACATCGGCTGTCTCCTCGCAGCGGGACGCAGGACGACACCAGCGTGCTCCCGGCGGCGCGGCCGGGCCACCTTTCGGGGCCGAACGCGTGAGCCGCGCGACCGGCCACTTCCGGCCCGCGGCCGCAGGTCGGCCCCTCCCGTCGCACCGCGTGGTTTGCGCCGTTCTCGTCGGGGGAGACCAGAATGCATATCTCCCTTGGTGTTGGATCGTTGTATCGGGAGCGACGGTCCATAGGCGTCGGCACGAGTCGGAGGTTGATGTGGCGGTCTACGTGGACGGGATGAAGGACTACGGAGCCCTCGCGGTACGGCGTGGCCTGCCGGCCACCCGCTGGTGTCATCTGACGGCGGACACCGAACGCGAGTTGCACGCCTTCGCGAAAGCGCTCGGTCTGCGCCGTTCCTGGTACCAGCGCAAGGGGCCCAAGGACCACCGCTGGCACTACGACATCACCGCGCCCACCCGGGCCGAGGCCACGCGGCTGGGCGCGCGCGAGGTGGACCGGCGGTTCATGGGCCGGCTGATGATCCGCCGCAGCGAAGAGGCCGCCCGGTCCGGCCAGGTGTGACGGGCGGGTGTGACGGGCGGGGCCGAGCGGCGGGGGCCGGGACGGGGCCCGCGCGGCCGCGATCGAGCACCCGCCGACACCTGAGCCCGGCCCCGCCCGCTCACCGCCGTGCGTCGCCCCGCGGCCGTTCCAGGGTGAACGTGTCGACCGGGGTGAGGTCCCCGTACGGGCCGTCGAACGTGTAGTAGGTGACCCGCATACGGGTGCGGCCGCTGCGGGTGTCTCCCGGGTCGACGTCGAACGCAGCGAAGCCGTGCGTGTGGGCGCGGTCCTGGACGGCGCGCCACGGAGCGTCCTCCGTCACGAAGACCGCCTTGCGGTGGCGGCCCTGGGTCTCCTTGCTCAGGTCGACCACGACGCGTCCCTTGGGCTCCTCGAAGAGGTCGTCCTGGGTGGTCGCGAAGTTGCCGCCGTTCCCGATGATCATGTGGACGGTGCCCTGGGACGTGTCCGCGACGTCGGTCCTGGTCGAGACCGGGATCGGGGTGCGGGCCTCGTTCGGCAAGGAGCCGCGGACCGGCAACGAGCGCTCGTAGTAGTGCTCGTGGCCGCTGAGCACCAGATCGACCCCGTACGCGTCGAAGAGCGGCCCCCACGCCGCGCGGATCCCGAGGTCGCTGCCGCTGCCACCGCGGCTGCTGGAGATCATCGGGTGGTGCATGAACACCACGATCCAGTCGATCTCGCGGCTGGCCCGGGCCGCCTTCAACTCACGCTCCAGCCAGCGCCGTTGCGCCCCGCCCGAGTACCCGTTCACATAGGTGTCACCGGTGTCCTGGATCGCCACGTCGTCGTTGGCGAGGCTGACGAAGCGGACCGAGCCGACCGTGAAGGCGTACCACAGGCCCCGGGTCTCCGGGTCGGCGGCGTTCGTGGACCCGGGCAAAGTGAAGTAGGTCTGGTAACCGGTCACCCCCAGGGGGCCGTTGCCCATCTCGTTCTCGCCGTTGCCGACACACGGCATCCATGGGCGCAACCGCGTCGAACGGCTGTTGCCGATGAACCAGTCCGCCCAGGTGGCGACGCGGTCCTGGCCGAAGGCACCGGCGGCCGAGGCGTAGCAGAGGTCGCCGTTGACGAGGTTGAACAGCGGTCCGACGCGTTCCACCGCGGCCACGATGTCGGCGGAGGCCGGGCTGCCGGCGTTGCTGCTGGTGTAGAGGGGGAAGCGCCCCGAAGGCGAAGGGGCGTCGCCGGAGGGCCACTTGAGGGACCGGCGCAGATTCGGCGCGCCCTGGTCCCCGAAGCTGGTGAAGGTGAACGCGGTGCGCCCGCGCGGCGCCGTGGTGAACGACCCGGTCTCCGGCGCGGCGCCTTCGTGCCCGGCCGAGTACAGATAGGTGGTGTCCGGCCGCAGTCCGGTGAGGCGGGCGTGATGGACGTACACCTCTTCCTTCGACAGTCCGTCCCGATACGTGCGGGTCTCCGCGTCGATCACATGGCCGACCCCTCCGTGCGGGGAGCCGAGGCGCACTTGGGGGCGGCGCACGGACTGGGGGCTGAGCCACGAGACGGTCATCTCGGTGGCGGCATCCGCGCCGAACTGGAGATGCAGCCCGGCCACGCCCGGCGCGCCCAGGCGGCTCGGGGTGCGCTGGAGCAACGGGAGCCGACCGGGCCGCTCCCGGTCCGCGGCCTCGGCGCCGCCCGCCCCGCCGAGGGCGGTGGCGGCCGCGGCCACGGTCGAGCCGGTCAGTACGGATCTGCGCGCGATCGTCATGTAACGACCTTTTCAGAGACGGAAGTTGGTCATGTGAACCATAAGCCGTCACGGCGGGGCGAAACCGGAGCAGGCGCGCCAGCCGGGTGTCGCTCGGGGGGCGTCACCCGGGCGCTTTCGGCCGAGCCGGTGCCGAAAATACCGACCCGACCGATTACGCGCTCTTTCCACCCGTAATCCGGCGAACGGTGACCGCCCAACTACCCCCAAAACTCACCGCGGTTGAACGGTCGGACCGGAGAACCATGGTCAATGAGTGGTCAAGGTATTGCCATGCATTTCCGTTCACCGGTTCAGGTGATGGTCAATTGCCGCCCAGTGGTGAGTAATGACGCGCCGGACATTTACGTGTTCTGGCCCTGCTCTGTCCGTACCGTTCACATTCCCGTAACGGGCGGAGTGCAGGAGCCCGAGGTCATACCCGTTGACCGGTGCTCATCAAGTCTGCTTTGCTTCCGCCCGGCGGACGGTGCCACCACAGCCCGTGGTGACAGTTCGTTAGATATACGGGATTCGCGTTTCGGTCCGGGGGCTTACTTCCCTGTCTGCGGAGAGAGCAATTCCCCGCGGAATGGTCACCGCACGCCCAGGGAATTTCCCTGTGCGCTCGCGGTGCCGCATTCCACTGCTCTCTTCATGCGGATATTCGACAGGGGGGCGAGAGCCCGTACGGGGGCGTGACCCGGCATGCCGTCCGCGCTGTCCAGCCGAGCGGTCACGGCCGTCCACCGACGCGCGGTGGCCGGTACATGAACCGGTAAAAGAGAGGCACCCCCCCACCCATGGGTATCCCCCGTATATCGAGAGCCGCGCAGCGGAGCGCCCTCACCGGGCTCGTTTCGCTCGCCTTCGCCACCACCGGCCTGGTCGCCGCCGGTTCGGCCCAGGCCCAGAGCACCGGCGCGTCGGCCTCGGCCACCACGCCGCACGTCAAGCACCTGTGCTCGCAGCCCACCAAGCACCGCGTGATGGCCTGCAAGGCGCTGGCCCGCACCGACGTCGTCCAGCCGCACGCGCTCACGGTCAACGCGGTCTCGCCGCTCGCCGTGCCGTCCGGCTACGGCCCGTCCGACCTGCTGAGCGCCTACAAGCTGCCCGCCAACGGCGGTGCCGGTGCGACGATCGCCATCGTCGACGCCCAGGACGACCCCAACGCCGAGTCCGACCTGGCCGCCTACCGCAGCCAGTACGGTCTGCCCGCCTGCACCACGGCCAACGGCTGCTTCAGCAAGGTCGACCAGAACGGCGGCACCAACTACCCGACCGCCGACGCCGGTTGGGCGGGTGAGATCTCCCTGGACCTCGACATGGTCTCGGCGATCGCCCCCAACGCCCACATCCTGCTGGTCGAGTCCTCCACCGCCAACATGAGCGACCTGGGCACCGCGGTCAACACCGCCGTCGCCAAGGGCGCCAAGTACGTGTCCAACAGCTACGGCGGCGCCGAGGACTCCTCGGACCTGACCGCGGACAACCAGTACTTCAAGCACCCCGGTGTCGCGATCACCGTCTCGGCGGGCGACTCCGCGTACGGCGCCGAGTACCCGGCGGCCTCTCAGTACGTGACCTCGGTCGGCGGCACCGCGCTGAAGAAGGACTCCAGCGCCCGTGGCTGGTCCGAGTCGGTGTGGCACACCAGCAGCACCGAGGGCACCGGCTCCGGCTGCTCGGCCTATGACCCCAAGCCCAGCTGGCAGACCGACAGCGGCTGCTCCAAGCGCGCCATCTCGGACGTGTCGGCCGTCGCCGACCCGGCCACCGGCGTCGCGGTGTACGACAGCTACCAGGCCAGCGGCTGGAACGTGTACGGCGGCACCAGCGCCTCCGCGCCGATCATCGCCGGCGTCTACGCGCTGGCCGGCACCCCCGGCACCGCTGACTACCCGTCGAAGTACCCGTACGCGCACACCAGCGCGCTCAACGACGTCACCACGGGCAACAACGGCACCTGCTCGCCGAGCTACCTGTGCACCGCCGGCACCGGCTACGACGGCCCGACCGGCCTCGGCACCCCGAACGGCACCACGGCCTTCGCCACCGGTGGCAGCAGCGGCGGCGGCACCGGCACCGCGCTGACCAACGGCACCTTCGAGACGGGCACCCTCAGCGGCTGGACCTCCACCGGGTCCGCCGCCGCCAGCACCGACGCCGCCCACGGCGGCAGCTACGGCGCCCTGCTCGGCTCGTCCAGCCCGACCAACACCTCCTCCATCGCCCAGACCTTCACCGCCCCCACGGGCAGCTCCAAGGTCTCCTTCGGCTACGACGTGACCTGCCCCGACACCGTCACGTACGACTGGGCCACCGCCACGCTGAAGGACAACACCACCGGCACCACCACCACGGTCCTGCCCAAGACCTGCACCAGCGGCGCCGGTTGGCAGACCGCGTCCGGCTCGCTCACCGCCGGCCACAGCTACACCCTCACGCTCACCAACAAGGACGACAACTACGCGGGTGACGAGACGTACACCTACTACGACGACGTGACCGTCTCCTGACGCTCCGCTGACGGTCGGCATCATCACCGGCACGCACTCGGACCCCTCCCCCACCGCAGGTGGGGGAGGGGTCCGTTGGCTGCGGCCCGGCCCGTGTCGGTGGGCCAGGCCCTAGGCGGTGAGGTCGTCGACCGTCGCAGCGATGACGCCGAACAGGTCGCCGATGGTGGTCAACGCCGCCGTCTGGAGGGCGGCCGCGGGCAGAGCGGTGCCATCCGGGCTGGTCAGCGCGCGGGTGGCGGTGGCCTCGGCGACGACCGTGGGGCGGTAGCCGAGGTTGAACGCGCCCCCTGAGCGGTGAACGTGACGCACATATGCGTCATGAAGCCCGCCAGTACCAGCTCGGTCCCGGCGCCCAGCTCGCGCAGGGTCTTCTCAAGATCGGTGTCGTGGAAGGCGTTGGGGACCTGCTTGACCACGACGGGCTCCCCTTCGGCGGGGGCGACCTCGTCGCTGATGGCACCGATCCGGGCGCGAATGTCGTACGGGGTGTTCTCCCCGCCGTCGTTGACGACGTGGATGACCGGTGTACCGGCCGCGCGGGCGGCCGCCAGCAGGCGGGCCCCCGCGGCGAGGGCGGGCTCGGCGCCGTCGAGCGCCATCACGCCGGTGCGGTAGGTGTTCTGGAAATCGATCATGATCAGGGTGGCGTCGGCGAGCCGGGGGAGCTCGTGGCCGAGGCCCATCACGTCACGCAGGCTGGTGGAGGCGGAAGCGGTCATGGTGGATCGTCCTTTCAACAGGCGGGAGAGGGCAGGGCGAAGCCCGCACGGCGTGCAGGGCACCGCGAAGCCGTACGGCGTGCCCGTTCGCACGCGTACGCAGGGAAACGCTTGGTCGTTGTCGGTTCAGGTGGTGGTGCGGAACCGGCGGCGGTACGCCGCCGGGGTGGTGCCGATCTGCTTGCGCAGCGCCCGGTGCAGGGTTTCCACGGAGCCGAATCCGCAGGCGGCGGCGACCCGGTCCAGTGCCTCGTCGGTGCTCTCCAGCAGGCGGCGCGCCGCCTCCACCCGGGCGGCCTCGACATAGGAGGCCGGGCTCGTGCCGGTCTCCAGGCGGAACACCCGCGCGAAATGCCGTTCGCTCAGGCACATCCGCTCGGCCAGCGCGGCCGCGGACAGATCGCCGTCGAGGTGGTCGGCGATGAACATCCGCAGCTCGTCGATGTCCCGGCGGGTGGCGGGCGGCCGGCTCAGCGGGACCGAGAACTGGCTCTGGCCGCCCTGCCGTTTGAGGTACATCACCAGCTGCCGGGCGACCGCCAGCGCGACCTCCTCACCCAGGTCCTCGGTCACCAGCGCCAACGAGAGATCCATGCAGGCGCTGATCCCGGCCCCGGTCCACACCTTTCCGGACCGTACGAAGATCGGGTCCGGGTCGACCGTCACGGCCGGGTGGTCGGCGGCCAGCTGTGCGGCGGTGGACCAGTGCGTGGTGGCCGTCTTCCCGTCGAGGAGTCCGGCCGCCGCGAGCAGGTGTGCGCCCACGCAGACGGAGGCCACCCGGCGGGCCAGCGGCGCGGCCTCCTTGACCCACTCCACGACGTCCTCGTCGATCCGGGCGACCGGGCCGTCGGGCCGCAGGTCCACCGCGCCGGGCACGAGGAGTGTGTCCAGTGCCCCGCCGACCTCGGCGAAGGAGAGGTCGGCCAGCAGCCGCACACCGGCCGAGGTGACCACCTCGCCACGGGAGCGGCCCGCCAACCGCACCTGGTAGCCCGCCCGTCCGCCGGTCTCCCGGTTGGCCAGCGCGAAGACCTCGGCCGGGCCGGTCACGTCGAGGAGGTCGACGTCGGGGAAGACCGCGATGACGACGCGGCGGGTGCTGGGCATGCGCCTATCGTCGCTCCCGGCACCGATGGCCGCAATGACAGCTTTCTGTCACATCCGGACACGGGGGCGGACACGGACACGGGCGCGGGCGAGGGTGCGGAGCGGCGGTCAGCCCGTGAGGATGCCCGGCAGCGCGAGCGCGCCGAGCAGAGCCGTGCCCACCAGGAGCCAGGCGACGTAGTCGCCGATGTGTCCCGAGTGCAGTCGGCGCACCGGCTCCGTCCAGCCGTGCGGTTCGACGCGCGCCGGGCTCCGGACGGCCGCCGCGGCGAGCCCGACGGCCAGCGCAGCCGACGCGATCCCGAGCAGCACACCGGGCAGTGTCCAGTGCGGCGCGTGCGGCGGCTCGACTCCGAACGCGCGGCCCGTCGCCGCGGCGAGCCCCGGCGCGGTGCCGGTGGCGAGCGATCCGGCGAGCAGCAGTGCCGGAACCGCGAGCATGGTGGCCGGTGCGCGGCTCATCCGGCCCTGCGTCTCCGGTTCCTCGTGCTCGCCGCTCGTCTCGTGGGCCGCATCGCTCAGCGGCACAGGACCGAGCCCCAGGAACACGCGCGCGGCGACCCTGAGTACGGCCCCCGCGGTGACCGCCGACACGGCGACGAACAGGACGGTGAAGGCGCCGCCCGCCGCCTCCTCGGTCACCGATTTGCCCAGGCACGTACCGAAGGGCGGAAGCCCCGCCAGGGCCAGCGCGGCCACCACGAACAGGGCGGCGACCACGGGTGACTTCCGTGCGCGGCCGTGGAGTTCGTGTTCGTCGACGCTTCCGTAGCGGTCGAGCAGGATGCCCGTGCAGGCGAACAGGGCCGCCTTCGCCCCCGCGTGGCCCACCACGTACAGGGCGACCCCGCCGGTCGCTTCCGGACGCAGCAGGCCGATGCCGACGAGGAAGAGCCCGGTGTGCGCGACGGTCGAGAACGCGAGAAGGCGTTTGATGTGGCGCTGCTGCCAGCACATCAGGGATCCCACGAGCGCGCTCAGCGTGCCCAGCGTCAGCAGGGCGTGTCCGGCGTCCGGCGCGGGGATGCCGCCCGGCCCCGCGAACACGGTCGTGTACACCCGCCATGTCCCGTACACCCCGAGCTGCACCATGACCCCGGACAGGAGCATGCACACGGGTGTCGGCGCGACCGCGTGCGCGTCGGGCAGCCAGAAGTGGAAGGGCGCCGCGGCGGCCTTCACGAGCAGGCCGGTCAGGACGAGGGCGAAGGCGCCCAGGGTCAGCGCGTCCGGCCCGCCGTGGGCATCGAGACGGGCTCCGATCTGCCGCATACCGAGCTCGCCGGTGCGGGCGTAGAGCAGCACGATGCCCGCCAACGTGGCGTACGCGCCGAGGGAGTTGACCACCCCGAAGGTGAGGGCGCCCTGGACGGCCTTGGCCTCCTCGACCCGGTAGCCGGTCAGCGCGTACGCCACGACGCTCATCAGCTCGAAGAAGACGAAGGCGTTGAAGAGGTCGCCGGTGAGCGCGAAGCCGCACATGCCGGCCTGGAAGAGCAGGACCAGCGCGGGGTAGGAACCGGCGTGGCGGCGCGGCGGCTCGTCGAAGTAGTGCCATGAGTAGATGAGCACGGCGACGACCAGGACGGAGACCAGGGCGGCGAGACCGGTCCCCGGGGCGTCCCCGACCAGGACGATGCCCACGCCGCTGCCGTTCTCGGGACGCCAGCCGCCGACCCACTCGACGGCGTCGGGCGAGGAGTGGACCAGCAGGACCAGCGCGAGCCCCGCCGTCGCCGCCGCGGTGCCGGCTCCGATCGACTCGGCGGCGACCCGGGGCAGCCGGCGCCCGGCCGCGACCAGGACGGCGGCGCCGAGCAGCGGCATGGCCACGACCAACGGCAGCAGGTGGTTCATCCGCGCAGCTCGGAGAGTTCGTCGGGGTCCACCGTGCCGTGGCGTTTGGCCACCTGCATCACCAGGGCCAGCAGCAGCGCGGTCACCGTCGCGCCGACCACGACGTCCGTGAGGGTCAGCGCCTGGACGACCGGGTCGACGACCGGACGCGAGCCGGGCTTCAGATCGGAGTGGACCGGTGCCGTGCCGCCCTCGCGGTAGCCCACGGCGAGCAGCAGTACGTATGTCGAGGACTGACAGACCGCCAGACAGCCCACCGCGTGGACCAGATGACGGCTGGTGGCGAGACCGTAGCAGCCGGCCAGGAAGATCCAGCCGGCGACCAGATACGGCAGTACGGACATCACTGTGTGCTCGCGCCCCCGTTCATTTCGTGTGGTCCTTCTCGTTCGTGCGGTCCTGCTCGATCTCGACGGCCTGGTCGAGGAAGCGGGCGAGCAGCACGACCACCGCGCAGCCCACCTCCATGCCGACCGCCGCGTTGAGGAGCGGCACGGTCCCGCCCGACGCGAGGGCGTTGAACGTGCCGAGCGGGAGAAGGGTGTTGGCGAGGAACGACGAACCGCCGATCAGCCCCGCGATGCCGAGGATCAGGTAGGCGCCTTCCCCGGCCGCGTCCCCGACCTCGTACAGGCCGACCGGCCGGATCCGTTCCAGGGCGCGGTAGTCCGCACCGATGTAGAGCAGATGCAGTGAGGTGGCGACGACCACGCCGCCCTGGAAGCCGCCGCCGGGGCTCAGTTGCCCGTGCGCGATGACATAGAGGCCGACCAGCAGGGCGACCGGCAGCATGATCAGCGCATAGCGCCGTACGGCCGGGACGACCTCGGCCGGGGCGGGCCGGACCTGGCGCTCGTCGCGGGTCTGCCGCAGCAGGACGACGGTGCCGAGGACGGCCGCGAACAGGATGCTCTCCTCGCCCAGGGTGTCGAAGGCCCGCTGGTCGAAGTTGACGGAGGCGATGACGTTGGAGGTACGGCGGCCGAGGGAGGCCGCCACCGAGCGGTCACCGTACGGGTGGACATCGCCGCCGAAGCCGGGCAGCCGCAGAAAGGCGGCGGCCAGCAGGGCGGCCACCCCCAGGCCGCCCACGGCCAGCACCCACATCCGCAGCCGTCGGCTCATCGGCCGCCGCCCTTGCGCAGTCCCCGGCGCCGTACTTTGCGTACGGACAGCAGGATCAGGAGCGGGGTCAGGGCCGAGCCCACCGCCAGTTGGGACAGGCCCACGTCCGGTGCCTGCAACACGGTGAACAGGACGGCCAGCGCGAGGCCGAGCACGGCGAGGACCAGGGCCTGGCGGGCCGGATCCCGGACCGCCACCGCCGCGGTCGCCGCGGCGGCGACGAGGAGCAGCGCCAGGACGACCGGCACATCAGCCATGCGAGGTCTCCTTGCCTCCCGAGAAACCACCCGACATCGCCCTGGACGCGATCACGTTCCCCGCCACCAGGAGCGCCCCGATCAGCAGCAGCTTCACCATGGCCCGGCCCGGCCCCGTGGCCACGCACATGGCGACGGTCACCACCGAGGTGGCGACCGCGGCCACCGCGGTCAGCAGGCGGGTGTGCGGTGGATCGGAGGTGAGGTCGTCGGCGAGCAGGCGCGCGTAGACGAGGGTGCCGACCGGGCCGAGCACGGCGAGGACCAGCGCGAGATCGACGTAGGACGGCCGTTGGTATCCCTGGGCCAGCAGGAGCATGACCAGGCAGACGGCGGAGGTGCCGAAGTTCTGGGCGACGACCCGGCGTTCCAGCGGCCCGGTCGCCACACCCCACACCACGGGCCCGAGCCCGGCGGCGAGCAGCGCGCTCGCGGCCCAGAGCCACCCGTTCACCGGCCCGCCATCGCCCGGCGGGCCGCGCGGGCCGCGACCGCCGTCAACAGGGCGCAGCTCGCGCCGACGACGAGTTCCAGGGCGTCCACGGTGCTGATGAGCATGAGCCAGCCGCCGGTCAGAAGGAGCCACCACGCGAGGGTCTCGGCGGTCGCGGCCGCTGCTCGCCCCATCCGTTGATCACCTCGACAACCGCCCGCGATGTATGGGTTCGCCCGTATGACGAGGGCCCCATGTAAGCACCCCCGGCGCCGCCGACGGCCGAAGGCGCGCGACACCGCCGTGTACGCGCCGCGTGCCTCACCCGTCACCGGCGCGGCGACGGGTACCCAGCGCCTCGCCGGGCATTCCCGCTGTGCGGCGCGCGCTCAGCGGGCCCGCGTGCGCAGCGCCGCCAGCACGCCGAGGGCGGACACCTGAATCGCGGCGATCACCCAGATGAGCACCGGAATCGAGTACGTGTAGAGGGCGCCGGTGAGGGCACCGCCGGCCAGGCTCGCGGCGCCCACCGTCCCGGCGAAGACGCCGTACGCGGTGGCCCGGCGGCCGGCCGGGACGAGGTCGGCGACGGTGGCCCGCAGGGTGGACTCCTGGATGCCCATCGCCGCGCCCCACACCAGCGAACCCGCCACCGCCCAGCCGACCGTGTCCGTGAAGGCCAGCGCGGGCACGGCGGCGGACAGCAGCGGCAGCGCCACGAGGACCCGCGCGCCCACCCGGTCGTACGCCCATCCGGTGACCAGCGCGGCGCACGCGTCGACGACCATGGCGGCCGCGTACAGCACCGGCACCCACGCCGTCGCGAGCAGACCTCGCTGGACGAGGTGGTAGGCGAGGATGCCGAAGGTGGTGAATCCGGCGGTGGTGGTCGCGGTGAACGCGGCGTAGGTCCAGAACGCGGTCGGCAGCCGCCCGGCCGTCCGCGGTTGCGGCTGCGGTGTCAACTCGCGTTCGTACGCGGCCGGATCCGGCACCCGGGCCCGCAGCCACACCAGCACGGCGAGCACCGCGACGCCGGGCAGGGCCAGCACGCCGAGGGCGGGGCCGTAGTCGCCGCCGGTGAGCGCCAACATGCCCGCCACCGTCAACGGGCCGATCAGCGCGCCCACTTGGTCCATCGCCTCGTGCACGGCGAACCCGCGTCCCCGGCCGGTCGCGGCGGTGGCGTGGGAGAGGAGGGTGTCCTTGGCGGGGCTGCGCACCGCCTTGCCGACCCGCTCGGCGATCACCAGCGCGCAGGCCGCCCACAGGACTCCGACCACGCCGAGGAACGGCACGGAGGCCACGGTCAGGGCGTACCCGGCGATCGTCAGCCCCCAGAAGCGGCGGGTGCGATCCGCCATCGGGCCGGAGACGAGCCGCAGCCCGAGCGCGGCCGCCTCGCCCGCACCGGTCACCACGCCGACGACCAGCGCCGATGCCCCCAGCGAGGCCAACAGCGGTCCGGTGACGGCCCGCGCGCCCTCGTACACGAAGTCGGCCAGCAGACTGACCGTGCCGAACGCGACGACGAACCGCCATGGACTCATCCGGGCGGGGCGCTCCGCACCGGGTCCGGCCGGTGGGGGACCGTCGGCGTCGCTCATACCCACACGGCTTCCGCGACCGTGACCCCGAGGTAGACCGCCCCCAGGCCCGCGACCACACTGGCGACCACATTCACCAGCGCGTAGAACGCCGCGCCGTCCTCGGCCAGCCGCAGTGTCTCGTACGAGAACGTCGAGTACGTCGTCAACGCCCCGCACAGGCCGGTGCCAAGGAGCAGCTGCAGATGCGACGAGCTCGCCCCGGCGGTGGCCGCGCCGGTCAGCACGCCGAGGATCAGACAGCCGACCACGTTCACCGTGAACGTGCCCCAGGGGAATATCGAATCGTGCCGGGTCTGCACCGCACGGTCGGTCAGGAACCGCAGCGGAGCGCCGACCGTGGCACCCAGGATCACCAGCAACCAGTTCACGCGTTCTTCTCCCGGCCCACGTACCGGATGACCTCGCAGTCGTCGAGGATCACCAGTCCTTCCGCCACCAACTCGTCCAGCTGCGGCAAGAACGCGCGGACGCGCTCCTCGCTGTCCACGATCACGATCGCCACCGGCAGGTCCTCGCTCAGCGACAGCAGCCGCTGGGTGTGGATCAGGGACGAGGCGCCGAAACCCTCGATCCCCCGGAACACGCTCGCACCGGCGAGTCCCGCCTTGTGCGCCCGGTGCACGATCTCCGCGTACACCGGCTTGCGGTGCCACAGGTCGCTCTCGCCGATGAAGATCGTCACGCGCAGGGCCCTGCCCGTCAGCCTGGTCATCCGTGCCTCCGCAGCCCGGTCGTGGTCGCCTCGCGGCCGGTCATCGTCGCCTCCGTGCAAAGACGCGGCGCGTGGCCGTCACCGCGAGCCATACCGCCGTAAGTGCCGAGACCGGCGTCAGCGCGAGATAGCCGAGGCCCGCGCCGGGGCGGCCGCCGTCCACCAGCTTCTCGATGTCCACGGCGTACGTCGAGAACGTGGTGAACCCGCCGAGGACGCCGGTGCCGAAGAACGGCCGCACCAGCCGGTGTGCCGCCCACACATCGGTGATCACCACCATGAACACGCCGATCACCGCGCAGCCGAGCACGTTGACGACCAGCGTGGTCGTGGGGAACGCGCCGGGCGGGGCGGCCGGCCACAGCAGCCCGGCGCCGTACCGGGCCGACGCGCCTATCGCGCCGCCGAGCGCCACCACCGCCACGACCGGCGCCAGCTCGCGCCGCGCCCGTCGCCGCCGCTCGCGCGGGGAAGGACCCACATGGGGATCGACGGACTCGTCCACCACCCGGGAAAACGGGGATCCCATGGACACATGTCTCCTACTCGCCGGGCACCTGGACATACAGGTGCACATCATCGCAAGTAGGGACCGTTGGTGGCACGCATGCCACGGTTCGGATACGGCGGGCCCCACCGCCGCGCGGCAACCCGGAGATCACCGCAGGCGACCAGGGTAGCGCCACCGGGATCACGGCGGTCCACATGGGACACCGATGTCGCGTGCCGCGCCGTCGGTCCACAACGCCGGCGCCGGCGCCGGCGTCCGCGCATGCCAAAGCTTTGCCGTGCGCATGACACGATCCGGCGTCCTCCGCATTGTCGCGGCAATATCACCCTGGCACCATCTCGCCCGTACGTGAACGGACTTCCCGCCGTCCCCGCCGGTCCCCTGCCCGGCTGTGTGAAGGGTGAGTTCCATGTCGCATCGCGTTGGGCGTTCCGTACGGGAGCGCACGAAGCCGCCGCTCCCGGTCGGCACGAGAACCCGGCACCGAAACCGCTTGCTCGCCGCCTCCACCGGCTTCGCCACCGTCCTCTTCTCCGTCGTCCTGCTCGCCCAACCGGCCGAGGCCGCCGTCAGCAACGGCGGCTTCGAGTCCGGCTCGCTCACCGGCTGGACGTCGACCGGTACCACGGCCACCGTCAACTCGGGTGCGCACAGCGGTACGTACGCCGCCCGGGTGGGCGGCACGTCGCCGACCAACGGGGACTCGTCGATCGCCCAGACCTTCACCACCGCGACCGGTGAGAACCAGCTGTCGTTCTGGTACGACATCAGCTGCCCCGACACCCTCACCTACGACTGGGCGACGGCCACCCTCCGCGACAACACCGCGGGCACCACCAGCACCGTCCTCGCCAAGACCTGCACCAACGGCCAGGGTTGGCAGCAGGCCACCAGCGCCGTGACCGAGGGGCACAGTTACACCCTCACCCTCATCAGCCACGACGACAACTACACGGGCGACCCCACGTACACGCTCTACGACGACGTCGCCCTGACCGGTACGACGCCGCCGCCCTCGCTCACCCGGCTCAGCACCGACCCGTTCACCAACACCACCAGCCAGCACGCCACCGAGCTGGAGCCGGACACCTTCGCGTACGGCAACACGGTCGTCGCCTCCTCCCAGGTCGGCCGGTTCACCGACGGCGGCTCGTCCGACATCGGCTGGAACACCTCCACCGACGGCGGTACCACCTGGCAGCACGGGATGCTGCCGGGCATCACCGTCTACCAGGGCGGCAGTTGGGCGCGGGTGTCCGACCCGTCGGTCGCCTACGACGCCAAGCACGGCACGTGGATGGTCTCCGGTCTCGTCCTCGACGCGAACGTCAACGGCGCCGGAGTGAGCGTCAGCCGTTCCGCCGACGGTATCTCCTGGCAGAACCCCGTCCTCGCGGTCGGCAACGACGGTCAGGGGTACGACAAGGAGTGGATCGTCTGCGACAACACCGCCACGAGCCCGTTCTACGGCAACTGCTACGTCGAGGTCGACGTCACCTCGTCCGGCAACCGGATCATCTTGAGCACCTCCACGGACGGCGGCGCCACCTGGTCCGCGCCCACGTCGCCCTCGGGCAGCCCGAGTGGTCTCGGCGGCCAGCCGCTGGTCCAGCCGAGCGGCACGGTGGTGGTCCCCTACTCCACCAACGGGACCTCGATCCGTGCCTTCAACTCCACGAACGGCGGCTCCAGTTGGAGCTCGACCTCGCTGGTGGCGAACGTCAGCAGCCACGGCGTCGCCGGTAATCTCCGGGACGGCGAGGGGCTGCCCTCGGCGGAGATCGACGGGGCCGGGAAGGTCTACGTCGCCTGGCAGGACTGCCGCTTCCGCTCCGGCTGCCCGTCCAACGACATCGTGTACGCGACGTCCACCAACGGCACCTCGTGGTCGGCCGTGACCCGGGTTCCCATCGACGCCACCTCCAGCAGCGTCGACCACTTCATCCCCGGCATCGGCGTGGACAAGTCGACCTCCGGAGCGTCGGCCCGGATCGGGCTGTACTACTACTTCTACCCGCAGGCCAACTGCACGGCGACGACGTGCCAGCTCCAGGTCGGCTATGTGTCCTCGGCCAACAGCGGCACCAGTTGGTCCGCGCCGGCGACGCTGGCAGGTCCGTTCACGCTCGACCAGATCGCCTCCACCACCCAGGGGAGCATGGTCGGCGACTACATCTCGACCTCCGTAGTGGGCGGCAAGGCGGTCGCCGCGTTCGCCGTGGGCAAGGCGCCCACCAACGGCCAGGCGTTCGACGAAGCCCTCTATTCGGCGGGCCCGCAGCCCATCGCGGGCGGCCCGGTCAGGTCCCACCAGTCCCCGACGTACACCTCGCCGGCCCCGACGGGGCGCGCCGCCCTCGTCACCGCGCGCTGATCTCCGAGGGGTGCGGCCCGGCGGGCCGCACTTACCGGATGCGGTCGTACGGACCCCTGCATACGGTTGAGCCGCGTGCAGGGGTTTCGGCTTTCGTGTTCCGGCCACCCGGGCAGCCACCACTGCGCCCAGGAGGAGCCTGACATGACGGAGTACGGATACTTCCTGTCCAGCGAGGAACACACCCCCGGCGAGCTGGTCGAACAGGCCAGGATGGCGGAACAGGCCGGATTCACCTCGCTGTGGATCTCGGACCACTACCACCCGTGGAACAACGATCAGGGGCAGAGCCCGTTCGTCTGGTCCGTGATCGGTGCGCTGTCCCAGGCCGTCTCGCTGCCGGTGCAGACCGCGGTCACCTGCCCCACCGTGCGGATGCACCCGGCGGTCGTGGCGCAGGCGGCAGCCACCAGCGCGGTGCAGCTGGGCGGCAGGTTCCGGCTCGGCATCGGCAGCGGGGAAGCGCTCAACGAACACATCCTCGGCGACGCCTGGCCGGAGGCGTCGATCCGGCTGGAGATGCTGGAGGAGGCCGTACAGGTGATGCGGATGCTGTTCTCCGGCGACCAGGTCAGCCACTACGGCAAGCACTACACCGTGGAGAACGCCCGCCTCTACACCGTCCCCGAAGAGCCGGTCCCGATCGATGTGTCCGCCTTCGGCCCGCAGGCCGCCGAAGTGGCCGGACGGATCGGCGACGGCTTCATCTCCATGGCGCCCGACGCGGAGGGCATCGAGCGGTTCCGGCGCAGCGGAGGCGGCTCCAAACCGGTGCTGGCGGGGCTGAAGGTGTGCTGGGGAACCGATCGTGACGAGGCCGTCCGCACCGCGCACCGGCTGTGGGCCAACGAGCAGCTGCCCGGCGAGCTGGCGCAGATCCTGCCGACCCCGCGCCACTTCGAGCAGGCGTCGGAACTCGTCACCCGGGACCGCGTGGCGTCCGCCGTCACCTGCGGGGACGACGTGGACGCCCATGTCGGCGCGGTGAGCGAATACGCCGAGGCCGGTTTCGACACCGTCTACATCAACCAGATCGGCAAGGACCAGCAGGGCTTCTTCGACTTCTACCGCACCAAGGTGCTTCCGCGACTGCGCGGCTGAGGTGGCCCCGCCCACCGGGCGGTGTAAGGGTCGACGAGGGGGGTACCGGCACGGGCGGAACGAGCCGGACCGCCCGACCGGGGCGGCCAAGGAAGGAGCCGAGATGGCCGCGCTCGACGAGGTCGCTCTGGAGCGGGCGCTGCGGCAGGCGGTGGACGGCGAGGTGCGGTTCGACCCGGGCAGCCGTGGCGCGTATGCCACCGACGCGTCGAACTACCGGCAGGTCCCGATCGGCGTGGTCGTACCGCGTTCGGTCGACGCGGCCGTGGCCGCGGTGGCCGTGTGCGCGCGGTTCGGTGCGCCGGTCCTGTCCCGGGGCGGCGGTACGAGCCTGGGCGGGCAGTGCACCAACGAGGCCGTCGTCATCGACTGGACGAAGTACTGCGACCGGCTGGTGGAGACCGACCCCGAGCGGCGCACCTGTGTGGTCGAGCCCGGCATCGTACTGGACGAACTCAACCGCCAACTCGCCCCGCACGGACTCAAGTTCGGCCCCAAGCCCTCCACGCACAGCCACTGTTCGCTGGGCGGAATGATCGGCAACAACTCGTGCGGCGCCTCCGCCCAGGCGTACGGGAAGACCGTCGACAACGTACGGCGCCTGGAGATCCTCACGTATGACGGTCTGCGCATGTGGGTGGGACCGACCTCGGACAGCGAGTACGAGTCGATCGTCGCGGCCGGGGGACGGCGCGCCGAGATCTACGAGCGGCTGCGCGGCATCGTCCAGGACCATCTGGGGGACATCCGGCGCGGCTTCCCGAAGATCCCCCGCCGGGTCTCCGGCTACAACCTGGACTCGTTGCTGCCGGAGAGCGGTTTCGACCTCGCCCGGGCGCTGGTCGGCAGCGAGGGCACGCTCGTCACCGTCCTGCGGGCCGAACTCGACCTGGTCCCGGTCCCCGCCGCCGACGCCATGCTCGTCCTGGGCTACCCCGACATCTGTACGGCCGCCGACGACGTGCCGCGCCTGCTCGAACACAGCTCGCCCGCCCAGCTGGAGGCGCTGGACGACCGGATGGCGCAGTTGATGCGCGAGGAGCGCACCCATCTGGAGTCGCTGGAGGCGCTTCCGCATGGCGGGGCGTGGCTGCTGTTGCAGTTCAGCGGCGAGAGCCAACAGGACGCCGACGAGCAGGCCCATGCGCTGCTGCGGGCGGTGGGCCGGAGCGAGAAGGACGACAGCGTCGCGTTCTCCGACGACTCCGCGCGCGAGCGGCGGATGCTCAGGGCGCGCGAGGCGGGACTCGGGGTCACCGCCCGCCCGCCGGACGAGCGCGAGACCTGGGAGGGCTGGGAGGACTCGGCTGTGCCGCCCGACCGGCTCGGCGACTATCTGCGCGACCTGACGGACCTCTTCACGGAGTTCGACTACGACGGCCCTTCGCTGTACGGGCACTTCGGCCAGGGGTGCGTGCACACCCGGATCCCGTTCGGCCTCAAGGACACCGAGGGGGTCGCGGCCTTCCGCCGGTTCGTCGAGAAGGCGGCGGACCTGGTCGTCTCCTACGGCGGTTCCCTCTCGGGCGAACACGGCGACGGGCAGGCGCGTGGAGAGCTGGTGCCGACTTCGGCGCCCACGGCATCTTCGACATCCAGGCCCACCCGCGCTCGCTCCAGGCGGGTATGGCCCACCATCCGGCTCTGACCGCCGGCACCGCGCTCGGGGTGCTCGCGGCAGCGGGCTGGGGCCTGCGGCGACGCGCACGTTCCTGAAGGGCTTTGGCGCAGTCGTGAAACCGCTAGCGAACGTCCTTGAGGCGGCCGGTCACCACCAGGTCGCCGTCCGGGGTGCGGCGGGCGAGGTGGCCGGTGCGGAAGTAGCCGTCGGGGGTGAAGGAGCGCGCGTTGTGGCCGGGCGCCCGGTAGTAGCCCCGCGAGGTGTACGGGCCGCGTACCAGGAGTTCGCCGGGCTCCCCGTCGGGCACGTCCTTGCCGTCGGCGTCGACCACGCGGATCTCGTCGTCGGGTGAGAGCGGGCGTCCCTGTGTGGTGAGCACGGTCTCGTCCGGGTCGGCGGGCCGGGTGAGAGCGAGCGGCCCCTCGGCCATACCGAAGACCTGCTGGAGGCGACAGCCCAGTTCGGGGCCCATGCGCTCGGCGGTCGCGCGGTGCGGGGGCGCGCCGCCGATCTGCACGAGACGCAGAGTGCTCAAGTCGGCCCGGTCCGTGGGAAGTACGTCGAGCCAGGACTGGGCGACGGCGGGGGTCACCGAGGTGATGGTGACCCGCTCGCGTGCGATGACCTCAAGGCACTCGGCGGGCTCCGGGTCCTCGACGAGGACGACGGCGCCGCCGACGGAGAGGGTGCCGACGATGCCGGGGCAGCCGAAGGCGAGGTGGGACTCGGCGGGCAGCACGGCGAGATACACGTCGTCCTCGGTGAGCGACACCAGCTCGGCGGCGGCCCGCGCCTGGTAGACGTAGTCGTTGTGGGTGCGCGGAACGAGCCGCGGTGCGTCGGTGGTATCGCCGCAGGGCAGCAGGAACGCCACCTGGTCGGCGCTCTGCGCGAGCGCCCGCTCGGGCGGGGCGTCGATCGAGTCCAGCGGGAAGTAGTGGCAGCCCGACGGGTCGGTCGACATACCGCCGTACGGGGACGAGGTGCCCGGCGCCTCGAAGGTGAACACCCGGCGCAGAAAAGGCCCTTGGGCCGCGATGTCCGCGGCCGTCGCCGTGTGGTCGAAGCCCTGGTACGTCGAGGGACCGACGTAGCCGACGGCCTCGGTGACCCGCGCGAGGTGGGACACCTCGGGCGCGCGGTACGAGACCGGACAGAACACCGGGACCGCGCCGACGCGCATCAGCGCGAAGACCGTGATGACGAACTCGGGAACGTTCGGCAGCTGGACCAGGACCCGTTGCCCGGGCCGCAGGCCGCGCAGTCGGAATCCGGCGGCCATGCGGTCCACTCGCCGGTTCAGGCGCGCGTACGTGACGCGGGTGCCGTCGTGCACGAGCGCGGTCCGCGGCCCATACTGCACGGCCCACCCGCGCAGCAGGTTGTCCAGCGTGTTGCCACGCCAGTGCCCGGCCGCCCAGTAGCGGTCGACGAACTCCTCGGGCCAGGGCGTGCAGTCGGCGAGCATGGATGCCATTCGCTTCCTTCTTCTCGACCCTGGCGATCCAATCCGCCAACACCCCCTACCCGCAATGTGCTGTCCCGACCACGGACGCCGAACGCCCTCGGCGGAACGTCCAATGAGCGCTGCTGACCAGGGGGAACGGTAGGATGCGGCCAGGGACTACGAACTGTGGGACCGCACGCGGGGTCTCCTTGCACACGGGTGACCGGTGTGTGGCGTCGCGTGGCGGCCGTATGACGTGATGTGGACCGAAAGAGTCCGGTGTGGGGATGAAAGCCGTGTGATTGTCGCCCGGCCCGATGGGATTTGTCGCCGGATATCCGTAAGGCTGAGCGAGTCGAAGTGGACAGAGTGCCGGAATCCCGTCGGTGGGACCCAGGAGCGGTAGCCGCCGTGGAGTGCGGCCGCCTAGGATCGCCGACGCGGGCCGTGTGCGGACGCGCCCGGTCCGCGCGTTGCCCATGGCAACCGGAATACGCGGGGGAAACGCAGGGGAGTGGAAATGGCTACGGGGGAACAAGGGCACGCACGTTCCTTAGCGCCTTCATCCGTCGACGAGATCCGATATCTGCACACACTGGGCCCCACCGGCACCAATCTGGAGGCGGCGGCCCATCGGTGGTTCACCCGGCAAGGGCGTGCGGACGAGGGGCGGGTCGTCCTGCACGCGACGCTCGAATACGCCATGGAGAGCGTGCCCAGGACCGGTGAGCACGCGCTGCTCGCCTGCGCCGTCTACCCGGATCTGCACACGCTCGTCTTCGGGAACCTGGACGTCTGCCGCATGGTGGACTCCTTTGTGTGGCCCACCCATGAAATGGTGCTCGCCGTCGCACCGGGTGCGCCCGCCGAGCCGCGCACCGTCGCCACCCACCCGGCCCCGGCCGGTCTCGTACCACCCGTGAGCGAACGGCAGTTGGTGAGCAGCAACGCGCAGGCGGCCATCGACTGCGCCGACGGCAAGGTCGACGGATGCGTCACCACCGTCGTCGCGGCGCGGGCCCACGGCCTGCGCGTCATCCGCAGCTTCGGCGAAGTGCCGATGGTCTACACGGTCCACCACGTACGGGACGACGCCCGATGAGCGGGACGTCCATCACGTACCACCGTCCGGACGACATGCTCGGCGAGGCGGCGGTGCTCGGCCGTGGGCTGCTGCCCCGGATCGACGCCTTCCGCGCGCGTCAGCGCGACGACGGCACGGTCCACGCGCCGGGCGACCAGGACCGCCGCGCCCTGCTGGCGATCAAGGACGAGGCCGCCCGATGGTTCGCCGGGCACGGCAGGGCGGCGCAGGCCGACGCGCTGGCCGCCGACGTCGACGACTGGCTGGCCGCCGGACTCGACACCGCCCCCCACTTCGCCCGCAGCCGCGACGCCCTCGTCGCCCCGGCCGACGGCGACTGGGCGGCGTTCCTCGCCCCCGTCCAGACCACCAACAGCGTCCCGCCGGTCGGCAGGCGTCTGGAGTTCTTCCTCGTGCGCCGCAAGGAACCGGACGCGCTGGCCGATCTGGCCGTCCGCTATCCGCACCCCAAGAACAACTGCCAGGCCACCGTGCTGCTCGCGGGCAGCGAAGGAGTGGCGAAGGGCAACTGCATCGTCTTCTTCCCGGAGAATGTCGCGGCCCACGACAAAGTGGCCGAACAGGACTATGCCATCTTCTTTTTCAGTAAATTCCGGATGATTCACGAAACGTTCGCCGTGCCGTCCGCGCGGGCCGTACTCACCGCCGAATCCGTTCCCCGTGCCTCGACCGGAATGGGCCCCGAGGTCTGTTACCAGGCGCGCTCCATCTGGGGTTATCTGCACGACTACTTCCACCACCAGGGGAGTTGGCCGCTGGACCAGCACCTCAAACTCAAGATGAACTGGTTCATCGGCCTGCTCGAAGAGCTGAAGGTGGACGCCAAAACCGTGCTCGCCTGCCACGAGGGCGACATTCCGTACGCCGACGAACAGATCGCCATGGTGCTGGTCGAGCGGATGTTCCGCTATCCGCTCGACGCCCACGCGGTCCGCAACTTCGACGCGGGCACCGGCGTGTTCCTCTACTCCTGGCTGCGCGAACGCCACGCCATCACCGGCGACGGCGACCGGCTGCACCTCTCGTACGGCCGTGTTCTCGACGCGCTGCGCGAACTCGTCGATACGATCGAGGAGATGGAAGCGAAGGTCACCACGCCCGCCGAGTACCGCGCGGCGGCCAAGGCGCTGGTACGCACGCAGCTGCGCGAGGGCGCCGAGGGCGACCGCTACGCCTTCACGGACGACCAGCTCCGGCTCGTCCGCGCGCGCGACCGCCTCTCCGCCCTGCCACCCCTGCGCTTCGCGCCGGCCCAGATGTGACCTGGAGAAGAAGGAGACGAGGCGACATGGACAGCGATGCCACCACGGACGCGGGCGGCGCGAGCGGCCGGGTGCTGGACCGGGCCGCGATGGAGGCCGCGGTGCGGCAGTACTTCGAGGCGTGCAACAAGGTCGACCGCGACCTGTTCGCGCGGTGCCTCTCCGAGCGCGTCGTGCACTACCTCGCCACCGGCATGTCCGGCCCCGTCCGGGGCATCGACCCCATCGTCGAGCGCTGGGGCGCCGACGTACGGGCCAACTCCTCCCACTGGGCGGTGGACGCCGTCTACGCGGACGAGCACGGCCGCACCGCCATCTGCGAGTGGACCGCGTTCAAACCGCGCCTGGGCAAGGTGCTGCGCGGCGCCGAGATCTACCGGTTCGACGACTCCGGCCTGATCGACGAGATCCGTATCTACTACGCGTCCCGGCGCGACGACACCATCGACGTCAATGAACTGGAGGGCTTCCCGTACGCCGAGCGGGGATTCGCCACATGACCGAGACCGCCATGCCGCTCGCACCGCTCGACGACCGGGACGGCGTCATCTGGCTCGACGGGACGCTCGTGCCCTGGCGCGAGGCCCGCCTCCACGTCCTCAGCCACGGGCTCCACTACGGCGGCGGCGTCTTCGAGGGCGAGCGGGCCTACGGCGGCCGGGTCTTCAAGCTCCACGAGCACAGTGCCCGACTCGTCGCGTCCGCCCGTGAGATGGGCTACGAACTACCCTGGACTGCCGAGGAGTTGGACGACGCCACCCGCGAGGTCGTCGCCGCGGCCGCTCTCGACGAAGGCTATGTCCGCCCGGTCGCCTGGCGCGGCAGCGACACCTTGCGCCTCGTCGCGCGGGACACCTCCGTACATGTGGCGATCGCGGCCTGGCCGTGGCCGCGCGTCTTCGACGGCGGGCCGCGCGGCATCCGGCTGCGCACCTCGCGCCGGCGCCGCCCCGCCCCCGACACCGCTCCGGTCCGCGCCAAGGCCGCGGCCCTCTACGCGATCGGCGCCCTCGCCGGACAGGAGGCCGAGCAGGCGGGTTACGACGACGCGCTCCTCCTCGACCACCGCGGCCGCCTCGCCGAGGCCACCGGCGCCAATCTGTTCCTGGTGATCGGCGCGGAACTGCACACTCCGCCGCCCGAGTGCGTCCTGGACGGCATCACCCGCCGTACCGTCATGGAGATCGCCCGCGGCCAGGGCCTCACGGTCGTCGAGCGGCACCTCGCGCCCGGCCAACTGGCCCGCGCCGACGAGGTGTTCCTGACCGGCACGGCGTACGAGGTCCAGCCGGTCGCGGCCGTCGACGATCGGGAGTACGTGGTCGGTGACGTCACCGCCGCGCTGGCGAAGGCGTACGCCGCGATGGTGCGGGCCGCCGAGGGCGCGCGCTCGGCTGCGCCAGCCGGTACGAGCGCCGGGCAGAGCGAAAGCGGATGACCGGTACCGAGTCCGAGCCCACCCGTCCGGCCGCGCGCGACGCACGGCGCGCGGCCTGGGCCGTGGGCGCGAAAGCCGCGGTGCCGTTCACCGTCGCGATCTTCGCCTTCGGTATCTCCTTCGGTGTCCTCGCCAAGGGCGCGGGGTTCAGCGCGCTCGCCGCGACCTCCATGTCCGGCCTGGTCTTCGTGGGCTCCTCGCAGTTCGCCGCCGTCTCGGTGATCGTCAACGGCGGTGGCTGGGCGGCGGCGGCCGTCGCCGGGACCCTGCTGAACCTGCGCTACCTGGTGATGGGCTTCGCCATCCTGCCCGCGCTGCGCGGCGGACGGGCCCGGCGCGCGGTCGAGTCGCAGCTGGTCATCGAGGAGTCCTGGGCCATCGCGAGCGACGCGGACGGGCGCTTCGACCGCGTACGGCTGCTCTCCTCCGGTGTGGTGCTCTGGCTCGGCTGGGTCCTGGGCACCCTGCTGGGGGCGATCGGCCCGTTCAAAGCCGTCGACATCCTCAACTACGGCCTGGACGCGGTCTCACCGGTGCTGTTCTTCCTCCTCCTCGCCCCCCACCTGGTCGGCGCCCGCAAGCGCACGGCGGCCGCCACGGCGGCGTGCTGCGCCGCGCTGCTCACCGCCGTATCGGTGCCCGACACGGCCATCGCCGTGGCCTGTCTCATCGCCGTCGTATGGACCTGGAGGGCCCGATGAACCGGCGCGGCAGGGCGCACAACCGCGTTATGTGGAGGGCCCGTTGAGCAGCAACCCATGGATCGTCGTCGGCGCCCTCGTGGTGACCACGTTCCTGATCAAAGGCGCCGGTTCGCTGGTGATGGGCGACCGCGAACTGCCCGGCTGGTTCCCCCGGTTCGTCGAGTATCTGACGCCCGCGCTGCTCGCCGTCCTGGTCGTCACCCAGCTCGTGGGTTCGGCGGGCGCGCACGGGCTGACGTTCGACGCGCGACTCGCCGGGTTCGGCGCGGCCCTGGTGGCCTGGCGGCTCAAGGCGCCCGTGCCGCTCGTCGTGCTTGTGGCGGCGGTGGTCACGGCGGCGGTACGGGCGCTGAGCTGAGGTCGGTGCCGGCGCGCCGCACGGCTTCGGCCACCTCCTCGGCCTCCGCCAGCCCCGGCCGGTGCCCGATGGCCCGATGCAGCCGCAGCGTCCGCTCGACCGCCTGCGCGGCCTTGCTGTGCTGACCGAGCGCCAGGTGAACCCGGGCGAGCTCGGTCTGTGCCTCGCCTATGGCGAGCCGGAGTCCGGTCTGGCGGGCGGTGCTCAGCGCCCGTCGGGTGTACGCCAGGGCCTCGCGCTTGTCGCCGAGCTGCCGGTACACGGCGGCGAGGCCCACGCAGGCCGCCGCCTCGGCCCGGCGGCACCCGGCCAGCTGGGCCGCTGCCAGGGCGCGGCGGTGGTGGTCCAGGGCGCCGGGCAGATCGTCCAGGCGCAGCAGCACCGTACCGATCGTGTTGAGCGCGTCCGGCTCCACCAGACGGCGGCGGGTGCGGTGGGTGACGCTCAGCGCGTCGACGCCGTACTTCAGCGCGAGCCGTGGATCGCCGCTGTCCCGGCACACCACCGCGAGGGCGTTGAGCGCGCCCTCCGCCGCGTAGGTGGACAGGAGCCTGCCGTCGGCGGCGAGGGCCCGGGTGAGCAGGAGCTGCGCTTCGTCGGACGCGCCGAGCGCGTGGTGGACGGCGCCGAGGTTCCACAGGGCCAGCATGACGGTGTGCTGGTCCTGCGACACCTCGGCTCGGGCCAACGCGTCGGTGAAGTGCCGCTGTGCGGCGTCCAGGCGGCCCTGGTCGAGGCGGACCGAACCGAGCACGACCAGCGCCCACGCCTCTCCGGCGGGCTCGCCGCCCTCGCGGTAGAGGGCCAGGGCCCGTTCGGCGTCGCGGGCGGCCTGGCCCAGGGCGCCCTGTTCGCGACGGGAGGCGGCGAGCCCGAGCACCGCACCGGCTCGCTCCACGGGCAGCCCGGCCCGCGCGAACAGCGCGTCGGCCTGGTCGCTGTGCCGCAGCGCCTCGTCGTGCCGGGCCAGCTCCCACAGCACGTAACACAGACTCCAGTGCATCACCGCGCGCGCGTGGTCGTCGTGCTCGGCCTCGGCGGCCCGCAGCCCGACGTGTGCGGCGCGCAGCCAGTCGGTGCGCCGGCCGTGTTCCATCAGATGGCCGTGCATGGCCAGCGCGGAGCGCCAGGCGAAGAAGCGCGGACCGTTGCGCAGCGCGTGCTGCGCGCACGCCAGCAGGGCGGGCCGTTCGTCCTCCAGCCAGACCAGCGCGGCGTGGGCGCCCGGGAAGGTCAGGGGCGCGGTGGGGGAGCCATCCGGTTCGGGCGGTTCGGCCGCGTACCAGGAGTAGAAGGTGCCGTACAGCAGATGGGCGGCCTGTTCGGCGGTGCCCAGGTACCAGGTGAGCAGGCGGGCGACGGCGCGCTCGCGTTCGGCGGCGCCGTCCTCCGCCTCGGCCCGCTCGCGGGCGAACAGGCGCACCAGCGCGTGCAGATGGAAGCGCCCGGGCCGATGAGTCTCAAGAAGACTGCGGGCGACCAGCCGGTCCAGGAGCCGGGCCGTGGCGGGCAGCGCGGCCCCGGCCAGGGCGGCGGCGGCCGGGGCCGAGACCTCGGGGCCGGGGGTGAGGGCGAGCAGCCGCAACAGCTGCTGCTCCGGGGCGGGCAGGGAGCGGTAGGAGAGGGCGAGGGCGCTGCGTACGCCGGTGTGCTGCTCCTGGTCGAGCGCGAGGTCGTCCAGGCGGTCGTCGCCGCGTAGCGCGCGCACGACCTCCGCGACGGACACGTACTGGTCGCCGAGGAGGTGGGCCGCCACGATCCGTACGGCCAGCGGCAGATGGCCGCAGAGCCGGACGGTCTCGGCGGCGGCCTCCGGCTCCTCCCGCACGCGGTCCGCGCCGATCACGCGAGCGAGCAGCGCCAGGGCCTCCTCCTCGCCGAAGACGGCCAGGTTCACCCGGTGCGCGTCGTGGAACGCGGTCAGGCCGCGCAGATCGGTGCGGCTGGTGACGACGACGAAGCAGGTCGGGGAGCCGGGCAGCAGCGGGCGCACCTGTTCGAGCCCGGCCGCGTCGTCCAGCAGGATCAGCATGCGTTTGCCCGCCAGGAGCGAGCGGTACAGGGCGGTCTTCTCGTCGGTGCTCTCCGGAAGATGCCCGGTGTCGACCCCGAGCGCCCGAAGGAGCTGGGCCAGGGACTCATCCGCCGTGGCCGGGGGATCGGGGGCGTGGCCGCGCAGGTTCGCGTACAGCTGGCCGTCGGGGAAACGGTCGGCCACCCGGTGCATCCAGTGCACGGCGAGCGCGGTCTTGCCGACGCCCGCCATGCCGGAGACGGCGGAGATCACCAGCGTCTGCCCGGGCCCCGTGTCGTAGTGGGAGAGCAGAGCGTCGAGCTCCCGCAGATAGGCGGCGCGGCCGGTGAAACTGGCTATGTCGGGCGGGAGCTGGCGCGGAACCGGGCGTGGCGGCGCGGGCGGGGGAGCGGGCTCGGGGGCGCGCGCGGGCTCCGGCCCGAGGGCGAGGGCGGGATCGCCCACGAGCACGCGCTGGTGGAGCTCCTTGAGCTGGTGCCCCGGCTCGATTCCGACCTCGGCGTCCAGGAGCTGATAGAAATCGCGGTACGCGGCGAGAGCGTCCGCCTGGCGTCCCGAGCGGTACAGCGTCAGCATCAGCTGGCAGCGCAGCCGCTCCCGCAGCGGGAACTCGCTGACCAGCATGGTCAGTTCGGCCCCCGACTCCTCGTGGCGGCCAAGCTCGATCAGCGCGTCGAGCCGGTCCTCCCTGGCCACCAGGCGCAGCTCTTCGAGCCGGTCGGCCTCGGCCAGCGCGAAGGTGCGGTCGCTGACCCCTTCGAGCGCGGCCCCGCTCCACAGGGCGAGCGCCTGGTCGAGCAGCCCGACGGCGGCCGCGGCGTCGCCGTCGGCGGCGGCCTTGCGGGCCTGGTCGGTGAGGTGCACGAAGTGCAGCGCGTCGACCTGCTCGTCGGTCACCTGCAAGGTGTAGCTGGTGTTGCTGCGGGCGCCCGCGCTGACCAGCACCTCGAAGCCGGACGTGGCGCGGCGGCCCGGCTCCAGAACACGGCGCAGATGCATCACATGCGTACGCAGGGCACTGATCGCGCCGTCCGGCGCGTCACCCTCCCACAGGAGCTCGGCGAGCCGCGAGGTGCTGACGGGGCGGCCCCGGGCGAGCGCGAGGGCCGCGAGGAGTGCGCGCTGCTGCGGCCCGAGGTCGATATGGCGGCCTTGGACCTCCACGCTCACCGGGCCCAGGAGACAGATGCGCACCGACTCCTTCGGTGCCTGTTCCTCCTCGGGCCCCGAGGTGCGGCTCACACCATTGCCTCGGCTTCCGTGTTCCTTGCTGCCCGTACCCGTACCCGTACCGTGCGCTGTCGTTCCTTACGGTCCTTGCGGTGGGCGTTCCGCGTGCCCCGTTCCGGCGTCGCACGGCCGGGTCCGGCCGGCCCGGCGCTGAGCCCGGGCCGGTGCTCACCCGGGGCCGGTGACGAAGCGCCGGATCGTCCCGTCGGCGACCGAGAACTCCCACACTGTGTCGATGTCCCCCCAGATGTCATTGTGGAAACGGGCGGTCATCGACAAGCCGTCGGAGGACTCCCGCACCACCTCCATATGGGCGTGGGACGAGAAGAGCTCCCTCTCCACCCACGCGTCGAGGTCGCGTTCGGTTCCCACGTCGATCACCGTGGCGTCCTTGGCGAGGACGGCCCACAGGGCTTGCTGGTCCTGGGCGTTGACCGCGTCCACGAAGGCGCGTACGACCGGGTGGGACGGCATGTCACGGGGAGTCATCTCGCGTGCCTCTCCTGATGGAGGTGGTGAGGGGGACGTCTGCTGAGACCCGGGGGACTCGGCGGGCCCGAGGGCCCGGGGGGATCAGCTCTCGGTCATGGCCCGGTGGAGGGCGTGGGTGTCCTCGAAGAGGTGATAGCGCACGATCTGCCCGTCGACGACGGTGACATGGGCGGAGAACGGCGTGACGAGCGGCTTGCCGGTGGCCTTCACCGTGTCCCGCAGATGGCCGATGATCACCCCGTGCTCGCCCTCGACCACGAGGTGCGTGACCGTGAACTCCTCGGGCTTCAGGTGCTTGTGGAGCGTGGTGAAGAACTCCATGACCCCGGCCCGCCCGGTCCGCACGCCCGACCACGGTACGTCCGGGGAGCTCTGGGCGTCCCACACCACCGACTCGGCGCAGAGCCGCACCGCACCTTCCAGATCCCGCTCCGAGAGCCGCGCCAGATAGGCGTCGATCACACCTCGGGTGGACTGCGCGGCTCCGGCGGGGGACTGCGTGGACATCGCACCAACTCCTGGTCTCGTACGGTTCCTTGCCGTTTCTTGCTGTTCCTTGGTCGTCGAGCTCCAGTGTGGTGGGCGTGTGGCGCCGAGCGTAAACGCGGCCGCTTGTTTCGAGCCATGGGCTGTTGGACGGTACGGCTCAGGCGGTCCCCTGCGCGACGAGCTCCAGGCCCAGCGGCGCGCACCAGTGCCACACGGCCTTGCCGTCTCGCTGGGAGACGATCAGACCGGCCTCGCGGAGGGTCTTGGCCTGCATGGACGCGGCGGCCGGGCTGACGGACAGTTCACGGGCGAGATCGGTGGTGGTGTGCTGCCGGACGAGCAGACGCAGGGCGCGGGCTCGGGTTGCGCCGACGAGGGCCGAGAGCGAGTCGTCGGGTGGCGAGGCGTCCTGGAGCGGGAGGGGGGTGACGGCCGGGTAGATGAGCAGCAGTCGTCCGTCGGGCGCGGCCCCCGCCAGCAGGTGGTCGGCCCAGAACAGGGACGGCTGCAGGACGATGCCCTGTCCGCGCAGGGTGGGTTCGAGGTCGCGGGGAAAGCCGGCCTCCAAGGTGGTGCCGCGCCGGCGCATGGACGGCACAAGACCGGTGAGGGCGGCGTGCAGGCCCTGCTGGGCGAGAATGCGTGAGCACCAGGCCGTCTCGGCGTGGAATCCGGCCCGGATACGGGACCACTCCTGGGCGATGACGCTGCTGTGCGCGACGCGGACGGCCCGCTCAAGGATCTGCCAGGCTTCCCGGTCCCGATCGGCGAGCTGACGTATCCAAGGGGTGAGAGGACGGTCTATCGCGCACATGCGGCCCAGCTCCGAGCGGGCTTCTGCGCGCGGCGTGGACATGATCTGGTCCACACCTTCTTCCAGGTCCTCGCTGCCCGGGTCGAGGAACAGCGGTCCCGCGCCCAGCGGGGAGACCAACTGCATTAACGGTGAGGCAAGTTGGGGCAGGGCACGGCTCACGCGCTGCCGCCAGGGACCGAACACGGGGTGTGCGTCGCGCCGCTGCAACATCTCGAACGCCAGCCCCAGTTCCACCAGCGGTGCCGGGCGTTTCGGCGACGGTGACTCTGAGCAGGTCCTCGTGAGTGCAGTGGATGCGCAGCACATCAACCCCCCGGCTGTCCGACGACGAACAGTTCAGCACCCGCTGAAAGGATCGCGCCGAGCGCCCGGCACGTGGAGCCTGTTACGAGCCAAGCGACCCGAGTGAGATCGGGGACGCGCATTCAGGCGCTGATGCGCCAGTACGGGCACTGACACGTTGGCCCTCCGACCCGGGCTCCGCGAGTGGGGTCACCACGATCGCCACGCATCCCCCGTCAGGGTGACCGTGCCCAGCAATCCATCCGATACATGGTCAATACTCGCTATACAGGGCCCGTTCTGTTGATCAACTGAGATGGGCTCGCACCATGCTGAAGGCCGCGCTGCGCGTACTCGCCGCCACCACCCTCGCCGCCACCTCACTGACCATCGCCGCCCCGGCGGACGCGACCGACCATCGCGCCAGTACGACGAAGGCCCAAGCCCCTGACGCCGGCCCGTGCGGACCGGTCGGCCGGTTCCACCCGTCCGACTGGTGGCGGACGACCACCTCCCCGACCATCGCCCCGGCCGTCCGGCACGCCGCGGCGGACGAGAACTGGCAGTGGCGCGACGACGCCAACACGCTGTGGCGGGGCGACACCCGCGAGAACGTGCAGCAGCTCTTCGGCGAGGGGTTCACCCCGCGCGGTGAGACGATGACACCGCTGGCCGAGTACATCGTGAAGGGCGGCGGCCAGAACACGGCGCATGTCAGCACCAGTTGCGAGAAGTGGGTGGCGGAGAAGTTCGCCACGTACGGCGCGGCGAAGACGGGATGGGTCTACGAGATCGAGGCCCCCGGCGGGATCGACGTGAACGCCACGGCCCACCTCAACGGTTACGAGTCCCCGTACCTCTGGAACAAGGAAATCGACTTCCCCGGTGGAATCAAGGGAAGTTACATCAAGCGGGCGTGCAAGGTCCGGCTGGTGAAGACCGACCCGGAGACGAAGGTCAACAGCTACGACAACCTGGGCTGCCAGACCAACCGCCACTTCGAGCACCCGCTGGTGGCCGCACACTGATACGTACGGCGACGACGGGTCCTTCTCGGGAGTCGGGGAAGGGCCCGCCGTCGTCGCGGCCGGGCGTGTCCCACAGATGCCAGGCGTGAGCCGGGGGAGCGCTCGACCGGTCGTGCGCCCCACAGGCCCGGCGCTTCGCTCCGTTCGCGCCGGTTCGCGCTCTGATTGGGTTCCTCCGCTTGTGTGCATGGTGGTGCGGTGGATCGGGATGTGCGGGACGTCGAGGTGATTGTGGTCGGGGCGGGGTTCTCCGGGATCGGGGCCGCGATACGGCTGCGGCAGGAAGGTGTCCGGGAGCTTCTGGTCCTTGAGAAGTCCGGTGAGATCGGCGGGACTTGGCGGGACAACACCTACCCGGGCTGTGCCTGCGACGTGCCGTCCGTGCTCTACTGCTACTCGTTCGCCGAGAGTCCCGGATGGAGCAGAGCCTTCGCCGGGCAGCGCGAGATCCACTCCTACCTCCGGGCGACCGCCGACCGGTACGGGGTCACGGACGTCCTGCGGTGCGGCGTCGACGTACAGCGGGCGGTGTGGGATCAGGACGCCGGGCGGTGGCGGCTGAAGACCTCGGACGGCGAGTACACCGCGCGGGCGCTGGTGCTGGCCACCGGCCCCTGGCACCGGCCGCGGTGGCCGGATGTCCCGGGGCTCGACACCTTCCCCGGGCCGGTGTTCCACACCGCGCGATGGGACCACTCCGTGGACCTCACCGGTCGGCGCGTGGCCGTGGTGGGCAGCGGTGCGTCCGCCGTGCAGGTCGTCCCGGCCATCGAGGAGCGCGCGGCGGCCGTACACGTATTCCAGCGCACGGCGCAATGGCTGCTGCCCAAGCCCGACTTCGCCGTGCCGAGCGCTCTGCGGCGGGGTCTCGCGCTGCGCGCCGTGCGGGCGGGGCAGTACGGGGTGCAGGAGGCGATCGGCTACGCCTTCCGGCATCCCCAGCTCGCGCGACTGCTGCAAGTGGGCGGTCGGATGCATCTGCGATTCGCTGTCCGCGACCGGAAATTGCGGAAGGCCCTCACCCCGGACCACACGCTCGGGTGCAAACGACTGCTGTCGTCGAGCACGTACTACCCGGCGCTCGCCAAGCCCCATGTCCACCTGCATCCCACCGAGGTATCGGCGGTACGGGACAGCCAACTCATCGGCGCCGACGGCACCTTGGCGGAGGTGGACGCCGTCGTCGTGGCCACGGGATTCCACATCGGCGAGCTGCCACTGGCCCGGAGCGTGCACGGCGGCGACGGGCGTACGCTCCACGACGCGTGGCGGAACGGCCGCGAGGCCTACCTCGGCACCACCGTCAGCGGTTTCCCGAACCTCTTCCTCCTCCTCGGCCCCAACCTCCTCACCGGGGCGTCGTCCGCCATCACCGTGCTCGAAGCGCAGCTCACCTATCTGTGCGCCGCGATCCACTATCTGTCGGGCGTCCCGTCCATGGACGTCACACCGGTCGCCCAGGCGCGGTACAACGCCGAGGTGCAGCAGGCGCTGCGGACGACCGTCTACAACACGGGCGGCTGCACCAGCTACTACTTCGGCCCCGACGGGCGGAACACCTTCTGCTGGCCCTGGTCCACCGGCCGACTCGTGCGCCGCCTGGGCCACTTCGACCCGACGGTCTACACCTCGGCGGCCGTCTTGAGGTCGGCGAGCCAGGCGTCGAGACCCGGTGCGAGGTAGCTGAGGGACGTGGCCGGGTCGGCCTCGATCTGTTTGCCGGTCCAGCTCTCCTCGGTACGGACGAGGACGCGGCCCTTGACCTTGATGAAGTTCCAGACGTGGATGCCCTCGTCGATGCGCAGCCCGTCGCCGACGGCGGGCCCGCTCCAGCGGATGCACTGGTTGTGCCGGACCTGCTGGACGGAGGAGGTGATCACGAGGGTGGTGGCGGGAGTCGTGGGTGTGGCGGGCGCCGGGGTGGTCCACCGGAACCGTGAACCCGCGCGCAGCGGTCCCGGGTCCAGCCTCTTCATGGAGGTGACGGACGCCTGCCAGGAGGGCCAGCCTTCGACGTCGGTGTGCAGCTTCCAGATGGTGTTCAGCGGCGCCTTGACGAAGGTCTCGGTGCGGTAGTGGATCTTGGCTTTGGGGTCGATGCCCTCGCCCTGGCAGGTCACCGCACCGGGAGGCGTGACGTTTCGGGTGGCGGTGGTGGCGTGGGCCGGTGCGGTGGCGGCGCCGAGGAGCGTGGCAGCGGCCAGTGAGAGCGTGAGCAGGATGGCGCGCGGCCGGGCTCGGCGCCGGGAAGGCCGGGGGGAGCCGGTGAGGGGCTGTGAGCCCGGCAGTTTCGGAGAGTTCGGCGAGGCGGACGGGCGGCGGGTGTCGGTCATGGGTCTTCTCCTCGGTCCTCGGCTGCCACGGAAGCTGCGTGTTAGTAGCTCTCCTTCTAGTTAGAAGCTATAACGCTTCCGCTGTGAGCGTCAATAGAAAAGGTGAGACCCTCTAGCTATGCTTCGGTGGTGTCACACGGGCCGGAGAAGGGGCAGCTGATGACGGACCCAGGTGGGCAGAGCCCGCGGGAGCGCTACCGGGCTCAGGTCCGCGCGGAGATCAAGCAGCACGCGTGGGGGCAGATCGCCACGGCTGGAGTGCCCGCGCTGTCGCTCAACGCGATCGCCAAGCAGATGGGTATGAGCGGCCCCGCCCTGTACCGGTACTTCGCCAGTCGCGACGAGTTGATCACCGAGCTCATCCGTGACGCCTACCGCAGCCTCGCCGACACCGTCCGGACAGCATTCGACTCCGGCGCAGACCTGTACGCGCTGGCCGGAGTCATCCGGGAATGGGCCCGCAGCGACCCGCACCGGTACTTCCTCATCTACGGCACGCCCGTCCCCGGCTATCACGCGCCGGACGACATCACCGCGATCTCGTCCGAGGTCATGGCGGTGCTGTTGGAAGCCTGCGGTGCGCTGTCGCCTGACAGCTCAGTGGACAGCTCAGTGGACAGCCCGGTGACGCCCTTCGACGCCCACGTGGAAAACCACCGTGAATGGGCCGACGGCCATCCGGCAACGGCCGCGACGTTGCACAGCGCCCTGTCCTTCTGGACCCGCCTGCACGGCGTACTTTCGCTCGAACTCGCCGGCCACTTCACGGGAATGGCATTCGACCCCGAACTGCTGATGACCGAGGAACTGAAGAATCTGCCGTCGAGCTGACGGGGTCTTCGGCCACGGCGGGGCGGGGTGGGCCGAAGGGGTGCGGGGCACCGCCGAGGGAAGGTCGACCCCGGCGTTACTTTCCGCCGAGCGCCCGCTTGAGCTGGGCCTTGTCCATGGTGGAGCGGCCGTGGATGTTGCGGCGCTGGGCCTCGGCGTAGAGCTGGTCGTAGGTCGGGCCCTGCGAACCGCTGTGGGAGCGCTGTCCGCCGCGCTTGGACGACGACATGTCCTGGGTGGAGCTCTTGCTGGCGGTCTTCGACTCACCGGCCCGGGCCCGCTCCTTGTTCACGGTCCTGGCGGCGATCTCCTTGGCACGCTTGGTGCTCTCGCCCCGCTGTTCAGCGCTTTCCTTGATGTGCTCGTACTGACGCTCTCGCTTGGGACTGGATCCAGTAGGCATTGCGACTCCGTGCTCGTATCTGGGTGGTGGGCGCTGGAACGGAGGTCACATCCGTCGCCGAGCCCGCGAATTGGATACGCTTGGTTAAGCCCCTCGTCGAATGAATGGGGAGGTCGAACGAGGGCACGTGAAGTGCTGGAGGCTGATTTTCATGGTCGCATTGCTCCTCGTTCTGCTGCTGGCCCTGATCCTTTTCGGTGTCGGCTTCGCAGTCAAAGTTCTCTGGTGGGTCGCCCTCGTCGTTCTCGTTGTGTGGCTCATCGGCTTTGTCGCCCGGCCGAGGGGTGGAGGCGGTCGCTGGTATCGCTGGTAAGGGAATTCGAGCGATCCATTGCCATCGAGGCGCTTCCGTAGGGGCCGGATACACCTGGCGCGAAAGAGTGTTCGCGCCAGGTGCTACTCGCTGCCCAGGCCGAGAGGCTGTGCCCCCGGCCCGGTCTGCACGGTGTGATGGCCGGGCTCGCGCAGATAGCGCTCGGCGGCCGCGGCCGCCTCGCGCGCGGTTCGCTCTCCCATCAGCACGCACAGGGTGTACGCGGTGTCCTCGAAGCGTCCGCGCAGGTTCGGCTCGTGCGGGTTCGCCAGTACGGAGCGCTCCTGCGCGCGGTAGTGGAAGAGCAGCCGGGCGAGGATGATCTTGTCGGGCAGCAGCATCGTGACCTCCTTGCCGTGGGCCGAGCGCACCCATCATGCACACCCCCGGCCACATTCGCGATCCGTGCGGTTGCTGGGAGTGATCGGCCCGGACTGTGCGGCGTGCCGAGGGCTGGTTCACGCCACATGCCGGGACGTCTGACGGTGCCGGGCGGCAGAGCTGCCGTTCCGACGCCGGACGCCCCATGCGGGCGGGGCGTCGGCCCGGTGTTCGCGTACGGCGTGCAGGTGGCGCCCGGGTGGCGGGGTCTGCGTGGACTCCCGGGGACCGTCCTGTCCGGCCTCGAAGGCGCCGAGCATACGTTCTTCGTAACGAGCCAGGCCGAGCACGACGCTCAGCATCAAGGGCGGGAAGAGGACAGCCACGATGACCACGACGACTCCTCGAAGGTGGACGCGTCTGTCCTTTCGCGTAGCCCACTGCACGCATCGGAAACCCGGCAATCCTCGGAGGGCGCCGGTGACGTGGCCGGGGCGGTTCAGGGACGAGACCGCTCGGCGGGGCCGTAAAGGGCAGCGGCTTCTCCGGCGATCAGAGCCCAGTACCGGTCCCCGTAGGACCAATGCCACCATTCCGTGGGGTAGTTGACCAGCCCCGCAGCCGTGAGCACACCACCCAACAGCTCCCTGTTGGTCCGGGCCCGCTTGCTGATGTTGGTGGCGCAGGTGTAGCAGGCGCCGTTGCTTTCCTCCGGGTCCGCGTTCATCCGTGTGCCCAGGTCCAGTTCGCGCCCATCGGCGTCGGCCAGCGTGAGGTCGACGGCCGCGCCGGCGCTGTGCGGGGCGATGCCGGGCGGCGACACGTAGCGGCTCGCGGCCGAGTGGACCCGGTCGGCGGGCCAATCGGGATGATCGGCCCGCAATCGGCCCGCGTACTCCTCGAAGTGCGCAAGTCGACCAGCAGCGAACGGGATCCGCGCACGTCCACGAGGCTTTCGCCGCACTCCGCGACGGGTACGGCGGCGACCTTCGGATCCGACATCAACACGATCTCAGTCATGCAGCGATCGTCGCGCACGGCCACCAGCAGGCGAGCCCAGGTGGCCACACCGCTCACGTCAAGGGGAGTAGCGTTCTCAACGTCCAGGTTCAGAACGGAGCTTCGGTATGCCCGATCCGAGTGACGCCACGGCAGAGAGCACCGCCGCTTTCCCGGAGCGCGTACGCCGCGCGCGGGAGCGCAGGGGAATGACCCGTGCTGCGGCCGCCGCACGGGTGGGCCGCTCCTACGAATGGTGGAAGGCGATCGAGACCGGTCGCCTGCGCATGCCGCGATTGCCCATGCTCATCCGGATGGCTGACATCCTTGATGTCTCGTCGCTCGCCGACCTCACCGGCGACGACCGCGTCACCGCATCCTCGTACGGCAATGTCGCGCACCCCTCGCTCCAGCGGGTGAAGGACGCGCTCACCTCTTATGCGCTCGGCGTGCGCGACGAGGAGCCGGAGACGCCCGAGGTGCTGACCGCTCGCGTGCGCCAGGCCTGGCAGCTCTGGCACGGCATCGGAGACCACCGTACGCATGTGGCGGACGTGCTGCCCGCGCTCCTCGGCGACCTCCAGCACGCGGCACGAGCCTGGGACGGCGTCCCCCGACGGCGCGTACTTGTCGAACTGGCACAGGCGTACCACCTCACGCAGCTGTACCTCAGCTTCCAGCCTGCCCCGGAGCTGGTGATGCTCACCGGCGACCGGGCCATGGCCGCCGCACAGGACGCCGACAGCCCGCACGCCATCGCGGCTGCTGCCTGGTACATGAACCATGTGTACCGCGATGCGGGGGAAGCCCACGAAGCGCGCGTCGAACTCGCCATGCTCGCGGCGGAAATGCTCGACAAGGACCGCGGCGAAGAAGACACGGCCCGCTGGGGTCTGTTGCACCTCGCTGCCGCCCTGTCGTACGCCAAGGTCGGGGAGGCCGGCAGCGCTGACCACCACTGGGACCGGGCCGACCATGCGGCGACCAAGCTTGGGACACCGTATGCCCACCCCTGGCTCATCTTCGGGCGGGGCATGGTCGACGCGTACCGGCTGACCATCGACAACGACTTGCCCCGCAGTGGTGCGGCGGTGCGCGCGGCGGCCGGGCTGAACCTGGAGGCGATGCCGTCTGCCACCCGGCGCGGGTTCCACTCGATCGAGCAGGCCCGCGCGTACTCCCTGGCGGGTGAGGACATCGCGACGGTGCACTTCCTCGCCGAGGCCAACAAACTCAGCCCCGAGACAGCGCGCTTCAACATCTTCGCCCGGAGCACGGTGGCTGACCTCGTGGAGTCGGGCGCGGCGGCGATCCGGCCGAGCGCGCGTGCGCTGGCTCGGGAATGGGGCGTCCGGGCCGCGTAGGTACACATCGTGCCCATGATTGAGGGGGCATGGTTCGTACCCAAGACGTGAGCCACGTGCTTCTACGGTCGGTGGTGATCCGACACCGACCCGAGGAGCCTCCCCATGTACGCCATCGGCATCGGAACCGGCTGGCCCGAAACCGCCCCCGCCACCCGCGTCGCCCTCTACGCCTGCATCGCCGACGGCCGCGACCCCGACGACGTCATGGGGGAACTGCGGGCCCACGCCAGGGCGAAGGGCTGGAGCGTTATGGCCGCCCTGTACGACCTCGGCCCGCTGGACCGGCCCAAGGGCGAACGTTCCGCTCTGACGCGGGTCACCAGACTGCTGGAGGACGGGAAGGCCGACGGGCTCGTCACCCTCGACGAGGGGCATCTCGCCGGTACGCCGCTCGCCCGCGCCAAGCTCCGCGGCTGGCTCGACGGCCTCGGCGACGCGGTGTTCGTCGAGGCGGTGGCGGGAAGACGAGCCGACACTCCCGTACGAGCGGAGTGATTGCCGACGGGCTCGCCCGCGCGCGTCGATCAAGCGTGGCCGGACGAGTGTTGGCGCAGGTGGGCCGGGGTCCGGCTGACGCGGAGCAAGTGGTCGAAGTCGACCGCCGCGCCGCGCAGCAGGAGGTCCACGACATCGGCCGCCGACGGCCGCGTCGCCGTCGTCTCGCCGAGGAGCGCCCGTTGGTAGACGGAGGCGGCGAGGAGGTCGACGAGGACGTCGGGGTTGACGTCGGGGCGCAGATCACCCCGGCCGACGGCCCGTTCGACGGCGGTGGTGGCGGCCTGTCGGCTGGGCAGTACGAGTACGTCGGTCAGCCGCAGGTGCAGCTCCGGGTCGCGGGCGCAGTCGGCGACCAGCGGCGCCAGGACCCCGCGCGGCAGCCGCTCGTGCAGCGCCTCGTCCAGCAGTCGCACGCTCTGCATCAGGTCGCAGCGCGTGCAGTTGTTGTCCGGCACGGGCGGTACGGCCAGTATCGAGGCGAGCGCGTCGATGAGCAGGTCCTGGCGGCGGGGCCAGCGGCGGCGGATGGCCGCCTTGGTGGTGCCCGCCTGCGCCGCGACCGCTTCCATCGCGAAGCCCGAGTAGCCGTGGGTCCGCAGAATGTCCAGGGTGGCGGTCAGAACGGCGGCGTCGATCGCCGGGTCGCGCGGCCGGCCCGCCGCGCTCACTCGGCGTCCTGCGGGTACCAGCGCAGCTCGACGGTGTTGCCCTCCGGGTCCTGGACGTAGACGGAGATGGCGGAGCCACGTGCGCCGAAGCGCGGAACGGGACCGTCGAGGACGGTGAACACGCCGGAGTCGATGACCTCCTGCCAGTCCAGCGGGTCGACGACGAGGCAGATGTGGTCGACGTTGGACTCGCCGCGCGGCCGGTCGAACAGGTCGATGATCGTGTTGGCGTTGATCCGGACGGAGGGGAAGGGGACCTTCCCGGCCCGCCACTCCTCGACCCGGACCGGCTCCAGACCGAGCGGCCCGGTGTAGAAGTCCAGGGCGCGCTCCACGTCCTGGACGTTGAGGACGAGGTGGTCGAAGTCCTTGACACGCAGCATGGGGCAGAGCCTTTCAGTTCCGTGAAGCCGGGCGGTGGTGCGGTCCGAGTGGCGTTCGGAATTTCGTTTCGAACCGGATCGGATCGGATCGTAACAGGAGAGTGGGGTCTCGGGGAAGAGGCGCAAGGGGAGGTGGCGAGGGTGTGCGCGTGGGGCGGGGTGCCGGTCCCCGCTCGCCGCACTTGAATCTGACACCGGTGTCAACTTCTACGGTACGGGCATGACGAACACGACGCCGAACCCCGAACTCCTCACCCCCACCGACCTCGGCCCGCTGCACCTGCCGAACCGACTGGTCATGGCCCCGCTCACCCGGAACCGGGCCGACGCCGACGGCGTCCCGGGGCCCTTGATGGCCACGTACTACGCCCAGCGGGCCTCGGCAGGGCTGATCATCGCGGAGGGCACCACGCCGAACGCTGTGGGGCAGACCTACCCCAACATCCCCGGCATCCACAGCGCGGCGCACATCGCGGGATGGCGGCGGGTCACCGACGCGGTGCGTGCGGCGGGAGGGCGGATGTTCCTCCAGCTCCAGCACGGCGGCCGGGTGGGGCACCCGGACAACAGCGGACTCATGCCACTGGCTCCCTCGCCCGTCGCGCTCCCGGAGACGATCCACACGCCCACCGGACGTCAACCCTCCGTCGTGCCGCTCGCCATGACCGTCGACGACATCCGCACCACCGTGGCCGACTTCGCCCAGGCGGCCCGCAACGCCGTCGAGGCGGGCTTCGCCGGAGTCGAGGTGCACGCCGCCAACGGTCAGCTGCTGCACCAGTTCCTGGCGCGCAACACCAACCTCCGCGGCGACGCCTACGGCGGCTCGGTCGCGGGCCGCGTGCGCTTCGTGGTCGAGGTGACAAGGGCCGTGGCCGACGCGATCGGCTCCGAGAGGACGGGCCTGCGCATCTCCCCGGCGAACACCGTCAACGGCATCGAGGAGGGCGACACCGAACGCCTCTACCCCGCGCTCCTCGGGGAGCTCGCGGACCTCGAACTCGCCTATCTGCACCTGGAGTTCGCCGATCCCGACAGTGTGCTCTTCGCCGACATCCGCGACCGCTGGCCCGGCACGCTGATGGCCAACCCCAACCTGGGCTGGCCCGCCGCGATGCCCGCCGACGGCGGCCGGGGCGCGGGAGAACGCCTGCTGGCCGCGGGCGCGGACCTGATCTCGCTCGGCCGCGCCTTCCTCGCCAACCCCGACCTCGTGGAACGCCTTGAGGCGGGCGCACCCCTCAATCAGGTACGGGACAAGTACACGATGTACGTGGGCGGCCCGACCGGCTACACCGACTATCCCACGCTGGCCGCGACCGACGGAGGGCTGCTCGCGGCGCAACGAGCGGCGTGAGACCGTCTGTCACCCTGTCACCCCGTGGCCTCACCCCGCGCGTTCACAGATCGCACCAGGCGATGGTCCCCTCCACCAGACTCCCGATGACCAGCCGCCCGTCGTACTCGGCCACCGAAGTCGCCATACGGTACTGGCGCCCCCGCACCCGCAGTTCGCGGATCACCCGGCCGTCGACGTCGACCTCGGCCACGCGCGCGGCGCGGGGTGGCGGGGCCGGCAGGCGGCGGGCCGTGGCGGCCGCCGCCCGGCGTACCGGAAGCGACGCCCGGTGCAGCCACTCCAGGGGCGGCATGCGCGGCCCGGCGAGCGCGGCCCAGAAGCCCCCGCTGGGACTCCGTGACAGGTTGTCGGGAAAGCCGGGCAGGTCGGCGGTCAGGGTGTCGCGCCGACCGGCGTCGGGGCCGGTCAGCCACAGCCGGGTGAGCCGCCACGCCCCGGTCTCCGCCACCACGACGTACGACTCGTCGGGTGCGAGAGCCGCCCCGTTCGCGAACTGGAGCCCGTCGAGGAGCACTTCGGGTTCACCTCCGGGCGCCAGCCGCACGAGCAGGCCCGTGGGGTCGTGCTCGACGATGTCGGACAGCCAGTCGTCCAGGCCGTAACGGCGGCTGGAGACGGTGAAGTAGACCGTGCCGTCCGAGGCCGCCACCGCGTTGCTGCAGAACCGCAGGGGTGCCCCGGCCACCGAGTCGGCCAGCACCTCGATGCCGTGGTCGCCGCTGTCCGGGTCGAGCCGGAGCAGTCCGAGCTGCGCGTCGCAGACCAACAGCCGTCCGTCGGGCAGGACTTCGAGCCCAAGGGGGTGCCCTCCCGTCCGGCCGACTTCCCGTACGAGGGCGGGCTGGTCGGGGCGGTCCCGCGAGGGCAGCTCGATCCGCAGGATGCGGCCGTCGGCGACGCCGGTCAGCACTCGTCCGGAGTGGTCGAAGACGACGTCCTCGGGGCCTGTCCCGTCGAGTGCGACCAGGTGGAGGGGCGGGAGCGGGGCGTGGGCCGCCGGGTTGGTGCCCGGGGCGCGGCTCACGCGGTGTCCCGCGTGGGGCGGATTCGTGGACGACGACGCATCTCTTCAGCGTAGGGAAGGGCTGCGCCGACGGCGATGGTTGTGGCCACAGTGGCTGGATGGTGTGCGGGGGAGGGGCGATCAGGCCATTCACAGGATCGCGAAGTACAGCAGTATGGGAATGACGGTGATGAGCCCGGTCGCGGCCGACGTCCAGACGAGCCAGGTCAGAGGAACGCTGTTCAGCTTCGTGGACCTGTGCGGCGGGTCGGCCTCCTCGGCGAGTCGCAACCCCTGTGTGTCACTGGTCCACCGATGTCCCTGGGTGTCCGAGAAGGCGAGGCTCGGCGCGACTTGGGGGGCGGTGGCCGTCGGCTGTGCGTCGAGGGGAGCGAGCGTTTCGGGGAGGGGTACGCGCTGCTGGTCCCAGGGAGCCAGCTCGGGGAGTTCGCACAGCTCCGAGTCCTGATAGCGGACGACGACGTCGCTGATCCGCTCGGTCGCCCGATTGTCGATCACGCAGAGCGCGGTCATATCGGCCGCCCCCACCGGGGACGTGAGATACGCGATCACTTCGCCGGCCCGGATACGGGCCGCCAGGAGCTTGCTCCGGCGGGCGGCGACGCGTGCCAGTAGCAGGGAGAACATGGCCGAGGCGCCGCTGGTTAACACCACTACGACGGTGACGGATTCAGCGTCCATGACTACCTGCCGATTGGTTGGGGGAGCCGGGTGCTTCCCGCGTCTTCCAGTTGTCGACGAAGCTGATGATTCCGAAAGTCAGGAAGCCGAGCAGAACGAGCGAGGCCAGACCGCCGCCGACCCATTTGCTCACTCTGGTCATCCCCAGAGGGTTCTTGTGCGGCACGTAGTCATGGACGGTGCGGGGAGGGTCGATGGCCTTGCGTACGCGCTCTGCCACATGATGTTTGTGCCAGACCCTTCCCTGACCGTCCTTGAAAATGATTCCCACGGGATAGCTCGTGAACCCTGGATCAATCCGGCGAAGTGTCAGATCTTCTTCCTCATGGCGGGTTCCGGCATTGATCACGCTGATCGGATGCTGTGGACGCCAGCGCGGCTGCACGACGATTACGTCATGGATCGCGTTCTGCGACTGGTTTATGATGACGTACTTGAGGTGGCAATATCCCGCAGGAGTGCCTGGCGCGCTTGCCGCCAGTTCGGCGCACGCGCTGATCCCCGCGATGTAACTCTGTTCCTGCGTCGCTCTGGTCCCCTTGTATATCTCCACGACGAATGGAACGACTGCGCCCACTGCGACGGCGAAGACTGATATGAGTAGCGCCCCCATCCTTCGGTAGTGTAGAGACGGAAGGGGAGACCCGCAGGGTTTCGGCCACCTTCCTTCAGGGATAACGATTCTTCGGAAATAAAGACGGCTCCGGACGCCCCATAAGAGGCATCCGGAGCCGAGGCGTATCTATGGGCACGCCTTGCCCGTCGTGCAGTTGACTGACCGTTGGGTCAGCGGAGTACGCCGTGGACGGCCTCGGGGTCGGTGGGCGGGAGGGGAGTGGCGGCGGTGTGCTTGGCGGTGAGGGCGGGCGACGGGGTCACGTAGACCGGGGTGGGGTCGGATTCCGGGGCGCAGGTCTTGGCGATGCGGCCCTTGCCCTTGGGGAGGCTGCCGTCGCGGAGGTAGGAGGTGAAGGTGTCGTCGAGGCAGGCGTTGCCGTGGAAGAGGATCTCGTGGAAGCTGCCGCCGTTCTGGACGACCAGCTTCGAGCCGGGCAGCGCGGCGTGCATGGCGAGCCCGCCCTCGTACGGGGTGGCGGCGTCCTCGGTGGCCTGGAAGAGCAGCACGGGCGGCAGGCCCTTGCCGGTGATCTTCATCCGGCCCCCCTGGTTGCCCTGGTAGGGCCAGAACATGCAGGCGGCGTTGTACCACATGTTGTTGTACGTGTAGAAGGGTGCCTCGGCGTTGACCTTGGCCTGGTCCTTCTTCCAGAACTCCCAGTCGCGCGGCCAGGCGTTCTCGGTGCACTGGGCCGCGTTGTACGCCGGGAAGGTGCCGTCGTCCGAGCCGGGTGCCGCGTACTTGTTGTAGGCGATGTTCAGCGGCTGGGTGTCGTGCTGGGTGAGGTAGGCGGAGAGCACGGTGGCCATCCGGGGCCAGCGCAGGAAGTTGTACCCACCGCCGTAGAAGGTGTCCTCGAACTCGGCCGGGCCGATCTTGCCGGGGGCCGGGGCGGCGGCCACGGGGTTGGTCCGCAGGGCCGACTCGACCTGGTCGTACGCCTTCTTGACCGCCGCGGCGTCCTTGCCGAGGTGGTAGACCGAATCGGCCTTGGCCGTCCAGGCCGCGAAGGCGTCGAAACGCCGCTGGTGTTCCTTGTCCTGCAGGATGTTGTGGTCGTACCAGCTGATGGTGGGGCCGACGATGCTGTCCAGCACCATCCGCCGTACGTGTGAGGGGAAGAGCTGGCCGTAGGTGGAGCCCAGTGAGGTGCCCCAGGAGCCGCCATAGAAGTTGATCTTCGGTGTGCCGAGCGCCCGGCGGATGCTGTCCATGTCGCGTGCGCTGTCGACCGTGGTCATGTGCGGCAGCAGCCAGGACCAGTCGGCGGCGCAGTCGGCGGCGTATCCGGCGGCCTTGCCCAGCCACGCCTTCGAAGTGCCCTGGCTCACCTGGTAGTCGGGCCGCGCGCCGTCGAAGTAGTGGGCGTCGCAGACGACATGGGGCTCGCTGGCGTTGGTGCCGCGCGGGTCGAAGCCGATCCAGTCGTACGTCGAGGCGACGTCCTGCGGTATCTGCCCCGCGATGTACGCGGGCATCCAGAGCCCTGAGTCGCCGGGGCCACCGGGGTTGAGCAGGATCGGGCCCTGCTGCTTGTCCTTGGGCGCGGTGGCGGGGAGTCGGTTCACCTTGATCTTGATCTTGCGACCCTGGGGATGGGCGTAGTCCACCGGCACTTCGAGCATCGCGCACTGCAGCGCGGGCGTGGTGGTGTCGTTGCAGGAGCTCCAGGCGAGCTTCCCCTGCCCGGTGTCCTCATGGGAGGCGACGGCGCCGGACGCGGTGCCGGCGGACACTCCGGAGAGGGCTGCGACGGCTGCTGCGGCCGAGAGCAGGGCGATGATTTTTCTCATGGAGAGCATGATGTGACATGTGCAATGTTACAGCCAGAGTGCTGACTGGACGTTATCAAGCTGTGACTGGAGGGGTGTGAGGGCGTCGGGGCCTTGGACCCGGGTGGCCGTTGAACTCACGGTGCCCGGCGGTCATTTGGGGCCACCAGGGCGGATCTTCCCAATCGGCCGAGTCCACCCTCATTGCGTCGCTGACCAAGCGGCCGTGGGATGTAGTGGTCGTCGGAGGCGGTATCCGTAACCTGATCCGCCGTCATGCGCCCCAGGCCGCCGTCGCGTTCAACACCAGTGGCGGTGACAGCGTCGAGGCGGCGCAGCGCTGGCTCTGAGGTGAGCTGAGCTTCGCGAAGGGGGCCTTCCCGTCGCGGTGGGCCGCACAAAGACAAAGGCAAGGAGGGATAACCACTCCTTGCCACTCTTAACTTATAGCGCACTGGGGGGCTTGCCGCAAGGCCCCGGTGGTGGCGCACAATCACCGCCTGAAGCCAGAACCTGCGGAAATGGGATTTGTGATGATCGACGTGATCGTGGCCGGCGGCGGACCGACCGGGTTGATGCTGGCCGCCGAGTTGCGGCTGCACGGGGTGCACGTGGTCGTACTGGAGAGGGACGCGGAGCCGACCACGATCGTTCGCGCGCTCGGCATGCACGCGCGCAGCATCGAGGTGATGGACCAGCGCGGTCTGCTGGACCGGTTCCTCGCACTCGGCACGCGGTACCCGGTCGCCGGCTTCTTCGCCGGCATCCGGAAGCCCGCGCCGGAGTTGGACAGCGCGCATCCGTACGTCCTCGGCATCCCGCAGCCCGTCACCGACCGCCTGCTGGCCGAGCACGCCACCGAGCTCGGCGCCGAGATCCGCCGCGGCTGCGAAGTGGTCGGGCTGAGCCAGGACGACGACGGGGTGACCGTCGAGCTGACGGACGGCACACGGCTGCGCTCGCGCTACCTCGTCGGCTGTGACGGCGGCCGCAGCACCGTGCGCAAGCTGCTCGGCGTCGGCTTCCCCGGCGAGCCCAGCAGGGTCGACACGCTCCTGGGCGAGATGGAGCTGACCGCGTCGCAGGAGACGCTGACGGCCGTGATGGACGAGGTCCGCAAGACGCAGATCCGGTTCGGCGCCATGCCGCTCGGGGACGGGGTGTACCGCGTCGTCGTGCCCGCCGAGGGGGTGGCCGAGGACCGCGCGGTCCCGCCGACCCTCGAAGAGGTCAGGCAGCAGCTGCTGGCGATCGCGGGCACCGACTTCGGCGTGCACTCACCGCGCTGGCTCTCCCGCTTCGGCGACGCCACCCGTCAGGCCGAGCGCTACCGTGCCGGCCGGGTGCTGCTGGCGGGCGACGCGGCGCACATCCACCCGCCGATGGGCGGGCAAGGGCTCAACCTCGGCGTCCAGGACGCGTTCAACCTCGGCTGGAAGCTGGCCGCGGAGGTGGCCGGCTGGGCACCGGAGGGGTTGCTGGACAGCTACCACTCCGAGCGCCACCCGGTGGCCGCCGACGTGCTGGAGAACACCCGCGCGCAGATGCAGCTGACGTCCCTTGAGCCCGGTGCCCAGGCGGTGCGCCGACTGGTGTCGGAACTGATGGACTTCGACGAGGTCAACCGCTATCTGACCGAGAAGATCATCGCGATCGGGATCCGCTACGACTTCGGCGAGGGGCATGAACTGCTCGGCCGGCGGATGCGGGACGTGGGGCTGAAGCAGGGACGCCTCTACGAGCGGATGCACGCCGGCCGAGGGCTGCTGCTCGACCAGACCGGCCGCCTCTCGGTGGCGGGCTGGGCGGACCGCGTCGACCACGTCGTCGACACCAGCGAGGAACTGGACGTCCCCGCGGTGCTGCTGCGGCCGGACGGCCATGTGGCGTGGGTCGGTGAGGACCAGCAGGATCTGCTCGCACAGCTGCCGACCTGGTTCGGCGCCGCCACCGGCTGACGCGCGGTCGCGGCCCGCGAAGGCCACCGGACCGTCGGCTACTGACGCACCTCCACGGAAATGTGCGGGGCCAGCGCGCGGAGGAAGTCGAGGGCGTCGAACATCTCGCCCGCCGAGGCGACCCCGAGCGCGCGGGTCCGGCCCGCCAGGACGCGGGCGACCGCTTCCACCGCGAGCGGTGCGGAGACCGCGTAGATGTCCTGGCCGGTGGCCACGGCACGGCGTTCGGCGCCGCCGGAGCGTACGACGACGTCGACGAGGAAGGTCTGGGCGGAACGGCCCTGGTTGTCGACCGCACTGGGCGCAGGCGTGTCCGGGGCCGTCAGGTCCCGGACCGCCTCCGTCGTCATATAGCTGTGCACCTCGGGGATGGACAGGTGGCGGGGGATGGTGACGGCGTCGGCCATGGTGAACTCACCGAGGACGGACCGCGTGCCCATCGGCTCCGGGAAGGCCCACTTCAGGGTGGGCCGGGGGTCGTTGTGGTACTCCAGCTTCCCGTTCGTGTAGCGGACGTGTCGGCCCTTGCGCCGCTCGCCGGAGACCGTGCCCGCGGCACGCGTGCCCTTCGTGGGGTGCCAGCCGCTCAGGCCGTACGCGATGTGCGCCTCGTCGGCCGAGGTCCAGTCGCCCATCGCGGCGGTGGCCAGCAGGTCGCCGAGGCCGCCGTAGAAGGCCATCGCGGGGACGATGACCGTTCCGGCCTCGCGGGCGCGGTCCGCGAAGTGCGCGAACGTATCGACGTTGGCCTCGATCTCGGCCGCCACATCGACGTACGGGATCCCCGCGCGCAGGGCTGCCTCGATCACCGGGACGGCCGTCCTGACGAAGGGCCCGGCGCAGTTGATCACGGCCGCCGCACTGGCCAGTGCGCGGTCGAGCGCGGCCGGATCGTCGACCGAGGCCGGTCGGGCCTCAAGGCCGGGGTGGGACTCCGCCAGCGCCTGCAACTTCCGGGCGTCGCGGCCGACGAGGACCGGGACGAACCCGCGATCCCGCAGCTCTGCCACCACGAACCGGCCGGTGTGCCCGTACGCGCCGTAAACCGCCACGATCTGCCCCGATGCCATGACTCTCTCCCCGTGCTCGCGAACTCGACTTGCTCGACTGATGACTCGATCCGTTTGATCGACTACGGCCATCCTGGCGGGGCGAGTACCCCGCCGCCAGTGTCCGGAACGACATGCCACGTACAATTACGGACATGGACACTGTCGCGCTGGCCGTCACCGACGGGATGCTGCACTTCGAACTCTCCCTGGCGTACGAGGTCTTCGGCGCCGCCCCGGACGCCGTGTCCGTTCCCTGGTACGACGTGGAGGTCTGCGGGGCGGACGCCGTGCGCGTCGGCCGGTTCACGCTGGAGCCCGACCACGGGCTCGACCGGCTGCGGCACGCCGACACCGTGATCGTCCCCGGCTGGGCGGACGTCGATGTGGACCCGCCCGCCGACCTGGTCGACGCGGTGCGCGCGGCCCACGAGGCGGGTGCGCGCGTGGCTTCCCTGTGCACGGGCGCGTTCGTACTGGCCGCGGCCGGCCTGCTGGACGGGCGGCGCGCGACCACGCACTGGGCGCACACCGAGGAGCTGGCCGCCCGCTTCCCGGAGGTGGAGGTCGACCCGGACGTGCTCTATGTGGACAACGGCAGCGTCCTCACCTCCGCCGGCAAGGCCGCCGCCATGGACCTGTGCCTGCACCTCGTCCGCCTCGACCACGGCTCGTCGGTCGCCAACATCGTCGCTCGCCGTCTGGTCGTGCCGCCGCACCGGGACGGCGGCCAGGCCCAGTTCGTCACCACGCCCGTGCCCTCCCCGGACAACCACCCGCTCGCCGGACTGTTCCCCTGGGTGCTGGAACGGCTCGACCAGCCGTTGACCGTGGAGGACCTGGCCCGCCAGGCACGGATGAGCTCGCGCCACCTGGGCCGCCACTTCCGTGCGACCACCGGCACCACCCCACTGCAATGGCTGCTCACCCAACGGATCCGCCGCGCCCAGGAGTTGCTGGAGACCGGTGACGACAGCGTCGACGCCATCGCGACAGCCACCGGCATGGGCACCGCCACCACACTGCGCCGACACTTCAACCGAACCGTCGGCGTGCCCCCGGACACCTACCGCCGTACCTTCCGCTCGCGGCCCCGCAGCTCCTGATCGAGCCGTACGCGCCGCGTTGAGCGTCACGCCAGGAGCAGGGCCCGGTCCCAGGTGGGTTCGATGTCGGTCGCCGCCGCGAGCAGGGCCAGCGTTACGCCTGCGGCTCCGTCGAGGAATCCGGGCTCGGTCGGACGTAAGCGCGTACTCGCCAACTCGCATGCGAATGCGGCCAGTTCAGGGTCGCGGGTGTCGTGGGCGAACCGTGTGGTGATGTGGAGCAGGCCCGCCATGCCGTGGCAGAGGCCGGGATCCTGGTCGACGCGGCGCATCTCGGGCGGCCGTCGGCAGGCCGCTTTGACGGCTCTCACCGCGAGGTCGCACAACGCCGTCTCATCGAGCGCCGTGCCCGCCAGCCACAGGGCACGGGCCGTCCCCGTACCTCCCCGGCACCAGGAGGCGCGTACGGGGTGGTGGTTCGTGCCGGGCCAGGTGGGACCCCAGGGATCGGTGGTGCACCGGGCGGTGAGTGCCCCGGCCAGTCGCCGTACGGCCTCGCGCTGGCCGGGCACGGCGACGCCTTCGCGCAGGGCGAGCGAGAGCAGGGCGAGCGGTCCGGCCGACCCGTGTGCCATGCCGGATTCGGGCGGGTGCCCGCCCCTGGAGAGCGTGGTGAGCACCTGTCGCAGTGCTGTGTCCGCCGCGGGCTCGTGGCGCTCGCCCAGCAGGTACGCGCCTGCTCCGGCCAGCCCGTAGATGACGTCGACGGCGTGTTCGGGTGGCTCGTCGCCGAGTGCCCGGGCTCGCTCCAGCGTTTCCTCGACGACGCGTTCGCGAACGGTCGGCAGGTCGTACGAGAGCACCTGCGCGGCGAAGGCCAGCCCGGCGGCGCCGCCGAAGAGGCCGGGCGAGGCGCCGATCCGCCGGTACCCCTCGGCTGCCGCGGCGAGGTAGCCCTCGGCCAGAGTGTGCGAACCCCGGCCGGGCAGACAGCGGTCCAACTGGTGGTAGGCGAGCGCCAGTCCCGCGCCGCCGGCGGCGAGATGGGGCCGGACGGAGCGCGGCACGCGGTGGGGTCGCGCGGTGGACAGGACGTGGTCGAGGACGGCGGCGGACTCGGGTGCGGGCAGCACGGGCGTCCACGGTCCGCCGGTCATGTGCCGCCCCCTGCTGCCCGGGCTCCGTGCGGCCGCACCAGGCGGTCCGGCCACACGGAACGGTTCCCGCGGATGCCCACGTCACGGCGAGCAGCGCGGCGGATCCGTGCACTGACCGCTCGTATGGTCGGTGTCACAGCACATCGCGGGCTCCAGCGCCTCCTCGTCCGTCTCGGGCAACTCCTGGAGCTCAAGGACCGTGTCCTCCATGGTTCTCACCTCCTTCCGGTCTCCGGGTGGGTGTGGGTGTGGTCGGGTAGTCGGGGGTCCACGGTCCAGGCGCGGTCGCCGCCGTGTTTGAGGCGCAGCAGCAGGTCCAGGGCTCCGGCCAGGCCCACCTGATAGCTGACGCAGAAGTCGCGCAGAGTGTCGTCCGGGACGATCAGCCGACCGTCCCGGAGCGCGGCCCGTGCGTGGAGGCAGAAGGCGGCCTCGGCGGCCCGGACACGATAGGTGTCGTCGCCGGTCAACTCGGCCAAGTCGATGAGGAGTTGAGCGTTTCCGGCCACTCCGTGGCAGGTGCCGGTGCCCTGGCGCCAGCGGTCCCGGTGAGCGGTGCGCGCGGCGAGTTCGGCGTACTCGCGAAAGCGCGGCTCGCCGGTCGTCTGCCACAGCCGGACGAGGGCGGTGCCGATACCGGAGGCGCCGTGGCACCAGAAGTCGAGACCCGTACGTTCCGCGCGGCCTGGCCCCTTGGGCCAGACGGCGATGTCGTCCCGGCGCTCGGCGACGGCGCACAGCGCATGGCCGCCGCCGAGCGCGATGTCCACGAGCTCCGGGCGATCGAGGTCCCGTCCGGCGGCGAGCAGGAAGGCGGCGTTCCCGGCGACACCGTGCCCGAAGCCGTACGAGCCCGATCCCGCGAGCTCGCGGCGGTGCGGCGGGCCGAGCGGCCATTCGACTCCGCCGTCGGCCTGCGTCAGCAGGCGCAGCACCCCGTCCGCGCAGACGGAGGCCCGCTCGGCGAAACGTCCGTCGCCGGTGGTGTGCCACAGGTGCAACTGGGCGAGCCCGGCGCCGGACAGGCCGTGGCAGATGTCGGGGTTGGTCGTGTCGAGGGGGATGCCGAGGGCGTATTGCCCTGCCCGGGTGGCGAGTTCGGGGTCATTGAGGGTGCGGGCCGCGTCGTGCAGGGCCCATGCGGTGCCGGAGCGGCCGAAGTAGAGGCCGGGGAGGACGCGGCCGGGCCGGGAGAGCTGTTCGTCGAGCCAGCGGGCCGTGGTCCGCAGCAGCGGTTCGAGGGCCGGGGCCTCGCCCGTACGTACGGCTCTGTCGAGGACGGCCACCACACCCGCCGCCCCCTGCTGGAGGTTGCACGGGTCGCCTTGCGGTAACGACCGGGGTCTGGGCCACAGGTGTACGGCGGCGGGGTCGGCCGTCGCCGCGACCCAGGCCAGCCCGTCGTGCAGCAGGCGGTCGAGTGCGGTGCCGGTGAGGGCGGGGCCCGGTGACGCCGTCGGAGTGGTCGGCTCCGCCCGGAGAAACGCCGCCGCCTTCTCCAGCGGCCAGCGGTCCGGCGCGTCGGCGGTGAGACCCAGCACGAGCGGGGCGAGGGAACCGAGGGCCGGGCAGTCCGGGGCGGCGGCCTCCACGATCGCCGTCAGTCGCTCGCCTGGTGGGCGTGCGGGCGAGGTGTCGGGGGCGAGCAGCGGGTTGAAGCCGGTGGTGGCATGGAGCAGGGTGGCGCCGAGGCCGAAGCAGTCGACCTCGGGGCCGGGCGCGGGCCCGTAGTCCGTACCGGAGAGGTATTCGGGCGCGGTGAAGCCCTGGGTGCCCATGACATGGGCCGTGCTGTCGGCGCGTACCGCGCATTCCAGATCGACGAGGACGGGCGTGCCGTCGGGGCGTACGACGACGTTGGTCGGTTTGAGGTCGCGCAGCACGAACCCGGCCGCGTGCACCTCGCCGACCAGACGTAAGAGGTCCCGTGCGAGCTGCCATGCCACCGGGACCGGAAGACGGCCGCCCGCGCGCAGTGCGCAGTCCGCCGACCACTGGCGCAGGTTGTCCCCGTCGATCAGCTCCTCGGCGAGGAAAACATGCCCACCTGCCTCGAACACCTCGTGCGGAGCCGGGGTGATGCCGAGCGGTGCCAACCGCGCCAGTACGTCGGCCTCGTAGCGCAGCCAGTGCCGGGCGTCGGTCCCGTCGGGCAGCGCACCGACGTGGGGACGGGCCTCTTTGAGGAGTACGTCCCGGCCGGTGCGGCGGTCGTGCGCACGGTAGACCCCGCCACGGTTGGAGAAGCGGATCGCCTCCCGGACCCGGTAGCGGTCCGCGAGGAGTACGGAGCCTGTGGTGCGGGCGCGTGCGGGCGTGCCGAACGGTGACCGGGCCCAGGCGGGCGGCGAGAACCACGGGTTGCGCTCGTCCGCGACGAGCGTCCCGTCCGGCGCCTGGAGCCGCCCCCGGTAGAAGCCCTCGTCGTCGAGCTCGCGCGGCGCCGAAAAACAGCCGTAACGACAGTGGACCAGGCTGCCCGGACGATACCGCCGGTCCGAGAGGATCGCCGGACCGGCGAGACCGTCGGTGGCCCGGTCCAACTCCTCGGCGAGAAGGTGAAGTTGACGGTCGTCCGCGGGATACGCGGTGATGAACTTGCCGGAGTGCGCCCGCGCCGCCCGTACGCCGTTGAGATCGGCGGTGACGCGCGGCGACACCGCGAACTTGAACGCGCAGCCGTGCGCCACCAGGACGCCCGCTGCCCGCTCCAGCACCTCGTGGGCGGAGGCGACGGTCGCCGAGACATGGAGCTTCCATCCCTGCCTGCGGGAGCGGTGGCCGGGCGGCGTGACCATGCACCAGGTTTCGCCGTCCCGCATCGCCCACGAGGGGCGTTCGGCGCCGAGAATCCGTGCCGCGATCGACTGGTAGCTCACCTCGTGGCTCGCCGTCACGCGGTCATCGTGGCACGGCTCACCGCAGCGCGGAAGGTCGCGTCGTCAGCTCTTGGTCGGTGAGGCCGAGGGCTGGGATGTGGACTGGGACGACGGTTGCGACGACGGCTGGGACGACGGCTGGGACGGGGGCGAGGTCGTCTGGCGGGGCTCGATGACCGGGATGTTGTACACGTGCCCGGGGGTCACGATGCGGGTGATCGCCTGGCCGAAGAGGGTGCTGGGTTCCGTCTTGTTCTGCAGGACGTCGGTGTTGAGGACGACCGAGAGCGAGGCCTTCGACTCCGGCAGGTAGATGGCCAGGGACTCGTAGCCCGGCAGTGAGCCGTTGTGTCCGATCCAGCCCTGGATGTTGAAGATGCCCAGACCGTAGCTCGCGCCCGGAATCGGCGTCGGGATGGTCTTGAGGCGCTCGGCCTGCGTTTTGGCCGACAGCAGGGTGCCGGTGGCGAGGGTTGGGGCCCAACTGTGCAGGTCCGACAGGGTGGAGACCATCGCTCCGGCCGCCCACGCCCAAGAGGGGTTCCAGTCCGTGGTGTCCTCGATCTTTCCGGACAGGGTCTGGTTGCTGTAGCCGCGGGCGTGCGGGCTGGGGAACTCGGTGCCGGTCGGGAGGAGGGTGTGGGACAGCCCGGCCGGCTTCACGACCTTCTGCGCGATGAACTCGTTCAACGGCATACCGCCGGCCTTCTCCACCACCAGGCCGAGCAGGATCAGGTTGGTGTTGCTGTACTCGAAGTCCTGACCGGGCTGGAACTGCACCGGGTGTTTGAAGGCGTAGTCCAGCAACTGCTGTGGTGTGAAGGGCCGCTTCGGGTCGGAGAGCAATGCCTTGTCGAAACCGGGGTCCTCGGAGTAGTTGAACAGCCCGCTGCGCATGTCCGCCAGATCCCGCAGCTTGATCTTGTCCCCGTTGGGGACTCCGGGGATGTATTTCGAGATCGGATCGTCCAGACCCACCTTGCCCTGGTCGACCAGTTCGAGCAGGGCGGTCACGGTGAAGGTCTTGGTCTCGCTGCCGATGCGCATGTTCAGATTCGGTGTCATGGGGGCGCGGCTCGTCTTGTCGGCGACACCGAAGGCCTTGACGTAGCTCCCCTTGCCGGGTGCCGACAGACTGACCATCACGCCGGGTATGTCGGCCTCGCGCATGACCTGCTGGATGGCGGCGTCCAGACGCGCGGCGACGGCCGGGCTGAGCTCGGGGAAGCCGGTGCCGCTGGACGTCGACGCGGAGGGGGATACCGGCGGCGTCGTGACGCCGTAGGCGCTTCCCGCGGACATCGGCACGGCCAGCATCGCGGCCGCCGCCACCCCCACACACGCCTTGCGCCACTGAATCTGTGAATACCTCACGGGCAGGCCTCCTGCCGGACGAGAACGTCCGGAAGACTGCATCCGGACGAGGACATCACTCCCGTTCCACGCTAGGTCGGCCGCGCCGCCCGCGCATGGCGGCGCCCGGGTTGCGGGTCCCGTGAGACCGTGCTGGAGCGCTCCACGTGGGGCGCGGTGCGGGTCCGGGGGCTCGGCTCGCCACCCGCGCAACGCCTGGTGACCATGGAGTACGGGACCCGTCCGATCGCCCGACACCGGGAGGCACCCGTGACGCAGAGCCACACGACCGACGTGTTGATCGTGGGCGCCGGCCCGGTCGGACTCAGCGCGGCCGCCGAGCTGCGCCGCCACGGAGTGCGCTGCCGTCTCATCGACCGGCTGCCCGCCCGCCTGCCGTACGCGAAGGCGGTCGGTATCCAGCCGCGCACCCTGGAGATCTGGGACCGGATGGGCCTGGCCCGCGCCGCCGTGGAGGCCGCCGTGCCACTGCGCGGCCAGCTGATGTACGTCAATGGCAGGGAACAGGCGCGGATCGACCTGGAGCTTCCGCCCGAAGTTCCTTATGGATTCGCCGCGTTGCCCCAGTACGAGACCGAGCGCCTCCTGGAGGAGTACGTCGCGGGCCTGGGCACGGTCATCGAACGCGGCACCGAACTGCTGTCGTTCAGCCAGGACGCGGACGGCGTCACCGCGCGGCTGCGCACCGCGTCGGGTGCCGATGAGGAACTGCGTACCCGCTATCTGATCGGCTGCGACGGCGCGCACAGCACCGTACGCAAGGGGTTGGGTCTGTCGTACGAGGGCGGGGCGTTCCCCGAGGAGTTCATGCTGGCCGATGTCGAGGCCGACTTGGACCTGCCCCACGGATACAGCGTGCGCTCCACGCACCGCGCCGCCGACGGCTCGACCGATGACCTGCTGGTCTGCATCCCGCTGCCCGGAACGGGCCGGTACCGCATGTCGATGATGGTCCCGCCGGAACTCTCCGAAGGGGCGGGGGGCGAGGCGCCGTCCGCGCGAGGCGACGACGTGGCGCACGGCCTGGAGGGCGGTCGGGCCCCGGAGCTGTCCCACATCCAGGCCGTCGTCGACCGGCTGGCGCCCAGCCCGGCCACCGTCTCCCGTATGCGCTGGTCGTCCGTCTTCCGTATCAGCCACCGGATCGTCGACCGCTACTCCGACGGACGCGTCTTCGTCGCCGGGGATGCCGCGCACATCCATCCGCCTACCGGCGCCCAGGGCATGAACACCGGTATCCAGGACGCCTGCAACCTGGCCTGGAAGCTCGCTCTCGTCGTCCAAGGGGCAGCCGGGCCCGCCCTGCTCGCCAGCTACGACGCCGAACGCCGCCCGGTCGGCGAGGAGGTCGTCGGCCGGACCGTCCGACACGCCACACAGGGCATCGAGACCGACCCCGCGGACCCGCGGACCGTGCAGCTCCGCGAGGCCCAGCTGCTGGTCGGCTACCGCGACGGACCGCTCGCGGGCAGCCAGTACGGGCCGACCGACGCACCCCAGCCCGGCGACCGGGCCCCGGACTGCGCCGGGCTGACCGCGCCCGTGCCCACCTACCCCCTGCGCCTGCTCGACATCCTGCGCGGCCGCACGGGACACGTCGTGCTCTTGTACGCGACCGACGCGACCGACGCGACTGAGCTGTCCGAGGCCGCCGAAGCGGCCGGCGTCGGCGGGGCACCGCTGGTGGTCACCGAAGGCAGCCTGGATGCCCCCAACTACCCGTACTCCGGGGCGAGTTCGCATGTCATCGCCGTCCTCGCCCGCGAAGTCGCGGCCACCACACGCGACACTTCGGCCATCCCCGGATACGTCGACGCCGCCGGGGAGTTCGCCCGGCTCTATCGCCCCGACGGCTCGACCGGCTTCGTCGTCCGGCCGGACGGGCAGCTCGGCGCCCGATTCCCCCTCGCTGTCACCGCGGCGGCCCTGTCCGACTACCTTTCGGTGCTCTCCGGCTGACCGGGGGACAGCGGTTGCGCTCCGAGGGGCTGAGCTGCGGGGGGCTGAGCTGCGGGGGACTGGCGCCACGTCGCCATCTGCTTCCGGAAGGTCGGACACACGAGGATGTCCTCCTTGCCGCACTGGATGGCGTGCGCCAGGAGCTGGTGGGCGTGGTCGAGGTCGACCATACGTTGCTCGATCTCGGCGAGTTTGGCCCGGATCAACGCCTGCCTGCGGGGTTGGTCCTGCTGGAACTCCTTGATCTCGGCCAGGGTCAGTCCGGCTTGCTGGCACTTGCGCAGCAGCACGATGCGCTCGGCGGCCTCGGGCGGATACCGCCGCTGGCCGCCCTGGCGTTCCGGCGCGGGCAGCAGTCCGTGGCGTTCCCAGAAACGGATGGCCGACGCGGGGACCCGGGTGAGCTCGGCGAGCCGACCGATCGTCAAACGCATACTCCGCCCGTCCTTCCGTCCGACGCTTGACTTAAACCTTAGTTCAAGTTGAAGAGTGGTCCGCGTACGGGACAGCGGCGCGAGAGCGGCCGCAGCAGACGACTTCGGAGATGACGTGATGACCGCGACGACCGCGACGACCGCGATGAACGGCACGAACAAGATGGACGAGACGACGGTTACCCCTGAAGTGGCGGAGCGGGGCCGCCAGCTCGTCGAGGCCGCGAGGCAGCTCTTCGTGGCCGGGGTGATGTCGCACTCCGGGCACGCCAACCTGAGCGTCCGGGTCGACGCCGAGCGCTTCCTGCTGACCCCGGGGTTCGTCCGCGATCTGCGGCCCGAGCAGTTGGCGATGGTCAGCCTCGACGGGCGGGTCCTCGCGGGAGAGCTGCGGTCCGTCAGTGCCGAGATCATCGGTATGCACAGCACCGTGTACCGCGCTCGCCCGCACGCGGGTGCGGTGATCCACACCCACTCGCCCGCCGCGACGGCCTTCGCCGTGGCCCACCGGCCGTTGCCGTGCCGGACCGAGCCGATGCTGCGCTTCGGACAGGCCGAGGAGGTACCGGTGGTGGCATGGGGGCCTCGTGGGTCCGACGTCTCGGTGCGGGGCACGGCCGAGATCCTGGAGCAGCGCCCGACGACGTCCGCGGTGCTGCTCGCCAACCACGGCCTGCTGGTGTTCGGTCCCGACTCGGCGGCCACCGCCCAGCTTGTGGTGGCGATCGAGGAGAGCGCGGAGGCGGAGATCGCCGCGGCGGCGCTCGGCGGTGCCGTGGACTTCCCCGAAGGCGCGCTGGAAGACGTCCGAGCGGCGATCGCGCGGGTTTCGGCATGACGGACGACGCTCGCACGCAACGTACGGAATCCGTTCGTACAGAGCCCGTTCGTAGTGCTGAGGCCGTGCGCACGGAGGCCGTACGGGACCGTTATCGCGCGACGTTCGGTGCCGTACCCAGCGGCGTGGAGAACCGACTGCGCGTGGCGCGGGCCCTCGGTCGACTCGACACGGAAGAGGCGTTCGCCGAGCTGCGGCACATCGTGCTGACCGACAATCCGCTGGGCGAACGGGTGCAGCAGCTGGTCCACTTCGGGCAGCTGCTGGCCCTCGGCCGTACGGATCCGGCCCGCCTGCACGCCCGCGGAGCCCTCCACGCCGGCGCCGACCTCACCGACCTCGTCGGCGTCGCCGAGACCGCGCTCATCACCGCGGGCACCCCGGCCTACGCACTCGGCATCGAGATCATCGCCGAACTCCTGGAGGCCGAACGCCTGGAGGTCGGAGACCACAGGGCTGTCTGAGGGGGCGTCCGGAGCGCGTCGGAGTCATGGGCGCGCTCCCGCTCCCGGCCTCCGGGCGCAGCGGTCAACCAGCCATGCCCCAGGCCATGCTGATCACGTACAGAAAGAAGAGCAGGAGGAGCGCTCCCGCGAAGGCCGCCACGCCGAGGACGGCCTTCATAGCGGTCTCGGCCGCCCGGTGGGCGTCGGCGGGGCGCATGGGGACTCGGGGGTCTTGCTCGTAGGTGGTCACGGAGACAGCCTGCCGCGCGCGGGCGACGGCAGGCCATCCGTACAAGTACTCAGGTGCGACGCGCGGTTGAGCACGTCACGCGGCGCGGCACAGCGCGGTGGAGAGTGTCTTCATCGCGGCCGTCGCCTCCGCGTCGGTCATGGTCAGGCCCGTGTTGACGGAGAGGGTGATCTGCCGCTTGCCGTCCGCCGAGGTGAAGCTGAAGGTCTGGAAGCCGACGACTTCGCCCGTGTGCCCGACGACCGGTCCGTCGGACGGGCAGAGGTTGCCGTTGCTCTCCAGCCCCAGGCCGTACGAGCGGTTGGGGCGCTCGGGGTTCATGGGGTGCAGGGTGCGCATCTCCTTCATCAGGCGGTCCGGCAGCAGGCGGCCGTCGAGGAGCGCCTTGTAGAAGGTGTTCAGGTCGTGCGTGGTGGAGATGAGCGTCCCGGCGGCCCAGTACGCGGCGGGGCTGAACTCGGTGAGGTCGGTGGGTGCGGCGCCCGTTCCCCGGCCGTCGAGCCACTCGTAGCCGTGCAGATGCGCACCCGTCAGGCGCGGGGAGGTCGGGAAGGACGTGCCCTTGAGGTGCAGGGGCCGCAGGATGCGGTGGGCGATCTCATGCCCCAGCGACTTCCCGCTGACGTGCTCGACGAGCAGTCCGAGGACGACGTAGTTGGTGTTGGAGTACTCCCACGTCGTGCCCGGCGCGGGCCGGTTCGGTATACCGGCGATGAGGGCGATGAGCTGGCGCGGGGTGTACGTGGCCTTCTGCGCGTCCCGTACCGGGTCGGGCTTCTTCATCAGTACGTCGGTGTAGTTGGCCAGCCCGCTGGTGTGGTTGAGCAGCTGCCGTACGGTGATGTGCTCGCCGCCCGGCACCACACCGGGCAGCTGTCGCTCGATGTCGTCGTCGAGTCGCACCTTGCCCTCCGCCACCAGCTGGAGGACGACGGTGGCCACGAAGGTCTTGGTCACGCTGCCGGCCCGGAAACGGTCCCCGGCGTGTGCGGCGCGCCCGGTGCCCAGATCGGCGACCCCACTGCTGCCCTTCCACACCCCGCGCCCGTCCCGCACCTCGGCCACGGCCCCGGGTATGCCGGCGGTCACGGTGGCGTCGAGGGCCTGCTGGAGCGCGGCCCGGTCGGCGCCGGACGCGGGCGCGGCCGCCACGGCGGGAGTGGCGACGGGGACGAGCAGAGCGGCGGCGAGAAGCGCGGAGGCGGCTGCGGCCTTGCGGTGGTGCGACATGGGGTGACGGCCTTATCTGAGTCGACGTGGTGCGAGTGGCTGACGTTTTTTCAGCCTAGGCCGGTGAGGGTGTTCCGGTGATCATGGACAGGGATGAGCTCGGGCTTCGCATCCCTTAAGGGAAACCCCAGGTGAGGGGTGGGGTGGCAGGTGTTCCACGTAATGGACGGGCGCCTGCCGCGAGCAGCCGGACTGAAATACTTCCGGCCATGGATGCTGAGGTGGTGGGGACCCGGGCGCGCTCGGTGGTGGCGGCGTCGGCACGGGAGATATCGGCGGACGGACCGGGCTGGGTGCTGCGTTCCGGGGTGGTGGCGGACATCGAGGCGATCGCCGAGCTGCGGGCCGATGTCATGCGCGCGGATCTGGAACGCCTCGGGCGCTACGACGAGCACCGGGTGCGGCAGCGGCTGCGCGATTCCTTCTCCACGCGGTACACGTCGGTCATCGAGGTCGACGGCGAACTCGCGGGGTGCGTCACGGTCCGGCCCGCCGACGGCATGCAGTGGCTGGAGCACTTCTACCTCGCGCCGCGCCATCAGGGCCGAGGGCTCGGGGCCGCCGTCCTGCGGTCGGTGCTGGGGCGGACCGACGCGCAGGGCATGGCCGTGGGGCTGCACGTCCTGCAGGGCAGCGCCGCCCGTCGGCTCTATGAGCGCCACGGATTCGTCATGGAGTCCCAGGACCCGATCGACGTCTTCATGGTGCGCCCGCCGGGGGCGACGAGAGGTGCCGCAGCGCAAGCCTGAGCTGTGGCACCCCACGCCGAGCACGGCGACGCGGGTGGTCACGAGGTCATGGCCTCCGCCAGGGCCTCAGTCCAGCGCCCGCCGTGCGAGCAGCGTCCGGTCCAGACGATGGCTCACGCTGTCCACGAGCCCGAGGTCCGTGAGCCGTTCCTCGATGTACTGCTGGACCGGTAGCACCACCCCGCACCGGGACAGACCCGACACCGGGTCGCGCCAGCGTTGCTCGGGGGTGGATTCCGCCGCGAAGAAACCGGAACAGGAGCCGAAGTACCGGCAGCCGGTGCAGGTGTCCCGGACCCTGTCCCGCGACTGGCGCAGTGCCTCGCCGAAGGTCGGGGAGCGGCGCATGGCGGAGAGGGATTCGGTGAAGATGTCGCCGTGCCGCAGCGACAGGTCGTACGCGTCGCCGTTGGAGTACACGGATCCGTCCGTGTCGATGACGAGGATGGTCTCCCCGCGCTCCTTGTCGTAGAAGCGCCGCTCGCCTTCGCCGTGCAAGGCGTGCACGACGTTGGCCGCGTAGCCCTCGATCGGCTCGACGTTGATGAAGCTGTCCGAGACCAGCCAGCGGTCGGTGAGCGTCTTGAGGGCGGCGACGATCTCCTGTGACGAGAGGTCGTGTTCCGCCTGCTGCCCCGGATAGCCCGTACGGTAGATGGGCAGCAGCCGGAAGCCCAGGTCCATGTCCTCGAAGAAGCGGTGGATGTCCGCCACATGGGGCGCGGTCGAGCGGGACAGCACGGTGATGCAACCGAAGTTGAGGCCCTCGTCCATCAGGCGCTGCATGTTGGCCAGGACCCGTGGCTGCGCCTGGCGGCCGGCGACGTTGACGCGCTGGCCGCCGACCAGGTCCACCGACACGCCCACGTCGTCGAAGACGTCCCGCATCAGGGTGAGGTCGTCGTCGGTGAGCCGGTAGAGGTTGGTCTGGACGGAGTTTCCGTACGGGATCCCGGCGGGTTCCAGGAACTCCTGCTGGGCCCGCTTGACCTCGTAGTAGAACTCGTGCGGCATCAGGAGCGGTTCCCCGCCGTGCCACACGAAGTCCGCCGTCCGGCCCGGCTGGTCGGCCAGCCACTCGCCGACATGCTTGATCATGTTCCTGACCTGCGGAACCGTCATCGCGGTACGGTCGCCGAGCGACGGGAACTCGTAGCAGTACCGGCAGCGCAGGTTGCAGAACTTGGAGACCTTCACCACGAGTTGCAGATACGGCGGCGTCTCCTCCCGCGCGGGAGGGCGGCCCTCGCGCCGGTCCTCGGCGGTGCCGACGCTCATGCGGTCCCGGCTCCCAGCGCCGACTTCAGTCGCAGGTACGCCTCGGTGACGCGCTGCCGGCGCGGAGCCGGTTCCGGGCCCTGGCGGCGCGCGGCGAGGCCGGTCCGGCGCGGGCCCTTGTCCAGGAACCTCTCGTGCCAGCCGTCGCCCGTGCGGGGGCCCTCGACCCAGAAGTCCGGGTAGTCGGGCCACATCCGCTCGGCGGGCCGCAGCCCGTCGACGATCGCCAGCCGCTCCCGCTGCTCCTGCCCGGCCCCGTCGGCCAGCGGCTCGTTGGGTCCGCCCGTGCGCTGGAGCGCGAGCAGCCGCAAGTACGCGCTGCGGGAGACGGACTGTGGCTCGATCGCGTCCTGCTCGGGGGGAGTCCTGTCGGTCCTTCCGGCCATGGTGACGACCCTTCTCGCTCTGTCGGCCCGCTGATGGGAGCGGCCGTTCCGCAATCATGAAATCTGGCCGGAAAAGTACTGCCAACCCCCCAATATTGGGGGGTGTTCGCAGGCCCCGGCGGCGCCCGAGACTGGTTGCCCCAGTCCAGCAACCGGCTCCGGACACAATGGGCAGGAGAGTTCGCGATGACTACCTCAGCAATGGCCGCCACGGCCAGGAGCGTGGACGTGGTGACCGTCCCGACCGATGCCGCGGGGGTGGCGGGCGGCGGTCTGCTGCCGCCCGCCGGATCAGTGGTGATCTACGTGGGGGACGCCTCGGCCCTCGCCTGGCGACGGCTGCGCGAGGCCGCGCTGCGCGGCGACTGGCAGGCCGTACGGGACACGCCCGTCCCCGAACGACCCGCCCCCGGCACCGAGTTGGTGGCCGCGTCGAACTACTTCGACCTGCTCTGCGCGGGCCACGCGCTGGTGCGGGATCTGGCGCTGCCGCGCGGATACGAGTTCAGGACGCTGACCTTCCCGTACACCGGCGGCCCGCTCCAGGACACGGACTTCCGTATCGTCGAGCACACCGACCGGGGTGTTCCCGAGGTCGGGACGACGTATCTGCTGATGCGCCGGGCACCCGAACTGACGCCGCTGGAGCAGCGCATGCTGGAGTGCGTCAGCCCCGACGAGCGGCATGTGCACATGGGGACGCGCGAGCCCTGCCAGACCATCACGACGATGGACATCATCACCGACCGCATCCGTGACGCGGCGAACGACGCCGTCCGCGAGAAGCACGCGCGCGCCGGTTTCGCCCGGGGCGAGAGCGCGACGGAACTGTCCGCCGCGGAGATCGAGGAGATCACGGGGGAGACGGGCGGGCCCGCGGCCTCGGTGGCCGGTCTGCTCGCGATGCGCCGCCGCCACTTCCGCCTCTAGGGAGCGCCGCGTGGGATCCGTAGTCGTGGCCGTCGTACTGGCGGCGTGGTTGATGTTGACCGTGGTGGCGGCGCTGCCCCGGATCGGTGAGGCGCTGCGCAAGCGGGTCCCCGCCTGGTTCTCCCCGTTGCTGCCGTCCTGGACGTTCTTCGCGCCCAACCCGGCGACCAAGGACAAGGTGCTGATGTACCGCGACGTCCTCGCCAACGGCACGGTCGGCCCCCTGCGACTCGTCCTGCCGGACGGCGGCGCGGGGGGCCGGGCGGGCAAGGCGCTGTTCGACGCGGCCGCGCACCTGGTACGGCGGGCCGCGCAGGGCTGGGAGGAGGAGCCGGACGCGCGCACCCGGGACGCCCGGCTGATGATCAGCACGCCGTATCTCCTGCTGCTCAACAGAGCGGCGTCCGCACCGCACGACGCCGCCGCCGTCGGCTTCGAGTTCGTCATCGCGCACGCGAGTCTGCGGGACGAGGACCCCCAGGTCATCTTCGTGTCGATGGTGCACCGGCTGGGGGCGGGAACGCCGGGAGCCGATGCGCGCGGCTCGGATGCACGGGATGGGGTTGTACGGGATGAGGAGGCGCGGGACATCGGCGTACGGGAAGTCGACGTACGGGACCCCGGCGCCCGGGAAGGTACGCCATGCTGAACGAGACCGAGACGGCCCGGGCGATCCTGGCCGTCTGCGGTGCCGGGCTCGCGGTGTCGGCGGCCCGCGACCTGCGCCAGGCCCGCGAGTTCGCCGAGGACGGCACGCTGGCGTGGTCCGTGGTCGGGGCGTACCCGCACCGCTGCCCGCCCCCGGTGCGCGGGCTCTTCGTCTGGGAGCGGTACCGGGCGGTGCTGGCCGTGCAGTTCGCGGCGGGCCTCGCCGCCCCGGTCGTGGCGCCGGTGTCCACGCGCGGCTCGGCCGTGCTGGCCTGCGTGCTGCTGGCCACCCTGCTCCTGGGCCTGCACCGCAGTGACTACGGAACCGACGGCGCCGACCAGATGGCGGCCCTCGCCATGCTCACCGCCGCCGCCACGCTGACCGTCGGGGGCACGGTCGGACGGCTCTTCCTCGCCTTTCTCACCTGCCAGTTGGTCCTCAGCTATCTGATCGCGGGGACGGCGAAGCTGATCTCGCCGATGTGGCGCGACGGCTCCTGCCTCGCGATGATCCTCTCCACCCGCTCCTACGGCTCGCCCCGGCTCGCCGCGATGCTACGGGCCCGGCCGCTGCTGGGGCTCGTGATGGCGTGGGGCGTGATGGTGCTGGAGGTGACGTTCTGGCTTGCGCTCATCGTGCCGGGCGGCCCGCGCTGGGGGTTCCTCCTCGCCGGAGCCGCGCTGCACATCGGCATCGCGGTCACGATGGGACTCAGTACGTTCGTCTTCGCCTTCATCGGGGCGTACCCGGCGCTGGTGTTCATGGCCGCGACCCTCACCGGGTGAGCGGGATGCGCCGCCGGAACCGAGACCGCACCGACCGCGCCAGCGGGGCCACGGACCCGGACGGCGTGCGGCCGTCGCACTCCGAGCAGCTGCTGTTCGGCGGCCCCCTGCGCTACGACATGGGCTGGTCCCAGCACGAAGAGGCCTACCTCGAACTGAACCTGCGCGCGGTGCTGCGCCGCCTGCCACGGCTCCTGGCCTCCGGGTTCCGGCTGGCCTGGCGCGCCGACCCGCGCGCCGCCCGTCTCCTGGTCGTCGCCAACCTCGGGCGCGGGCTCGCCCAGGCCGCGAGTCTGCTGGCGGTCAACCACATCCTGGCCGGGCTGCTGACGGGCGCGGCCATCGGGGACCGCCTGCACCGCGCGCTGCCCGCGCTGATCGCGGTGAGCGTCACGATGTCGGCGGGGGCACTGCTGCGGGCCGTCACCACGTACGCGACCGGGCGGCTGGAGCCGAGGGTCGAGCGGGTGGCGACCGAGGTGTACCTCGAACGGGCATCGCAGGTGGAGCTGGCGGCGATCGAGGACGACGAGTTCCACAAGCTGCTCGACTCGGCCCGGTACGGGGCGTCCTCGGCGCGCCGGATGATGAGCATCGGCAATCGCGCCATCAACGCGGCGACCTCGTTCGTCACCGCGGCGAGCGTCCTGACCGTGCTGCACCCCGTGCTGCTCCCGCTGCTGGCCCTCATGACGGTGCCCGGTTCCTGGAGCGCGCTGACCACCGCCCGCCGCCGCTATCTGTCCTTCCACGCCTGGACCCAGCACACCCGGGCCGGCGGGCTGATCGGGCACATGCTCACCGACACCGGCGCCGCGCCCGAGATCAGGGTGCACGGCATCGGGCCGTTCCTCCTGCGGCACTTCCGCGCCCTGTCCGAGTCCGCCGAAGCGGAGCAGGCACGGCTGGCCCGGCTCGAAGCCCGGACCGGACTGATCGCCGCCGTCTGGATCGGTGCCGCCACGGCCGCCACGTACATCACTCTGGGCGCTCTGCTCCTCGGCGGAGCGATGGCGCTGTCCGTCGCGGGCACCGCCGTGATCGCGATCCGTACGGGCTCGGCGAACCTCACCACGCTGGCCCTTGAGGTCAACGCGCTCCATGAACAGGCACTGTTCGTGGGGGACTTGGAAAGGCTCTGCGACGAGGCGGCGCGGCGCACCCCGCCCACCGGGGGCCTGCCGCTGCCGGAGTGTCCGCGGCGGATCCGCTTCGAGCACGTCACCTTCACGTATCCCGGCCAGGCCGCGCCCGCGCTGGACGACGTGACGCTCACCCTCCCCACCGGAAAGATCATCGCCCTCGTAGGGAGCAACGGCTCGGGCAAGACCACCCTCGCCAAGCTCCTGGCCGGTCTCTACACCCCACAGCACGGCCGCATCCTCTGGGACGAGACCGACGCCGCCCACGTCGACCGGCGCCACCTCACGGACCGCGTCGCGATGGTCGCCCAGGACTTCACCCGATGGGCCTTCACCGCGCGCGTCAACGTCCTCATCGGCCGCCCCGACGCCCCCGCCGACGACGAACGCGTCGACCGCGCCCTGCGCCACGCGGGCGCCAAGGAACTCGTCGCCGAGCTGCCCCGCGGCCTGGACACCTTGCTGGCCCGGGGGTTTCGCGGCGGCCACCAGCTGTCCGGCGGCCAGTGGCAGCGCATCGGCTTCAGCCGCGCCGCCTACCGGGAGGGACAGATCCTCATCGTCGACGAACCCACCGCCGCGCTGGACGCCCGTGCCGAACTGCAGGTCTTCGACGAGATCCGCGCCCTGGCCGACGACGGCCGCACCGTCCTGCTCATCACCCACCGGCTCGCCTCCGTCCGCCACGCCGACCTCGTCCACGTCCTCGACAAGGGCCACGTCGTCGAATCCGGCACCCCGTCCGACCTCCTGGCGGCGGACGGCCTGTACGCCGAGCTCTACCGGCTTCAGGCGAGCCAGTACGCCCCGGAGGGCGACGTGTGCCGCTGAGGGCAGCGAACCCTGCCCGCCCGACGGTGGCGCGGACATCGTCGGTCCGGTCATACCCCTATACGATCTTGGCGGACCGGAGGGGTTACAAGACCGGCCCTCCGCACAAGTCGCCGGGAAACAGGGGTATTTCTCTTATGGCTGGAACCACCATCGCCCGTACGGTGACCGTACTCGCGACCACCGTGGTGCTCGCGGCCGGAAGCGCCGTGGGCGCGTCCGCCGCGCAGGACCGGAGCGAGCCGGACACCGCCGGGGTGCGCGCCGCGCTGCAGCGTGTCGTGGACGCGGGCGCGCCCGGCGCGTTCGCGGTGATCCGCGACCACGGCAACCCCGAGCGCAGCCGCACGCTGACCCTCGGCAAGGCCGACCTCGACGGCACGCCCATGAACGCCGACTGGCGTTTTCGCGTGGGCAGCAACACCAAGATGTTCACCTCGGTCCTGGTGATGCGTCTCGCCGAACAGGGGCGCATCGACCTGGACAAGCCGCTGCGCGACTACCTGCCGGCCGGGACGCTGCCCGAGAGCTGGGCGATCACCGCGCGCCAGGTGATGGAACACCGCGCCGGGGTGTACGACCACACCAACGACCTCCTCGAACAGAGCGGCGAGGAGACCACCGACGCCTTCGAGAAGCGCATCCGCAACAACGTCTACGAGCCCAAGGACCTCGTGGCGATGTCGGTGAAGCACGGCCTGCAGTACACCCCGGGAACCGCCTACTCGTACTCGAACACCGACTACGTGCTGATGGGTCTTGCGGCCGAGCACCTCACCGGGCGTCCCTACGCCGAGCTGCTGCGGAAGCAGATCTTCGAGCCGCTGAAGCTGCGTCAGACCACCTTCACCGTGCCCCAGAAGACCATCGCGGGCCGGCACGTCACCGGCTATCTGACCAATGACGACCGCACCAAGCCGCTGCTCGACTCGACCGAGCAGACCGCGTCCTGGGTGTGGAGCGCGGGCGGTGTGGTCTCCTCCGCCCGCGACCTGGACCGCTTCATGACCGCGCTGCTCGCGGGCAGCTCCGGCGGGCTGGTCTCCGACGAGTCGCTGCGCCAGATGACGAGCGTGCTCCCCACACCCACGGCCAAGGTCAGCTACGGGCTCGGGATCAGGGAGATCGCGCTGTCCTGCGGCAAGGTGCTCGGCCACGGCGGAATCGTCCAGGGCTACCAGACCCAGACGTTCTCCACCCCGGACCACAAGCGCACGGTCGTCGTGTTCGCCAACGCCTCCAACAACGGCGCCGTCACCTCGGCGCTGACGAACACCCTGGAGCCCGCGTTCTGCGGCGCGGCGCCGACCGCCGGCACTTCCTCGCACCGGTCGATCACCGGCAACGGGGCGGCGGACCGTTCGGTTCCGGCTGTCGAGGACAGCCGTATCTGACGCTCCGTAAGATCCCCGGAGTGCGCGGCGCTCACCTGACGCGCCGCGTGCTCCGCGCGGTGCCGCGGCCCGGAACCGTAAATGGGTGGCATGCGTTCTGACACCGGCGGGATGATTCCGGAGGGGTCACCCTGAAGGCGTTCCCCCTACCCGGGAAGGGACCGCGATGGCGACTGGCGCTGCCGAGCCGACCGGCTCCGAGCCCGAGGCCCGTACCGCGGCCGGTGTGCTGCGCGGCCGGGTGGAGCAGGGGGTGGCGGTCTTCCGCGGCATCCCGTTCGCCGAGCCGCCCGTGGACGCGCTGCGGTTCGCCGCGCCGCAGCCGGTCAGGGGCTGGGACGGGGTGCGCCCGGCGGTGTCGTACGGCCCGCCGCCTCCGCAGGCCGGTCACTTCGGGATGGCCGCGCTGTCGCCGGACGCGGCGGAAACCGACTGGCTGACCGTGAACGTATGGACGCCGGCCCCGGACCCGGGAGCCGGGCTGCCGGTCATGGTGTGGATCCCCGGCGGCGCGTACGTCATCGGCATGGGGAGCCTGCCGGAGTACGACGGGGCCCGCCTCGCGCGGGACGGCGGTGTCGTCGTGGTGACGCTCAACTACCGTGTCGGCATAGAGGGCTTCACGTGGATCGAGGGGGCGCCCGCCAACCGGGGTCTGCTCGATCAGGTGGCCGCCTTGGAGTGGGTGCGCGACAGCATCCGGGCCTTCGGCGGCGACCCCGACCGGGTCACGGTCTTCGGCCAGTCGGCGGGCGCGGGTTCGGTCGCAGCCCTCCTCGCGATGCCCCGCGCGGCGGGACTCTTCCGCCGGGCGATCGCGCAGAGCGTGGTGGGAACGTTCTTCTCGCCCGAGCTCGCCGCCGACATCGCCACCGCCTTCGCGGCCGAACTGGGACTGCGGCCCACCGTGGCCGACCTGTCGGCCGTGGACCCGAACCGGCTGTGCGCCGCCGGTGACGCGGTCGCGGCCAAGTCGGCGTCGTTCGCGGAGCGTTGGGGGCAGGCCGCACACCGGTCGATCCTGGTGTCCCCCGTCGTCGACGGCGATGTCCTGCCGCGCACCCCCTGGCAGGCCGTGGCCGACGGCGCGGCCCGGGACGTCGACGTCCTCGTCGGACACACCCGCCATGAGCAGCGGCTGCTCACCGCGCTCGACGGTCTGCTCGGCCAGGTGACACAGGAGCAGGCGGACAGCGCCCTGAAGCTCTTCGCCCCCGGCCCGGACGGATCACGCCGCTACCGTGCCGCGTACCCCGCCGCGGGCCCGGACGAGCTCTACGAACTGGTCCACTCGGACTGGCTGTTCCGCATGCCGAGCCTCCACCTCGCCACCGCACAGCTCACCGGCGGCGGACACGCCCACGTATACGAGCTCACCTGGCCCGCCCCGGGCATGGGAGGCATCCTCGGCGCCTGCCACGGCCTCGACGTCCCCCTGGTGTTCGGCAATCTGAGCAGCGGCCAGCCGGCCATGCTGATCGGCGAGAGCCCGTCCGCGGCGGCGGAGGAGCTGTCCGCGTCGATGCGCGCCGCGTGGACCTCCTTCGCCGCCCACGGCGATCCCGGCTGGCCCGCGTACGACGCCGGGCAACGCCTCACCCGCTTCTTCGACACCCCCTCGACCGTCACCGCCTATCCGGAGGAGGCTGCCCGCCTGCTCTGGGAGCACCACACCTTCGCGGCGCTGCCACTGCTCGGCGGCTAGCGGCGGCGGACCGCCGGGTCAACGGCCGTCCAGCAGGGCGCGCACCCCCGCCGCCAGGCGCTCGTACTCCCGCGGTCGGTTGTACAGCTGTCCGCTGATCCGGATGCCGCCGCCGTCCGCCCAGGGCCAGATCAGCACCCGGCAGCGCAGCCGGGTGCCGATCTCGTTCTGCAGCGCGGCGGCCTCGTCCCGGGTGCGGGCCATGCCCGGGGGCAGACGCAGGGCGCGCATGGCGAGGGCGTCGTCGGCGGGCAGCGGGGTGAGGCCCGGGACGCGGGCCAGCAGCTCGGCGCCGTACGCGGCCAGGGCGCTGTTGTGGGCGCGCACCCGGCGGGCACCGAGCCGGACGATCAGGTCGAGGCCTTCAGGGGCGGCGAGCCAGCCGGTGTAGTCGGCGGTGGCCCGGTACTCCACGGCGCGGGGATAGCCGCGGTGGTCCTCCCACGAGGGCACCGGCGGGGACACCCGGGCGCGATGGCCGGGCGCCACGGCCAGGACGGCGCTGCCCGGCGGGGCGTACCCCCACTTGTGCAGATTGCCGAACCAGAAGTCGGGCCGCCCGGCCAGCGGTCGGTCGAGCATGCCGAGTGCGTGGGCACCGTCGACGACGGTCGTCACGCCTCGCTCGGCGAGGTCGGCGAGCAGCCGGGGACCGGCGATCAGTCGGGCGGTGGGTGAGCTGATCTGGTCGAGCAGCGCCACCGTGGTACGGGGAGTGACCGCGGCGAGGACCGCTTCGCGCACCGCCTCCTCGTCGGGCAGTGCCGGGTCGAGGACGACGGTGTTCAGCCGGGCCCGGCGGGCCGCCGCCGCGACGACGGTGCCGTAGCCGTGATCGGTGACCAGGATCTCGTCGTCGTCCTTGAGTTCCAGGGCGTCGAGCGCGAGGTTGGCGGCCTCGGTGGCGTTGGCGACGAAGGCGATCGCCTCGTGGTCGGCGCCCAGCTGCGCGGCGACACGGCCCCGAGCCGCGGCCAGGCGGTCCGGAACGGCCAGGAAGAAGGCGTCGGGGTCGGCCTGCGCCTCCGCTCGCAGCCTTCGCTGGACCCGGCTGACCGGGAGCGGTACGGCGCCGTAGGACCCGTGGTTGAGGTGGGCCACCGCGGGGCTCAGCCGGAACAGCTGCGGGCCGCCGGGAAAGGTGGTGGGCGCCGTGGGCGTGGTCATCGCGCCTCGATGGTGACGGTCTGCCCGGGCGAGACCCGGGTACGGATGTACGTGTACGTGGTGCCGTCCACCACCTTGGTACGGGCCGGCTGCCGCACCCCGTCGACGAGGAGGGCGCGGTGCGTGCCGGGGAAGCGTGCCTCCCAGGTGTACGGGGAGCTGCCCGAGGTGTGCGTGAGGGTCGATGTGCGGGCGCCGTCGTGCCGCAGGGCGAAGGTGGAGTCGCCGATGTGCAGATCCTCCAGCTTCAACCAGCCCATGGTGGACGGCAGTTGGGACCGGGTGGTGAGGGTGTGGTCCGGGGCGTCGGGAGTGAGTCCCATCAGCCCTTGGACGGTCTGCCCGACCAGAGTGAAGGAGACCTCCGGGTAGTCGCCGTTGGCGCCCTGGCGGGAGTTGACGTGCGGGAGGTCCTTGTGGTCGTAGACATACCGCATCCACTTCCACGCGGTGTCCGGGCGATCGCCCGCGAAGAAGACGTCGGGGAGGTAGGTCAGCGCCTCGATGTTGTCGGGCCGCCCCGCGCCACCGGCCTGCTCGTCGACGAAGTCCAGATAGGCGGCGAGGCGGTCGCCAGGGTCGATGATGTGCTTGAGCGGCATGAACCAGCTGTTCTCCTTGCCCCAGCCGGTGAGCGCCCGGCCGTCGGTGGTGTAGCCGCGCACCATGTCGGCGCCCGAACCGCCGCCGCTCCAGGTGGAGTTGAAGTACGCCTTCAGATCGCGCGAGCGGCGTTCGAAGCGCGCGGCCAGTACGCGGTCGCCCTTGGCGCGGGCGAGGGCGGCCATCGCCCGGTATGCCTGGTACTGGGAGCCGATGGCGTCACCGGCCTCGGCCAGCGGTTCCCCGCTGACCTCGTCGTAGCTGGCGGTGCCCTGGAAGATGCCCTTGCCGGTGCCCTCGGCGACCCGTACCCGGCCGTTGTCCTTCTGTCCGTCGTGGAGAGTGACGAACTCGTCGGTGACATGGCGGTAGAAGTCCCACAGGACGGGGTCGGTGAGGTAGGCGCGGTCTCCGCTCCAGCGGTACGCCTCCTCGGCCTTCTGCACCAGCTCGAAGGGGGCCGGGACCTCGCGTACGAAGGAGTCGGGGCCGTGGTAGGCGATCGACAGATACGTCCGGGCGTCGAAGTTCATGGCCCATACGGGGTAGTAGGCGTGCTCGGCGGTGGCGGAGGCGGCGAACGAGCGCAGCATCGTCTTGTTCTCGGCGCGCAGGCCCAGCACTTCGGCGCCGGCCAGTTGGTGGGCCGTGTCGCGCGCGTAGTAGCCGCTGCGGTGGGCGTATCCGGCCCAGTACGAGGGGGCGTAGACGCCGGAGCCGGTGCCGCCGGGGTTGCGCTCGTCGACGTTGAGCGGGCCCTGGGTGCCCGGCAGTTGGACCCAGCTGTTGGCTTTGCGCTCGGCCCAGTCGAACAGGGCGACGACCTCGGGATCGCTGGAGCTGATCCGGGGGTCGGCCGGCGCGGACGGTGAGACCATCACGTCGTCCACGTTCACCCACCCGTCCCCCGACTCGAACGCGATCTCCAGCCGGTCGCCGGGAGCGAGCGGGACACGGCTGAGCGTGTGGCGGCGGTAGGCGGGGGACGCGGGCAGGGACACGGATGCGGCGGTCACGCCGTTGACCCGCACCACGTACCGCCCGCCGGATCCGCCGGTGGCGATCCAGGCGGAGAAGTCATAGCTGCCGCGACCGGTGGCCGTGACGGTCTGGGAAATGTTCTTGCCGCCGGCGTCGAGGTAGGCGAGCCGCCTGCCGTCGTGCGGGTTGTTGGTGGCGACCCCGGTACCCGGGCCGAACTCCCAGCCCGATCCACCCGCTTCGAATCCGGGATCGACCACGGTCAGCAAGGCGGGCGCCCCGGCGGACCCACCCCGTGCGGTGTGGGCCCCGGTGCCGGCGGCGGCGGTGGGGGCGAGGGCGAGCGGAACCAGTAGCGCGGCCGTGGCGAGCAGCGTCACGCGGGAACGGCTCATCGGGTTCTCTCCCGGATCGGTGGAGTGGCTGTCCTGAGTGGAGCGGCTGTCCTACGGCGGTTCGGGGCGCGGGCGGCACGCTAGCAATCGGCCGAGACTACTTGCAATGGATATGACGAGACAGAAGTGAAGACATAGCTGAAAACTTTCATCGGATCGATGTAAGTTGCCCTGGACTCCGGCATGTTGGAGGGTCGTACGATCGTCACGGAAGGAGCGCGATGAAGGTCGGCATCACCGACGTCGCAGCCCATGCGCGGGTCAGCGAGGCCACCGTCAGCCGGGTCGTCAACCGGCGGCAGGGGGTGTCCCGCAAGACCCGGGAGACGGTCGAGCGGGCCATGGCCGAACTTGGCTATGAGCGGCCGACGCAGGGCCAACTGGTAGCGGTGATCACCGAGTTGGTCTCCAACCCGTTCTTCGCCGATGTCGCCGAACGCATCGAGTCGGCGCTGGCGCCGCACGGTTTGAAGGCCGTGCTGTGTCCCGCGTTCGCGGGCGGTGTGCCGGAGCGGGACTTCCTCTCCGCCCTGGTGGACAAGGGGGTCGCGGCGGTCGTCTTCCTCTCCGCCTCCAACACCGTGGCGGGCGCGGACACCGACGGGTATGAACTGCTGCGCCAGCGCCGGGTGCCGTATGTCGGGATCAACGGCGAGTTCGCCGACGGGGTGGCCGTGCCGGTCTTCTCCACCGACGACGCTCTCGCCGCCGAACTGGCCGTGGACCATCTCCATCGCCTCGGGCACCGCCGTATCGGCATGGTCTCCGGGCCGACGGGAAACCGCCCCGCCGACCGGCGCGTCCAGGGCTTCCTCGACGCCATGGCCCGGCGGGGTCTCGACGGCGCGCGGCCATGGGTGATCCGGCAGTCGTACACCGTGGAGGGCGGACAGGCGGCGGCCGCCCCGCTGCTCGCTCTCGGCGCCACCGCCATCGTCGCCGCCAGCGACTACATGGCGCTCGGCGCCATTCGGGGGATCCGTCGGCAGGGGCGATCGGTGCCGCAGGACGTCTCGGTGGTCGGTTACGACGGCACGGCCATCACCGACTTCACCGACCCGCCCCTGACCACCGTCCGCCAGCCCGCGGACCGGCTGGCCCTGGAAGTGGGCCGCAGCGTGCTGGCCCTGGTGGGCAACCGTGAGGTGCCCACCGGGGAACTGCTCTTCGACCCGGAGCTGGTGATCCGCGCGTCCACCGGGCCGGTGCCAGGCGTCCGGACGAACGTGTGACGGGTGGTTAGAGTGGGCGGGGAATAGGAGAATGACGGAAAAACCCGGCATTCCACCCCCACTCACACACTCCGTATGCGAGGCGTTCCTTCATGAGCCTGTCCATCCGCAATCAGATCCCCGGCACCGTCACCTCGGTCACTCCCGGCGAGGTCATGGCCACCGTCAAGGTGCGTCTGGAGGGCGGCCAGGACATGACGGCCGCCGTCACCCTGGAGGCCGTCAAGGAGCTGGGCATCGCCGAGGGCTCGGCCGTGCGCACCCTGATCAAGTCGACCGAGGTGGCCCTGGCGACCGGCCCGGTCGAGGGTCTGTCGATCCGCAACCAGATCGCCGGGACGGTCGCCGACGTCGCGACCGGCGGCGCCATGGCCTCGGTCAAGGTCGACATCAACGGCGGCGCGCTCACCGCCGCCATCACCAAGGACGCCGTCACCGACCTCGGCCTGGCCGCCGGTACCTCCGTGGTCGCGCTGATCAAATCGACGGAGATCGCCCTCGCGACGGCCTGAGCCATGCGCCTGCGTCACATCCGGCGGTGGGCGTGCAGCAGATACGCGTCACGGTGCAGCGGGTTGTGGTCCGTACGCACCCGGGTCCTCGGGTTCGCCGCCGCGCGGTAGTGGTCGAAGGCCGTCTCCAGAACGCCCTCGCCGCCGCACAGCCCGGGCAACTCCCGCTCAAGCCCGTGCACTTGGTCGGCCGGAAGATGGCCCTCGACGACGTACGCCTCGCCGTGGGCCGTCGGTGTGCCCGGCAGGGCGCGGCGGCGGGCCAGGGCGAGCGACACCGAGGCGTAGGTCTGCTGAGGGAACTCCAGGCGGAACCGGTGCATCGGCTCATGGACGACCGTTTCGGCCCGGTCCAGCGCGGTCATCAGGACGAGCGGGGTCAGGCCGCGGAAGTCGCCCGCCGTGCTCCTGATGCTGCAGAAGCCCGAGTGGGTCATCGTCACCACGCAGTCCGGCACCTGCCAGCCGTACAGGCCCTGCCGGAGCGTGGTGTGGACCGTTTCCTCGACGGCCCGCACATAGCCCAGCGGCAGCGAGCCGAGTTCGACCTCCAGCCGGAAGACGACACCGCCGCCGACCGGCCCCGGCTCCACCCGCAGTCCGACCGTCGCCAGGAACGGATTCCCGTCGTGGTCGATGATCTCGTGGGCCGACCCCGTGCCGCTCACGCGCTCGACGCAGATCGGCGTCGTCTCACGGAACTGGACGGCGAGGCCGTACTCCTCGGCGAGGGTGGTCTGCAGGACCTCCTTCTGCACCTCGCCGTAGAGGGAGACGGACAGCTGCCGGCCGTCCGGGTCCTGACGCAGTCCGATCAGCGGGTCCTGCTCGGCGAGCTGGGTCAGGGCCAGGTGCAGCGGGCCGCTGTCGGCCGGGGCGGCGGGCACGACGACGGTTTCCAGGGATGGCGGCGAGAAGACATGGCCGTCGGGGCGGCCGTCCGGAACACGCCCGACCACATCCCCGATCCGGACCACCGCAAGCCCGCGCAGCATCGCGATCTCCCCGGCCCGTACGGCGGGGCGATGCTCCAGCGTTCCCCGGTCGAAGACGGCGACATCGGTGGCCTTGGCCTCGGCGCCCCCGACCGGAACGCGCTCGCGGGCCCTGAGCTCTCCCGAGAACATCCGGACGTACGCGATCTTCTCGCCGCCCCGCCCGCGCTCCACCTTGAACACCCGACCCGACAGCGGACCTTCACCGCTGTGGCGTTCGGCGGGCAGCAGCTCCTGGATCGCCTCGACGAGCTCCGGGATACCCGCGCCGTTGATCGCCGAGCCGACGTACACCGGATGCACCCGCCCACGACGGGTCTGCGCCACGAGCGCGGCGCGCAGCCGGTCGTACGACAGGGCCGCCTCGTTCTCGACGTAGGAGGCGAGGAGGGCGTCGTCGTGGGTGGTGAGGGCATCGAGGAGCCGCCGGACGAAGGGGCCGTCGCCCTCGCCGAAGGCGGTGGTCCGTACGGCGGAAGTGCCGAGTCCGTCGGCGACGCGGCCCATCGCGATGACGGGCAGATCCAGCTTGCGCTCGATCTCGCGCAGCACGCGTGCGTCGTCGGCGCCGCGCCGGTCGGCCTTGTTGATGAACAGCAGGGTGGGGATGCCGAGCCGCTTGAGCGTGCGCATCAGCACGCGGGTCTGCGGCTGCACGCCCTCCACGGCGGACACGACGAGGACGGCGCCGTCCAGGACGCCGAGGACACGTTCGACCTCGGCGATGAAGTCGGGGTGCCCGGGGGTGTCGATGAGGTTGACGGAGACGGCCGAATCGCCGCTCCCCAGGCAGAAGTTGACGACCGCCGACTTGATGGTGATACCGCGCCGCCGCTCCAGCTCCATGCTGTCGGTCCGCGTGTTGCCCGCGTCGACGCTGCCGAGCGTGTCGATTACCCCGGCCGTGTGCAGTAGCCGTTCGGTCAGACTGGTCTTACCGGCGTCGACGTGCGCCAGGATCCCGAGGTTGAGCGTGCGTGGCGTGATGCGCATGAAGCGTCATGTCCTTCAGGTTGATGAGCGTTCCTTTCGTCTGGGACATGGACGTTCCGCGCATGATCAGCTCCCTTGGTCACGGGTGGTCTCACGCACAACACTGGCACAGCGGGCTTGAGCTGGGCGACTGGTTTTCCGGGGCGCCCGGCTTCCTCGCACTCGCGGCCGGGGTGGCAAGCTGTCCTGGTCGGGGGCGCGGTCGGGCGTCCCTTTGCCGAGGGGAGCTCTTGTCGTGGGTGTCGGTGACACGCCGTCGCGGCACGCCCGGTACGTGCCGCCTCCTGTCGACCCGGAGCTGCGTGCCGTGCTGGCGGCCATGGGGGAGGAGGCGCGGGAGCCGGTCACCCCGGAGGGTCTTGCCGCCTGGCAGAAGCGGGACGCTGCGGGACGGCCGAGGCCGACGGTCGAGGATCTGCGGGCCGACGGCCTCTTCGCGGTGGAGGAGCTGCGCGCGCCGGGTGCGCCGGGCGAGCCGGACGTCACGCTCGTGAGCGCGCGGCCCGCCGGAGTCGCCGGGCCGCTGCCGCTTCTGTACTACCTGCACGGCGGCGGGATGATCACGGGCAACGCATGGTCCGTACTGCCGCGCCTGCTGCGCGAATGGGCTCTTCCGCTGCCACTCGCCGTCATCTCCGTCGAGTACCGCCTGGCGCCGTACGCGCGGTACCCCGCACCGGTGGAGGACTGTTATGCCGGACTCGTCTGGGCGGTTGATCACGCGCGCGAACTGGGCCTCGACGCGGACCGCGTCATCGTCGGCGGGAAGAGCGCCGGCGGTGGACTCGCCGCCGCCCTCGCCCTCCTGACCCGCGACCGGGGCGGGCCGACCCCGATCGGCCAACTGCTCCTGAGCCCGATGCTGGACGATCGTGGCGACACGTTTTCCAGCCACCAGATGGCCGGTCACGACACCTGGGACCGCACCTCCAACGCGACGGCGTGGCAGGCCCTGTTGGGCGACCGGTACGGAGCCGAGGACCTGCCGCCCTACGCGGCCCCCGCCCGGGCCACGCATTTGTCCGGCCTGCCTCCGGTCTACATCGAGGTCGGGTCGGCCGAGACCTTCCGGGACGAGGCCGTGGCCTACGCCAATGCCGTCTGGCAGGCCGGTGGCGAGGCCGAACTGCACGTATGGCCCGGCGCGTGCCACGGGTTCGACACCCTCGCACCACGGGCGTGCCTCAGCCAGGACGCCCGCGACGCCCGCTCGCGCTGGCTTCGGCGGTTGCTCGGCTGATCAGTCGTTTCTCCGGCTGTCCGGATCACTTGTCCGGATCGCTCCGTGAAGGCTGTCAATGCCCAATATTGGGGATTCCGGGCCCGGTTGAGCCGGAGCAGTGTGGGCGCAGCCCGAAGAAGGAGTGAGCACATGACCGATCAGCAGTATGCCCGTCGCAAGGTCATGAAGGCGGCGGGGGGAGCAACTCTCGTCGCCGGTGCGGCGATCATGGGTACGCCCGCCGCCCGCGCCGCCGCCTCGCACAACCAGGCGCGGACCCTGGCGGGCCTTCCGATCCCGGACCGGGTGACGGCCTACCAGGACAACTGGCGCTTCTGCAACTACTGCTTCAGCCTCTGGTGGAACGGCGCGCCCACCAACGGCGCCTGCGCCTCCAGAAACTCCCCGGACGGCCAGCACCACGGTCCGGGCAGCTGGAACTTCTTCCTGCCGGCCAACCCTGCCGAGCACATCTGACAGCGGGGCGTGACGCCCCTGCGGGGGCGGGGGAGGCGTCGGGTCCGACTCCGGACCCGACGCCTCCCCCTTGCCGTCGTGGGCACAACCACCTCGCGCGGTCGACTCATGGTGGTGCCGAGGTCGGACGCGGCAGGGTACTGGTGGACTTCATGAAGTGAACGTGCGCGCGCTCCTTGACAGTGGATCAGCCCCACTGGCTTCATGTCTTGTGGCGTGAGCGAGCTGAGTGAGCTCGTCTGCCGCGTTTGAGAGCGCTCCCATCGATCAAGGAGCATCGACGTGACACTTCAGCCCGCACGCGGCGCCCTGCCGCGAACACGCACGACCGGCCGACGCACGACCGGCCGACGCACGGCAGGCGTACTGCTGGCCGCGGCCGCCCTGGTCGCCACCGCCGTGCCGGCCTCGTCGGCCCTGGCCGACCCCGGCACCGCGACCGCCGCCCATGACCGGACGACCGCGTACCTCAACCCGAAGCTGCCGGTGGCGCGGCGGGTCTCGGATCTGCTCGGCCGTATGACCACGGCGGAGAAGATCGGCCAGATGACCCAGGCCGAACGCGGCTCGGTCGACGCCGACCCCGCACAGATCACGCACCTCGGCCTCGGCTCGCTGCTGTCCGGCGGCGGGTCCACGCCGAAGCCCAACACCCCCGGGGCATGGGCGGACATGGTCGACGGCTACCAGGCGCACGCGCTCGCGACCCGGCTGCACATCCCGCTGCTGTACGGGATCGACTCCGTGCACGGGGACGGCAATCTGGTCGGCGCGACGATCTTCCCGCACAACATCGGCATGGGCGCCACGCGCGACCCCCAACTGGTGGCCGAGGAAGAGCACATCACCGCCACCGAGACCCGGGCCACCGGCCCGCAGTGGGTCTTCGCACCGTGCGTGTGCGTCGCCCGCGACGACCGCTGGGGCCGTACCTACGAGAGCTTCGGCGAGGATCCGGCGCTGGTCCGGCGGATGGAAAGCGCCATCGACGGCTTCCAGGGCACCCGTACGAAGGATCTGGCCCGGCCCGACCGCGTGCTGGCCACCGTCAAGCACTACGCCGGTGACGGCGACACCACCTACGGCACCTCCACCACCGGTGACTACACCATCGACCGGGGCGTCACCCGCACCAGCCACCGGCGCTTCGACGCCGTCGACCTGGCTCCGTACGTCACCGCCGTTCAGGTCCACGGCGCCGGCAGCGTGATGCCGTCCTACTCGTCCGTCCAGTGGACCGACGTGCCGGGCAGTCAGCCGGTCAAGATGAGCGCCAGCAAGGAACTGCTCACCGACGTCCTCAAGCGGAAGATCGGTTTCGAGGGCTTCCTCATCAGCGACTGGGACGCCATCACCCAACTGCCGGGCGACTTCGCGACCCAGGTCCGCACCTCCGTGAACGCCGGTATGGACATGTTCATGCAGCCATACGACGCCCCGCAGTTCGAGCAGGCTCTCGCCGCCGAGGTCCAGGCCGGCCGGGTCCCGATGTCCCGCATCGACGACGCGGTCTCCCGCATTCTGCGCGCCAAGTTCCAACTCGGCCTGTTCGAGCACCCGTTCACCGACCGGACCAACATCGGCACCGTCGGCTCGCCCGCCCACCGGGCCGTGGCCCGCCGCGCGGTCGCCGAGTCCCAGGTCCTGCTCAAGAACGACCACCACGCGCTGCCGCTCAAGCCCTCCCAGCGCATCTACGTCGCCGGGGTCAACGCGAGCGACCTCGGCAATCAGGCCGGTGGCTGGACCGTGACCTGGCAGGGCCAGTCCGGCAACACCGCCTTCCCCGGCACCACCATCCTGCAGGGCATCCAGAACGAGGCGAAGAACGTCACATACAGTGCCGACGCCACCGCCCCCATGAGCGGTCACGACGTCGGCATCGTCGTCGTCGGCGAGACCCCCTACGCGGAAGGCGTCGGCGACGTCGGCACCGGCGGGCACACCCTCGGTCTCTCCGCCACGGACCGGGCCAACATCGACCGCGTGTGTTCGGCCATCAAGACGTGTCTGGTCCTCGACGTCGCGGGCCGACCGCAGATCATCACCGGTGAACTGCCCAAGGCGGACGCCTTCGTCATGTCCTGGCTGCCCGGCAGCGAAGGAGCGGGAGTCGCGGACGTCCTGTTCGGCAAGCGCCCCTTCACCGGCAAGCTCCCCGTCACCTGGCCCCGCAGCGAGGCCCAGGAACCGATCAACGTGGGCGACGTCCACTACGACCCGCTGTTCCCCTATGGGTACGGCCTGACCGCCAAGCACTGATCCACGGGGCCGGGGAGTCCTCTGCCGCCCGGGTGAGCCGGGTCTCACTCGGGCGGTGAGACTTGTTTATGCAACGAGTTGCATAGAAGGATTCGAGGTATGGCGTGCGAACACTCGATCCTCGTCTCTCCGCCGCACGGGCCAGGCTCCGGCCATGAGCGCCGCCGGGCGATTCGAGCGGTCCAGTCGGTTCTTCACGCGTGACCCACCGACCTTGAACCCTCACCGCTCGAAAGGCGAAACCTCCGTGGCCGACGCTCTGCTGTTCAACCCGCGTACCTACGACCCTCAGCACTTCGACCCCGAGACCCGCCGGCTGCTGCGGGCCACCGTCGACTGGTTCGAGGCGCGCGGCAAGCGCAAGCTGATCGAGGACTACCGTTCACGGGCCTGGCTGGCGGACTTCCTCGCGTTCTCCGCCAAGGAGGGCCTGTTCGCCACCTTCCTCACCCCGGCCGCCGACGCCGCGAACCAGGACCAGCGCTGGGACACCGCCCGGATCGCCGCCCTCAACGAGATCTTCGGGTTCTACGGCCTCGACTACTGGTACGCCTGGCAGGTCACCATCCTCGGCCTCGGCCCGGTGTGGCAGAGCGACAACGCCGCCGCCCGTGCCCGCGCGGCCGAACTCCTCGCCCAGGGCGAGGTGTTCGCGTTCGGCCTGTCCGAGAAGACGCACGGCGCCGACATCTACTCCACCGACATGCTCCTTGAGCCCGACGGCGACGGCGGCTTCCGGGCCACCGGTTCCAAGTACTACATCGGCAACGGCAACGCCGCCGGGCTCGTCTCGGTCTTCGGCCGCCGCACCGACGTCGAGGGCCCGGACGGCTACGTGTTCTTCGCCGCCGACAGCCGCCACCCGGCGTACCACCTAGTCAAGAACGTCGTCGACTCGTCGAAGTACGTCAGCGAGTTCCGCCTTGCGGACTACCCGGTCGCCCCGGGCGACGTCCTGCACACCGGTCGCGCCGCCTTCGACGCCGCCCTCAACACCGTCAACGTCGGCAAGTTCAACCTCTGCACCGCCTCCATCGGCATCTGCGAGCACGCGATGTACGAGGCCGTCACCCACGCGCACAACCGCATCCTCTACGGCCGCCCCGTCACCGCCTTCCCGCACGTGCGCCGGGAGCTGACGGACGCGTACGTACGTCTGGTGGGCATGAAGCTCTTCAGTGACCGCGCGGTCGACTACTTCCGCTCGGCCGGGCCGGACGACCGCCGTTACCTCCTCTTCAACCCGATGACGAAGATGAAGGTGACCACGGAGGGCGAGAAGGTCATCGACCTGATGTGGGACGTCATCGCCGCCAAGGGCTTCGAGAAGGACAACTACTTCGCCCAGGCGGCCGTCGAGATCCGCGGCCTGCCCAAGCTGGAGGGCACGGTCCACGTCAACCTCGCGCTGATCCTCAAGTTCATGCGCAACCACCTGCTGGAGCCCGTCGAGTACCCGGCCGTGCCGACCCGCCTCGACGCGGCCGACGACGACTTCCTCTTCCGGCAGGGACCGGCTCGTGGCCTGGGTTCCGTACGCTTCCACGACTGGCGCGCCGCCTACGACGCGTACGCCGCACTGCCCAACGTCGCGCGCTTGCGGGAGCAGGCCGACGCCCTGTGCGAGTTCGTCGCCACCGCGGCCCCCGACGAGGAGCAGAGCCGCGACCTCGACCTCCTGCTCGCCGTCGGCCAGCTGTTCGCGCTGGTCGTCCACGGCCAGCTGGTCCTGGAGCAGGCCCGCCTGTCGGGCCTGGACGAGGACGTGCTGGACGAACTGTTCGCCGTCCTCGTCCGTGACTTCTCCGCGCACGCCGTGGAGCTGCACGGCAAGGACTCCGCCACCGAGCAGCAGCAGACCTGGGCGCTCGACGCGGTCCGCCGCCCGGCTGTCGACGCGGCCCGCTCGGCGCGGGTCTGGGAGCGGGTGGAGGCGCTGTCCGGGGCGTACGAGATGGCGCAGTGACAAGCCGCCCGCTGAGCCGGCGCAGAGCCGTCCAAGAGCCGTCGGCTCAGCGGGCGTCGACAGCCGTGGTCCCCTGGTGGTCCTTCCTGGCGTAAATGCTGTCAATACCCAATATCCGGGATTCCTGGCCGAGTTGGAGCCGGAGCAGTCTTGGCGCAGCCTGAAGGGGGTTGCGATGGAGTCCACGGGGGTGTCCCCACACGCCGTACGAAGACCGGGAGCCGGCGCCGGGCGCGGCGTGCTGGAAGGGGCGTTCGCGCTGTTGGAAGGGCTTGCCGGGGTGGACGAGGCCGGGCTGAGCTACCTGGCGTCCCGGGCGGGACTTCCCAAGGCGACCGCGCACCGCCTCCTCGACCAACTGGCGGGGCTGGGCGCGGTGGAGCGCCGGGACGGTCGCTACCGCATGGGTGCGACGGTCGCGCGCCTGGGGCGCGCCTGGCGGACCCATCGCATGGTGGAGAGAGCCGCCGCTCTACCGCTGAGGCGTCTCGCGGCTCAGACCCGGGGCGGCGCGGCCGCGGTGGCGCCCTGCGGCGGTGACATGGTGGTCATCGCCCGGCTGCCCGGGGCGACGGACGCGGCCTTCCCTTTTGTCACCGGGTCCGTTATGCCGCCGGGCAGTGCGGCCGCTGTCGTCGTCGCGGCGTCCGGCACCGCGACGCAGCCGCCCGCCGGCTGTTCCACCGCCGACTGGTCACGTCGGCTCTCCGCCGCACGGGAACACGGCGTGGCCGTACATCACTCCGAGGGGGAGGTGCCGATGTGCTGTGTGGTGGCACCGGTGCATGCGCGGTCCGGGGCCGTTGTCGCGGCTGTGGGAGTGACGCTCCTCGACGGCCGCCGACCGGGTCCCGCCGCGGATGCCGTCAGGCACGCGGCCCGCGCGGCCAGCGTGAACCTGACCCGTATGCCCGCCGCCTGGCACTTGTGACGGCGGGCCCGGCATGGCTCCCGATGAGCGGTCGTTCCCTTTGATCGGAACAGCCGTTCCGCTGAACGGAACCGAAATGGCCGCGGAGCGCAGTGGCCGGACAGAGTGGGGCTGTGCCGGGCCGGTCGGCCCGGCCGTCACTCACAGCGGGGAGAAGCAGATGGCAATCCGTAGGAAAACAGCCGGTGTTGTGGCCGCGGTCGTCGCGAGCGTCGGTTTGGCGACGGCGGCGTCAGCGGCGACGGCGGCATCGGGCTCCGGCACGCCCAAGCCGGCCCCCAGGGCCGTCAAGGCGTCGGCAGCGACGGCGGGCACGCCGGTGTTCGGTACGGCCGCCCAGCTGGCCGGCGGATCGACCGGTAGCGCGTACGCGTACTGCCCGTCGGGTACGGCGCCGACGGGCGGTGGCGGGTCGACCAGCGCCTGGGACATCTTCCTTACCGACTCCTACGCCTCCGGCAGCAGCTGGGTCGTCAGGGGGAAGAACACCGGGACGGGGACTGAGTCCCTGACGGCCTTCGTGCTCTGCCAGTAACCCTTCCGCGCAGGGGAGGGATCCCGGGCAGGGGAGGGGCCGCTCGCACGCCTCTGCTGCCCGCCCGGGGTTTCCCGCGCGCACGGGGCGGGTCTTTCGGGCCCGCCCCGTGCTTTTGGGGCTTTTCGGCCCACCCCGAAAGTCCGGGCGTTCGCAGCCCGTACACGATGCACTGGCCGTGGCAGTCAGCCGCCCCCGGCGGGCGGCTCAACCGACGCGACGGTCAGGAGACCAGCCACATGGCCATGCTTCGCAGGACAAGACGTGCCGTGCCCGCGATCGCCGCCGCCCTCGCCGCAGGAGCACTCGCTCTCTCCGGCGCGGGCAGCGCACAGGCGGCGCCCGGCCCCGCCGCCGTCATGCGGCCGATGGACGGCGGCACGTGTACCGGGAACTGGCACTACATCGGGAGCCCGGGGAACTTCTATATGTACGGCGAGTACGCGGGGCAGGTGCAGCAGCTCTGGGACTCCTCCTGCAACCGGACCCAGGCCCACTGGCAGTGGGCCGGACAGTTCCAGAACGACCACGCCCGTGACAACCCGACGGTCTGCGTGGCCCTGGTCTCGCCCACCTCGGGCGTGGTCGAGCCGTACGCCTGCGGCTCCATCGGCCAGAAGGACGTCAGCTCGTACGGGTGGGTGCACGACGGCAACCCGGACGACTGGCGTGCGCAGGCCAACATGTGGACGGCGAACCGCAACTGCTACAACGACGCGTGGGGCACCGACCACTGGTACGGCGGGGCGGACTGGGCCCAGCCGCACACCGGCGGACTCTGCTGAGGCATCGCCCACCCCACTGATCACCCGGCCCGGGCGGTGGACACACCGCCCGGGCCGGGCTCGTCAGCCGTTCGTACGCCGGTGTCAGCCGACCAGTTTCGCCAGGGCCGCGTCGATCCGGGCCAGGGTCTTCTCCTTGCCCAGGATCTCCAGGGACTCGAAGAGCGGGAGGCCGACCGTGCGGCCGGTGACGGCCACGCGGACCGGGGCCTGCGCCTTGCCGAGCTTGAGGCCGTGCTCCTCACCGGCCGCCAGTACGGCGTCCTTCAAGGACTCGGGGCTCGTCCAGTCGGCCGCGTCGAGGTTGACGCGAGCCGACTTCAACAGGGCGTCCGAGCCGTCCTTCATCGCCTTCGCCCACGAGGCCTCGTCCTCGACCGGCTCCTTCAGGAACATGAAGTCGACATTGGCGGTGATGTCCGAGAGGACGGCGAGCCGGGTCCGGGCGTGGGGCGCGAGCGCTTCCCAGGCCGCCTGATCGAAGTCCTCGGGCGCCCACTCGGCGTACGGCGCACGCAGCCACGGCCGGCACGCCTCGACGAACTCGTTCAGGGGGAGCCCACGCACGTACTCACCGTTGAACGCCGTCAGCTTCTTGATGTCGAAGAAGGCGGGGGACGTGTTCACGTCCTCGACGCGGAACCTCTGCTCCAGTTCGGCGTACGGCCGCAGCTCGACGTCGTCGCCCGGACCCCAGCCGAGCAGCATCAGGTAGTTGGTCATCGCCTCGGGGAGAAACCCCTCGGCGAGGTAGTCCTCCAGAGCCACCTTGTCGCGGCGCTTGGACAGCTTCTGCCGCTTCTCGTTGACGATCACGGGGAGATGCGCCCACACCGGAGGCTCGGCTCCCAGCGCCTCCCACAGCAACTGCTGCTTCGGCGTGTTCGACAGGTGCTCCTCACCCCGGATGACCTGGGTGATCCCCTCGTCGAGGTCATCGACCACGTTCGCGATCAGGAACACGGGGGAGCCGTCACCGCGGGCGATCACGAAGTCCTCGATGGCGGAGTTCGGGAAACTCGGCTCGCCCCGGATCAGATCCACGACGACCGTCGCGCCCTCGTCGGGAGTACGGAAGCGCAAGGCCCGTCCCTCCGCGTACTCCAGCCCCCGTTCGCGGCAGAAGCCGTCATAACCGAGCTGCTGAGACCCGGTCCGCTCCTGGACCTGCTCCCGCGCGCAGTCGCAGTAGTACGCGCGCCCGGCCGCGTGGAGCTGCTGAGCGGCTTCCCGGTGCCGGTCGGCGTTGTGCGACTGGAAGTACGGGCCTTCGAACGCGGGGTCCGCTTCGGAGATCCCGATGGCGGCGAGGGCGTTGATGATGCCGTCGATCCACTCGGGCTTGTTGCGCGCGGTGTCGGTGTCCTCGATCCGCAGGACGAACTTCCCGTTGGACTGTCGCGCGACGGCCCAGTTGTAGAGAGCGGACCTGGCTCCACCGACATGGAACATCCCGGTCGGAGAGGGAGCGAAACGTACACGTACTGGGGCAGCGGACATGCCGCAAGCCTACCGATCTGCTGCCGATGCCTGCGCGCGGCCGAGGGGGGCGGGCACGGGAACTGTGTCCCCGGTCAGGCGATCAGCGCTCTTTGTATCGGGTGCGTATCAGAAAGCGCTTGGTCGCCCATCGAATCAGGGAGCCTGCTCACGGCGAAGGGGTCCGCAGGGGAGCGGGAGTGCTGCGGTTGTTTCCGCCTTCCGGGGTGGTGATACCCGGGCCGACCTGGGCGTTCATGGATGGGAGTCGCCGTCGGGAAGGGGGCGGGTGTTCCCACGTGTGACGCGGTCGCCGTGCCCGGTCTCTGTCGTATCGTTCCCTTCAGGTCGTCGTCGCTGCGCCTGTGCACCGCCGGGATCGCTCGCCCGCCCGGACCGTCCGAACAGGAGTCATCCACCCGTGTCCTCGTCCGCCCCGGCCGGGGCCTCTTCGCGGCCTGTTCGTGTGTTGCTGGTGGAGGACGACGAGCTGATGCGGCGGTCCTTCACCGTCGCCCTTGAGCGCTATGGCTATGAGATGGAGGCCGCCGCCGACGGGCTTGACGGGCTTGAGCTCTTCCGGGACCGGCACGCGGGCTTCGACCTGCTCATTCTGGATGTGATGCTGCCCGGTCTCGATGGGATCGGGTTGTGCCGCCGGGTGCGGGAGACCAGCCTGGTGCCCGTTCTGATGATGTCCGCTCGCGGTGACGGGCTCGATGTCGTCGCCGGTCTGGAGGCCGGAGCGGACGACTATGTGGTCAAGCCGGTGGACACGTACGTCCTCGTGGCACGTATCCGCTCGCTGCTGCGGCGGGCGACCTACGCGCCGGCCACTTTGGGAACCGGGCACGCCGCAGACGAGGGGCCGTCCTCCGAGGGGGAGGTGCTGGTCTTCGGGGATCTGACCATCGACACGGCCGGCATGGAGGTGTCCGTCGCCGGAAGCCCGGTCGCGCTGACGCCGACCGAGCTGAAGCTGCTCCTTGAGTTCGCCGCCCACCCGGGCGTCGTCCTGGAACGGCACACGCTTTTGCGCGACGTCTGGGAGTACGGCTGGGACGGCGACAGCCGGGTCGTGGATCTGTGTGTGCAGCGGCTGCGCCGGAAGCTGGGGCGGGAGCGGATCGAGACCGTCCGCGGCTTCGGCTACAAGTTCAGGCGCTGAGAGCGGTGCGTAGGGTCCCGCGGTCGCGTACGTTCTCAGGGCTGCGGCCTGCTCGTGCGTCCCTGCGTTGGAAGATCGCGGCGCTGGTCGCCGCCACGGCGTGCCTCGTCGTGGCGGCGGTGGGCGTGCTGGTGCACTTGTGGATCGCGCGGGACATCCGCGACCGGGCCGAGGCGCGGGCCTTCAACAGCGTCTACTCGGCCATGGAGACATACCGGCGCACCGGAACGCTTGCGGACGGCGCACAGCTAGATCCGGTCGAGCTGCCCCACGCACTGCGCCACCCGGCCGACGGCGACCGGCACACCGCCTACGACGGGCACGTCGACGCGAACGTGGGGCCGAGCTTCTGGGGTGCCCAGCGGACCGGCGGCCCGGGCAGCCCGGTGCTCGCCTACCGGGTCAACATGAGCAGCGAGCTCTACACGCTGCGCCAACTCGACATGACCATGACGGTGGCCTCGCTGGTCGCGCTCGCGGCGGCCACACCCCTGGCGGTGTACGGCGCGGGGCTGGTCGCCCGCAGACTGCGGCGCGTCTCGGAGACCGCGGGCCGGATCTCCGCCGGGGACCTGGACGCCCGGACCGGGCCCACCAAGGGCCACGACGAGGTGGCCGACATCGCCGCCACCGTCGACCTCATGGCCGACACCCTCGGCCAACGGCTGCGCACCGAGCGGCGGTTCACCGCGGACGTGGCCCACGAGTTGCGTACCCCTGTGGGCGGTCTGCTGGCCGCCGTCGACCTGCTGCCGCCCGGTGAGACGGAGGATCTGCTCCGCGCCCGGGTACGCGATCTGCGGGGCCTGGTCGAGGACCTGCTGGAGATCTCCCGGCTGGACGCCGGTGCCGAACAACCCGTCCGCGCGCGGGTGCCGCTCGGCGCCGTCGTCCGCGAGGCCGTGACACGCACCGGCTTCGACACCGAGGTCGCCGTCGCCGCCGCGCCGGGCGCGGAGGGTGACGTCACAGTGGAGACCGACCCGCGCCGCCTGGAGCGGATCGTGGGCAACCTCGTCGTCAACGCCCACCGGCACGGCAACACCCCGGTGCGGGTCACCGTCGAGGGACGTACGGTCGTCGTACGCGACCACGGCCCCGGCTTCCCCAAGGACCTGCTGCTGCACGGCCCGCGCCGGTTCCAGACGGGTGCCACGGAACGCGGCTCGGGCCACGGCCTGGGCCTGACCATCGCCCAAGGGCAGGCCCGGCTCCTCGGCGCCGAGCTGCGTTTCGACAACGCCCCGGACGGCGGCGCAGTCGCCACCCTGCGCCTGCCGGACTGACCGCCGGACCCCTGCGTAACCGCAACTACGCAACCGCTACGAAGCGGCGCGTACGCCGATACACAGCCGCCCAGGCCCCGATACGTTCTCCGGGCACCCTTCGAAGTGCGCGTTTCCGCACTTGAAGAGGAGTCCCTTGTGACCGTCACCCCCTTTGCCCCGTACGCGACGCACATGACGCCCGGGGTCGCGGCCGCCACCACCGACCTGACCAAGGTCTACGGCAGCGGCGACACCCGGGTCGTGGCCCTGGACCGGGTCGGCATCGAGTTCCGGGAGGGGGAGTTCACCGCGATCATGGGCCCCTCCGGCTGCGGCAAGTCCACCCTGATGCACTGTGCCGCCGGGCTCGACACCCCCACCTCCGGCTCCGTCCGTATCGGCACCACCGAACTGGGCAGGCTCGGCGACCGGCAGCTCACCCAGCTGCGCCGCGACCGGATCGGTTTCATCTTCCAGGCGTTCAACCTGCTGCCCACCCTGACCGCCCTTGAGAACATCACGCTGCCGCTGACCATCGCCGGACGCCGCCCCGACCGGCAGTGGCTGGAACGCGTGGTCGCCATGGTCGGCCTTTCCGAGCGCCTTGGCCACCGGCCCGCGCAGCTGTCCGGCGGGCAGCAGCAGCGCGTCGCGGTCGCGCGCGCCCTGGCCTCGCAGCCCGCGATCATCTTCGGTGACGAGCCCACCGGCAACCTCGACTCCCGGGCCGGGGCCGAAGTCCTCGGCTTCCTGCGCGACTCGGTGCGCGAGCTCGGCCAGACCGTCGTCATGGTCACCCACGACCCCGTCGCCGCCGGCTACGCCGACCGCGTGGTCTTCCTCGCCGACGGCCGCCTGGTCGACGAGATGACCCGTCCCACCCCGGACCGGGTCATGGACCTGATGCTGCATTTTTCGGGGGAACACCACAAGACCCGCGACTCCGACGCCCGCCCGCATCACACCAGTTGACGTTCCGTCACCCCGTCACCCCGTCACCCCGTTGCCCCAGGACCGAACCCCGCCCTCGCTCGCACCCGACCGTCGAGCCCACGACCCTGAAAGCTCCCCATGCTGAGAACAGCCCTGCGCAACATCCTGGCGCACAAGGCCCGTCAGATCATGACCGTCCTCGCGGTCTGCCTGGGTGTCGCGTTCGTCAGCGGCACTCTCGTCTTCGCGGACTCCACCGCCGAGGCCCACCGCGCCGCCGCGTCGAAGAACTTCGCCGACATCGCCGTCACCGTGACCGCGAAGGAATCACCTCCCGGGACCTCGGCGGACGGGCGGACGAGTGTGCTGGACGACGCGCTCGTGCGGAGACTGGCCGCCGTGCCCGGTGTCGCCGCCGTACGGCCGTCGGCCGACGGATCCGCCGCCCTGAACGCGGCGGACGGCACCCCGCTGCGGGTCAGGCCGGGGGCGAACCCGGCCGCCGCCTACGTACCCGGCGCGGACGGCAACGACAGCCGCTACCCGCTGGTCAAGGGCCACGCCCCGAGGCACAGCGGTGAACTCGCCGTGGACAGCGGCACCGCGGCGGCCGGCCACCTCGGCATCGGCGATACCGTCACACTGGCCACCGACGGCCCGGTCATGACCAAGCGGCTGGTCGGCATCGTCACCACCGAGGACACCCGGGTGACCGCCGGCGGCACCCTCGCGCTGTTCGACAAGGCGACCGCCCAGAAGCTGTTCGCGACCCCGGGCCACTACACCGGGATCGATCTGTCCGCCGTGCCGGGCACCGACCAGTTCGCGCTCTCCCGGCGGGTCACCGACGTGCTCCCGGCCGACCGGGCCGAGGCCACCACCGGCGCCGCTCAGGCGGCTCAGCAGGCCATCCTCGTCGACACCCTGACCCGGGGTTACGAGAAGCTGCCGATGGTCTTCGCCGGGGTCTCGCTGTTCATCGGCTCGTTCCTCATCGTCAACACCTTCAGCATGCTGGTGGCGCGGCGCACCCGGGAGATCGCGCTGCTGCGGGCGATCGGCGCCTCGCGCCGCCAGGTGGCCCGATCGGTCCTGCTGGAGGCGCTGTTGGTCGGCGTCGTCGCATCGGCGGCCGGGTTCCTGCTCGGCCTCGGCATCGCCTCCGTGCTGCCCGACATCCTGAGCACCGGTGGAAACACGTTGCCTCACGGCCCCCTGGTCATCGGCCCGGCCTCCGTCGTGGCAGCGCTGGGGGTGGGTGTGGGCGTCACCGTGCTCTCCGCGTGGCTGCCGTCCCGCAGGGCGGCGAGGATCGCGCCCGTCGAGGCGATGCGTACGACGGAACAGCCGCCCACCGCCGCCCGATCGAGGATCCGCGGTGTGGCGGGCCTCGCCCTGCTCGTCCTCGGCGCCGGCTGGCTGCTGTCGCTCTCGGGAGCGAAGGACGCCTCGGAGGAGAACTTGCAGAGTGCGATGTTCGGCTGTGCCCTGCTCGTCGTCGCCCTGCTCGTCCTCGCGCCGCTGCTCGCCGTCCCGGTGATCCGGCTGACCGGACGGCTCACCGGCCGCTTCGGGGTCACCGGCCGCCTCGCCCGCGAGAACGCGCTGCGCGACCCGCGCCGTACCGCGACCACCGCCGCGACCCTTCTGATCAGCACCGCGCTGGTCGCCGGGCTCGCCGTCATCGGCAACTCCACCGGGCAGGCCCTCGACCGCCAGGCCGCGGCGGGCCTCGGCGCCGAGTACGTCATCAGCTCCCGCACCCCCACAACCGGCGTCGACCCGGCCGCCGTACGGCGGGTGGCCGACACCTCCGGGGTGCGGACCGCGAGCGCCGTCACGGACTCCACCCTGTTCGTCGGCGGCGGCGTCCGGGACATCTCCGGCGTCGACCCCGGGACCGTGGACAGCGTCATGAAGCTCGACTTCGTCAGCGGATCCGTGAAGGATCTCGGGCCGGGCCGGATCGCGGTCTCCCGGACCGTCGCCAGGGAAAACGGGGTGACGTCGGGCGGCCGGCTCAACGCCCGTATCGGCCCGGGCCAGGAGTTCACGCAGTACACCGTTGTGGGCGTCTACAAGGACAACCCCATCGCCCACGACGCGCTCGGCACCCGTACCGAGGTGTCGAAGAACAGCTTCACGCCCGGATCCGTCCAGCGGATCCTCGTCCGCACCGACAGCGGCGCGGTCTCGCAGACCACCGAGGACCGGCTGCGCAGCGCCGTGGGCGACAGTCCGCTGCTGAAGGTGCAGAACCGGCGACAACTCGTCGACGAGGCCGCCGGCACCATGGCCGACCTGTTGAACGTGATGTACGGGATGCTCGCCATCGGCGCCGTGATCGGCGCGCTCGGCATCGTGAACACCCTCGCCATGTCGGTCGCGGAACGCACCCGCGAGATCGGCGCACTGCGCGCCCTCGGCATGGACCGCGCGGGCATCCGGCGCATGATCCGCCTGGAAGCGGTGACCGTCGCCGGGTTCGGCACCCTGCTCGGCCTGGCGGGCGGAGTGTTCGGCGCCTGGGCGGTCGGCTCGCTGGCCAACGGCGCGATGGAGCAGTACTCCCTGGCGCTGCCCTGGGCGACGCTGCTCCTCCTCTGCCTGGTCTCCCTCGCCATCGGCGCGCTCGCGGCCGCCGTGCCGGCCCGTCGGGCAGCCGCGCTGAGCCCGCTGGAGGCCGTCGCACAGGCGTGACGTACGGGATCAGCGGCGCAGGGCGGTCTCCCGCTGCATGTGCGACAACTTCTCGGGGTTGCGCACGGCGTAGAGCCCGGTGATGAGTCCGTCGTCCATGCGTACCGCCACGACGGTGTCGATCGCCCCGTCGAGCCGCAGAACCAGTGCCGGGTAGGCGTTGACCTGTGCGGGCCGCAGCGACGACGTGGTGATTTTGTCCATCCCGGCGATCAGCAGACGGGCCACCTTGGCGGCCCCGAGCACCGGATTCAGGACGGCCTGCTTGACTCCGCCGCCGTCGCCCAGGAAGACGACATCCGGGGCGAGGATGTCGAGCAGGCCCTGCAAGTCGCCGGTCGCGGCGGCCCGTTGGAACGCGTCGAGCGCGTCCCGGGTCTGGGCCGGGGAAACGGTCCCGCGCGGCCGGCGCGCCGCGACGTGGGTGCGGGCCCGGTGCGCGATCTGGCGGACCGCGGCGGGGCTCTTGTCGACGGCCTCGGCGATCTCGTCGTAGTCGAGGTCGAACACCTCGCGCAGCACGAACACCGCCCGCTCGGTCGGCGCCAGCGTCTCAAGGACCAGCAGCATCGCCATCGAGACGCTGTCGGCCAGCTCGACGTCCTCGGCCACGTCGGGCACCGTGAGCAGGGGCGCGGGCAGCCAGGTGCCCACGTAGGACTCCTTGCGGCGGCCGAGCGTACGCAGCCGGATCAGCGCCTGGCGGGTGGTGATGCGGACCAGATACGCCCGTTGATCCCGTACCGCGTCGAGATCGACGCCCGCCCACCGCAGCCAGGTCTCCTGCAGCACGTCCTCGGCGTCGGCGGCCGAGCCGAGCATCTCGTAGGCGACGGTGAAGAGGAGGTTGCGGTGGGCGACGAAGGCGTCGGTGGCGGTGTCCGTACGCCTGCCGTGTCCGAGCTGCCCGGCGGGGTCCTCTGTACGCACGTTCTGCTCGCTGTGCTCGCTCTTCACCGGCTGCTCCTGCCTGTTCGCTCTCGATGGTGCCACGCGCACAAGACACCGGTCCCCGCGGTTTTGTGACACCCATGAGCGGTGGCGCACGTCACACTATCGGCCCGTCACAAGGCGCGGGCCGTCGGCATCTTGTGGTCGTTCAGCGCAACACCACGAGTGAGGACGAGGTCATGAACGAGCGAATCAACCTGTTGGAGAACGAGTTCGCCGGCAAGTTCACCAAGCGGTTCGCCAACGCCGGCCTGGTGATCCACCAGTCGACGCTGGCGAAGTCCACCCAGGAGCTGGTGTCGCTGCGCGTCAGCCAGATCAACGGCTGCGGCTGGTGCATCGACTTCCACACCAAGGAGGCCGCGGCCTCCGGTGAGAGCGCGCTCCGGCTCAACCTGGTTGCCGCCTGGCGCGAGTCCACCGTGTTCAGCGAGGCCGAGCAGGCCGCCCTGGCACTCGCCGAGGAGGGCACCCGCCTCGCCGACGCCCACCAGGGCGTGTCCGACGAGACCTGGGCGCAGGTGCGGGGGCACTACGACGACGACCAGATCGCCGCGCTGGTCTGCCTGGTCGCTCTGGTCAACGCGGCCAACCGGCTCGCCGTGATCGTCCACCAGAAGGGCGGCTCCTACGAGCCCGGCATGTTCGCCGCCGCACTCAACTGACCACCGGCCGCATCGGTCCCGGCCCGGGACGAACGGATCATGGTTCCTCGACGCGAGTCCCGCGGCCCTGCGGCAGGCCTGCGCAACTTCTCACCGGCTGTACGCGACAGTGAGCCGCAGCTGCGGTTTGTGCACCGAGCTGGGGATCGCCTTCATGCCGTACAGCCCGCTGGGCGGTATCTCCCGGGCGGGCGGCCTGGGCGCGTCGCACGCCGCGTTCGCCCGGATCGCCGCCATACCGTCGTCGGCAACGTGTCCGCGATGGTTGTTGTCAGCGGATGTCGTGGTCAGGGTGCGTCCGGTCGTATGTGTTCCGTGCCTCCGCGATCGCGGTGCGGTGGGCGAGGGACCAGTCGGCCAGTGCCTTGACCAGGTGGGTCAGGCCGGTTCCGGTCTCGGTCAGGCGGTAGTCGACCTGGGCCGGGACGGTCGGGTAGACCGTCCGCAGTACGAGGCCGTCGCGTTCCAGCCGGCGCACGGTGAGGGTCAGCATGCGCTGGGAGATGCCGTCGATGGCGCGCTGAAGCTCACGGAACCGGCGTGGCCCGCCCGCGAGTTCGACGATCACGAGTACCGACCACTTGTCCCCGATGCGGTCCAGGACGTCGCGGATACCGCAGTCGGGATGGTCCGCGCCCCCGCAGGGGTCGAGGTCGGCGGGGGTGGTGGTTACCCCGGTGTGCGTGGGTGACATCAAACTGCCTTCTTGTGGGCGACGCATGGCGGATCGAGGATCAATCGTAGTTACCGACGAGAACCACGACGGAAGACGGCGATTGACATGATCTTGGTGACGGGAGCCAACGGGAGCCTCGGCGCCGCCACTTTGGCGGCGCTGCGTGTCCGTGGCGCCGCCGCGACGGGCGGCAGCCGTACGCCGGGCGAGGGTATGCGGCGTCTCGACTTCGACGACCACGCGAGCCTCGGCCTCACCGGTGTGTCGACTCTGGTGCTGATCTCCGCCGGTTACGCCGAGGACGACCAGGTCGTCGAACGGCATGCGGCGGTCCTGGACGCCGCCGCCCGCGACGGTGTCCACCACGTCGTCTACACGAGCTTGACCGGCACCGCCGACCATCTCGGATTCGCGCTCGCGCACCGGGCGAGCGAACGGTTGGTGCGGGCGAGCGGAGTGCCGTGGACGATCCTGCGCAACGGTCTGTACGCCGAACTCTTCGGCGCGCTGCTGATGTGGTCCGAAGACGGTGTGGAGTCCGCGTTCGGCGACGGCGCCCTGGCCGCGGCCGCCCGGGACGACCTCGCCGAGGCCGCGGCGATCGTCGCGGCGGACCCGGCGCGGCACGACGGCCGTACGTACGACCTCGTCGGTACGCCGATCACGGCCGGGCAGGTGGCCGACCGGCTCGGCGTCCGGCACCGCACCATCGGCCTGGGCGAGTACCGGCGCAGGCTCCTCGACGACACCCCCGGTCTGCTGCCGTTCCAGCCGCCCATGCTCGCCTCGATCGCCACCGGCGTCCGGCACGGCTTCCTGGACGGCACCGCCCCCGACCTCGCGGACCTGCTCGGCCGCCCTGCCCGGGACCCACTGTCCGTGGCGGTCGCGGCTGCGTCCGCCGCGAGGCGGGGGGCGAGGGTTTAGCGGTTCGGCGGCGGGCGCTTGTTCGTACTTCCCTTCCGGCGGCGCGTCGCCGGCGAGCCGGTTGCGCCGGAGGGTGGTCAACAGGGCCGGGTCCGGCGCCTCTTCGCGCGACAGGCGGCTCGTACTACGCCCAGCCGGGCCGGCCGCACTTCGGGCCGCCGCGGCACGCCGTAGCATGGATTTCCCGCGGACCAGGGAAGGCGCTGGTCCAGCTCGCGTTCACCGTCCGGTCGGCGGCGAAGGAGGCGGCCACGGCGTGGCGCCCTGCTGCGAGCCGGCACCTTCTCATCGCAGCGCAGGAGCAACGAAGTGCAGCAGCTCACGTACGGCGACATCAAGGCCGCCACCGAACGGGTCGCCGGGCGCGTTCGCCCCGTCACCCTCGCCGCGGTCGAGTCCGGCGCGATCCCGACCGCCCACCGCGCCCCCTTCGGCCAGGTGTGGCTGGCGCTGGAGTTCATGCAGTTCACCGGCTCGTTCAAGGCGCGCGGCGCGCAGAACTTCATCCAGGCCCACCACGACGCCGGCACGCTGCCCGAAGCCGGGGTGACCATCGCGTCGGGCGGCAACGCCGGGCTGGCGTGCGCCTGGGCCGCCCAGCGGCAGGGCGTGCGTGCCACGGTGTTCCTCCCCACCAACGCCCCGGCGGTGAAGGTGGCCAAGCTGCGGGGCTACGGCGCCGAGGTGCGCCTGGTCGGTGCCGAGTACGCCGAGGCGCTCGAAGCGTGCGAGGAGTTCGCCACCACCACCGGCGCGCTCGCCTCCCACGCGTACGACCACCCGCTGATCGCCGCCGGGGCCGGCACGCTGCTGGAGGAGATCCGCCGTCAGATCCCCGACGTGGACACGGTGGTCGTCGCGGTCGGTGGCGGTGGTCTCTTCGCCGGGGTGGCCACCGCCGCCCGGCACCACGGCATCCGTACGGTCGCGGTCGAACCGGAGAACTGCCGCGCGCTGAACGCCGCCATCGAGTCGGGCCGGGTGGTCGACGTCCCCGTCGACTCGATCGCCGCCGACTCCCTGGGCGCCCGCCGCACTTCCGAGATGGCCCTCGCGGCCGCCCGGCACGACGGTGTCCGCTCCGTCCTCGTCCCGGACAGCGAGATCGTCCGCGCCCGCCAGGCGCTCTGGGACCACCGGCGGCTCGCGGTGGAACACGGCGCGGCCACGGCGCTGGCGGGCCTGCTCACAGCCGACCAGCGGATTCCCGGCGAGAAGGTCTGCGTGGTGCTCTGCGGGGCTAACACCGACGCCCGCACGCTGATCCAGCCCTGAGCACCGGCAACCGGCATCGGTACGGGGTGGGCCTCGCGGCTGCTGTTCGTGCTGGTCACCGGCGTGCTGAGCCCCGTTGTCAGTGGGCCGGACTAAGGTCCCTCTCAAGATCCCGCACCGCAAGGTCCTCAAGGGGGAGCACAGTCATGAGCAGCGCGGACAACAGCACGTACGAGGGATTCACGGCCGAGGAGCGGGCCGCGATGAAGGACCACGCCAAGGAGCTGAAGGCGGCAGCACGCCGGACCTCGCGCGAGGAGAAGGCGGCGCAGGCGGCACAGGACGTGCTCGCGAAGATCGCCGAGATGCAGGACTCGGACCGCGTCATGGCCGAGCGCGTCCACGCCGTCATCACCGCCAACGCCCCGACCCTCGCGCCGAAGCTCTGGTACGGGATGCCCGCCTACGCCCTCGACGGCAAGGTCGTCTGCTTCTTCCAGTGCGCGGACAAGTTCAAGACGCGCTACGCGACGCTCGGCTTCAGCGACCTGGCGAAGCTGGACGAGGGCACGATGTGGGCGAACGCCTTCGCTCTGACCGAGGTGACGGCCGAGGTCGAGGCGCGGATCGGTGCGCTCGTGAAGCGTGCGGTGAACTGAGACGTACGCCGGTGCCCGGGCCACGACGTGCGGTCGGCGGGCGTTCTCTCCACCTCGAACACCCGGCAATTTCACGGCAATTGTTGGCGCTTGGGTTGTTCCTCCGGGGCGTGAGCGCTGGCTCACTGTCCGTATGACGTTACTGACAGGGGTCGGCGCCGCGGTGGTCGCAGCGGGGCTCCTCTTCGCCCTTCTCGGTCCGGTGGCGCACGGGCTGACCCGGAGTCTGCCGGTGGACAGCACACCCCCCAAGGAGCGTCACGACGCCCTCACGGCGAACCGTGATCTCCTCCTGAAGTCACTGACCGGTCTGCTCGCCCTGGGCGCGCTGGCGTACACGGCGCAGACGTTCCGGGTCGCACAGCAGCAGGCGGCGACCGCCGTGCAGGGTCAGGTGACCGACCGGTACACCAAGGCGATCGAGGAACTGGACGCGGACGGCCCCGGCAAGGAGGACATCCGCATCGGCGCGATGTACGCGCTGGAGTGGTTGATGGGCGACTCCCCGCGCGACCACAACACCGTCGTGGACGTGCTCGCGTCCTTCGTCCGCCACCACGACAAGGCAGCGGGCGATTCGGCCGCACCGTCCGACGAGGCCCTGGGGCCCGGCGACGTCCGGGCCGCGCTCACTGTCCTCGGCCGCCGGGATCGCCGGGGCGAGACCCACCGGCTCGATCTGCGGGACATCGGCGTCGCCCATATGGACCTTGAACAGGCTGATCTCTACCACGCCGACCTGTTCCAGGCCGATCTGCAAAAAGCCCGTCTGGCCAAGGCCGATCTCCGGACCGCCTCGCTGGTCGCCGCCAGACTTCAGGGCGCGCGTCTGCCCGGGGCCGACCTGCGCCGGGCACATCTCGACGGCGCCGACCTGACCGGCGCCGACCTCGCGCGAGCGGACCTGCGCGGAACGGACTTCACCGCCGCGCACAGTCCCGACGCGGATCCCCAGCCCGCGGCGAAAGGACTGACCTGCGCCCAACTGCGCACGGCGATCACCGACGGGACGACACGCCTGCCGTCTGCCTTGTCCTGCTGACCGCTTGCCCGCCGCGGGTGTGGCGCCGCTCGGTGCGCTTGAGGAGCTTTCGCTTGAGCAGCTTCGCCACCTCCCGGTCCGTCCTCACCGTAGCGATCACCCGAAGGGGACGCACCGCGGCCGCGTATGCGTGCTAGTGGGCGTCCCGGCGCCTGCGGTGGATGCGGAAGCGGTCGAAGAGGACGGGGGCGGGGTCCGGGTTCGTCTTGGTCGCGGTCGGGGTGTGGTAGTAGCTGACGGTGATCGTCGTACGGCCGCCGATCAGGGGTCCCGGGTCGACGTCGAAGACCGCGACGCCGTACGGGTAGGTCTGGTCGGGATCGCGCACCGCGGACCAGGTCGCCTTCTCTTTGGCGTCCGGGTCGGCCTTGTAGGTGAGGCGCTGGGTGCGGACGAAGGCGTCCGGGACGCCGTCGCCGTCGGGGTCTGTCAGATACGTGTCGTCGTGCGAGGCGGTTCCGCCGCCACCCAGGATGAGGTGGACGGTGCCCTTGGAGGTGTCGATGTCGTCGAGTCGGTCGTCGACGACGGCCGGGCGCAGGAGGCTGCCCGGGTCGGTGCCGCGTACCGGGTGCGTACGCTCGTAATCGTGGTCGTGGCCGCAGAGCACCAGGTCCACGGCGTGCCGGTCGAGGACGGGCAGCAGCTGCTCGCGCAGCCCCATGTCGCCGCCGTGGCTGGCGGCCGACGACGACATCGCGAACTGGTGCAGCGACACCACGATCCAGTCGACGTGCCGGCCCGCCCGGGCCCGCGCCAACGTCCGCTCCAGCCACTGGAGTTGGGCGCCCTCGCTGTAGCCGCTGATGTAGACGGACTGCCCGGTCGCCGGGTCGATGCTCGCGTCGTCCTCCACCGCGAGGTCGTTGCCGTCCAGGACGGCGAAGAGCACCGAGCCGACCTGGAAGCTGTACCAGTTCCCGCAGTAGTCACGGGTGTGGTTGTCGGGAAGGTCGAAGCGGGTCGCGTACGAGGCGTAGCCGAGGTCGCCGCCGCCCGCCTCCACCTCGTGGTTGCCGGGTGCGGGCATCCAGGGGCGGTTGGCGGCGGACACCGACATGTTGTTCATGAAGGCGTCCCAGCACTGCGGCTGGGTGTCGGCGTTGTTGTTGGCGTAGGCGAGGTCGCCGTTGAGCAGGTGGAAGAGCGGGTTGAACCGCTCCACCTGCCGCACCGCGACCGCCCCGTTGACGGCGGACTTCTTCCACTTGGGGTCGCCGGCGCCCAGGTCGCCGAAGCTGGTGAACCGGAACGGCACCCGTCCCGGCGCGGGCGCGGTGCGGAAGGTGGAGCGGCGCGGCGCCGCGCCGTCGTGCAGCACCTCGTACACGTACTCCGTGTCCGGCCGCAGCCCGCGCAGTCGCACCCGATGGGTGTACGTCTCGACCTTGTTGAGGCCGTCCACATACGTGGTGGTCTCGGCCCGCACCGTACGCCCGAGGTCCCCGCCGGGGCGCCCGAGGCGCAGGCGGGGTCGGCGCACCGAGGCGGCGGTCGCCCAGGAGACGGTCATCTCCCGCGAGGGCTCCTCGCCGTAGGCCAGGTGTATCTGCTCGGCCCCCGGCGCGTCCGCGACGGCGGGCTGCGTCCACAGCAGGGTCGACGCCGGACCGGCCGCCAACACACCTGCCGCCGCCGAGGCTTTGAGGACGGTCCTGCGTGCCGGCTGACTCACCGCTGTTCTCCTGACGCTGGGCTCTCGGAATCGCCCGAAGGCTCACAGCGGCAGAAGAACAACCCCACGGAGCGAGGGAAACGTCCGGCGGACAGCGGATGAAGGACGTTCGCCGAACGGATGAAACGGACGGCAGCCAGCCGTCGTCGTGGGGTGCCCGCGCCGCCGTGGTGCACGACGGCGGCCAGCTGGGCGGACAGTGCCGGCTCGGCCCAGCCATGGGCAGCGACCGCGCGGCGGCCCTGCGCGCGGACCGCCTCGATGGCCACCTCGCCGACGTCTGTCGACGCGTGCGTCGGCATACTGCCGAAACCCATGTACACCGGCGGTGCGCCGGCGTCCAGGAACGCGGTCAACTCAGCCGGGAGCGTTACGCGGACAACAACACCCGCACGTCGCGACTGCCAAATCCTCAAGCCGGCATGTGGAAACCCGGGCTACCTGGGGCGGTTGGCGGTGACCAGCCAGGCAGGGGCGTGCAGTCGCAGTGCGCCGTCCTTCTCGTGGGGGCGGAGGATGTCGGTCAGCTTCCGGTGGGCTCGCGTCTGGACCTCTTCCGTGACCTGGCTGGTCAGGTGGCGGCCGGGGCCGGAGGTCAGCAGGAAGGCGGCCGCGTCGGCGGCGTCGCGGCCCCACGTCCCGTACGCCTCAACGCGTACGACATCGATGTGCTCGAAACCGGCGGCGGACAGGATCGTGTTGGTGCGGTCCGGATCCGCCAGGGAGAACATTCCGGGGCTTCCCGGTGTGCCGAACTCTCCGACGGGCAGGATGTCGCGCAGTGCCGCGACGGCCTGAAGCCACTCGTTGTCCGCGGCCGGGGCCGCGCAGATGAATGCCATCCGGCCACCGGGGCGCAAGGCGCGCCCGATGTTGCCGAACGCGGCGACGGGGTCGGCGAAGAACATCACGCCGAAGCGGCTGATCGCGACGTCGAACGTGCCCGGCTCGAAGTCGTGGGCCTGAGCGTCTCCTTGCTCGAAGGCCACGTTCGGGATGTGCTCGTGCTGCGCGCTCTCGCCTGCGCGCGCCAGCATCGGTGCCGACAGGTCCAGGCCGAGCGCCTGACCGTCGCCGGCCCGGAGTGCGGCCAGTCGGGTCGTGCACCCGTTGCCGCAGCCGATGTCCAGGACGCGGTCACGCTCCTGGATCGCGGCGGCGGCGAGCAGGGGCTCGTTGAACCCGGCGTTGACGGCATCCCAGCGGTCCTGGTTCCGGGCCCAGTGATCGCCCTCGTACCCGTTCCACGCCTGTGCCTGGTCGGTGTTGACGACGTGGTGCATGGGAGGCCTCCTGTTGTTGGCTGCGATCACCGCCTATCTGGACGCCGAAACGCGGCTCGGACGCCTCCCGGACACCACCGACACCGTCTCGGTCGCCCTCGCCCTCGTCGGGACGGTTCATCACCTCCTGATGACGAGCTGGGCGGACACGCCGGACCCCCGTGAGCAGACGGTCCGCCTGGTCGCGCTGCTTGTCGGAGGGTAGGTGGCCGCCGCCGGGCGGTATGGGTGTAGCCCTGTTGCCCACGCGCCATCCCCTGTTCTGGGGGTAGCGGCGACAGTACTGGCGAGCCAGGATGTGAGGGTCAGTCATGGTCTGCGGGGGAGTGGCCGCTTCCGGCTGGGTACCTCCCCGGGAGGGAGAACAGTCATGCGTCGTCGTATCGCGGGGGTCGGCATGCTGGCCGCTGCCGGTGTGCTTGCCCTTGCTGTGCCCGCTCAGGCAGCGACGGGATACCTGGTGGTGAACGGTGTTCCTCACCAGAACCCGCAGCGGGGCTGCTATGCGACATCGTCGCCGGTCTCCCTCCAGAACTACACCAATTCCATCGTTCTGGTCCATGCTGCGGGGAACTGCCAGGGCCCCGTGACGGCGGAAGTGGACCCCGGACAGTCGGCGACGACGTTCGGGGCCAGCTACTTCGTCTTCTGAGCCAGCTGTGGACCGACCGCGCTCGCACGCGCCCGGTTCCGCCGGAAGGAAACGCCAGTGATCTCAGAGCGAGAAACCCGGAGCAGACCCAGGTCCGGACGCCGCGGCCTGGTCGCGTTCGTCGCGGCGGTGTTCGCGGTGCTGGTCATCGTCATGACCGGCGCGCCCGCGCAGGCCGATGGCTTCAGTGCGATCAACGTCTGGAACTCAAGCCACTGTCTCGACAACGCCACCGAGAACGCCGCGAAGCTTCAGATGTGGTCGTGCGACAGCGGTTCCGACGAGAAATGGCTGGAAGGGTTCAACACCCAGACCGGCCTGTTCACCTTCACCAACCAGCGCACGGGACGCTGCATCAGCGCGCCGGCCTTCGGGGCGGGAACGGTCACGATGGCGTTCTGTGACGCGGCCGACCCCGCTCAGCAGTGGAGCGTCTTCTTCGCGGACAACCCCAACGGGCCGCCCTCGGGCTGGTACGACGTCTGGCAGAACGCGTCGAGCGGGCTGTGCCTGTCCACGCCCAGCGTGCGCAACGGCACGCTCGTGCAGACGACGCCCTGCGATCCCTCCGACCAGTACGACAGATGGCACCAGCAGTGACCGGCGCCTGCGTCGTCACACCCCGCTGAGCGACAGCTTCGCGGCGAAGCCGAGGAAGAGCACGCCCGCCGCCGAGGTCGCCCCGGCCGACAGCCGCTTGCGGCGGCGGAAGGCGGCGGCCAGGCGGGTGCCGCTGAATATCAGCGTGGACAGGTAGAGGAAGCTCGCTGTCTGCAGCAGCGTGCCCAGCACCAGGAAGGACAGCGCCGGGTAGGCGTATCCGGGGTCCACGAACTGCACGAAGAAGGAGACCAGGAACAGGATCGCCTTCGGGTTGAAGAGGCTGAGCACCAGGGCACGCCGGTACGGCCGCTCGACGGCGATCTCCCCGGCCTCGCCCTCGGGGCCGGGAGCCGTGTCGGCCCCGGGTGACGCATGGCGGGTCCGCCACATGCCGAGTGCCTGCCGCAGCATGCCGATCGCCATCCAGGAGAGATACCCGGCACCGGCGTACTTGACCACGGCGAACAGCAGCGGCGTCGTCTGCAGCAACGACGCCGCCCCGAGCGCGGAGAGCGTCATCAGGACCGTGTCCCCGGTCCATACACCCGCCGCCGCGACATACCCCGTCCGCACTCCGCGCCGGGCGGCGACGGAGAGCACGTACAACGAGTTGGGCCCGGGCGCCAGAATGATCAGCACCAGGCCCGCGAGGTATGTCGGAAGATCGGTTACACCCAGCATGCGGCCGAGTGTCGCACAGGGGTGTGACAGTCGGTTCGGGTGTTTCACGATGTGGCACCGGTCGGCAGGGTACGGCGGGGGCGCGGTGTCGTCGCGACGGTTTCGCGGGCGAGTCGGTTGCGGGGAGTAGGTCCTGCGTTTGAGGACTTCGGCCTCGTGTGGCGGGTGGGTGCCAGGTGGTGGAATCCCGGCAACCGATATCGCCCGGAAAGCCGGAAGGTACCTCATGCGTCTTGGCTGGACCGCCGCAACCGCCCATGTCCTGCTCCTGAGTTCAGTCGTTGTCGCCGCGGATCTCTCCGTGGCCCACGCCCAACCCGTACCGCCCGCGATGCAGCAAGCGGCGGCATCGCGCAGTCTCCCGGACTTCGTGTACCGCGGGGTCAACCTGTGGCCGAAGGAGCCGTTGGCCAAGAACCCGGCCTATGAGTCGTCCGACCGCTATACCGAGCCGAATCCCGAGCGGGCGTTCAAGGAAGGCATGCATGGACGGCTGGCCGACGAGGCCCTGTCCGCGAACTTCTCCATCGAGCGGCACTTGCAGGGCGGCGAGCGCAACATCAGTCCGTACATCTCCACCACGGAGGACCTGGCGACCGCCAAGAAGTTCGCCCTGGGGACGGGAAACCAACCGGCTGCCTATGGGTTTGAATTCCGGCAGGGCGCGGACGGCAAGGTGCGGAAATTCGCCGTCTCCCGGGGCATCGTCTACATCATCAAGCCCACCAGCGGCAATATGGTCTACGTAGCGGACGCCGCGCAGCGCGAAGGCGTGGCGGACAAGCCCTCCGTGTGGGAGAAGTTCGGCCAGCGGGAGTGGGCGGCGTTCCGGAAGATCGATCCGCGGAACATCCACTCGGCGCAGGTGTATGAGCGTGTCGCCGAGGTGGACGAGAGCGGGAAGATCGGCACGTGGTCCGAGGCCGCGATAGCCAGGGGCGACTTCACGGTGGACGGTAAGCAGGTCAGGAGCCTCCAGGTCAATGATGCCTTCGACGCGAACCATCCCGGCTTCCTGCCCGCCCGTATGCCGTGTTCTCCCAGTGGCTCCGGCGGCCGCGCCAAGCGTTCCGTGAACCTGTGCGGAACCGGTGCGCCCGTGGAGGAGAAGCCGAGCGGTGAGGCGTCGGAGTCGCTGGAATCGCTGGAGTCCAGGCAGGTCGAGAAGGTCTTCGGGGAGTTGGCGGGCAAGTACGCGCTGAAGGTGGTCGCGCGCGACGGCAAGACGTTGTCGCCCGCCGATGTCCACGCCCGGATCCGGCAGTACACGAGACTGTCGCCGCAGGCGAAGGCCACACTGCGGGCGGGGCTGAAGTCGGCCGCCGGTACGGCCAAGGGTGCGCTGGTGGTGGCCGGAGGCGCCCTGTGGGCGAAGGGTGTGTACGACGCGTTCGCCGAGGACACCAGCAGTCTGGACAAGGCCGCCGCGCTCACCGCGATCGTCCCGTTCGTGGGCTGCGGCACACAGGCCGCGGCGAACAGCGACCACGGCCGGTTCGACGCCGACGACACCGCGGCCTGTTTCGGGGCCGACGCGCTGCTGGTGACCCCGTTGTGGCCGGCCGGGCTGACGCTGCACGGCGCCCGCTATTTCACCGCGAAGTGGCAGGAGGCCCAGATTCCGTCGATCACGGTGTTCCAGAAGGCGCGTGACGAGGCGTGGGGGCAGACCTTCGCGGACTTCCGTGGGCAGGGCCTGGCGAAGCTGGTCGCCTCGGCCGCGCAGGCCGAGCGCCAGCAGGTGGAAGCGGAGAAGGCGGTGGTCCTGCACAACGCCGCCGAGAAGATCGCCGAAATCCAGCGGGGCGGCGCCTCGGACGCGGCCAAGCGGCTGCTGACCCGCAGCGCCGAGCGCGCCGCCGAGAACCGGATCGACGAGCTCCCGCAGCAGGTGCGGCAGCAGTTCGACACCGCGATCCGGGACGCTCTGGTGGAGCGCGCCCGGCAGTACAACGAGGAGTTCATCAAGCAGGAGGTCGACATCGACCGCTGGAAGGACGAGTCCTGGCAGGCGACTCTGCACGGCCCGAGCCACTCCCGCGCAGACCGCCAGGCATACCTGGACAAGCTCGTTCAGCGGCTCCGCGACGCCGACATGCTGCCGCCGGTGCCCGACGCGAAGACCCTCGCCCCGGACATCGCCCGCGCACGCGAGGCCCTGGCCACGGCGGCGGGCGGCAACAGCTGATCGTCGGCCATGCCGGGCGCCCGACCCATCGCGGCGTAAAGTGCGCAAATACCGGTATATCCCTCATGGGAATGATCGAGGTTCCGCCCATGGCACACTCAGCTCCCCCTCCCCACCGCGTCTCCCGCACCGGCGTCCTCCTCGCCGTGATCGGCTTGGCCTTCGCCGTCCTGGTGGCCGTCGGACTGATCTGGTCCCGGGAGATCGCGTTCTGGATCAAGGGGCATACGGCGGGGAGCGCATGGTTCCTCACGTACGAAGGGGCTACGGTCAGCGGCGGGCCCCGGGCCACCGACGTGCGGTACGGACACAGCCCCGACCGCTACAAGTCGCAGTACGCGCAGGAGCGCGTCGGGCCCGTCCAACTCCCTTGGAAAACCGAGGTGTTCGTGAACGTCGGCAAGGAGGCGCGGGTGGAGCTGGTTCCCGCAGCGGACGGGGTGGTCTCCTGCCGCATCCTGCTCGACGGGGTCCGCGTCGTCGCCGAAGGGAAGTCGCCGGGCCCGGGCAAGCCCGCCGTCTGCCGGGTGGACACCCCGGCCACTCCGGAGAAGTGGCCGCGCTGAGGCGACCGTATGCCATGCGTGCCGGTCACGGCGTGGCGGTCGGGAGGGTGGCGGTGACCAGGAAACCGCCGTCCTCGGTCGTTCCGGCGGTGAAGAAGCCGCCCAGGAGATGGACGCGCTCGCTCAGCCCGATCAGGCCGTGTCCGCCGCTCGGCAGATCCAGCGGGACCGCCGCGCGGTCGGGTGGGCCGTTGCGCACCTCGATGGCCAGCTCGCCGTCCTGCTGGTGCACCCGGACGAGCAGTTCGGCGCCCGGGGCGTGTTTGCGGGCGTTGGTCAGTGCCTCCTGGACGATGCGGAACGCGGCCCGCTCGACGGCCTCCGGGCACTGATCGCACGCCCACTGGTCGATCTCGGCGGTGATGTCGAGGGCGCTGTCGGCGATGAGGCGTTCCAGGTCGGCCAGGCGGGGCTGCGGGGTGAGCTCGGCCTGGCCGCCGCCGGACGCGGCCCGCAGCACTCCGACCATATGGCGCAGCTCCTCCAGCGTACGGACCGACAGAGTGCGGATCACGCCCGCGATGTCCTTGGTCGCCGGGTCGGTGCTGCTCATCCGCAGTGCGCCTGCCTGGAGGCTGATGAGGCTGACCTGGTGGGCGACGACATCGTGCATCTCCCGGGCCAGCCGGGCCCGTTCCATGGCCAGGACGTGCTCGGCCAGGAGCCGGTCGCCTTGGGCGCGGCTCTCGGTGAGGTCGTGCAGCCGGTCGGCGAGTTCGCCGCGCAGTCTCATGAGATACGCGAAGGCGAGCGCGGCCGAGGCATCGACCAGAACGCCCTCCAGCCTGGTCTCCTCACTGGCTCGCGAGCTGAACTCGTCGGCGGTGAAGGGATACGGCAGGAACTCGGCGGCGATGAAGAGCATCGCGCACACCGCCACGATCCCGCGGTGAGGGCGCAGGCGGGCGACGGTGTAGAGGGCGATCAGCCCGGCCAGCCAGGCGGTGGCCAGGTAGGTGCCGGGCAGCGTCAGGAGCTGCACGAGGAGCGGCTGTCTGCGCCGGGCGAGGAGTACGACCGCCGAGAAGACGGCCGCGCCGCGTTCCACCGCGCTCAGCGACCCCTCGTCGCCGACGAACGTGTCGGCGAAGGCGATGAGCACCGGGCCGACGAGGAAGAAGAGCCTCTTGGCCCGCGCACTGGGAACGTAACGTCTCATGCCGGGTTGCGCGGTCGGGGCCGCCCCAGGCCCGCCCGTTCCGCGAGTACCGCCGCCTGGACCCGGTTGAGTCCGCCGAGCTTGCCGAGGATCGCGCTGACGTGGTCCTTCACGGTGCTGTGGGCCAGATGCATCTGCTCGGCGATGGCGCCGTTGGACAGGCCCTGACCGAGCAGGGCCAGTACCTCCAGCTCGCGGGCGGTGAGCTGGCGGACCGCGTTCGCGGCTTCCTGGAGGCCGTCGATCCCGTCGACGAAACCGCCGATCACGGTGGTGGTGACGGACGGGTCCAGGGTGCTGCCGCCCGAAGCCAGCACACGGACCGCGTGTGCCAGCTGCTCCGGTTCGGTGTCCTTGTGCAGGAAGCCGCGCGCGCCCTCGCGCAGCGCGGTGGTGAGGTATTCGTCCGTGTCGAACGTGGTCAGCATCATCACGGCGGGGAGTTCGGCGGTGCGCTGGGCGTTGAGGCGGCGCAGCACGGTCAGCCCGTCCACGTCCGGCATCCGGATGTCGAGCATCAGCACGTCCGGGCGGTACGCGAGGACCGTTTCCACCGCCTGCCCGCCGCTGCAGTCCGCGACCACCTCGATGTCCGGTGCCGCGCCCAGGATCATGCGCAGTCCGGACCGGACGAGCTGTTCGTCGTCGACGATGACGACCCGGATCGCTTCGGCTGCCTGGTCCTGCTCCACGCAGTGAATCTACGGCGCACCGCCCGGCGGCGCCTTCCGGGACGGGGCCGTATCGCGCCGACGGGTGAACGTACGCCTGCTCGCCCGCCCCCGCCCACCCCTCCGAACGGCGGGGGCAACCGGGGCCGCCGGACGGGTGTGGCGTCGCGGTGTCGGTCGGAACATTAGTGAGAGAAGGCCCGCGCTGAAGCGCTCCCCTCGCACGGCGAGCCGGGACGGGGCCGGTTGGCAGGCACGGCGGGTCTCCTCTCGCCCACGGGACCCGCCGACCGTCGCAGAAACCGCAGGTTGGACAGGAATCCAGGATGGGCCCGATGTTGATCAGACCAGCTCCCCGCGCCGCCGTACTGCTGGACACCGCCTCGCACGACGATGTGGCAGCGCTGCGTCATCTCTACTTCACGGTGTACGGCAGTGTGTACCCGCTGCCGGTGGGCACCGACCCGGCCGCCATGGCGGCGGCTGTGGACGACCCCGGCACCCGCTGGCATGTGGCCCGGCACGCGGTGACCGGGCAGGTCATCGGCTCGGCGGTGCTCCGGGGCGACCGTGCGGCCCGGATCGGCAAGGTCGAGGCCCTGGCCGTGCACCCCGAGCACGCCGGGGCCGGCATCGGGCGGGCGCTGCTGTCCGAGCTGTGCGAGGCGGCGGTGGGGCCCGGCGGCGAACTGGACTCCGTGTACGCCACGGCACGCTGCGTCAGTCCTGCTCCGCAGCGCGCCCTGCTGCGGCACGGCTTCCGCCCGGCCGGGCTGCTGCCCGCCGCGGTGCAGGTGTGCGGCCGGGAGAGCCTGGCCCTGCTGGTGCGCCACCGGGACGGCGTCCTGGACCGGCGAGCGCCGCTCGGCGAGCTGCCCGGCCAGATCGTGTCCCTGCTGGACGCGGCCACCAGCGCGGGCATCGCCTTCGACGGCGTCCGCCCCGGGCCGGACACGCCCGCCGTGCGGCCGGGCCAGGCGGCGGAGCCTATGGAGGTGGTGCAGGAACCCCATTTCGTACGGCGTCACTATGCCCGCACCGCCCGACGGGCGCCGGCGGGGCTGCCCTGGGGCGAGCCGAACGCGCTGCTGGCCCCGGTGGACGGGCGCTTCGAGACCTACGCCGTGATCGACCGCACCAGCGGCTGCGGCATGCTGCTGGACACCGAGCCGCACGACCCCGCCGCCGACGCGGCCCTGGGGGACGTGGTGCAGGCCATGGCCGACCGGGGCGCGCTGTACGTCGAGGCGGTGCTGCCGCTGGCCGACCGGCCCCGCCTCGATCTCTACCTCGCCCACGGCTTCGTCCCCACCGGTGTCTACCCGGCCATGCGCTTCGACGGGGAGCGCTGGCACGACCACGTCTTCCTCAGCCACGGCGCCAGCCGTCCGGACTTCCGGGCGCTGGACGTGGACGAGCACTTCACGCGCTATCTCCAGCACTACCGCCGGATGTGGACCGCGACGTATCTGTCGACTTTCCCGGAGGACTCCCAGCGATGACGAACGCGATGACACACCCCACCGCCGCCTCGCCCGGCGCCGCCCATCTGAAGTACTTCGCGCCGCTTCCCGTGCCCGATCCCGGACGGCTCGCGCACCTTCAGCGGCTCGGTGACCTGCGTACGCCGTACGCGACCGGACCCGCGGTCGACGACCTCTTCGCCACCGCGCTCGACGAGGTCAACCGATGGCATATCGACAACTCACCGGTGTACCGGGACATCTGGAACGGCCACTCGGCGGACCGGAACGCCCCGATCGCGTCGGCCGACGACGCGGCCGGACTGCCACTGGTCCCCGCCACCTTCTTCAAGTCCCACGAAGTGCTGTCCATCGGCCGTGACGAGGTGGCGGCCCATCTCACCTCGTCCGGCACGACCGGCCAGAAGTCGCAGATGTTCTTCGACGCGTGGTCGATCGGCTCGGTGATGCGGATGGCCGCGTTCGTCCTGGACCACTACGGGTTCATCACCCCGGACCAGCCGAACAACTATCTGTTGTACAGCTATGAGCCCACCGACGCGCTCAAGCTCGGCACCGCGTTCACGGACAACTTCCTGTGCGACCTGGCCCCGGTCAACGAGCGCGCGTACGGGCTGCGCGCGGTCGGCAGCGAGCACGTCTTCGACTCGTTCGGCAGCGTCGACACCCTGCTGCGCTACGCGGAGCAGGATCTGCCGGTACGCATCCTCGGCTTTCCCTCCTTCCTCTGGTTCACCCTGGAGCGGATGCGCGCGATGGGGGTCGGGCCCCTGAAGCTGCGGGCGGACTCGTTCGTCTACCTCGGCGGCGGCTGGAAGGGCCAGGCGGGCCGCCAGGTCTCCAAGTTCGAGCTCTACGACCGGATCGAGGAGCAGCTGGGCATCCCGCACGAGCGCGTCCGCGACAGCTACGGCGCGGTCGAGCACGGTGTGACGTACGCCGAGTGTGCCCGCCACCGCCTCCACGCGCCCGTGTGGTCGAGGATCTTCGCCCGCGACGTCGCGACACTGCGCCCGCTGCCGTACGGCGAGCAGGGCTATCTGCACTGCGTGTCGCCGTTCATGACCTCCGCGCCCGTGCACAGCCTGCTCATGGGCGACCTGGTGTCCGTACGGCCCGGGTCCGATTGCGGCTGCGGTCTGGAGACACCGTGGTTCGAGATCCACGGGCGGGCCGGAACCAGCACCAACCGCAGCTGCGCCGTCGCCGCTGCCGAACTGATGAAGGGGGCGTCGTGAACGCCGAGTTGGAGCACCTGTGGCAGGGCGAGTGGATCGACGACCGGGAGGCCGAGAAGCTGCTGGCCGACCTGCCCGTCCTCGCCCGGACCGAGCTGAGCCGCCCGCTGCCCGCCCGGCAGACCGTCCGGGCCTGCGAGCGCCTGTCCCGGCTCCTCGCCTCGCCGGACAGCGCCGTCCACCAGAAGCTGGCGAACTGCCTGCGCGAGAGCGGCGCGGACGCCGCGTCGGCGGCGACGAGCCTCGCCGAGATCGCCGAGTTCCTTTCGGCCGAGTCCCTGGAGCGCAAGCTCACCGCCGAGCTCGGCGGCACCGCTCCGCACAGCCTGGGACGAGCGGATTTCCGTACGCCGGTGTTCGAGGCATGGGCCCCGATCGGCCTGCTGGCGCACATCACCGCCGCCAACGACCCCATCGTCGGGGTGTTCAGCGCGGTGGAGGGGCTGCTGGCGGGCAACGTCAATGTGCTCAAGACCAGTGGGGGCGACTCGCTGTTCACCCATCTCATCCTGGAGGCGCTGGCCGCCCAGGACCCGGACGGCGACATAGCCAAGCGGCTCATCGTGCTGCGCTTCTCCTCCAGCCGTACGCACTGGCTGGACCTGATGTGCGCGCCCGCCGACGCCGTCGCCGCCTGGGGCGGCGAGGAGGCGATCGCCTCGGTGGCCTCCCGGGTCGGGCCCGGCTGCCGCCTCGTCGCCTGGGGCCACCGGATCTCCTTCGCCTATCTGACCGCCGACTACTGGGCCGACGACGAGACACTGGCCGGACTCGCCGACAGCATCTGCCGCCTGGACCAGCAGGCCTGCTCCAGCCCCCAGGTCGTGTACCTGGACACCGCCGACCCGGCCGCGCTGACCGCGTTCGCCGAGCGGCTGGGCCCCGTACTCGACGAGCGCGGCAGCCGCATCGCGCAGGCGCGGCCCTCGCTCGCCGAGCAGGCGGAGATCACCACGACCGTGCTGCTCGCGCGGACCGAGGAACACCTGGGCCTCACCCGGGTCTTCGAGAGCGCCGAAGGAGCCTGGCGCATCCTCGTCGACCACCGCTCCGCGCTGCGCGCCTCGCCGCTCTACCGGACGGTGTGGGTCAAGCCGCTGCCCCGCGAGGCGATCACCGCGACCCTGCGGCCCATGCGCCGCTACCTCCAGACCGTCGGCCTCGCCGCCGCTCGCCCGGACGTGCCCGGCCTCGCCGCGCACCTGTTCACCGCCGGAGCGCTGCGCGTCACGCCGGTCGGCTCCATGATGGACAGCTACGCCGGCGAGCCCCACGACGGCCAGTACCCGTTGCAGCGCTACAGCCGCCGCGTCAGCGTGCGGCTAGACGAACGCTTCATGCACGACACCCGCCTGGACGACATGGGCGCGCCCGGCCCCGACCCGGCCTGGCGGCTGCCCGACCCGGCGACACCCGTGATGACCAAGGCGGACGTCCAGGCCCTCAACCCCGCTGTCGCACCCGACAAGGCGCAACTGCACATCACGAGCGGCGGCACGAGCGGCACACCCGCCCTGTCCGTCTACACCTACGCGGACTTCCGCAGCCAGACGCAGCGAGCCGGTGAAGGCCTGATCGCGGCGGGCCTCGACCCGCGCACCGACCGCGTCGCCAACCTCCTCTACGCGGGCGGCATGTACGGCAGCTTCCTCTACGGCCACGGCCTGCTGGAGGGCATCACCGCCGCCCAGCTGCCCATCGCCGCCGGGAACGACTACGAACAGGACGCCCGGATGATCGTCCGGCACCGGGCCAACACCCTGCTCGCGATGCCCTCGTACATCTGGCAGCTGTTCCGCAACGCCGGACACATCCTGCGCGAGTACGGCGGCGTAGAGAAGATCTTCTACGGGGGCGAGCACTTCGGTGCAGAGCAGCGCCAGCACCTCAGTGACACCTACGGCATCGGTACGATCCGGTCCTTCGTCTACGGCGGCACGGACCTCGGCACCATGGGCCACCAGTGCAGTCACGCCGTCGGCTCCGTGCACCACCTCTTCAGTGACCTGTTCACCCTGGAGATCCTGGAGGTGGACTCCGACCGGCCGGTGGCCGAGGGCGAGACCGGACGTCTGGTGTTCACTCCGCACACCCGCAGCGCCCCCGCCATCAGCCGCTATGAGCAGGGAGACCTGGGCCGCTGGGTCGAGGGCGCCTGTGGCTGCGGCCGCACCACCCCCCGCTTCGAACTGCTCGGGCGTACCGGAGACGTGCTGCGTGTGGGCACCTACTTCCTCAACTACCGCAAGTTCCAGCGGATCGCGGAGACGCACCTGGGTTACTGCGGTGAGCTGCAAGTGGTCGTGGAACCGGGCGAGGAGCGTGAGCGGGTAACCGTACGCCTCGATCGCACGGCGGGCGTGGACGCGGAGACGGCGAACGCGGCCTTCCTCACCCACTACTCCGAGCTGCGGGAGGGACTGGCCGAGGGGCTGATGGACTTCTGGATCGAGAGCGCCGACCCGGGGGCGTTCCAACGCAGTGCCGGCAGCGGCAAGTTGCGTCCGGTCGTCGACCGGAGGCAGCCGTCGTGACAGTCGACCACGGCCGGACGGTCGAGGCGGCGCGCGTCGGTACCGGGCCCCTGATCACCCGTAACAGCGGCTTCGCCCGGGTCTGGGGTGCGCAGCTCCTCAGCCAGAGTGCCACCCGTATGTATCAAATGGGCATGTTGTGGTGGGTCCTCGGGCAGGTCGTCGCCGGTGAGCGCGGTATGGCGTCCGGGATCTTCCTGGCGTGCGCCGCCCTGCCACCCGTGCTCTTCGCGCCGTGGATCGGCCGCGTCGTCGCGGCCCACCCCAGCGGCCGGGTACTGCGGGGCGCGGTCGTGGCCGCGGCCGCCATCGGCCTCGTGCTCGCCGTCGTGGCGCTGGTGGCCCGGCTGCCGCTGGTCGCCGTGTACCCGGGGATGCTCGCGCTGGCCTCCTGTCAGGCGCTGTTCGACCCGTGTCTGACCAAGGCGATTCCCGAGTTGGTCGACGACGCCGACATCGAGAACGCCACCGCGTTCGAGCAGTCGACCTTCTCCCTGGTGGGCATGGCGGGGGCGGTGCTCGGCGCGGTCCTGGTGGGTGTCGCGGGCCCGTTGCTCGTGGTGGCGACCAGCGCGGCGGCCTACCTCGCGGCCGCCGTCGTGCTCGGTCCCGTCCGGTTCCGTCCCGTGGAGTCGCCCGAGGCGGACGCCGACGCGCCCGCGGGCGTTCTGCGGACCTGGCGGATGCTGGCTTCGCGCCCCTTCATCCGTATCGCGCTCGTCTGCTTCGCCGCGGCGAACTTCTTCATCACCGCGACCTTCGTCGTCCTGCCGCTCTACACCAAGGACGCCCTGGCCGCGCCCAGTACGACCCTCGGCCTGCTGGAAGGGGCGTTGTGGCTGGGCATGCTCCTCGGCACCTTCAGCGGCGCACGGCTGCCGGGATCGCCCTCGCGCATCGGGGCCGTCTGCGTGGCGCTGTTCGGCGCGGCGCTGGTCGTGCCCGGACTCGTCGCCGACCGCACGGTGTTCCTGCTGTGTCTGCTGGTCGCCGGATGGGCGGTCGGCGCCACGAACGTGGTGTTCGTCGCCCTGTTCCAACGCACCGTCCCGACGGCGGCCAAGCCCGCGTTCTTCGCCACCATGCTGGCGCTGCTCGGCGCGAGCTTCCCGCTGGCGTCCCTGGTCTTCGGTGTGGCGGGCGATCTCTTCGGCCCGCAGACGCTGTGTCTGATCCAGGCCGTCGGGCTGCCGCCGATCGCCCTGGTCCTGTGGCTCCGCTCCGGCCGCGCGGCCGAGGCGGCGCGGGCCGGAGCGGAGGAACCGCGTATATGAGAGGCGCTACGGGGCGAGCCTGCCTCCGCAGTGGGGGCACGCCCCTCTGTGGCGGCCGGCGGACGCCGTGCGGGGCCGTCCCCAGTGGCGCATGGCCGGGCGCTCGACGGCCAGATGCAGCAGCCAGGCGAGCAGTAGGGAGACGATGAGCATCGGGATCCCGACGACCACCTGCTCCGTCAGGCCCATCGTGCTGAAGTGCGGGATGCCCAGCAGCTTCGCGCCGTAGTCGATCACCGGCTTGTGCACCAGATAGAGCGCGAACGACACCTCACCGAGCCAGATGAGGTACGGGTGACGCAGGGGAGACGGGTGTCCCTCCACATCGGCGACCGCTCCCGCGCAGATCACCAGGGCGATAGGGACAACGGTCGCGGCGGCGAAGGAGCAGAGCAGGGTCTCCATGGCCATCCAGTAGCCCAGCGCGAGCAGGGCCGTTGCGGGCAGCAGACCGATCTGCGGCCACTTGCCCGCGGCGACGATCCGCGCCACGGTCATCCCGAGCGCGAATTCGAGCAGCCGCGCCAGCGGGAAGAACCCCACGAACCAGGTGTCGTTGTTCAGGTAGGGCAGCAGCGGGGCCACCGGCTGCCCGGCGGGGATGAAGTGCAGGGCGATGGCCGGCAGAGCGAAGATCGTGGCCACGAGCGCTCCGGCGACCCACCACAGGGTTGCCGTCGACATCCGCCGGATCTGCCGGACCAGCAGGGGGAACGCCAGATAGAAGAAGACCTCGCACGACAGCGTCCAGCTCACCGGGCTGAGGGCGGTCATGAGGTTGAAGCGCGGCAGCCACGACTGCGTCAGGGTGGCCGTGGGCAGGATCTGCGCGGCGACGATCGCCTTGCCGGTCAGGAGCAGCAGACCGGCGTGGGCGGCGGCGACCACCAGGTGGTTCGGGTAGACCTTGGCCGCCCGCCGCCGCCAGAAGGTGCGGGCGGTGGTCTCGGGCCGGGTCGACCAGGTCAGGACGAAGCCGCTGAGCACGAAGAAGAACGAGACGCCGACCTCGCCGAGGGTGCGCCAGAAGTCCCCGTTGCCCCGGATGTAGAGGGAGAAGTGGCACAGGAACACCGCGGCCGCGGCCGCGAAGCGCATGCCGGTGAGGGTGGGGAGGCGATGTTCATGACTGGCTGTCGGGGTCCGCGTGGAGGTGGGGCCGGTGATCGCTTGAGTCATCGCTGGTTCCTTCTTTCTGCGTGGGTGCCGAGTCCGTCGGCGCCCGGGCTCATCGAGCCGGTGCGTCGGCGGCTTCGGCGCGGGGTGCCGGGCCGTTGGGCCCAGCGGGTGTTCTGCTCGCCGACGGCCTGTTGCACGGCCGCCGCGAGCAGAGCAGGGGTGACGTCCGGCGCGAGGGTCTCGACGCGGCCGTGGATGGCCTTGCGGAGGAGACCCGCGGGGTCGCGGGACGACCGTGGCGCGCGAACGGGAACATCGAGGACGGCGCTGACGGCGGCGGCCAGGCCGGAGGTGTCGCCGCACACCGCGTGGTCGACGGAGGCCAGACCGCGTGCGCGCAGGCCCTGGAGGAAGGACGACCAGGTGGCCGTCGCGTCGATGCCCGCCACCTCGAAGCCGATGACTTCGCGCCGACCGCGTCTGCCGACGCGGATCGCGGTGAGGATCTGCGCGCTGCGGTAGTGGGGACCGTCCCGGACGACCACGGACAGGGCGTCGAGACGGAGCACTACCGTCCGCCGTGAACGTGCCCCGAACGCAGGGCTGTCGCCCGGCCGCAGGGCCATCGCGAGGACTACGGCGGTGGCGAGGACACCCGTGGTCAGCAGCGTCGTGGCCTGTAGGGCGTCGGCGAGTGCGGAGGCATCGGCCGCCGGGCCCCGGGTGCGATGGCTGATGAGCGCTCCCACCGCGGCGCTGCCCAGGACGCCGCCGATCTGGCGGGTGGTGTTGAGCACCCCGGAGGCCGCTCCCGCGTGGCGCGGCTCCACGGCATCCGTCGCGATCTTCGCCAGCGGGGCCAGCGCGCAGCCGATGCCCACATCGGCGGTGAGCATGGCGGGGAGCAGGCTCCACGGATCCAGTCCCGGGCGAGCCTGCGCGCCCATCAGGACGAGCCCGTACGCGTACGTCACCAGGCCCGCCAGTACGAGGGGTTTGCCGCCGAATCGGTCGCTAAGGCGGCCCGAGACATGGGCGGCGGCCGCCGCGGCGAGCGGTGTCGGAGCGGTGAGCAGGCCGGACTGGAGGGCCGAGCGGTCCAGGCCTTGTTGGAGGAAGAGCGCGAACGGGGCGGCGGTGCCGATGACGGCGAACTGGACACCGGCCCCGATCCCGTTGGCCAGCGCGAAGTCGCGGTGGGCGAACAGGGCCCGGGGCACCAGGGGAGCGGGGGTGCGCGAACGCTGCTGGACGCCGAACAGCACCAGACAGACGAGGCCCGCGCAGAGCATCTGATGCCTGGTCAAGAAGGCATGGCCAAAGGGTGGTCGGTGTCCGCCGCCCAGCAGGGCGAAGGTCACAGCGGTCAGCCCGGTGGTCAGCAGGGCGAGCCCGGCGAGGTCGACTCCGCGCTCGCCGCCGGGTCTTGGCGAGGGCAGGAAGAGGAGTGCGAGGACGAGCGCGACCGTCCCGGCCGGCACGTTCACCATGAAGATCCATTGCCAGCCGGCTGTGGTGACCAGGAGGCCGCCCAGCAGGGGTCCGGCGACGATGGAAAGGCCCAGGACGCTCGTCAGCATCCCGAAGGCGGCGCCGCGCCGGTGGGCGGGGAACAGCACCGCGATGAAGGCACCGACTTGGGGCGTGACGAGGGCCGCGCCGACGCCTTGCACGGCGCGCCAGAGCAGCAGCTGGCCGATGCCGTCGGCCAGGCCGCACAGGGCGGAGGAGACGGTGAACAGGACCAGGCCCGCCGCGTAGACGGGTTTGGGGCCGTAGCGGGCGCCGAGCCGGCCTGCCGGGATCATGAACACGGCGTAGGTGATGACATAGGCGTTGACGACCCACAGCGCCGCGTCCAGGTCGGCCGCCAGGTGCTCCATCATGGCGGGGATCGCCACGTTCACGATCGTCGTGTCCAGCACGATCATGAAGAAGCTGAGGCAGAGGATGCCCAGCAGGGCCCAGGGAGCCCGGCTGCCCTTGTGCTCCATCACCCACTCCTCGCGCAGGGCATCACAGGGCCGTGAAGCCGCCGTCGACGACGAGCTCCGCGCCGGTGACGAACGAGGCGGTGGTGTCGGCCAGGAACCGTACGGCGTCGGCCACTTCCTGCGGCTCGGCGAGACGGGGCAGCGGGGTGCGGGCGGTGACGCTGTTGATGAACTCCTGGGGTGCGGCCGCCGTCATCGGGGTCGCCACCATGCCGGGCGAGACGGCGTTGACGCGGATGGCCGAGGGAGCCAGCTCGACGGCCGCGGCCCGGGTCATGGCCCCGACCGCGCCCTTGGCGGCGTGGTAGGCGAAGGAGGCGCCCGAGCCGACCAGACCGTAGATGGAACTCACATTGATGATGGCGCCGCCCCCGGCCGCCCGCAGGCAGGGCGCGGCGGCCCGCATCCCCAGCCAGACCCCGCGCTGACAGGTGTCGACCACCCGGTCCCACTCGGCCGGGGAACAGCTCTCCAGGCCGTGGATGCCCAGGGTTCCGGCGTTGTTGACGAGGATGTCGAGATGGCCGAAGCGGCGGCGGGTGAACCGGGTGATGCGCTGCCAGGAGACCGGGTCGGTGACATCGAGGGGATGGCCGACCGCGTGGCCCGCGCCCGGCCGTCGGTTGAACTCGGCCGCCGCGGCCCGGCAGGCGTCGCCGTCGAGGTCCGAGACCACCACGCCCATGCCCTGGTCGAGGAGCGTACGGCTGACGGCTCGGCCGATGCCGCCGAGGGCCCCGGTGACCAGCGCCACGCGGGGCCCCGGGCGGGCGGCGCTCATCGCGGCGCTCCTTCGGCCGGCCACCAGGCCAGGGCCGCCGCGTGACCGCGCGCGTGGGTGAGCGAGATACGCGGGACCGGCAGGCCGCGCGCCGCCGCCCAGTCGGCGAGGGCGCCGCGCAGATGCAGGGTGGGAGCGCCGCCCGCGCGGCGCCGGATCTCCATGTCCTGCCAGGGGGGAGGGCCCGGCCAGCCGAGAAGTTGGGCCGCGGCTTCCTTGGCCGTCCGGCGGACGAGCAGATGCTCCTCGGCACGGGCCAGGCCCAGGGCGTAGGCACGCTCGCCCTCGGTCAGCCACCACGACCACCGCTCGTCGTGGCGGTCGGGCGCCTGGTGCGGTTCGGCGATCCGCGCAACAGTGGGTGCCATGGTCGAGGTCGTCATGCCGCCTCCCCGGCCGTCGTGATCTGCTCGGACGCCTCGTCGGCGGTCCAGGGCGCGAGGACCAGGGAGGCGTAGGTGCCGCCCCAGTTGGCCGCCGTCAGGACACAGGCCCGGCCCGGCTGCGTCGAGGGAGCCAGATAGCCGTCGACGCCGTCGAGGAACCGTTCCGGCGCCGGGATCTGCGGGCTCCATCCGGTGCGCAGGGTCTCCGTGGCGCACACGGCCGCCATCAGCGCGGAGGTGCTGGGCACATGTCCGGTGTACGGGCTGAGGTTGGCCAGCCGGACGCTGCCCGGCTCCCACACCTGGGCGACTGCGGCCGCTTCGGCCCGGTCGAGGGCGGCGCTGCCGCGTGCGTCGCCGAAGACCGTACCGATGGCCGAGGCAGGCATCCCGGCGTCGGCCAGGGCGCGGCGGAAGCTCTCGGCCCAGGCGTCGCCCGACGGGTCGTTGCCCGCGATGCGGTAGCCGTCGCTGGTGAGGGCATGGCCCTTGACCTCGGCCAGGATCGTGGCGCCACGGGCCAGGGCGTGCTCCAGGGACTCCACCACGAGGGCGGTGCTCCCGGCGCCGAGTACGGCTCCGGTGGGTGAGGCGCTGTAGGGGCGCGGGGCGTCCTCGGCCAGCAGGCCGACCCGGTCGAAGCCGTAGTGCAGCAGCGGGGTGAGTTCGTCCGCACTGACCGCGAGCATCACGTCGGCCTCGCCGCGCCGGATGAGGTCGGCGGCGTAACCGAGTCCGCTCAGGCCCGCCGCGCAGCCCGTGGCGAGCGTGGACAGCGGGCCGCGCAGCTGGAGGGCGAGACAGGCGTGGCCGGCCGCGGCGTTCATCACCGAGTTGGGGAAGAGTCGGGGGTTGACGCGGTGGGGGCCCTTGGTGCCGATGGTCTCGCTGAGCTGCTCCACGGTCTCCACCGGGCCGCTGAACGTCCCGAACACCATGCCGATACGGTCCGAGGCGGCCTTGGTGATCCGCAGTCCGGCGTCGTCCAGGGCGAGACGGCTGGCGGCCAGGGTCAGCAGTCCGATCTGGTCGAGCCGGCGCGCGTACGCCCGGTCCACATGGCGGCGGCAGTCCGCCGTGTCGACCTCGGCCGCCAGCTTGGTGCGCGAACGGCTCAGGTCGGTGAGGCGGGCCGGGCCCACTCCCGTACGGCCTTCCTTGAGGGCGTCGAGGAAGGTGCGGCGTCCGCTGCCGATCGAGGTGACCGGGCCCGCTCCGGTGATCACGACGCGGCCTTCGGCCCGCTCGTGCGACGGGCTCGGGCGGCGCCCCAGGACCAGGGAGCAGTTGTTGCCGCCGAACGCGAAGGAGTTGGAGACCACCACGTTCAGGTCCTGCGGCCGGGACCGGTTGGGGACGATGTCGCGGCCGAGCTCGACGCTCTCGTCCACGTTCACCGTCGGGGGCAGCACGCCGTCGCGCAGCGCCATCACACAGGCGGCCGCCTCCATCGCCCCCGCTGCCCCCAGCATGTGGCCTACCTGGGACTTGGTGCTGCTCATCGGGGCGGCGGGCAGCCCCGCGAACAGGGCGTCCACGGCCTTGGTCTCGGCGCTGTCGTTGGTCGGTGTGCCGGTGCCGTGCCCGTTGACGTAGTCGACCTGGGCCGGGCCGAGCGCGGCCTGGGCCAGACCCGCGCGCATCGCGCGGTTGGCTCCGGCTCCGGCCGGGTCGGGGGCGGTGGCGTGGTAGGCGTCACTGGTGAGCGCGTAGCCCAGCACATAGCTGAGGATGTCCGCGCCGCGCCGGCGGGCGAACGACTCCGACTCCAGGACCAGGATCGCCGCGCCCTCGCCCAGGTTGAGGCCGGTGCTGCGCGAATACGGGGCGCAGGGCTCGGAGTCGAGCGCGTTGAGGCTGTCGAAGCCCGCGAGGGAGAGGATGTCCAGGACGTCCACCCCACCGGCGATCATGACGTCGGCGCGGCCCTCCCGGATCGCGTCGGCGGCGAAACCGATCGAGTTGGACCCGGCGGCACAGGCGTTGGAGATCACCACCTTGGGGCCCTTGAACTGGAACGCGATGCTCAGGGCGTCGGCCGAGGTGTAGAGCGGGTAGTTGTAGAGCAGGTCCGCGCGGGGTTCCTCGGCGCCCTCGCGCAGCAGCTCCCAGTGGAAGCGCTCACCGCGGTCCAGGCCGCCGACCGAGGTGCCGACGGCGACACCCATGCGGTACGGGTCCTCGCCCTCCATCGGCAGCCCGGCGGCCGCGACGGCTTCCTCCGCGGCGGTCAGGGCCAGCGAGGTGGCGCGGTCCACCCGGCCGCGCAGCCGGGGATGGGAGGAGGCCACCTCGGCGACCTCTCCCGCGTACCGGCAGCTGAGCGTCGACACATCGAGCCGCCGGGTGGGGGCGATGCCGCTGTCTCCCGCGCGGATCGCGCGCCACACCTGCCGGGCGCCGTCGCCCAGCGCGCAGCTCAGCCCTATGCCGGTGATGGCAACGCCTTCCAGGCGGCGGTCGCCGAGGCTCACGTCTTCGAGGCTCATGTTCTTCTCCTAACGACGATGGCCCGGGGGCCGGAGCGGGGGCGGGGCGGGCGGTGCCCGCCCCGCGTGGCCGGTCAGTCCAGCGCGATGTCGAGGCTGGTGGCGGTGAGGAAGGGAGCGGACACGGTACGGACCGGGGAGTCGGCCGGGGCGAGGGCGAACTCCTGGCCGGAGGCGGCTACTTCCGCCTCGACCTGGCCGGTGCCGATGATCCGCCCCAGGCGCGGCGAGAAGACGGCGTGCGTGACGGCGCCCACCGTCGCGTCGCTCACGGTCAGTTCCGTGCCCGGCGCGGGGGGCTCGGTCAGCTGCTCGTCGGCGACCCAGCACACCGGGCGGCGCGGCTGTCCGCTCGCGCCCGCGGGCTCCTTGCCCGGCTCGATCATCCACTGGAGGCCGAGGTCGAACGCGGTGGCGCGCTCGCCCGGAGCCTCGTGCTCGACGCTGGCGAAGCGCACCTCCATGCGGCAGATGTCGACCGCCTCCTTGCCGCACTCCACCGCCCCCAGGGAAAGCAGCTCGGCGCGCAGTGCCTGCCCGGCACCGGCCGGGGCGAAGAACTTGTATCCGTACTCGCCGGTCACCCCGCTGCGCGAGACGACCACCGGGCGGCCCTCGTGCTCGACCGAGACGAAGCTGCGGTAGCCCATGGAGGCCACCGGGAAGGGGAGGTATTTCTGGGCGATGCGGAACGAGGCGGGGCCTTCCACGGCGAGCACGTCGTAGCCGGCGCGCACGTCCTCGACGGTGGCGTCGGGGCTGCGGCTGCCGTGCGCGAGCAGGTGCTCGGTGGCCTCCTCGGCCTGGGCCGGCCAGATCTCCACGAGGTAGTGCGTGGCGTGGCAGTGGACGAGGACCTCGGAGATGAGCGTGCCGTCCTCGCGCAGCAGCAGGGCGGGCATGCTCTGGCCCTCCAGCAGGAACTCCACGCTGCGGGTGGCCACTTGGCCGAGGAAGTCGGTGGCGCCGGCGCCGGAGACCCGTACCAGGCCGATGTCGGCGTAGTCGAGCAGTCCGGTCGCCTCGCGCAGCACGGTGTACTCGTCATGGGGGTTGGTGTAAGCGGTCTTCATGGGTGCTCCCGAGGGGATGGGTGGGACACGAGGGGTGGCTCAACCGGCATGTAGATATGCGGGTGTTGAGGCTGTGCGTATGTACGTGTGTACGTGTGCGGTGCCGAGGCGGCGGCCAGGGTCAGGACTCGCGTTCGGTGACGGTCAGCCGGACGGTGAGCACGGTGTCCCGGCCGACCGACGCCTGGCCGGTCACCGAGATGAGGCCGCCGAGGCGGGGTCCGCTGTGCAGGCGGAAAAGCACCTGGTCACCGGGGACGACCGGCTTGAGGAACTTGGCCTGACGGATCTCGGCGAGATAGCCGACCCGGTCGGCGACGTCGGCGACCACCTCGCCGGTGGCGCGCAGGGCGCCCGCCGTGCCGTACACGACGGCGGCGAGCTGGGCGACGCACTCCACAAGCAGCACGCCCGGGTAGATCATGCGGCCCGGGAAGTGGCCGGCCAGGACGGCGTCGGACGAGGTGATGTTCTTGATCGCCTCGGCACTGACGCCGGGCTCCAGCGCGGTGACCCGGTCCAGGAGGAAGAACGGGTGGCGGTGCGGCAGCAGCCGGGCGATGTCGTCGGCGCCGAGCACCGCGTCGGGCGCCGGGGTGGGGAGCGTGCTCATGCCTGGTCCGCCTGGATGTGGTCGAGCAGCCGGTTCAGGGAGAGCAGGCTGTGGGTGTCGTCGTCGGTGATCACGACGCCGAAGGTGTCCTCGACGGCCATCGCGAGTTCGAGGGTGTCGATGGAGTCGAGCTCAAGTCCGCGGCCGAACAGCGGCTGGTCGTCGCCGATCATCGCCGGGTCGACGTCCAGCGCGAGCCGGTCCACCAGCAGCGTCTTGACGTCATGGGCCAGCTCCTGCCGGCGGGCGGCACGGGTGGTGGCTTCTTCCAGGGACATGACCATGGGTTGCTCCTTGTACGGGGGAGGGGAAGGGGGAGAGGGAGGTAGGGGTGGCTCAGCTGATGAGGCCGCCGTCGACGACGAGCGAGGTGCCGGTGATGTACGCCGCGGCGTCACTGAGCAGGAACCGCACGGCGGAACTGACTTCCTCGGGGCGGCCGATGCGCCCGAGCGGGACGCCGCGCAGGCTCTCTTCCAGGCGTTCGGCGGGCATCTGCCGCGTCATCGCGGTGTCGACGAACCCGGGCACCACGGCGTTGACGCGCACGCCGTAGCCGCCGAGCTCCTTGGCCATGGCCTTGACCATGGCCAGTGCCCCGGCCTTGGAGGCGGCGTAGTTGGCCTGGCCCGGGGGCGGGTTGAGGGCGCTGGTGGAGCCGACGGTGACGATGGCTCCGCTCCGCCGGCTCGCCATCATCCGGCCGGCCGCGCGACAGCACAGGAACGCCCCGGTCAGATTGGTCTCGATGACCTTGTTCCACTTGGCGTCGCCCATCATCACGGCGTAGCCGTCCTGGGTGACCCCGGCGTTGTTCACCAACAGGTCGAGCCGTCCGTGGTGTTGGCGCAGATGGCGGAACATACGGTCGACGTCCTCGGGCCGGGCGATGTCACCCTGGAGGAGTTCGGCGTCCGGCCGTACGGCCCGCACGGTGTGCAGGGCCTTCTGTGCCTGGTCGGGGTTGCTCCGGTGGTTGAGGACGACGGTGGCGCCGGCGCGGGCCAGGTCCGTCGCGACGGCGAGCCCGATGCCCTTGGTGGCGCCGGTGACCAGCGCGACCCGTCCTTCGAATTCGCTCACGTGCTTCCCTTCGTCGCTGCGGTGATCAGAGCGGGGCGCTCTTCGGAGGGCGGTGTGCCGGGGGAGGGAGTCGAGGAGGTGGCGCGCAGGGCGTCGTGCACGCCCAGGTGGCGTGCGTCGCGGACCATCTCCCGGCCGAGGCCGGTCAGCACCCGCCCGGGACCGGCCTCGACGAAGACGTCGACGCCATGGGCGTGCAGGCTGCTGACGGTCCGTCGCCAGTGCACCGGGCGCAGCATCTGCCACAGCAGCTCGTCGCGGTACTCCTGGAGGTCGTCGACGAGACGGCCGGTGGTGCTGGAGACGAGCGGGACGCGCGGGGTGTCGAGCCGGACCGCGGCGAGTTTGGTCGCCAGGGCGGGCAGCGCCGGTGCCATCAGGGGCGAGTGGTAGGCGCCGCCCACCGAGAGCTGGCGGGCCCGCAGCGCCCCGGCTTCGCGGGCCTGCTCGATGACCCTGTGTACGGCGTCGGTGGTTCCCGAGACGACCGTCTGGCGCGGGGAGTTCACATTGGCCACCATCACCAGGCCGGTGTCGTCGCAGGCGAGGCGGCACAGGTTGCGCACCAGGTCGAGCGGCAGACCCACGACGGCCGCCATGGCACCGGCGGTCCGGCGCGCCGCCTCGCGCATGGCGCGTCCCCGGCAGGAGACGAGTTCGAGCGCGGTGTCCAGGTCGAGGCTTCCCGAGGCGTACAGGGCGGTGAACTCGCCCAGGCTGTGCCCGGCCACGCAGGACGGCTGCCAGCCCCGTCGGCGCAGCCGCGCCAGGGCCGCCGCCGACCAGGTGAAGACCAGGACCTGGGCGACCTCCGGGTCGGCGAGCCGCTGCGCGTCGGCCGTCGTCATGAGCTGGGCGACCGGCAGCCCGGTCACCTGCTCGGCGCGGGCCACCAGCGCCTCGCCCTCGGCGCCGAACTGGTGCAACTCCCGTCCCATGCCGGGGAATTGACTGCCCTGGCCGGGGAAGACGAAGGCGGCGCGCTCGCCGGTCATGAGGACTCGCCGTCCCGGTCGGCGCCCGCTCGGTCGGTGCGGGGGCGGTTGGTGCGGGGGTGGGCGGCGGCCCAGGCGGCGGCCATGTCGTCGCCCAGCTCGTGCGCGCCGCCGACCATCTCCACGTCGTGGCGGGCCGCCCAGTGGCCGAGCTCACCGTGCAGACGTACGGGCCAGGGCTGCTCGCCGGGGGCGATCTCGACCTGGATGTCCTTGAGGCAGGCGCCCGGCGGCAGTCCGCCGACGGCCTTGACCACCCCCTCCTTCACGCCGAAGGCGCGGCCCAGCGTGCGCTCGGGGGAGGTGGCCCCGTCGGCGGCGGTGTGCCGCGCGGCGGTGCGTTCGGCCTCGCTGAACACGCGCTGCAGGAGTTCACCCTTGGTCCGGGCGACCGCCAGGTCCCAGCGGCACAGGTCGACGAGATCGATACCCGCTGAATGGACAGCTGAGGGCATCGCGGTACGAAGCATCTCTGACTTTTCCATCGGAAAATCCTGTCGCTGCACGATAAACGGTGAACGATGAATGGTGAATGCGTATACGAACTGTTTCGCATTCCGTTTCCGAGATCGAAGTTAGGTTCCGGCGCGCGCCGCTGTCAATGCGAATGAAAGGTTTGCGAAGGCTCTGACCTGCGGTGAAAGCAGTCTTTTGGTGAGGTGTAACACCTGCAAGAAACGTGAAAGATTTGGCTGCTCAGCGTGGCTCCGGAAAGCCCGCAGTGACGCTCTCGTTTTCGTGGTTGACGCACTGGCGCGGACCTGATTAATGTGCAATTGCCGCTGCGGATCCACTGTCCGCACTCCGGTGCTCGTCGAGGAACCCGTATTTCTCCGAGCCCATCTTTCCGACCCCCGAAGACGAAATGAGGCAGCATGCCGCGCTGGGTTGAATCGGTCTCCGGAATCGAAGGCTGGAACCACATCGAAACGTCCGCCCGGGTCCGCTGGGGCGAGTGCGACGTGCAGGGACACGCCTACTACGCCAGCTACGTGCCCTGGTTCGACCTGGGTCGGGAGGCCTTCGCGCTGGCCGTCGGAGTCGACTTCTGGAACTACACGATCACCACGACGAACTTCCGCGCGCGCTTCCACGAGCCCGCGAAGTATCTGGAGGACCTGACCATCAGGACCTGGGCGATCACCCCGCGCCGGCATCTGGAGTGCTACTACGAGATCTACCGCACCAACGGCGGGCGGCTCCTGGCGGAGGCCCACTCGGTGCACTCGCTGGTCGACCCCGCCACCGGCCGTCTCATGCGCGCGACCGACGAACTCCACGACAAGTTCGAGGAGTTCATCGCGCGCCGGCGCGCCGAGGCGGCCGAGTCCCGCAGCTGAGCAGTTCCGGCCCGGTGGCCCCGCACCACCCGGCCCTCCTTTCGCACTCTTCGGAACGTTCGAGACGCCGACAGCCCCCAGGAGGCAAGGCATGAATTCCCCGGCCTTTGAGCAGCTGCGTGCCGCGCTGCAAGGAGAACTGATCACCCCGCAGGATCCCGAGTACGACGTGCGGCGCAAGGTCTTCAACGCGATGATCGACCGCAGGCCCGCGGCCATCGCCCGCTGCCGGGGCACCGCCGATGTCGTGGCGGCGCTGGCCTTCGCCCGCGAGCAGGGTCTCGCCGTCGGCGTGCGCGGCGGCGGCCACAGCATCGCCGGTCACGGCACCTGCGACGGCGGGCTCCTGATCGACATGTCGCTGATGCGCGGGGTCCGTGTCGACCCGGTGCGCCGCACCGTGCGCGTCGAGGCGGGCGCCACCCTGGGCGATGTGGACCGCGAGACCCAGCTGCACGGTCTCGCCGTGCCCAGCGGTCAGGTGTCCGAGACCGGCATCGCGGGTCTCACACTCAGCGGCGGCATGGGCATGCTCCAGAGGAAGTACGGCCTGACCTGCGACAATCTGCTGTCCGTCGACATGGTCACGGTGAGCGGCGAGTTGGTGGTCGCCGACGCCGGGAACAACCCGGAGCTGTTCTGGGCGCTGCGCGGCGGCGGCGGGAACTTCGGCGTGGTCACCTCGTTCGAGTTCCAGGCACACCCCGTGGGCCCGATGATGCTGGCCGGCATCGTCGCCTACCCGGTGGAAGAGGCGCCCGCGGTCCTGGAGTTCCTGCACGAGCAGATCGCCGACACCCCCGACGAACTCAGCACCGATGTGGTGTTCCTCCGGGTGCCCTCGCTGGAGTTCTTCCCCGCCGAGCACGCCGGACGACCGGTCGTCGCCTTCTTCCTGCGCTACGCGGGCGCCGTCGACGACGGCTGGGCGGCCGTCGAGCGGTTCCGTACGTTCGGTGATCCGCTGGTCGACATGATCGCGCCCATGCCGCTCGTCGATGTGCAGTCGATGCTCGACCCGGCCAACCCGCGCGACCACCAGCAGTACTGGACCAGCGAGTTCCTGCCGGAGTTCGGTCCCGCCGAGCGGGCGACGGTCGCCCGCATCGGCGCGGATCTGCCGTCCGCCGAAACGGTGATGCAGGTCATCCCGTTCGACGCCGCCCCCACCCGCGTCGCCGCCGACGCCACGGCCTTCGCCCACCGCGAGGAGAGCTGGCTGATCCACATCGTCGGCCAGTGGGCCGACCCGGCGGACAACGAACGGTGCCGGTCCTGGGTCCGCCAGGCGGGCGCGGACCTGCGGGCCTTCGGCACCGGGGCGGCCTACTTGAACCTGGTCAGCGAGGACGACGCCGATATGCGGGTCAACGCCTTCTGGAACGACGCCCGCCTGCGGCGCCTGGCCCGGGTCAAGGCCCAGTACGACCCCGACAACCTGCTGCGCTTCAACCACAACATCCCGCCCGCGCGGGCCGGGGAAGACCGATGAGTGCCGCCCGCGCCACCCGGCCGGACCAGCGGCGTGTGCGGGTGGCGATCGTGGGGGCCGGGTTCGGCGGGATCGGTATGGCCATCGCCCTCAAGCGGGCGGGCCACGACGACTTCGTCGTCCTCGACAAGGCGCCCGAGATCGGCGGAGTGTGGCGGGACAACACCTACCCCGGCGCGGCCTGCGACATCCCCTCCGCGCTGTACTCCTACTCGTTCGCCCCGCGCTACCGCTGGTCACGGCGGTACGCACCGCAGCCGGAGATCCTCGACTACCTGCGCTCCTGTGTCCGGGCCCACCGGGTGGAGCCGCATCTGCGCCTGGGCCAGGAGGTCGTCGACGCCGCCTTCGACGAGGACCGCGCGCTGTGGTGCCTGCGCACCGCGGCGGGGCGCACCGTCGAGGCGGAGGTGTTCATCGCCGCCTGCGGCCAGTTGAGCCGGCCCGCCGTCCCCGCCATCCGTGGCGCGGACGCGTTCGCCGGACGGTCCTTCCACTCCTCGCGGTGGGACCACGAGCACGATCTCACCGGCCGCCGCGTCGCGGTGATCGGTACGGGGGCGAGCGCCCTGCAGATCGTGCCCGCCATCGCCGAACAGGTGGGTCACCTCACGGTCTTCCAGCGCTCGGCGCCGCACGTCGTGCCCAAGTGGGACCGGAACTTCCCGCCGCGGCCCCAGGGCGCCCTGCGCCAGAAGGCCGCACGGCTCGGCTGGTGGCTCTTCAACGAGTCGCTGGTCAGCGGACTCACCCGCCGCTGGCCGACGATCGCGCTGACGCGCCGGGGCTGCGAGGCGCAACTGCGCACCCTCTCCGACCCGCTGCTGCGACAGAGACTCACCCCCACCACCGAGATCGGCTGCAAGCGCGTCGGCATCTCCAGCAGTTACTACCCGGCCCTGGAACGCCCCGACGTCACCCTCGTCACCGAGCCGATCGCCGAGATCACCGCCGACGCGATCCATACCGAGGACGGCACACGGCACACCGTCGACACCATCGTGTACGCGACCGGGTTCGCCACCACCGAGTTCCTGAGCTCGCTGCGGGTACGGGGGCGGGACGGGGTCGAGCTGTCCCAGGTGTGGCGCGAGGGAGCACACGCGTATCTGGGCATGGCCGTCCCGTACTTCCCCAACATGTTCCTCGTCTACGGGCCGCACACCAACATCGGCGCCGGATCCGCCGTCTACATGATCGAGAGTCAGATCCGGTACATCCGCGCCGCGATCGACGAACTCCGTTGTGGCAGACGGCAGTTCCTCGAAGTGCGGCCCGAGGCGGCACAGGACTTCGACGCCGAGATGACCCGGCGCACCCGGCGCTCGGTCTGGGCGACCTGCACCAGCTGGTACCGCCACGCCTCGGGACGCGTCACCAACAACTGGCCCGGCCAGACGCTGGAATACCGCCGCCGGACCGCCCGGCTCGACCTGGCCCACTACAGGCCCGCCGTGCCGCGCCCGCGTCGCCCATGACCTTCCGCGCCCCTCCCATCGGGCAATCGCCGAGGCGCGAGCCCGCCGGTCCCCTCACCGCAAGGAGCACCATGGCTCTGCATCCCGACTCGCACCGCATCCTGCAATCCCTGCGCGAGCAGAACTTCCCCCCGCTGGAGAGCGTCGGCATCCCTCGCCTGCGCGTGCTGATGGGCCAACTGCGCCAGGCGCAGGGTGAGCCGGAACCGGTGGCCCGCGTCATCGAGACCCAGGTGCCCGGCGAGGCGGGCATGCTCCCGGTCCGTGTCTACCAGCCCGAGCCGCGACCGGGCCCGCGCCCCCTGCTGGTGTTCTTCCACGGCGGCGGCTGGGTCGCGGGCGGCATCGAACTGGTCGACCTGCCGCTGCGCAGGCTGGCCAACGCGACCGGGGCGGTCGTCGCGAGCGTCGGCTACCGCCTCGCGCCCGAGACCCAGTTCCCCGGCCCGCTCCACGACGCGTACGCGGCCGTGTGCGCGCTCGCGGACCGGGCCGCCGAACTCGGCGCCGATCCGCACGCGCTGATCGTGGCGGGGGAGAGCGCCGGGGGAAACCTGGCCGCGGCCGTCTGCCGGATGGCCGCCGCCGACGACGACGGCCCCGAGATCTCGCTGCACATTCTCATCTGTCCCCCCTTGGCTCCGGCCCGGCACTCCCCGTACGCCTCCTACCGCGAGAACGCGGACGGCTACCTCAACACCCGTGCGGCGATGGAGTACTTCTGGGACCAGTACCTGCCCGACCCGCTCACCGCGGCGAACCCCCTGGCCGCGCCGCTGCTGGCGTCCGAGTTCTCCGGCCTGCCGCCCGTCCTCGTCCTCACCGCGGGCAACGACCCGCTGCGCGACGAGGGAGAGGCGTACGCGCGGTGCCTGCGCGGGGCCGGTGTGCCGTCGACGGTGCGCCGGATGGAAGGGGCGCTCCACGTCTTCTTCCTGCTCCCTCACCTCACCGCCTTCGAAACCGCCCTGCACGACATCGAGCGTGCTGTCGCGGCCAGTTCCCCCCTGCCCGAAGGATCATCGGCATGAACCACGAGCACGTACGCGACCACATATACGTCGACGGGGCCTGGATCCCCTCCCATGGCTCCCGCACCATCGACGTGGTCGACCCGACCACCGAGCAGCCGATCGGCCGTGTTCCTGACGGCACCCCCAAGGACGTGGACGCGGCGGTGCGCGCGGCACGGCGCGCCTTCCCCGACTGGTCGCGCACCCCGGCCGAGACCCGCGCCCGCTACCTGCGCGAGGTGGCCGACGGTCTCGAACGCCGGGCCCCGGAACTCGCCGCGCTGATCGCCCGCGAGGTGGGCACCCCCATCGCGTTCGCCCGCATGGCCCAGGTCGGCCTGGCCGTGCTCACCTTCCGTACGGCCGCCGAGGTCGGCGGCTCGTACTCATACGAGCGCCGCGAGGCCAACTCGCTGATCGTGCGCGAGGGCGTCGGCGTGGTGGGTGCGATCACCCCCTGGAACTACCCCCTCCACCAGGCGGCGGCGAAGGTCGCCTACGCGCTCGCGGCAGGCAGCACTGTGGTGCTCAAGCCCAGCGAGGTGGCACCGCTGAGCGCGTGGGTGCTGGCCGAGGCCATCGACGAGGCCGGGGTTCCCGCCGGTGTCTTCAACCTCGTGAGCGGCACCGGGCCGGTGGTGGGCGAGGCGATCGCGGGCCATCGGGACGTCGACCTGGTCTCGTTCACCGGTTCCACCGCGGTGGGCAGGCGGATCAGCAAGGTCGCCGCCGACACCGTCAAACGTGTCACGCTCGAACTGGGCGGCAAGAGCCCCACGGTCCTGCTCGCCGACGCCGACCCGGCCGCCGTCGTCCCGCGCGCCGTGGCGGGGGCCTTCCTCAACAACGGCCAGACCTGCTGCGCGCTCACCCGCCTGCTCGTGCCCCGCGCTCTGAAGCACCGGGTCGAGCGGATGGCGAAGGCGGCGGCCGAGGCCACGGTCATCGGAGACCCGTCGCAGCCCACGACCCAGCTCGGGCCGCTGGTCTCGCACACCCAGCGCGAGCGCGTCCGGGGCCATGTCGAGCACGCCGTGGAGCAGGGCGCCACGCTCCTGTGCGGCGGGACGCAACCGCCCGAGGGGCTGTCACACGGCTACTTCGTCCGCCCCACCGTCCTGACCGACGTCACCCCCGCCATGGACGTGCACCACGACGAGGTGTTCGGTCCGGTGCTGGTGATCGAGGCGTACGACGACGAGGACCACGCCGTACGCCTGGCCAACGACACCGACTACGGGCTGGCCGCCGCCGTCTGGTCCGCCGACCCGGCCCGCGCCCTGGCGGTGGCCCGGCGGATCCGGGCCGGACAAGTCGAGGTGAACGGCGCCCCCTTCAACCCCCGGGCCCCCTTCGGGGGCTACGGGCAGTCCGGGAACGGCCGCGAGCACGGAGTGTTCGGCCTGGAGGAGTTCCTGGAAACCAAGTCCATCCAACTCTGACCACCCTCATCCCCACCCGACACAGACAGGACGAACCCATGTACCGCACCATGCTCACTTCCAAGATCCACCGTGCCACCGTCACCCAGGCCGACCTCCACTACGTCGGCTCGCTCACCCTGTGCGCCGACCTCATGGACGCCGCCGGACTGCTGCCGGGCGAGAAGATCGACATCGTCGACATCAACAACGGCAACCGGCTCTCCACGTACATCATCGAAGGCCCGCGCGGATCCGGCGTCGTCGGCATCAACGGGGCCGCCGCACGGCTGATCAGCCCCGGGGACCTGGTCATCATCATCAGCTACGGCATGGTCCAGGACCAGGAGGCCGCGCGCGTCCAGCCCAAGGTCGTCTTCGTCGACGCCGACAACAAGGTGGTCTCCCTGGGGGCCGACCCGGCCGAGGCCACGGCCGACGGCACGACCGTTCGCGGCGACCACGTCTTCGTCGACTAGCACCTGACCCCGCAGCCGGGCACCTGACCACGGCACACCAGCTCGGCCAGGTGCCCGGCCCCCACATTCGGAGTTGAACCATGTGCGGAATCACCGGCTGGGTGTCGTACGACGGCGACCTCACCGCCCGGCGCCAGCTACTGGACCGGATGACCACCACGATGGCCCCGCGCGGCCCGGACGCCCACGGCACCTGGAGCGACCGGCACGCCGCGCTGGGCCACCGCCGCCTGTCCATCATCGACCTCGAAGGCGGCACCCAGCCCATGACCGCGCCCACCGCGCACGGTCCCGTGGTGCTCACCTACAGCGGCGAGGTCTACAACTTCAAGGAGCTGCGCGCCGAACTGCGCTGCCGGGGCCACCGGTTCAGCACGGCCAGCGACACCGAGGTGGTGCTGCGCGCCTACCTCGAATGGGGCGAGCACCTGGTCGACCACCTCGTCGGCATGTACGCCTTCGGCCTGTGGGACAGCCGCACCGAAACACTCCTGCTGGTACGCGACCGCCTCGGCGTCAAACCCCTCTACTACCAACTGACCGCTGACGGCGTGCTGTTCGCGTCCGAACCCAAGGCCATTCTGGCCCACCCCGACGTCACTCCCACCGTCGGCCTCGACGGCCTGCGGGAGATCATGCTCGGGGTCAAGACGCCCGGGACCGCCATCTGGCAGGGCATGCGCGAACTTCCCCCGGGCCGCCTCGCCGTCCTCGACCGGTCGGGCCTGCGCGAGCGGACGTACTGGAGTCTGACGGCGGCCCCGCACACCGACGACCGGGCGCGGACCACCCTCCACCTGCGCAGCCTTCTCGAAGACGCGGTGCGCGAGCAGCTGGTCGCCGACGTGCCGCGGTGCACACTTCTCTCCGGAGGGCTCGACTCCAGCGCGATCGCGGGACTCGCCGCCGCCGAACTCGCCCACGGCGGTGAATCCCTGCGCTCCTTCTCGGTCGACTTCGTCGGCCACAGCGAGCACTTCGCGCCCGACGGCCACAATGTGAGCCCCGACTCCGACTACGCCCAGGCCGTCGCCGACCACCTCGGCGCCCGCCACACCAACCTGGTCCTGGACCCGGCCGCACTGGCCGACCCGGAGGTGCGCCGCGCGTGCGTGGCCGCCCGCGACCTGCCCATCGGCCGCGGCGACATGGACCACTCCCTGCTGCTCCTGTTCCAGGCGGTCCGTCGGCACTCCACCGTCGCGCTGTCCGGGGAGGGCGCGGACGAGATGTTCGGCGGCTACTGGTGGTTCCACGACCCGGACCTGCGGGCCGGCGCGGGCTTCCCCTGGCTGACGGCGGCCACCGGACAGGTCGTCCAGGAACGCCGCTTCCTCGCCCCGGACGTACAAGAGGCCCTGGACATACCGGAGTTCGCCGCGCAACGCTATCGCGACGCGCTCGCCGAGGCCCCCACCGTCGACGGCGAGGACGCGGCACAGCGCCGGGCCCGGGAGCTGCTGTATCTGCATCTGACCCGCAGCCTGGGCGGCATGCTCGACCGCAAGGACCGGCTCAGCATGGCCGCCGGACTGGAGGTGCGGGTGCCGTTCTGTGACCACCGCATCGCCGAGTACGCCTACAACCTCCCCTGGAGCCTGCACACCTTCGACGGCCGGGAGAAGAGCATCCTGCGCGCGGCCACCGGCCACGTCGTCCCCGAGCTGGTGCGGCGCCGCACCAAGAGCCCGTACCCCATGACCCAGGGCGCCGGTTATCTCGCGGCCCTCCAGGAACAGGCGCGCGAGATCCTGGACCAAGCGCACGCGCCCGTCTTCGAGTTGTTCGACCGGCGGGTCGCCCACCGGCTGGCGCATGCCCCATGGGACGCGTCGGGCAACGGCGCCGGGCAGCGCCTGGCACTGGAGAAGCTGCTCGACCTGCACGTCTGGTGCGACCTGTACCGACCGCGTCTCGTGACGTGCTGAAACGCCGGGCCCGAGGGGGCCCGTGCTGAAGCGCAGGGCCCCGGCGGGCCCACCACCCGATCACCGGCCCCCACGCCGAGGAGTCAGCGTGTCCCGAACCCCCCACCCCACCACCACGACCACGCCGCCCGACAGCGCCCGACCGGCGGGCCGCTCCCTGCTCGCGGCGCTGGGGCGACTAATGGTCCGCCGACGCGTGCCCGTACTGCTCGCCGTGCTGCTCGCCACGGCGGTCGCCGTCCCCTTCACCGCAGGCGCGGCGAACCGGCTGTCCACCGGCGGGTTCGCCGACCCGGCGGCGGAGTCCACGAAGGCCGAGCACCTGCTGGCCGAACGCTTCGGCGCGGGCGCGCCCCAGCTGGTACTCCTCGCGCGGACGACGGGATCGATCGACGGTCCCCAGGCCGTGACCGCCGGAAAGGACCTCGCCCGCGAGCTCGCCCGGCAACCAGGTGTGGAGTCGGCCGTGTCGTACTGGACGGCCCCGCAAGAGTCGGCTTCCGCTCTGAAGGGCCGCGACGGGCACTCCGCGCTGGTGCTCCTGCGCCTGGGCGGCGACGACAACCGCGTACACACCACCGCGACGCGACTGGTTCCCCGCTTCACCGGCCCGCACGGGGCGCTGTCCCTGTCGGCCACCGGGCCCGCGCAGGTCGGGGCGGAGATCCAGGAGCACAGCCAGCGGGATCTGACGCGCGCCGAGGCGTATGTGGCCCCGCTCATCCTGATCGTCCTGGTCCTCGTCTTCGGCAGTGCGGTGGCCGCCGGACTGCCGCTGCTCATCGGGGGGTTCGCCATCCTGGGCGCGTTCCTCGTGCTGCGGGTCCTGTCGTCGGTCACACCGGTGTCCGTCTTCTCGATCAACATCACCACGGCGCTCGGACTCGGCCTGGCGATCGACTACAGCCTGTTCATCGGCACCCGCTACCGGGAGGAGATCACGCGCGGCCTCAGCACCGTCGAGGCGGTGGCGCTGAGTATGCGCACGGCCGGGCGGACGGTGCTGTTCTCCGCGCTGACCGTGGCCCTGTCCCTGTCGGCCCTGCTCGTCTTCCCGCTGTACTTCCTGCGCTCGTTCGCCTACGCGGGCATCGCGGTGGTGGTGTTCGCCGCCTTCGCGGCCTTGGTGGTGCTGCCCGCGATGCTGGGCCTGCTTGGACCGCGCATCGACGCACTGGATGTACGGCGGCTGTGGCGGCGGCGCGAGCGACGCGGCGCCTCCGGCGGCTTCTGGCGGCCCCTCGCCGCCGGTGTCATGCGTCGGCCCGTGCTGTGCACCGTCGGTGTGGTCACTTTGCTGGTCGCGCTCGGCCTGCCGTTCGCGCGGGTGTCCTTCGGGCTGGTCGACGACCGCGCCCTGCCCGCCGACGCGCCCGCGCACCGCACCGCCCAGTTCCTGCGCGAGGAGTTCACCGGCCGGGAGGCCTCCGCCCTTTCCGTGGTGCTGCCCCACGTCGGCTCCGGGAGCCGGGAGCAGGTCGGCGCCTATGCGGCCGACTTGTCGACGCTTCCGGGTGTGGCCCGGGTGGACACCGTCACCGGCTCCTACACCGCCGGGCGGCACGTCCAGGCAGCCTCTTCGGCCTCTTCGGCCTCCTTCGCGACGGACACCGCCACCCGGCTGTCGGTGGTGTCGTCCGTCGAGCCGTACTCGTCCGCCGGTGCGACGTTGGTCCAGCGGCTGCGGGCGCACAGCGCACCGGGCGAGGTCCTGGTCGGCGGCGACGCCGCCGTGCTGACCGACACCCGCGCTGCGCTCGCCGACCGGCTGCCCGAGGCGGCACTGATCATCGGCGGTGCGACGCTGGTGCTGCTGTTCCTGTTCACCGGCAGCGTGCTGATCCCGCTCAAGGCCGTGCTGCTCAACCTCCTGAGCCTGACCGCGACGTTCGGCGCCATGGTGTACGTCTTCCAGGAAGGCCATCTCAGCTGGCTGGTGGGCGAGTTCACGGTGACCGGCATGGTGGATGTCACCATGCCGGTGCTGATGTTCTGCGTCGCCTTCGGGCTGTCCATGGACTACGAGGTCTTCCTGCTCTCACGGATCAAGGAGGCGTACACGCAGACTGGCGACAACACCCTGGCCGTCGCCACCGGACTGGCCCGCACCGGCCGTCTGATCAGCGCCGCGTCCGTGCTGGTCGCGCTGCCCATGATCGCCCTGGCGACCTCGGGGATCACCTTCCTGAAGCTGCTCGGGGTGGGTCTGGCACTGGCGGTGCTGATGGACGCCACACTCGTACGGGGTGTGCTCGTGCCGGCCGTGATGCGGCTCGCGGGGCGGGCCAACTGGTGGGCGCCGCCGGTGCTGCGCCGCCTGTACGCCAGGGTGGGTGTCAAGGAGGAGTGACAGAGAGATCCCTGAAACCCCTCGCTGCCCGCACTCAAGGAGTGCGGGCAGCGGGCGTTTTCAGCGTTGGTCGTCAGTCGTAAAGGGACTCGAACAGGTCGCGGAACCGGGTGTGCACGACCGGGCGGGCGACCTTGAGGGACACGGTCAGTTCACCGGCGTCGGCGCTGAGGTCCCGGTCGAGCACATGGAAGGCACGGGCGCGGAAATACTCCTGGAGGCCGCCGTTGGCGCGCTCCACCGCGTCCCGTATCTCGTCCAGCAGCTCCGGTGAGCGGACGAGTGCGGGCACGTCGGTCGGCAGCCCCCGGGCCGACGCCCAGTCGGCGGCCTGGCGGGCGTCGAGCGTGATCAGGGCGACGAGGTGGGGGCGGGCTTCGCCGTAGAGCACGGCCTGGGAGATCAACGGGTGGGCGCGAAGCTCCCGTTCGAAGGGGTGCGGTGTGACGGCCATCCCGTTGGAGAGCTGGACGAGCTCCTTTTTGCGGCCGGTGAGGTGGAGGTATCCCTCGGCGTCGATCGCGCCGAGATCGCCCGTGTGGAGCCAGCCGTCACGAACGGTGCCGAACTCGCCCTCGTCGTAACCCCAGTAGCCGTGGAAGACGTTGGCGCCCTTGATCAGCACCTCGCCGTCGTCGGCGATCGCGACCTCGACGCCGGGGAGGGGTCTGCCGACCGTGCCGATGCGGTTGTCGTCGGGGGTGTTGGAGGTGGCGGCGGCCGCCGTCTCGGTCATGCCGTAGCACTCCACCAGGGGCAGGCCGCATCCCACGAAGAACGTCAGGATGTCCCGCGAGACCGGTGCGCCCGAGACCGTGGCGCGCCGCAGGTTTCCGCCGAAGCGCTCGCGCACCTCGGCGAACAGGGTCCTGTCGGTACGCTCGAACCACTCCTGGAGGTCGTCCGGAACGGGTTGCCCGGCGGCCCGCAGTTCGCGTACGCGCAACCCGGTGCGGGCGGCGTCGAGCAGCTGCGGGTGCCGCTCGGCCGGATGGGCCGCCAGGACGGCGCGGTAGATGTTCTCCAGGGCCAGCGGGACGAGCGGGACGATGCTGGGCCGGGCGGCCTGCAACTCCGCCGCCATCTCGTCGGCCGAGCCGCCCTGGAACCAGCTGAGGGTGTAGCCGGACCACCAGGTGAGCAGCTGCATCAGCAGCGCGATGGTGTGCGGGCCGGTGACGACGAAGATGGTGCCGTTGCTCGCGTCCGGCGAGGCCAGCGGGGACCGTGGGGGTGAGGGGTGGGCCGCCAGGACGGCCACGTAGTTGCCGTGCGAGAGCGCACAGCCCTTCTTCGGGCCCGTGGTGCCCGATGTGTAGATGATGACCAGGAGGTCGTCGGGTCGGACCGAGGCGCGGCGCCGGGCCAGGGCGGCGGGTGTCACGGCGTGCTCTCCCGCGGCGCGGAGCCGGGCAAGAGTGAGCGGCGGGTCGTCGCGCCCGGCCACCTCGTCCATCACCAGCACCTGGCGCAGCCCGGGGATCCGGGGGCGCGCGGCTTCCACCTTGGCCAGTTGATCGGCGTCCTCGCAGATGACGGCCTTGGCGTCGCAGTCGTTGAGGACGTGGGCGATCTCCTCCGGCACGGTGGTGGGGAGCAGGGACACCAGCACCAGGCCCGAGGAGGCGGCGGCGAGCAGCAAAAGGGTCCACTCCGGGCGCAGCCGGCTCTGTACGGCGATCCGGTCACCGGGTGCGAGACCGAGAGCCATCAGCCCGCGGGCGATCTCGTCCGCGGCGGTGTGCGCTTCGGCGAAGGTGAGGTGGTGGAGGGTTCCGTCGGGTTCCCGCCATCTCAGGGCCGGGGCCTGCGGCCACTGGTCGGCGGCCCGCTCGGTGAGATGGGCGAGGGTGGGGGAGTGCGGTGTGTTCGGGCTCGCGGTCGCGCTCGGCTTCGGGCCCGGGTGCGGCTTCGGCGTCTGGTTCGCGGACATGGGCACGGACTTCACCTCCAGGTCCCGGGCACGGCGGGCCGTCCGGCGGTGGTGTCGTGCTGCGTGTCCAGCATGTATCCCTTGCTCCACACCGTCTTGATCACCAGACCCAGCGGGGCGAGACGTCGGCGGACGCGCAGGATGCGTACGTCCAGGGCGTTGCGGCGGTGCTCCTCGGTCGTCGGCCACATCTGGGCCATCAGGTCCTCCCGGCTGACGATTCCCCGGTACTCGGAGAGCAGCAGCCTGACCAGGTCCGCTTCGCCCGGGGCGAGAGGCACGCTCTGGCCGCCGAAGTGCACGATGCCGTGGCGGTCGAGCACCGGATCGCGGGGAGCGGCCCGGAGCTGGAGGGCGGCCTGGCGGGCCTGGAGGTCCTGGGGGTCGGCCGGAGTACGGATCCAGTCCTCCAGTTCGTCGACGCAGCGCGGCGGCGGGGTGGCCGCCTCCACGAGCAGCAGCCGGGGTACCCCGTCGGCGCGGCACTGGTCGAGCTGACCGGCCTGCTCGGGCCAGCGCAGGATGCGGACGGTACCGGGGGCGGGGCGGCGCCAGGGGGTACCCGCGTGTGCCGGGCCGGAGTGGGGGGCGTGGGGAGGGCGAGCGGTGGGCTGGGGCAGGGTGAGCGGGAGAGTCACGGTTGCCTTCCTTGGGGTGACGTGCCCGGCGTTCCGTGAGGGCGTGGGAGGCAGTGGCCCATCGGACGGTGGAACGACCGGGCGGACATCGCAGCGCACTCCCCACACAATCCGTTCACGGTCCTGAATACCAGAGCGGACGGTGTGCTTGAGGTGTGCCTTCGCCGCGAGCTCAGGGTGCGGTCAGGAGTGTGCTGTCGCCGAGCGTGTGGAAGTACTGCTGGACGGCGGGAACATGGAGGTGTGCCCGCAGGTCGCCGTGGAGTGCTTTGAGGCAGGCGGAGACGGTGGAGGTCGGTGACGCGGCCAGAAACCGGGCGGTCTGTGCGGCGAACCGGAGAGCGTGTTCCACCGCGCCCAGGGCGAGATGGGCGCGTCCGAGGTGTACGTGGGCGAGGGCGCGTTCGCGTTCGGTGAGGGACGACGCGGTGCGGCCGGCGGCGTGGAGCGGTGCCAGCTGATCGAGGGCCGGCTGATGCAGCCCGCAGTGCACGAGCCCGATACCGATGAGATTCTCCAGGGAATCGCGGGTCAACCAATCGGTGAACAACGGATGTACGTCGGGCGACGTCTCGGCGTGCGCCGTGCGGGCGTCCTCGAAGTGGCGCAGCGCGTCCTCGGGTCGGCCGTGGAGCGCGTACGCAGTGCCCTGGGCGACCCGGACCAGCGCCGTCAGACGTGAACCGGGAGCGACACGGGTCCGGCAGACATCGTCGGCCGGTGCGAGAAGAGCCAGCCCCTGCGCCGGATGGCCGGTGCTCATCTGCTGCTCGGCCAGCAACACCAAGGCCCACAAGCCCAGTTCGAGGTCTCCGCCCAGCGCGCTGATCCGCAGGGCGGCGGCGTAGGAGTCCTGTGCCCTGAGATGGTCACCGAGTTCGTACGCGAGCCAGCCACTGAGGCAGGCGGCGTTGGCGGCGGCCGACAGCAACAGGCGTGCCTGCGCGGGCCCGTAGCCCGCCGTGTGGATCAGATCGCACACGAGGCGCAGCTCACTGTCCGCGAGGATACGAGTCGTCGACGCGCCCTCCTTGAGATACAGCGTACGGATCTGCCGATGGCGGGCGTCGAGTGCCGCCACCGTGGCCGGGTCCAACGGCGAGCCGGGCCGGGTCGGGATCGGCTGCGGCGCGACGGTCTGCTCCTGCCATCGCATGGCCAGCTGTTCGAGCGTCGTCTCGCAGGTGAGGAACGCGCGATGGTCGCCGCCGTGGGGGTGGGTGAGGGCGCGCAGGGAGCTCAGCGCGTCGTCGGCGCTCCAGGGCGCGTGCAGGTGCGCGGTCGCGTCGGAGGCCAGGTGCAGCCAGTGCGGCCAGCCGAGGCGCAGCACATCGGCGCGGACGACGCCGTGGAGGTGGGCGATCGTGAGCTGAGCGGTGAGTTCCGGGGTCACCCGCCCCGATTCCCAGCGGGCGACCTTCTCCCGTCGGTCCGCCATGCTGCCGAAGCCGAGCTCGGCGTGTGTACGGGCGACGAGCCGGGCGTAGTCGGCGTGCGACAGGCCGTCGCGCTTGCGCAGCTGGGCGAGCGGGTGGGCGGGGGAGGTTTTGGGGGTGCGGGGCATGGTGGGGGCACCTCGTGCGTGGGGGCGGGGGTGGGCCGGGAGGGGGGGAGGATGTCCCCGGGCTCAGCTCTCGGGGTCCGGCGTCGACCGAGGGGTGCGGCGGTCGGCGCGGACGAGCGACCAGGCGAGGCGGCGCAGGCGTTGCTGCCATGTCGCGGGCCGTGTGCGCCGTACGGCGGCGCGTATCCGATACGTACGCCATCGCCACCTGTGCGCCGACGGTGCGGCGGCGAGCGGTGCGGATGCGCAGAGTGTCGGTGTGAGTGCTGTGCGTGGCGGTGCGGGCGAAGCCGGGGTGGTCGGCAGGGCGCTCATCGCGTGGGGGTTTCCGTTCCTGTTCCGGGGACGTCGGTTGTCCGGGGAGGTGGGAGGCGGGGGCATTCCGGACGGGTCATCCGGGCTCAACCAGATTCGCTTCCCGGGGGTGCCGCCCGGACCCGCTCGCCGTCTGCACCACCCCCCGCTGATCGGCGGGGCCGCACACATCCCCGCTCCCTCCGCCCGGCGGCACGGGGCAGGTGGCGAGGCGAGGCCGTAGCTGTTACTCGTCAGTACGGCCGGGTGTGGCGTACGGGGTGCCCGGGGCTGTACCCCCGCCCCTGTGCGATCAGGAGCGTTCCAGTCCGGCGTTCCATGCCATTTACATCTGACCTGGTCACAGACCGCTTTCGCGTTCCAGCGTCCCGAAGCGTCGGGTTTCCCTGGCTGGCGGGCAGCCGTAACCCGCAAGATCGGACGGTCCAACGACATGCCGATATGAAGGAGCACCTTTCTTGACCACTCACTTACGACATGGCATCCATGGCATCGGCTCGCGGATGGTGGTGGCGCTGGTGGCGGCCCTGTGCGGGCTCGTCGGTGTCACCGCACTCGGTACGACCCGTGCGGCGGCCGCCGATCAGCGCCAGGCGATCTACGCCATCGCGCACCGCGTCGACACCCTGAACGGCGTGGACGCCGCGATCAAGCACGGCGCCAACGGCATCGAGATCGACGTGTGCGCCTGGTGGAACCCGAACGAATGGCGCGCTTACCACGACTGTTCCTCGGCCGGTGACAACCGGCTCGGCCCCAGCTTCGACAGCATGATCGACCGCATCGTCTCGCACGCCAACGCGGGGCGCCGGCTGGCGCTGGTCTGGCTGGACATCAAGGACCCGAACTACTGCGGCGAAGCACCGAACCGCGGGTGCAGCGTCGCCGGACTGCGCGACAAGGCGCAGCGGTTGACGGCCGCCGGGATCCAGGTGCTCTACGGTTTCTACGAGTACCACGGCGGCAGCACCCCGGACGTCGGCGGCCGGGGCTGGCAGAGTCTGGAAGGCAGGCTCGGCCGTCTGGAGGGCATCACGACGACCGGAACCCGCGACCAGGCCCAGGCCGCCTTCAACCGCTCCGGTTCCGGGTTCCCGGCCGGTCACCGGGCGATGGACTACGGCGACTCCGACATCACCAAGGGGTTCGGCAACTGCACCGAAGCCACCTGGAACACCTGCGCCGAACTGAAGAAGGGCGCCTCGGACCGCGCCGCCGGAAAGCTCGCGGCCACGCTGTCCTGGACGACTACGTACAACGACCCCTGGTACGTCGACAAGCTGCTCGGCGACGCCCGGGTGGACGGCATCATCGCGGGCTACGGCGCCTTCACCGGAGTGCGCGAGTACGACGACAGCTGGCAGTGCGCCAACGCGATCAACCTCGTCCGCGACTGGGTCGGCCACCACAGCGGCACCCACCGCATGGCCACCAGCGGCGACCGCCTCTTCAGGTAGCCGAAAACCCAGGGGCGCCGCGCTCCGCCACGGCCCTCCCCGGCCCGTCGGCCGGATTCCCGCCGACGGGCTCGTCCCCGGGTCTCCCCAACTCCGTAACCCCGCGCGCTACTTGTAGGTGAAGCGGGGCTGGACCCCGAGCCTGCGAGCCGAAGCGGTGGGACATGGCGGTGCGCCGGTCGAAGGAGCCCGGGCGTGGGCCGGGGGCGCGCGGGAGGCCCGGCGCGTCCCGGCTCAGCCTTGTCGGCGGTGAGACGTACGCCGACTGGGAGGCGATCTACCGGGACAATGTGGACCGGATCTATCGGGTGATGTTCTCGAAGGTCGGCAACCGCGCCGACGCGGAGGACCTCACCACCGAGGTCTTCCTCGCGGCGCTGCGCCCGTTGCGGACCTCGGCCACCGTGCCCGAGGTCCGCGCGTATCTGCTGGCCACCGCGCGTACCGTGCTCGCCTCGCACTGGCGGCGCGTCCTCGGCATCGAGGTCACCCACCTGCCCGAGGAGCACGCCCAGCAGGAGCCGGATACCGAGGAGGCGCCCTCCGACGTGCCGCGCCGTGCCCGGAGCATCCTGGACGCGCTGCCCGACCGCTACCGTCGCATCCTCGAACTGCGCTTCCTGGACGCCAGTTCGCTGAAGGAGGCGGCCGCGGAACTCGGCGTGTCCGTCGGCAACGCGAAGGTGCTCCAGTACCGGGCGCTGCGGCACGCCGCGTTGGTGGCGGCCCGGCTGGAAGAGACGGAGGGGTGACGGTGGACGACGAGGCCGAGAAGTACATCGAGGCTCTGCTGCGCTCGCGCCGCCCCAAACCGTTCCGGGCGCGTCCCGAGGACGCCGCGGAGATCGCCACGGCGATCACCCTGCGCGCCGCCCGCCCCGGTGCCGGTGCCCCGAGCGAGGAGTTCGTGGCCGCGCTGCACGAGCGCCTGGCGGCTCAGCTGGACGAGCCCGGCCACGTCCCGAAGGGGGGCACCCGCAGAAAGTTCGTGCGGGGCGCCTCGCTCGCCGCCGCGGCTGCCGCCGCCGCGGTCCTCGGTGATCGCGCGCTGCTGCGGGACCACCCCGAGGAGAGCCCGCCGAAGGCGTCGACTCTCCAGCCGAACGTGGGGACTTGGCACACCGTGGCCACCAGTGCCGAGCTGCCGCACGGCGCTGTGCGCGCCTTCGACACCGGCGCCGTCACCGGATTCGTCGCCCGGCTCGACGGGCGGCTGCGTGCGGTGTCGGGGGTCTGTACGCACCAGGGCTGCCGCCTCGTGCTCAACCAGGCGGCGGGACAGCTCGACTGCCCGTGCCACAACTCGGTGTTCGCGGTCACCGGCGAGGTGGTCCGCCACCAGTTCGCCCGGCCGTTGCCCGCGCTGCCCCGGATCGCCGTACGGGAGTCGGGGGACGCGGTGCAGGTGTACGTGCCCGCGGGCGGCGGTGTAACCCCGCCGCCTATTCAAGGGTGAGCCCCGCGAGCGGCGGGGCCGGCACGCGGTCCGTATCAGAGGGGCCGGAACAAAGGCCCCGTCTTCTGGACGGGCCGGACGGGGGAATCCATGCGAACAGCTGTGATCCGGCGCCGAGTCGCCCAGCGGGGCGCGGTGTTCGCCGCCACAGCCGCAGCGCTGGGGCTGCTGGCCTCCTGCGGGACGTCGACGCATGCCGGGAACGGGGGAACGAAGATGACCGGCATGCCCGCGTCGACGGCTCAGCGGGGCTCCCCGACGGCCGGAGGCGGCGGATCACCCGCCGCCTCCGCGCCGTCCTCCGTGGGCAGTGCCGTCGCCGTGAAGAACTTCGCGTTCGCCCCGGCGGCCCTCACCGTGCGGGTGGGTACCACGGTCACCTGGACCAACACCGACGACGAGCCCCACACGGTGACCTCCGACAAGGGTGGTCCCCTGCACTCCCCGCCGCTCGACTCGGGCGGGGTCTACCGGTACACCTTCACCAAGTCCGGCACCTACACATACTTCTGCACCATCCACCCGTTCATGCACGGCAGTGTGGTGGTGCAACCGTGAACGGCTTCCCGCACGGTATGACGCGCCGTCAACTCCTGCGCCACTCGGCCTGGTTCGGCTCGGCCGTCGTCCTCACCGTGGCCGGTGGCGAGGTCTACAGCCATGTGGCCGGATCCAGCGGCCACCAGCAGACGGCGAACGGACCCGACACCTTGTCGTTCGTGCAGCTCAGCGACAGTCACCTCGGATTCCACGGCGCGGCCAACACCGATGTCACCGGCTCGTTCGCACGTGCCGTCGACCAGGTCAACGCCCTGTCCGCACGCCCCGACTTCGTGATGCACACCGGTGATCTGACGCATCTGGCCACACCCGGCCAGTTCGATCAGGTCAAGCAGATGATGAAGGGGCTGCACAGCGGCTCCACCCACACCGTGCCCGGTGAGCACGACGCCATCGACGACGCCGGCCAGAAGTACCGCGCCGCGTTCGGCGCGGGCAGCCGCGGGGACGGCTGGTACAGCTTCGACATGAAGGGCGTGCACGTCATCGCCTTGGTCAACGCCCTCAACCTCAAGAAGCTCGGCCATCTCGGCACCGATCAACTGGACTTCATCCGCAAGGACGTGGCCGGTCTGTCGGCCGACACCCCGATCGTCGTCTTCAGCCACATCCCGCTGTTCGCGATGTACCCGAACTGGGGCTGGGGTACGGACGACGCCGTGCAGGCGCTGGCGTACCTGCGCCGCTTCTCGTCCGTGACCTGCCTCAACGGCCATGTGCACCAGCTCTTCAGCAGGGTCGAGGGCAATGTGACCTTCCACAGCGCCACCACCACCGCCTACCCGCTCCCGCACCCCGGCGACGGCCCGGCCCCGGCCCCGGTGACCCTGCCCGCGGGCAAACTGCGCCAGGCGCTCGGCATCCGAGAGGTGCGATACCACCGCGGCGACAAGCCCCTGGCGGTAACGGACCGCACCCTGGCCTGACGCCCCCCGGCCGGCCTCGACCACGAGGCCGGCCGGGTTTCGCCACGCCGGAGGACGGCGAACTAGCCCATGTCGAGCACGTCGGCCGCCGCCGGAGCCCGTACGTCTATCGGCTTGTCGAAGGCACTGAACGACGTGGTGCTCTGGAGCGTCGCTCCCTTGTAGAGGACCTTGAGGATGTACGGCTTGCCCTCGGCGGCGACGTAGAAGGTATACGTTCCGCCCTTGTCCGCCTGGTCCGTCACCTGAACCGGAATCGTGCGGGTGCCGTCGACCTCGACCGGGTCACTCTGCTGTGCCTTGCCGAAGGAGGCGAACTCCCGGGTGCACTCGCCGAGCCCGTCCCCGGGCGTCGCCGCGCTGGTAGGGGTCTTGACCCACCTCGACTGCCGCTGCGTTCCGGTCATCGGGTGTCCGGCCGCCTTGAGGTATTCACCGTTCGGGCGGGCGTAGTCCGTGTCGCCGATCCGGATCTGCTCGAAGACGGCGCCCGAGGTCCAGGTCGTCCTGGCCGCGCACGTGTGCTTGAGGTCGGTGGTCTGGTGGCTGGAGGAGGTGCCGCCCGCGCCACCGGTCGTCTTCGAGTCAATGGTCACCGAACGGAGCACGCTCATCGTGCTGTTCGCGTCACGAAGCAGTTCGTCGGCGGAACGTCCCTTGCCCGTGCCGCCCCCGGAGCAGCCGACAACGGCGGCACCTGCCGTCACACACGCCAAAATCCCTGTGACGGCCCTCGCCACAGCCATTGGTGCCGTACGCACGACGCCCCTCCCTGATCGCTCCTGCTGATGAAGTGATCACACTAATCGAGCCGCCCGGCCGGTAGGGACGGGATTACGGGCGGCGGCCCCACGCCGAGATCATCGGGGCGGTGGCCAGGTCGAGGCGACCGGCGGTGACGTTGGACAGGTGGCGGTCGATCTCCTCGTCGGTGGCAAGGCCCTGCCCGACCAGAAGGTGACGCACCTGCCGCACTGTCGCGTCCTCCAGTACGGCACAGGCCGGGGACGTGATCGGGAAGTACGCGTCGGCCTGCACATCGGCCAGACCGGCCTCGCGGAGCACCCGGGGCAGGGTCCGCCCGTACGCGAGGTCCGCGCCGCGCCCGGCCATCAGGGTGCGGAAATCCGATCGCAAGCGGTTGGCGAGCCGCTGTTCAGGACCCGACTCGTCCGGGCACAGCCGAGGCATCAACATGGGGTCGGCGTCCTCCAGGAGCAGCCACCCACCGGGCCGCAGCGCCTGGACCATCCGGCGCAGTGCCTCGGCGCGGTCGGCGACATGCACCAGGACCAGTCGGGCGTGCACAAGATCGAAGGCGCCGGGCGGCGGGGGATCGGACGCGACATCGTGGGTCAGCACCTCGATCACCCCGTCGGCGATGTCCCGCGTCCAGGACACGTCGATGTCGGTGGCGACCACTGTTCCGGTCGGACCGACGCGTGCGGCGAGCCCGAGGGGTACGGAGGGACCCCCGGCCCCGACTTCCCAGCACCGCATACCGGTACCGATTCCGATCCGGTCGACGTGCCGGAACGTCACCGGGTCGAACAACTCGGCCAGGGCACGGAAACGTACACCCGCCTCGGACTGTCGATTGTCCAGCAGATAGCCGCCGTTGTCCTCGTTCTCAGTCATGCGGCGATTGTGGCAGAGGGGTTCAGGGTCCAGGCCGACTGCATGAGTTGTCGGAGCATGAGCCACGAGACGGCTGTGGCGCACGCCATCCGCCCCGGACCCCGGACCACCGGCGGCACCCGTGGCGCGTCGGCCACGGCCGGGGAGTTGTTGGCCGAGGGGGTGCTGTTGTGCCGTGGGCGGAGGCTGCCACGCTCGTTCCAGCCCTCTGCTCCGGCGACACGGCTTTCTCCTGGCCCGGTCGCCGGTGGCGGTGTACGCGGAGGTCCCCCGTCTCGGCGTACACCCCGGGTGCCTGCCCGCCCATCGGCGGCGGGCAGGCACCTGTCCGCCCCAGCGCCCTCACCCGGGGTCGGCTACAGCCAGCTCTGCCGGGCCTCGGAGACCGGCTCCTGCCCCGGTGGCCGGGCCAGGCGGCCGTCGCGGATCCCGTCGAGGAGCAGGTTGATCGCGTCCATGATCTGCGGAACCGTACGACGCAGGTCCGCCGAGTCATCCGGCCCCACCTCATCCGGAGCCACTCCCGCCTCCTTGAGCAGCCCGTCCAGGTCGCCCAGCCGCTGTGCCACCCAGCCCAACGGGTCCGCGGTGAGCTGCTCGACGAACACCCGCCGGCCGGGCTCCCACGCCCGGAACCGGGGGTGATGATGCGTCCGGTCGAAGCTCGCGAACGGGCCGTCCGCGGATTCCAGCAGGTCGCCGCGCCACAGCGGACGGTCGATCATGATGGGCCGCGCCGAATAGATGGAACCTTTCAACTCGCCCGGCTCCAGCATCCGCAGCTCCAGGCGGACTCCCCGCTCGGGACCTTCCTGCCCTGGATCGGGTACGGGATCGACGAAGTAGAGATCACTGACGACGACGCCGACCCGCTCGAAGCCGAATGCGTACAACACCGGACCGCCTCCACTTCGGGTGCCACACCATGAACTCCCCAGCGCCTCCCGCCCCGTGGCGGGGACCAGACGGTGCCTGCCCAGGATGCGGACCGGGGACACCTCGCGTGGCAGGGATTCCGCGCGCGTGTGGTTCAGCAGGCCGGTGGGATCGGGGTGAGGGGGGAGCAGCGCAGGATGCGTTGGCTGGTCAGCAGGCCCAGGTCCGCTCCCAGGGGGTCGGAGGCCGTGGCGGAGGCGTCGCGCTGCGGTTGGCCCTCGGCGGGGAGCAGTTCGACGGTGATCACCGACAGCGGTGTGTCGGCGGGCAGGGCCAGGTCGTCGAGCGCCGTCGCGACCTGCGACGTGTCGAAGGTGGCGACGCCGATGAGGTCGCGGGACGCGGGCCGCGGATCGACGGGGCCGTCGTCGAGCCGCGGCGGGGCCGGGGCGCGGGCCAGGAGGACGTTGCGGTGATCGGTGCCGTCGGCCTGGACGACCTGGCCGTAGAGCAGGGCCCAGATCTGGGTGCGAGGGTCGCCCTGTCGTAGGTTCGTGAGGCGGGTGCCCTCGAACACCGCGCAGGCGTACGGCGCGGTGACGACGATCTGCGACGCCTCGTACGGCGAGGGCTGATCGCGCAAGGCCGTGCAGCGCAGCAGCGGCGGGGGATGCTGCACTCCCTTGATGATCAGGGCGCGGCCGAACCGGGCCTGCGCCGTCGACCAGCGCGCCGGTGTGTGGCCGATGCGCAGCTCGTACGTCCAGAACCCGAACAGCTCCGGCGCGTCGGCGGCGACACCCTCCGGCAGCGGCACGATGAAGTGGCGGGGCGACGGGTCGGCGGTGGTCGGCTTCGCGGCGGTCATCCGTGTCATGGCCCCGAAGCCCGAGTCGTCGTCCGGCTGTTGGGGGTGGATGACCCGGATCGGTTCCGGGTCGATGGGCAGCGGAGGTGGAGGCGGTGGATTCGGCAGGGCCGCCTCGGCCTGCTCGAACCAGGTGGTCGCACCGTTCAAGGTGTCCGGAAACGCGCGGAGACCATTCGTGATCCGGCCGGACAGCAGCGGGTCGGGGCCGGAGCTGACGGCTCTGGCGAAGACGGCGTCCTGCGGATCCGCCACCGGCTCGTCGAGCTCGAACCACAGGACACGACGGCGGGGTTCGGTGGAGGCGTAGGCGTCGCCGGGGGTGTACGGGGAGAGCGCGATCCCCGCCGACACCACGGTCGGCGTCTGCCGTGGCTTCACCGCGACGGGCAGTCGTACGGAGAGGACGCGTTGCTGTGTGCCTTCGTCGCTCGTCGGAGAGAGGAGCTTGGGTGCGAACGTCCAACGCGGGGTCGACTCGGCCGGGAACGCGCCCGGGGCGGGCTGGGGATCGATGGCGTCGAAGAAGATGAGACGCGTCCTTCTCCTGCGGTCGGCTCCTGCCCCGCCGGCGGCCGTACCGCCGTCGCCGTCCGCCATGGCGTCGGCGGACACCACGAACGGGACCCGCAACTGGCCTATGACAGGGCCGAGGTCGTTGGGGTCGGTGTGGGGCGCGGTGTCCTGGTGGCGGTGTACGACGATGCCCTCGTCCTTGAGCCCGTCCCAGGTCCAGTCGCGTACGAGGTCCAGCTCGATCGCCACGATCCACTGGCCGAGCAGCTGCTCCTCGTCGGCGAAGGTGAGGGCCGCGTGGTCGCCGCCCAGTGTGTGGCGCAGGGCGTTGGACACCCCGAACAGGACGCGCTCGCCCGCGCGTGCGCTCAGCGCGAGCCCCTGGGCCGTCAGGGCCAGCTCCTTCGCGACGCGATCAGCCGGGTCCGGGCCGGGCTGCAGGAACATCGCGTGGAGCCACGACGGGGTCACGGCGGGGAACAGCGCGGATTCCGCGGCGGCCTCGGCCCGGGTGGCGAGGTGGCTGGTCATGCCGGTACGGGTGGCGTCCTCGTCGAAGTAGTCCGGCTTGTCGGCGCACACCGCGGTCAGGCGTAGGCGTATGTCGCGGGCGCTCGGCACGGGCAGGGTGGTGGCACCGTCCGCCGGGCGCGGCAACGTGGCGATGTCGGGCTGATCCACGTAGTCGAGCGTCAAGGCGACCTCGGGATCGGAGCCCGCGGCGCCACCGGGCCCGTAGGCCGGGAACGCGGCCTCGTGCTGATAGAGCTCGTAGAAGCCGTCCGTGTCGGTGCCGAGCGGATCGTGGGCCGGGAGCCGTACGTCGACCGCCACGCGGACACCGGTGACGTCGGGGTCGCTCACGCCGACTCCGCGTCCCTCCTTCTTGGCCGTCGGCGCGTCGGCGCGCAGCGCGGCGAAGGCTGTCGGGGCGTCCACCCCGGCGAAGACCAGCGCGGGGTAGCCGATCAGGGGCCGCCGCACCTTGATCGTATGCACCGTCGTCACCGGGGGCCTGGTCTCATGGGGCGCCGGTACCGGGACGTCGGTCGTGATCCGCAGGGTGCTCGGCGGGATGTGGCGCAGGAAGCGCGTGGCACCCGTGGGCTGGTCGCCGGGGCTCAGCACCGTGTCGTCGACTCCGGGTCCGCCGCCGGTCAGATCCGCGAACCGGCAACGGAACTCGTACCGTTGGCCGTAGCGCAGCGGGACCGGGGTGGCCGGGGCGGCGTAGGTGGCTGCCGGGACGTCGATGGGGACGTGGTTGCCGTCTTTCGGCCGGGTGCCCATCAGCTCGTACAGGGTGGGATCGGCGACCACGAGCGAGTCGCCCTGCCAGCGGGTGAAGTACATGGGCAGCCACGCGGTGCCGGTCGTCGAGTGAACGCTGCGCGCGGGGACCGGCTCGACGGTGAGCTCGCCCTGGAACGTCTGGCTGAAGACCGGCGTGGCGGGCGGGGGCGGGAAGCTCAGCGGGGCCGGTTTGCCGTCGGCGCCGATGGAGTGGGCCCGGCAGAGCGAGGTCCAGCCGGTGTGGGCGGGAACGTCCGGCATCCGTACGTCGACACGGTATCCGCCGACCCCCAGCGGGGCCTCCAGCGCGCTCGCCGTCGGGTCGAGCCGTGCGCGCAGGGCGTCGAGCTGCCGGGTGAGCCAGAGTGTCACCTGCTCGTCGTCCCAGCCCACGTCGATGCCCGCGTCGGTGGCGGGCTTGAGCTGGTTGTGGCCGCTCGTCCCGGCGTCCGCGGTGACCGCCTGGGCGGTGTGCACGATCTTCGCGAAGCCGTCGTCGTAGTCGGCCGCCTCGGCGAGCAGTGTGTCGTAGCCGCCCGCGAGGCCCACCGGGAAGAGGACCGCGGCGAACAACGGCCGTGCGGCGGTGGTGAGGGGCGGCAGGAGGGCGGCGTAGCGGCGAACGGTGTCCGTCCCGGTCGGTGTGACGGGGCCGGTGGGGTCGAGTTCGAGGTAGAGCCAACCGCCCCGGGCGAGTTGCGCGGGATCCGCCACGGGAATCGTCAGATCGTGGATGAGGCCCAGAGTCCGGGCCATCAGGGGCTGGCGCAGCGCGAAGCTGAGGACGGCACCCCAGGTGATCCGCTGCGGCGGCTTGGGGTCGCCCTCGACGGCGGCAGCCGTGTCGCGCAGTTCGCATCCGAACTCCTCGCCGAGGGTGGTGCCCGGTCCGGGACGCTCGAAGGCGAAGGCATCCGTGTAGCTGCTGGGGAGTTGCTTGCGGAACGACGTGCCGGCCAAGCGGGCCAGGCGCTGCGGGTCCGACTCCGGCGGCTCGATCCGGAACTGCTGCCCTAGCGCGTCGAACAGCGCGGTGGCACCGGCGGGCGCGGTCGCGGTGAACGGGACCTCCAGCACACCGGAGGGCGTACCTCCGTACAGCGCGTCCCTGCCCAACCGGACCAGCGCCCGCAGCTGCCAGGACGTGCCGGAGAACTTCGGCAGACCCGCCGTCGGCGTGGGCGGCGCGGTCGGGTCGCCGACGGGGAGCAGCAGGACCCGGGCCTGCAACTCGGTGCCGGTCCACCGCTGGGGGAAGGCCAGGAGCGAGAGTTGGACATCGGACAGGGCCATGGTGACTCACGGGAGGGGGAGGGCGATCTCGGGGGTGGTGATGTCCTGGCGGAACTGCCAGTACCCGTCCCAGTCGACGTCGGCCACCCAGCACGCACTGAGGTGGATGCCGACCGAGACCGAGGCGGTGAGGCCGATCGTGATCTCGGGGATGGTCGTCGGGGGCGGGATCTCGGGCGGGACGAAGGGCTTTTCGAAGAACTGCGGCGGGGGGATGACTCCCAGTCCGGCCGACAGTGTGATGGTGGCGCTGGCCAGCCCCTCCAGTACGTCGACGCTGGCGCGGCCGGACAGGATCGCCCTGAGCTCGAACGGGTCGGGGCCCGTGTTGAGTTCGAAGGCGATCGCGACGGAGGCCGCGCCAGAGGCGATGCCCAGGTCGATGGCGAGTCCCAGGCCGAGACCGCCCTGTACGACGACGTCGAGGCCGTTCGGGCCGATCGCCACCTGGACCACGCCGGTACCGGCGAGCGGTGAGACGATCCAGCGGAACGGCTGCTGCGGGCTGCCGAGACCGGCGACGAACCGCACATCGCGCGGTGCCAGCGAGACGTCGAAGCCCATGTTCACGGCGACATCGGTGATCTGCCCGGCGCCGAGAGGGAGGTTCGGCAGGGCGAACGCGTTGAGCACGCTCAGATGCTCGCCGGAGAAGGCGACCTTCAGCCCGGCGCCCGTGCTGCCAGGCAGGAAGCGGGCGACCTGCTGGACATTGGTGAAGATCGCCTCAAGGAACTTGAGAGTGCCGCCGTAGGTGACCCACAGGTCCTCGACGGTCGGCGCGCTGTGTTCGTCGACCTTCACGGTGCCGAAGATGCTGACCAGGGGTTCGCCGTGGTAGTCGACCAGGAAGCAGACCCTCTTCAGGGACAGGCTCCACCGTGGTGAAGCCGCTGGATCGACCGTGATCGTGGCCTGGGTGGGCTTGGCCGGGGTCTGCTCATCGTGGTAGTCGAGCAGGACCTGGAGGGCCTGCGGCCCGCCGAGGTCCATCAGTACCGTCTGCTTCGCCGACACCAGCGGGAACTCGTCGTGGTAGCTCAGCGCGCCGTCGGTGACGGCCAGATCCTTGATGCCGACGAAGTCGAAGGCGTCCGCGAGACCGGGGAAGGGGCCGACCGCTCCCAGGAGAGCGCCCATGTCCGCCAGGTAGGGCGGGCGGGGCAGGGTGATCGGCTTCGGGTCGTTGCCCACCCGGGGCCGGTCGAACAGGATCGTCTGGGTGCCGAACGACTGCAGGAAGCCATAGCGGACGCTCGGCTTGGCGGTGTCGGCGAGTGCGGTGATGTCGGCGGGGTCGGCCACGTGCCAACGGCCGGATCCCGGGTAGGACGCGTTGGGCCCGACCACCGGCACCGGGAAGGACGGATCGAGCGCCTTCGGCGCGGCGTCGCCCTCGGTCGTGCGGACCACGCTCCAGGCGCCGTCGCGAGGGAGTGCCGCCGATCCGCGTACGGCGGCGACCAGGTGGGGAACCACGCTGTCCTGATTGCAGGCCACCTCGACCCGGGCGGCGCCCAGGAGCAGCCCGGGTTCCTTGTCGGTGCCGCCGAGAAGGAGGGAGCAGTTGATCGGCAGCGTGCCCGGGCCATGGGTGGAGAGGAGGTCGAACACCTGCGGTGCGCCCGCCGGCCGGACGCGCGTGACCGTCTGTCCGCCTTTCTGTGTCGTGTACTTGGGCCCGTCGATGAGGATCCAGCCGGTGGCGCCGTGGGACGGTGTCCGCTTTCCGTCGGACCCGCCCGTGACGACCAGCCGCGGGTCCGAGCCGGTGGCGAAGGCGACGTCGCAGTCGAAGGTGACGGGTTGCCAGGTTGTGGGGGTCGAGTCGGTCTCTCCGGCGCGGGCCGGCACGCTGAACTGCGGTGCGGCGAGGCGGATGGTGCGGACTCTCTCGGCCGCTTCGAACAGTCCGGGATGCCGGACCTCCGGTGCGAAGGCCGGTGCGACGGCGGGATTCCCCGCGGGGTCGCCCTCGTATGCCAGTCGGCCGTCACCGGCGGCGAGCCAGCCGCTGTCCTCCCGGAGCACCCACCCGCCGTCCGTACGGTCGATGGTGATCGTCCGCACCACCCGGATGTGCTGCGGATACAGGACGCTCTGCATCTGAACCACGACGTGGGAGGCGCGGCCGACCAGGACGTCGAACCGTGCCTGGATGATCGCCGGGCCGACCGCCGCGTGGTCGCGCCAGTCGCTGAACAGGCTCGCGCCGTATCCGGACAGCTCGTAGCGGCGTACGGGGACGCCCTGTCCGGAGTCACGACTGCCGAAGTCGCCGGTGAACCGCGTGTAGATGTCGGTGCTCAGGACACCCTCGGTGTACGCGCCCACGTCGTGCACCAATCCGGGCAGCGTGGGATCGCGGGCGGGATCGGCGGGTCCGCCCCGGATCGCCACTTGCAACCCGCCCACCAGGGGTCCCTCGAAGGCCGGTTGGTTGAGGAGGACACTGCCGCCGCGCGCCAGGAAGGTGGGCCGGTCGTTCGGGTCCATCGCCTGGTGCGTGTCCACGTCGGCGATCAGGCCGAACGGCAGCGGCAGCCTCGCCTCGAAGTGGTCGCCCGCGCCGATCGCTTCGAGGTAGGAGGCGAGAAGCGGGATCGGTGCGAGGGGAGTCACCGCCGTGCTCTGTGTTCGTACCACCGCAGGGCCGCCGTCGTGCGGGGGCGACGGAAGCGGGATGTCACCGCTGCCCGGATCCGGCGACTTGGTGAGCATCGGCTCCCAGGAGATCGGCGGGAGTGTGATGACGGCCGCCACGTCCCCGGGTGCCCGCACCGAGAGCCCTTCGAGGCTGAGCGAGCTCGCCGATTCCGTGGGAATGGCCAGGCCGAACTGGTCGGCGTTGCTGGACACGTCCAGGAGGACGAGCGGAGCGTCGGAACCCGCGCCGGTCGGCACCCCGCGCATGCCGAAGCTCAACTTCGGCTCGGTGGGCACCGGCCAGGTGACACTCGTCTGCACGGTGAAGCTCGTGGCGGGATCGCCGCGCGGGTTCGCGTGGTTGGTCGCGTACGGGTCGGGCAGGATCGGCAGCAGCGCCCGCGCGGTGAAGACCAACGCGAGCTCGCCTTGGTCGACGCTCTCGCCGACGAGGTGTCCGGTCAGGCGCAGCGCCCCAGGAGGTCCGGTGTTGAGCAGCGCGTTCTCCAGCGCGAGCGCCATGCGCGGGGGATCGGCCGCGTTGGGACCGAAGGCGACGACAGTGACGCTGGTGCCCTCGGCGCCGAGGGACAGCGCGAGCGACGCGATGCCCGGAGCCACCCGGATCCGTCCGCCGTCGGCGGTCACCGGGCGGTCGAAGTGACCGACGGCGGAACGCCAGAGGAAGACGATCTGTTCCACGCCCGGTCGGCTTCGATAGATCGGTGGGGGGCCGGTGCCGACGGCGAAGTCGATGCTGGAGCGGCGCGGGGGAGAGGCGCCGGACTCCTGCCACAGCAGCAGCCGCTGGACGACGCCGGGCTCGTGCACCGAAGGCCACGCGGTGATCTGGCCGGGAGCCACGTACAGCAGCAGGGAGTGGACCGGCAGCGGCTCTCCCAGCCCGGTCCATCGGGCTTTGAGCGGGCCGTCCAGACGGAGGGCGAGGGAGCCCGCGCCTTGCGGGTCCGTGACCACGCCGGAGACGGCCCGCGCCACCGGCAGCGCCCATCCGGCCCCGCTGATGTCCGCCGCGTCCCCGATCTTCCACAGCTGCGACCGTACGTCCGTGAAGGCGAAGGCGGCGGCCGAGGCGGTCGCGGGTACGACGACCGAAGCCGAGACAGCGTCGTAGAACGCGGGGTCGGTGGAGCGCGAGAGGGTCACGGAGGATCCGTAGACGCCGAGGTGGGCGTCGCTGAAACCGATCTTCGCCGCCCTGAGCATGCGGAGGTCGAAGGTGGCCGAGGCGGGGAGGCCGACGGTGGCGGCGGAGGCGTCCTCGCCCGGGCCTCCCGCCGCTCCGGCACCGGGCGGGGCAGCGACGTCGACGTCCAGTCGCAACCGCCAGTCCCCGCCGAGGGTGATCGTCGTCGAGGTGGTGCCGACCACGGTGTCCAGCCCCACGCTGCCACCGCTGACCGGCAACCCCACGAACTCGTCGAGTGGCCGTCCCGGCACGAGCGCGGCCGTCGCGAGCCATACGGCGCCCGCGGACAATGCGGTGGACCCGGGCGTGATCGGCAGCAGGGCCAGCAGCATCGGTGTGCCGACCGGGTAGTTCACATACACCTGGATGTTGCCGGAAGGGGCATACGTATCGACCCAGATCCAGTCGCCCGCGTCGTTGCGGAACGGGCCGCGAGTGGTTGTCGGCGGCATGCGCGGGTCCGACTCGGCGGCGATCGGGTCGGCCTGGCTCGATGGAGAGGTCCGGATACGGACGACGGGCCGGTCGAAACCGGGCAGGGGCGCGGTGGGCGCGGCGTACGGGCCTGACGGACCCGGCATACCGGCTTCGGACTCCCGCATGGACGCCGCGCTCTGCCCGGCGTCCAGGGCGTGGAGAACGTCGGAAAGGGCCTCCGAGAGTTCGTCCGCCGAGGCGCGGGGTCCGGGCCGGATCCCTTCCAGTCCTTGGATCTGTTCGTAGCGTTCCGCTGCCATCGGAACGTCCCTTCCCGACCGCGGAGCCAGTGCAACCGTCGTTCTTCAGCGGTTGCTTCGCACGATAGGGGGCGCATCGTTATTTCCGCGTCACGCGTGCGTCAAGAACAGCGCGGCAGCGCTTTTCGACTTTGCACCGCTCCCGTTGAAGAGGAGCATGGATCGTGGGGTGAGTTGTGCAGGGAACGGAGGGTGTGTTGAGAAACCGACACCCGACCCGGCGATCGGGTACCGAGGACCCGCCGGCACATCGCGTGCGTCTCCCCGGGTTCGTGAACGAGGACGACATCGGCCTCGGAGATTTCGTGCAACGAGTGACCAAGGCGGTGGGGGTCCCGCCCTGCGGCGGCTGTACGAAGCGCGCCCGAAGGATGAACCAGTGGCTCACCTTCTCCGGTCGGCCCGGTCGATCTGGTCGGCAACACTGAGGAATTCAGGAGCCTCCCATGAGTCTCGAAGACATCGGGAACGAGCCTTCGGCCTCCGTGGTCCCCGAGGAGTGCCACACCTGCGGGGCGGAGCCCGATGCCCCGGACAGACACGGGGCGACGCACGAGCCACCGTCGTTCTGCTACGCCCTCGGCCGGGTCGACTTCCGCATTCCCGATCTGGGCGTCGACCGGGAGCTTGCGCAGAGCATCGGGCGGAGCAGGAGGGCGAGCCTCACCGACCGCGAAGCGGTGAGCGAGGTCCTCGGCAGACGGGAGAACCGCTACCTCGTGCGGCAGCTCTGCTATGTACTCACCGTTCAGGGCGTCGACACCTACCTTCTTCGGCCGCGTGACCCGGCGGACTTCCGTCTGCTGGCCCGTGCCGTGCGCGCCAATCCCCGAGCCACGGACCTCGATGTCGTCGTGGGACTGCGCGGCGGGATCGCGCCGCCGGAGCTCTGCAACGGCTTGATGCTGCCCGTGGTCCACTTCGATCAGCTCTTCTCTTTCGACACCGACGAACTCGTGCTCGCCATCGAAAAGCCCGATGACATGTCGGAGCACGAATTCGCGGCCGCGGCTGAACGGCTGCTGCAGAGGATCATGCAGATGGCCGACAACGCGGGTACGTCGGACGAGCACCGGGCGCTGAACTACCTGGCGGTGCGCTACTCGGCGATCTACATCAAGACGTTCGAGAAATCCCTCGAAGACTCGTTGCTCACCGCGATCGACGTCCGCCCCTCGCACATCGAGGGTGGGCGAAGGGTTATGGACGTGGTGTTCTCGTTCACCGACCGGCGTACAGACGTGATCGACAAATGGTTCGTACGGGTCGATGTTCGGGATGAATTCCCGTTCATCCTGACCAAACTGTCGCCCTACTACGACCATTGAGACTGCTGGCGAGAAAGGACAACGACCGTGAGCGTGCCAGGATTCACCGCGCAGCCGCGCGACGTGGCGGTCTTCGCTGCCGCCGACGGCGTCGACCCGGGCACCTGCAACTACGAGTGTGGGGTCACGTGCCGGAATCAGTGCAAGAACAGTTATGACGTGCCCAAATGTATCGCGAAATGCATGACTCCGTGCTTGGGGGAGTGTGAATTTGAGCCTTCTTGCCAAACGTACACCTCCTGCCAGGATGGCATTCTGTATATCCGCTACCGCTGTAAGGAGGAATACAACAAACCTCCCGTCGTCAGCCCGTGGGTGGCGTTCGACACTTGCTGAAGACTTGTTGACCTGGTTCACAGGTTGAACGTGTCGAAGTAGCTGAGCCGCTCGCCCGTCACGGAAGTCCCTTGGGTCGTGTCGGTCTCCTGTACGAGGATCCGTCGGGAGACGGTGCTCGGCTGCACGGTGAGGGTTCCCGTCCAGAGTCCGATCTGGTTGGTCACCTGCTGGAGAGCGAGGTCGACCGGCGTCACTCCCGTCAGTGTCTGCCAGTCGACAGGGTCGTCGACCGTGGACCGTCCGCGGGCCTGCAACAGGGCGGTGAACTTGGTGCTGAGACCGTCCGGTCCCGCGGGCGGGACCGGGCCGCTGACCGTGACCAGCGCGTTCGTGCCGCTGAGAGTCACCGAGGCGCGACGGGTCGTGGGCAGTTGGACGAATCCGGCGTCGGCCACGGTCGACAGGCGCAGGTCCTCGGGTGCGGTCAGGGCGTCCGGTTGCAGCCGCGCCACCTTGAGCCGCACGAAGGGCTGGTAGAGGTTGTCGGCCAGGAACTGGACGTCCGCGTACCACAGACGGCGGTGACTGTCGTAGGCGACGGGGTATCCCATGGCCTGCCCGGGGGAGACCGTCATGGGTATCGCGCCGACGAGATCCGCAGGCCGGGGGAAGGCGATCACCGGTGCGGCGCCGGCTTCGCGGATGGGGTCGCGCCCCCACATCGTGGCCCACTGTTCGGAGGAGTCGTCGGGTTGGTCCGTCTGCCCCAGGACGAGGACGGCGAGCAGTTCGCCTTCCCCCGAGAGGTACCACGGGCGCTCCAGATAGACCCGTACCGCTCCGCCTTTCCGCGTGCGAGCCAGGACTCCGTCCGTATGGTCCTCCTGCCAGCGGAAGGCGGGTACGACGCTGTGGACGGCCGGTGCGGGAGGCCGGGTCGTGGCCGGTACGTGCAGCGTGACCGAGGCACCGGCGCGGGTGACCGGGGGCACGACGAAGGAGACTTCCACGGATTGCCCGTCCGTCACGGCCCCGCCCTCGCGGCGTGCGACATCTCCGGTGGCGTCGCGGATCAGGACGTCCCGCTCGGGGCTGTAGGCGGTTCCGGGTTCGCCCGGGGTGCCGTTGTCGGTGAGTGCCGGGACGGCGGCACGTACTACGGCGGTACCCGGTACAAAGGCGTCCGCCACGTGCTGCGGGTTCGTCCCGGTCAGTCGCAGCGTCTTGCGCTCGGTGAAGTACGCGACAAAGCGCGAGGTGCCGACAGGGGTGAACTGCACCATGTGGTGGCGGGTGTCGCCCGCGTCATGGCGGGCTGTGAACGGCACGGTGTCGACGGCGCCGGTCTCGGGCACGTCCCCGCTGTCCGGGTGCAGCAGGGCCCGGGCGGACGAGGTGGTCGGCCCCGGCTGAGTCGTGTCGTCGACCGTCTGCGTCCAGGCGGCCTCGGTGTGCAGGGACTGCGTCGATGCCCGGTGGATCGCCACCGCCTGGTCGTCCAGGACGTACGCGGTCGCGTGGGGCTCGCGCAGGATGCGCGGTTGGCCGAACGCCGGGGCCGCGACGGGGCAGGGGACGGCGTGGACCAGATGCAGTTCCGTGGTGGGCGTGAGCTGTGCGACGCGGCCGGCGATGGCATGCGCGCGTGTCTCGGCGATCTCTTGTGGAGTCCGGGTACCGGTGTCGGCGAACCAGTGCCACAGGCCCATGATCTCCTCGTCGCCGGAGCTCAGCATGCTGCTGAGCGGCGCCGAGAAGGCGGTGCCGGGCGCCAGCGTCAGCTCCACCAGTCGCTTCGCCGGAGTGACGACCGGAGGCGGCGGGGCGGCTGCCGCAGTGCCGGGAATCGCCACCAGCCGCAGCGGGAACCGCTGGTACCAGGCGGTGTCCCGGGGCCACGGCACCAGCAGTTCAGGCGTCCCGGGCAGACCGTGCAGGGCCATTCCGTCCGAGAGGGGGTCGGGCAGCCAGGGCAGATCCATCGCGTCCGTGTCCACATAGGGGGTGCCACCGGCGCCGGCGTCCGCCGGGCCGGTCACGACACCGCCGTCGAGCCGCTTGAGCAGGGCGTAGACGCCGGGGTCGAGGCGGTGTTCACCACCGACGTCCAGCACGCCGTGCCGTTCCAGCATGAGCACCGCGGCCTTGGGCGCCAGCAGATGGCGTTCACAGGCCGGCCCTTTGACCGGGGCCGTGGGGTCGCGGTTGTCGGTCCGTACGACGAGGACGGCGACGGACTCCCCGTAGGTGACAGGGCGGCGCGAGACCAGGATCGGGGCGGGCACCGGCTCGTAGCGGGAATAGCGCAGGGGTGCTGTCGCCGGTTCGCCGGTGCTGGGCTGTTCGGTGAACGGAAGGCTGCGTCCCGCGAGGTCGACGAGGCGTGCCCGGAAGCGGTAGGAGCGCCCGTAGCGCAGCGACGGGAGTGTTCTGGCGGGTGGACCGAAGCTGGCGGCGAAGGGGAGCGTGGGGTCCCCCATGGGAGCCGGGTCCTGGAGCCGGCCGGAGAGATCGAGCATCTTGCCCGGCGGTTCGGCGATCAGGCTCCAGCCGTGCCAGCGGAACAGCGATTGGTGCAACCGGGAAACCGGGTGTCCCTGCTCGTCGAAGCCGCGCGCGAGGGCGTCGGTCACCGAGCCTTCGTCGTCGACCGGTACGGGACTGCTCGACCCGTGCACGGTGTACGCACCCACGCGGCGGCAGAGCGGATACCAACGGCGGGAGCCCTCGTCGTAGACGTCCACCCGGTAGCCCTGCTGCACATTGTCGCCGTCCAGGGTGATGGCGTCGCCCGGTTCGGGCTGGGGCGTCCCCAGGTCCTCGTCGATGAGCTCAGCTTGTTTGAGGATGTTCTGGAAGGTGACCTGGCGGTCCTTCTCGGCGACGAAGATGCCGTCGGTGTGAAGGGTCGGTGCGCGCAGCGCGGGGGCGAGCCCGTCGCGGGGGAGACGGCTCAGCGCGTTCGCGTACGACTGGAGTGCCAGCGCCCCCGCGTCGACGTCGAAGTCCACCACCGTGAAGCGGCCGGCGTCGTCCAGGGGCAGGTGCAGTGCGGCCGCACTGCCGCCCGCCCGGGCCAGTACCAGCCGTCCGGCTTGCGCCAGGCACTGGGTGCATGGCACGTAGTTGTTGACGAACTGGCTGTTCAGCGGCACGGCTTGAATGGTCACGGGCCCTTCGAGACCTGTGGGCAAGGCGAATTTCACCTGACGGACGAGGCCGACGGCGGTCATCAGCGCCGGGTGGTCGGCGAGCGCGGCGAGCAGGGCGTGGACATCGCGCTGAAGGGCCGACGCCTGACTCGGCGGGGCCTGCCTCCCGGCTCCGTGGACAGCGAGCGGCCGATGGAAGTCGGCCAGGCGCACCCAGCCGGCCGGGTCCTGGGGGATGTCGTCGGGCAGGACCCCTTGCCGGAGCAGCGAGTTGAAGGGATCCACCGCGATCCCGGAGCCCTGCGGCAACCCCACCCGGCGTACGAGGCCGTCCACGGCGTCCCATTGACCTGGCCGGCCGGTCCCGCCGGCGGCGGTGAACAGCCTGCCGTACTCCTCGCGCAGCGCACCCGCCACGAGGCGGGTGGGGTAGGACTGGATCGGATCCTTCGACACCGTGCGGTCGAAGAGGAAGGGCTGTACCGGACTGGAGTCGGGGAACAGCGCCCGCCACAGGGCTGGTTCGGGGACGGCGCTCACCGTGGTCCGCACGGTCACCGACTCCCCGGTCGGCTTCTTGATCCGTACGCTCAGCTCGAACGCGAAGTCCGGCCAGACGCTGACATGCGGGTACCGGCACAGGGGCAGCACCGCGGTACCCGCCGGATTCCCCTCGTCCGTGGACAGCTGGAAGCCGAACACCAGGGACAACTGCGCTTCCCCCGTGGCCGGATCGGCCGAGGGATCGGGCAGCAGCGTCCAGACGACCGTTTCCTTGATCATTGGTCCCCCATCGGTGCGAACGCGTCACACCGGGCCTGCCAGGGCACTTGGGTCGGAAACGCGTCGCCGAACGACGGGTCGCCGCCACCGCTGAAGGAACGCTCCACCGACAGTGTCACCGCCTGGGAGAAGAAGGCCAGCCGAACCCGTACGGTCACGGAGGCGATGCCGTGCACCTCCTTGGGCGGGCGGAACTCCAGCGCGAGGTAGAACTCCACGGAGATGGTGATGATGCCGAGGACATCGAGTGCTCCCACGGCCCGGAGGAAACCCTTGATCTTCGATCCTTCGGGCGCGAGGTACAGGTAGATGCCCGCCGTCACGGAGACGGAGCCGCTGGCCACTCCGAGATCGAGGGCGGTGGCAGCACCGAACTCCAGCTGGGCCTCCAGCTGGATCTGTCCCGAGTCGACTTCGAAGCGGAAGAAACCGCCGCCCCCGAAGAGGGAGACCGTGACGAGGAAGGGGTGGTCGCGCGACGACAGAGCGAACGCGGCGCTGACCCCTCCCGCACCGCGCAGCGGAAGGACGACCGAAGCCGACAGGGCCAGGTTCTGCATCAGGAACACGCCGATACCGATCGACGGGATCGCCAGGCTGTAGCCGATTTCGATCCGGTCGGGGTCCGACGTGATCCGGGGTCCGTTGTCGGGGGACGGCAGGTAATGGCGCAACGCGTCCAGGAATTGCAGGTCGCCGGCGAAGGTCACTTCGCCGATCTTGGGGTCGAGGGAAGGCGAGGTGCCGGTCTTGCTGGTGAAGGCCAGCCGCTTGAACTTGATGTCCAGGATCGAGAGGAACGACAGGGTGAAGGAGCGCAGCTCGCCGCGGATCTCCGCCTGGGGCTCCCCGCCGGCCAGCTGGATCAGGGTGGTGCCGCGCAGTTCGAGCTCGGTGTCGGCGGTGGTCACCAGGGGGCCGAAAGTGTCTACCTTGACCTTGGTGTGCCAGGTGAGCGTGGTGCGTACCCGGTCGGGCGGTGCCAGGGCCCCGGGCGGGCGCAGCACCTCCGTGACCATACGGGGCACATCCTCCCTGTCACCGATCGTGGTGAAGTCGGGTATGGGCGGGATGAGTTCGGGCAGATTCAGGAATCCGAGCAGTTTCGCCGGGGAGACACCACCGGCGGCGGGCGGCGCGAAATAACTCAGCGGGTCGAACCGCCCGTTCTTGAACGCGGCAAGGTCGCCGCCGATCAGACCCTGCTGGCTCGACAGGCCCGTCACCGACATCGCCAACGAGGCCACCGCGCCGGTCGTCGCCGCCGGCGGCGCCAACGAGGCAGGGTTTTGCAGCCGTGCGTAGACGTTCTTGGCAGCCGTCAGGCCGTGTTCGACGTAGTCGATGTCGCGTTCCAGCCGCTGCACCTGTCCGGCGGTCACATCCATCGCTCCGCCGACGCTCTGCGCGGTGAAGGCGTCCAGCGCGGGTAGCCGGGCCTCGACGCCGAGCAGTCGGGGAAACGCGGCGAGCAGTCCCGCGTTCTCCAGATCCGCCGCCGCGACCGTCGACGGCTCCGCACCGATGTGCAGCGCGGCCACTTCGACCGTGGAGGACTCGGGGGTGTCGCCGGTCGTGGGGGCCAGTTCCACCCTTCCGGCCGCGGGCAGCGCCAGATCTCCCACTTGGGAGGTGTACAGGCGGGCGGCATCGTCAAGACCCGCGTAGGCGAGGTTCCCCCGGACGAAGGCGAGGGGCGCGCTGAAGGTGGCCGAGTGCCCGCGGCTGTCCTCGGCGGTGAGGCTGAAGCGTCGGCGCCGGTCGGACTCGTCAGGCCCGTACACCCAGAATCCGAGGTCGAGGAACTGCTCGTCGCTGCTCGACACGTCGGCGGTGAGCGGGCCGTTCAGCCGGACCTGCTCGAAGGGGAAACCCCGGCCCTCGTGCGGAAGGGCTGCGAGGCCGGTGTAGGCGATCCGGGGGACGAGGACGACCAGATGGCTCGTCTGGACCAGTCCGTAGTCCAGCCGCCGTTCCGTGCAGGTGGAGATCTGCACCGGGAAACCGAGGGGGAACAGATAGCCCCGCTCCACCACCTGGACGACCGTGTCACGGCCGCCCACCGACTGGTGGCGATACGCCGTCACTCCGACACCTTGGACCCCGTCCCAGTTGCCCGTGAGGTCCACCTCGGCGCCCAGGGCGTTGAGGGCCAGGCGTTTGGCAAGGACCGGTCGTGCGCCCATCGCGTCGGCGATCTGCCCTCGCTGCGAGGGGGTCAGAGAGCTGACGAAGTCCTGGCTGGGACGCGGTACCCCACCGGAGTCCAGCGATACGGGAAGGGTGGACGCCAGGGCCCCGGCCGGATCGGTCGCGGCGGGCGGGAGCGCGAGGTGGGTCTGCCACAGCCCGGTGACCCCGGCGGCGCTGGTCACCGGCTCCACCGCGTGCACCCATGTCACCGCCGTGGGTACGGGCCGGAAGGAGAGCCCCCAGACGCACTCCAGCGAAGTGCCGTCCCGGGTGGTCGCCAGCGACGCCCAGTTGAGCAGGCCGGCCGCCGTGAAGGGGATCGACGCGTTGGGCGGTACGCCCAGAGTGAGCGTGCTCGGGCCGGAGAGCTGAGCGGCCTTCACCCCGGTCGTCGCCCCGCCGAGCGAGGTCGCCTCCTCCAGTACCGCCTGGGGAGGCAGTTCCACGGAGAGGGCGGCGGGCGATGCAGGATTCGCGACCACCAGCTTCCGGTCGGCTCCCACGCCCGTCTGAGCGAGGTTGATGAAGTTGAACGTAAGGACCACCATGTCATCGCGGCGCAGCAGCGTCACGGGCCTGTGCTCCATGGGGATGAAATCGGCCTGTGACGACTCTTCGCGAGGTCCCTCACCGTAGTCGTGCTGGGTCATGGTCCTTGCACCTCAGCAAAAGGGTAGGCGGAGTCCGTCAGCCCGCCGTCATCGCGCTGTTATCGGTGGGCTGCTGTCGGTGGGCGGAATCATCCGGGCGAACCGGTGGGACGGTTCGAGGCCCAGCTCCTCGCGGAGCAGCCGCTGGAACGCGCGGTAGTGCCGCACCGCCTCGATCACGTTGCCCTCCGCAAGGTGCGCGGACACCACTGCCCGGTGGGCGCTCTCGCGCAACGGCTCGATCCGCACGCTCGCGAGGGCCGCCTCCAGAGCGAGCGCGTGACAGCCCGCTCGCGCCAGGCTCTCCGCCACCGCGTCCAGGGCGTGCAGCCGCAGTTGGCGCAGCCGTTCCCGCTCCAGGAGCACCCAGTCCTCGTCCCAGCCGGGCAGCAGGTCGCCGCAGTCCCGCAGCACCGCCAGCGCCGGTCTGTCATCCGGCGTCCCGGTGGCCCGCACCACGCTCAGGGCGGTCTCGGCGAGTGCGTGGGCGTCCACCGTGACACAGTCGGCGATGGACATCGAGTCCCGGTTGCAGTGCAGGAGCGCCCGCTCCTGCCCCGGCAGCTTGCACAGGGCCGTACGAAGGCTTCCCCTGGCGTGTTCTTCGGTGACGTCCGGCCACAGGGTTCCGGCGAGCACCGTCCGGCTGACATGCCCCCGCAGTCCGACGAAAGCCAGCAGTCGTTGCGCGTTCATGCACAGCTCGACCGCTTCGGTGTCGTACTCCAGCCGGAACTGGCCGAGCAGGCGCAAGCGCGGCGCAGAGACTGGTTCCGAGCGGTACATCTGCCCTCTCACAGAGTGCGTTTGGAAGCGCGACCTTGCCGAGTTGGCGCATTCCACGCTACGTCACACGGCGTCAGTCGGCTCGTCCGCGCAGTTGCGGTGCTCCGGTGGCGGGGATGAGACTGATGGTGTAGGCGCACGATGCGCCAGGCGGTCTCCGGACACTGGAGCGGCAGACCGCGCCGGGCCGTTGGAACATCTCCCCGCAGTGCGGCCGAACGCATCCTGCGCACGGTGCGTGCCGTACGCGGTGAGCCCTCGCGCGGCGCACCCCTCTCGTTGACGTGTGGAGAAGGGAGCAGGCCATGACTGATCAGGGAAGCGGCGGCACAGCGTTCTCGGTGCCTCCCGAGGGAGGCGGGCCGCACGGAGCACCCGGAGACGGCGGAGTCTCGTTCGAGCCCACGCCCGACCTGCTGGCTCGGCAGGACGAGGCCAGCGGCGCCGATCGGCAGGTCCTGAGAGCCAAGGAAGCGGCCGCCGAGGCGATCAAGCATGCCCTGTACCGGCGTTCCGCGGGTCCACGGTCCGCGGACAGCCTGCGCGGGGTGGACAACATCCAAGGAGTCGCTGTCGGGCTGGGCGAACCGGGCGGTGAAGGAGCGCCGGGCCAACAGGTCCTTCAGGTCCACGTCGCCGAGCCGGTGACAGCCGACGAGGTGCGTGCGCTGCTCGTGGACACCATGGACGTGCAGCCGGCCCGCGACGTCCCGATCCAGGTGATCCACAGCGGCCGCATCAGGGCGATCTCCGGAGCGTTCCGCAACCGCCCTGCCCCCGGTGGGATCTCCGTGGGGCACGTCAATATCACCGCCGGGACGATGGGGTGCCTGGCCGTGGGACGCAGCGGACCCGCCGCCGACAAGCTGTTCTGTCTGAGCAACAACCATGTGCTGGCCAATGAGAACAACGCCCAGGTGGGCGACTGCATCGTCCAGCCGGGCCCGGCGGACGGCGGCACCTGCCCCGACGACCAGATCGCGGTTCTGGAGAACTACGGCGTTCTCGATTTCACGGGCAAGACGAACTACGTCGACTGTGCGATCGGCTGGTGCTTCCCGGACCGGGTCACCCGCTCGCTGTTCCACCTCGTGGCGGGCGTCGTCCAGTTCTTCACCATCGGCAGCCAGACCGTTCCCGCCCAGAACGGCATGGGGGTGGGCAAGATGGGCCGCACCACGCAGCTGACGTACGGCTCGGTCGTGAGCACCACGTGGAGCGGCAACATCAGCTACTCCGGCGGCCGTACGGCCTTCTTCGACCGGCAGATCTCCATCAACAACCCCGGCTACCTCTTCAGCCGCGGAGGGGACTCGGGCTCGATCATCTGGACCGCCGACGCCGCGACCAACCCGGTGGGTCTGCTGTTCGCGGGGGACGAGGTGGGCGGCTTCACCTTCGCCAACCCGATCGACTGGGTCCTGAGCACCTTGGACATCAACCTCTCCACCTGATGCGGCACCCGCGGGCCCGGCCGGCGCGTGGTCAGAACCAGTGGAGGCGGTGCGGGGACCGTTCGGCGCGGAAGAGGGCGTCGGCGAGGGTGGCCGCGCCCGGGCGGTGGGCCCGGATGTGTCCGGCCCGCACGAGCGTGCTCGGGGCGGTGCCGCCGAGGTAGACCGAGCCCGGGTCGCTGATGTCCAGGGACAGGTCGGGGTCCCGGTCCGTGGGGACGCAGTCGGCCTTGCCGTCCCGGACGGTGAGCAGATAGCGGCCGTGCTCGTCGAGGAACGGGTCGTCGACGTCGAGGACGAGCTCGCCGTCCATGAACCAGCCGCGCGCGGTCAGCGCACGCGGGACGTCAAGGAGTCGCACCCAGAGCCAGTCGGTGTCGCCGCTCACCTCGCCGGCCCGGAAGTCCTCGAACTGCCAGCGCACCGGGTGCCCGGTCGGGACGTGCTTGAACACGACCCGGGTGACCAGGTCGTGTCCTAGCAGGAACCGGGCCAGGGCCGGCGGTGACCCCGGAGGTCGGCACAAGGATCTCACCGGGCAGGGTGAGCTCGAAGGAGTACGCACCGGCGGTGCCGACGGGCCGCCCGTCCGCCGCTGTGGCGAGCAGGTTGCGGTCCATTTCCTACGCCGACCAGAGGGCCCCGCCGCCGTCCCCGGCCGGGGTTTGACGGAAGCGCCCGAACGCGGCATGGAGGGTGTCGACGAAGACGTCGAGGTCCCGGCCGGTGGTGGGACGGATGTCCATCGCTGCCGCTGCCTTCCTGGGATACCGGGCACCACGACACGTGGTGCCCGGCGACAACGCAGCGCCGGCGCCGAGGCCGGGTCTGACGAATTACGGCCGGATCCACGGCCGTTCAGGGCGCATCCCGCGGTCCGTACGGCTCACGAAGCGGTGTCGGCCCACAGGTCGGTGCTGTGGGCGTCGACCAGGGCGCCGATGCGGGTGAGCGCGTCGGCGACCGGCCGCGGGTCGAGGCGGCGGCCGTCGCGCAGGCGCAGTGCCACGTGGTCGTCGGCGGCTTCCTTGGCGCCGATCACGGCCTGGTAGGGCACCAGTCGGGCCTCTCGGATACGGGCGCCCAGGCTGCCGCGGTCCGGTCCCGCGATCTCGGCACGCAGGCCGAGAGCCATGCATCGCTCGGCGAGTGCCACCGCGTTCGGCAGTTCGCTGTCCGAGATCGGGAGGATCGCCAGCTGGGTCGGGGCGAGCCAGGCGGGGAAGGCGCCGCCGTGCTGTTCGATGAGGTGGGCGACGGCCCGCTCCACACTGCCGATGATGGCACGATGGACCATGACCGGGCGGTGTTTGGCGCCGTCCGCCCCGATGTAGTGCAGGTCGAACCGCTCGGGCTGGTGGAAGTCGACCTGGACGGTGGACAGGGTGGACTCCCGGCCCGCGTTGTCGGTGACCTGGACGTCGATCTTGGGACCGTAGAACGCGGCCTCGCCCTCGGCCGCCTCGTACGGCAGACCGGACTGGTCCAGGACCTCGGTCAGCAGCGCGACGGACCGCTCCCACTTCTCGGGTGCGGCGACGTACTTGCCGCCGGGACCGGGCAGCGAGAGCCGGTAGCGGGTCGGGGCGATACCGAGCGCCTCGTACGCCCGGCGGATCATCTCCAGCGCCGCCCGCGCCTCCTCGGCCACCTGGTCCAGGGTGCAGAAGATGTGCCCGTCGTTGAGCTGGATGGCTCGCACCCGGGTCAACCCGCCGAGCACACCGGAGAGTTCGGAGCGGTACATGCCTCCCAACTCGGCCATGCGCAGGGGAAGTTCGCGGTAGCTGTGGGAGCGCGAGCGGTAGATGATCGCGTGATGAGGGCACATGCTCGGCCGCATGACGACCTGTTCGCCGCCGAGGTCCATCGGGGGGAACATGTCGTCGCTGTAGTGCTCCCAGTGCCCCGAGATCTCGTACAGCTCCCGCTTGCCGAGCACGGGTGAGTACACATGCCGGTACCCGGCTCGCCGCTCGGCGTCGCGGATGTACTCCTCCAGGGTGTGCCGTACGGTCGCGCCGTCGGGCAGCCAGTACGGCAGTCCCGCGCCGATCAGCGGGTCGGTGTCGAACAGGTCCAGTTCGCGGCCGAGTTTGCGGTGGTCGTGCATGGCGGTCTCCTCGTGGACATCGGGCGAGTGACCACACGGCGAAGCCCCGGGGCACTCGCCCCGGGGCTTCGGACCAGAACATCAGTCAGCGCGCCGGGACACTCTCCGGCGTCGTCGTCATGGCGATAGCAGCGCGCTTCATGCGGAGGACGTTAGCAGGACGTCGCGATCTTCGCACCGTGATTTTCCCCGTGCTGCGGCGAGCAAGGCACGTGTCAGGGTTCAGACGTTGGACGGCACCGGCCGCAGCCACAGCAGTACGGTCGTGGTGGCCGCCAGCAGGGCGACGCATCCGCTGAAGATCAACCCTGCCGGTCGCAGCCCCAGCGTGACGGCCATGATGCCCACGCCGACCACGGGAATCGAGATCGCCACATAGAAGACGACGAACAACGCGGAGGTGATCTCCGCCCGTCGGTCGGGCGGGCTGTGCTCGCTCACCATGGTGACACCGGCCCGGAACGACAGTCCCTGCCCCGCGCCCGCTGTGACCGCCCCCGCCACCAGCAGCGGCAGGGAAGCCGCGATCAGCGCGGAGGCGATCAGCGCCATGCCCGCCACGAGCGCCACGCACCCCCACGGCAGTGCCCGGTGCACACCGACCCGTCCCATCAGCAGCTGTCCGGCCGTCGACGCCGCGAAGGCCAGGAAGACCACCGTGCCCGCCACCGCCGGATCGCTCACGCCCACCAGCTCCTTGAGGAAGCTGGGTGCCACCGACGCGAACAGGCCCAGTGTCATGAACCCCGTGAAACCGGCCATGGCCGCCGGTACGAAGGCGGGGCGCACCGACGGCGGCACGTGCAGCCGCCGGGGGCGGCGCGACGTGCCGTGCCGCTCCCGTACCGTCTCCGGGATCAGCAGCACACCGACGACGGCCGCCGCCACGAGTGCCAGGTCCAGGAGGAACACCTGGCGGAGCGGATCCGGCGCGTACCGTGCCACCAGACCGGCGAGCAGCGGTCCGCTGCCCAGGCCGCCCATGTTGGCCGCGGTCGCGATCAGCGTGGCGGACGTGGCCCACCGTTTGGGGGCGAGCTCCACCACGGCGGCGGTCGCCGTCCCCGTGAACAGCCCGGCCGAAAGCCCCGACAGCACTCGGCCCGCGAACAGCTCCGGCAGCCCGCGTTCGAAGAGGAAGCACCCCGCGCTCATCGCCGACAGCACCAACCCCGCCAGCAGAACCGGCCGCCGGCCCACGGAGTCCGACAGCTGCCCCAGCAGGAGCAGCGCCACGATGACACCGACGGCGTACACCGCGAAAATCACGGTCACCATGAACGAGGAGAAGCCCAACTTCTGCTGATACAAGGCGTAGAGGGGAGTGGGCAGCGTCGTGCCGCACATGGTGACGGCGAACGCGTAAGCGGCCAGGGCGAACGGCAGGCCGCGTCCGGTGTCGTACCGGCCGGTGCCGATGTCGTCCGCTCGGCGCGCGGATACGGGGTTGCTCACCGCGACTGCCTATCAGGAACACCCCGGTGCCGGGGTGACGCCCCGCGCGCCGGTGGCCATTACACACCGGCTGGGCGAAGACACGACAGCGTGCGCCGGCACACGGCGAGCACGCACCCCGGGCCGACGGGCGGCCGGGACCCGACGATGGGGCCGGGACGGGGCCGCAGCCTCATGTGTACGGGGCCCGGGCGCGCCGACGGTGAAGGGGTATCGATCACCCCTTGGGCAGCGCCCGGTCTGCGAGTCCCCTCATGTGCTCCTTCTCCGTATCCGTAGCCCTCGACCGGAGCATCGGCTCCGGTCCGGCCCGTTTCCCCCTCCAGGTGCGGGCCGGAGCCGCCTCGTGGGGCGAACTGACCGGCATCGCACGGCAGTTGGACGCCGAGCGCTTCCTGCTCGTATCCGAACCCGGTGTCCCGGCGGCCCACGCCGACCGCGCCCTGCACCACCTCGGCGCGGCCGCCCCGACCCGTATGGTGCGGGCGTGCGACGCGATCGCCTTCGGGGCCGACGACATCCCGCCCGACGCCGTGATCGTGGCGCTCGGGGGTACGAGCGTCCTCGACGCCGCCGTCCGTCCAGCCGCACACACCCACCGGGGCCCCCTCCTGCTGCCGACCACCCTGCCCGCCGTCCTGGACACCGCCCTGTCGCTGGTCGGTCCCGCCGGGCCGCGCCGCGTGCCGGTCCTGGTGCGTGCGCAGTTGGAGTTCCTCGACACGCTCGCACCCAATGCCGTGCGGCCGGGGCTGTACGCGCTGGTCAGGAACGTGCTGTCGGTGTGCCCGGCCGCCTATGACCAGGTCGGCGCCCGGCTGCGCCCGGACGGCAGGTACGACACGGGCGAGCTGGCCTCGTTCATCGCCCTGTGCGCCGATGTCCGCGCCGCCCTGACCTGCTACGACCCGCTTGAGGACGGCCCGGCCGGGGTGCTGCGGTACGGGCATGCGGTGGCCGACGCCCTGCGCGCCCTCGGCGTCGGCGCCCTGCGCTACGGCGACGCGGTGGCCCAGGGCCTGCTGGTGGCCGCCCGGTGCGCCCGCCGGATGGGACTGCTCGACGCGGCGGGGGAGGCCGCGCACCAGGAACTGCTGGAGCGCTGGGGCGCACCCGGCCTCCTTCCCGCACCCGTCACCGCGCGGGACGTGCTGCGCGCCCTGCGGCACGCGGCGAACGGCAGCGGCAGCGAGGACCACACCGTCGCCATGGTGCTCCTCGACGCTCTGGGAGAGCCCCATGTGACCGCTGGTCGCACCGTCACCCCGGTCGGCGAGGACGTCCTGCGGGCCGCCCTGGGCGGGGCGGCGACGGACCACGTGGTGGCCCCGCCCCGGCGGCCGGGATCCGGCCGGGAAACCGGCCGGGACACGGTCGGGACCGGTGCCTCATGTGCCCGGGGCACCGGGCGCCAGAACGTAGTGGAAGACGTTTCGTTCCGCCCCCGACCGGGGTCGCGCATTCTGTGAGGAGACCGCTCGTGACCACCTTGGCCCCCCGTTCCACCCACGGCCTGTTCACCTCGGGCGAGCCGGTCCGTTCCTGGACCGTGAGCACCGCCAAGCCCGTCCGCTACGAGGTGGGCTTCACGCCGGGCGTACTGGACCCGCGCAACCCCGCACTCGCGGGCGCGGGGGTCCCCGACGACGGCCCCGCGCCGCCCCGGCGGCTCCTCGTGGTGGAGACCACGGTCGACGAGCTGTACGGCGACCGCCTCCGCGCGTACGGAGCCGCCCGTGGCCTCGACTACGAGATCCATGTGCTCACCGCACACGAACAGCTGAAAACGATGGACGCCGTCTTCTCGGTGACCGAGGCGATGGACCGGTTCGGCATCGCCCGGCGCAGCGAGCCGGTCGTCGCGATAGGCGGCGGCGTGCTGATGGACGTCGTCGGCCTGGCCTGCAGCCTCTACCGCCGGAGCACTCCGTACGTCCGGGTGCCGACCACACTGATCGGCCTCGTCGACGCGGGTGTCGGGGCGAAGACCGGCGTGAACTTCGGGCCGTACAAGAACCGGCTCGGCACCTACCACCCCGCCGTGCAGACGCTGCTGGACCCGCGTTTCCTGGCCACCCTCGACCGCCGGCACCTGAGCAACGGCATGGCCGAGATCCTGAAGATCGCCCTGATCAAGGACCGTGATCTGTTCGGCCTGTTGGAGAGCCACGGCGGCCGACTGGTCGACGAGCACTTCCAGGGCGGCCGCGGTCCCGACGCGGTCGTGCGGGAGGTGCTGGGCCGGGCGGTGCACGGCATGCTGGAGGAGCTGCAGGGCAACCTGTGGGAGAGCGAGCTGGAGCGGGTCGTCGACTACGGCCACTCGTTCAGCCCCACCCTTGAGATGCGCGCCCTGCCCGAGCTACTGCACGGCGAGGCGGTCTGCCTCGACATGGCACTGACCACCGTGATCGCCGAGGAGCGCGGCCTGGTCCTGCCCAGGGAGCGCCGCCGGATCCTGGACGTGATGCGCGGCCTCGGTCTGCCGGTGTGGCACCGGCTGTGCGAACCGGGCGTGCTGGGCGAGGCGCTGGCCGACACGGTCCGCCATCGCGACGGCAGCCAGCGGCTTCCGCTGCCCCTCGGCATCGGCGACGCCGTCTTCGTCGACGACGTCACTCCCGGCGAACTGGCCGATGCCGCACTCACTCTGACGCTGTATCACACCGCGGACAAGGAGGACGGTCATGCGTGAAGCGGTCATCGTCGCCGACGTCCACGAACCGGCGGACGTCCACGGTGTGCACGCCGCCGAGGGCCTTTCGCGCTGGACGTGTCTGGCCCGGCGAACCGGGCTGCACGGCCGGTGGGAGGCGGTCGAGTGGGCCTGGCTGCCGCCCGGCGGCGTCAGCGGGGAACACCGCCACTCCCGTACCGAGGAGCTGTACTTCGTCCTGCGCGGGCGCGGCGAGATCACCCTCGACGGCCGGGCCCACCCCGTGCGCCCCGGCACGACCGTCCTCACCGCCCTCGGCCGTCGGCACGCGCTGCGCAACACCGGGCGGCGGCCGCTGTCCTGGCTCGTCATCGAGATGCCCGCCGATATCCCCGCCCCGCCCACCACGAAGGACACCGTCATGCACGACACGACCGACGCCGACGCCGTCATCGCCGACCTGTACCGCTCCGGACCGGTGGACGCCGCCACCGTGCTCAGCGGCCCGCTGCGCACCGTACGGGTGACCCGTCTGCTCCCGGCCGACACGGCCGAGCTCGCCGCCCGAGACGTCGAGCACACGGTGTACGTGACCGACGGCGCCGGTACGGCCTCGATCGGTGAGACGAGTGTGGCGCTCGGCCCCGGCGTCTCCGTGACCCTGCCGCTGGGCACCGAGGCCCGCGTGGAAGCCGGTGGCGAGGGACTGGAGTACTTCCACGCCGTCCTGGACGTGCCCCGAGGGGAGGAGTCGTGATCGTCAACGCGAGCCGCCGGACGGCGGCCCTGCACAGCGGTGGCCGGGCGCCCGTACCGCCCATCCGCGTCCGCTGTCTGGCCCGGCGCGGCATGCTGCACAGCGAATGCGAGGCCGTCGACCGGGTGAGCCTGGCACCCCACGCGCACTACGACCTGGTCGGCCGGTCCGGCACCGAAGCGGCCTGGTACGTGCTGCGCGGCCCGCTCACCGTCCACTGGCCCGGCGTACCGGCCACCGCCGCCGCCCTCGGCGACGGCGCCCTGGTCCTGTCCCGCACGGCAGGGGACATCGCCCTGCGGGCCGGGCCGGACGGCGCGGAACTGCTGTGCCTGACCGTGACACCGTCGGCCCTCACCCGCCGACTCCCGCCCCGCACCCCCGACATGACAAGGGACCGGACATGACCACCACCGCCCCGGCCACAGCCACCACTTCACGCGCCCCGGGCCTGAGCGCCGTCCACCACGTCGCCTTCACCGTGCCCGACCTCGACGAGGCGGTCGCCTTCTTCACCGACGTGCTCGGCGCCGAGACGGCCTACCGCACCGGACCGATCGCCACCCCCGGCAGCGACTGGATGCACCGCCAGCTCGGCGTCCACCCCCGGGCCACCGCACACATCGCCATGCTGCGCCTCGGTCCCACCCTCAACCTCGAACTCTTCCAGTACACCGGCCCCGGCCGACGCCGGAAGATGCCCCGCAACAGCGACTGTGGCGGCCACCACCTGGCCCTGTGGACGGACGACTTCGACGCCTGTGTACGCCACCTCGCCGCCACGCCGGGCGTACGGATACTCGGCGAGCCCGAACGGGTCGGCGAGGGCCCCATCCGCGGCACCCGCTGGGTGTACTTCACCACCCCGTGGGGCCAGCACCTCGAACTCGTCCACGCCCCCGACCGCCAGCCCTACCAGGACCACACCGACGTACGCCTCTATCAGCCGCAGGCCCCGCACGAAGGGAGAGGGACATGACCGGCATCTGGGGACCCGGCACCCCGCCGGTGGTGCGGGGCGACGCCACCCGCTACGACGCCGACATCGTCGTCATCGGCTCGGGAGCCGGGGGAGCGACCATGGCCTGGGCCCTCGCCGGGACCGGCGCACGCGTCCTCGTCGTCGAGCGCGGCGGCTTCCTGCCGCGCGAGGAGGCCAACTGGTCGCCGCAGGCGGTCTTCGGCGACGCCCGCTACCGCAACGCCGAGACCTGGCACACCACCGCCGGCAAGGCGTTCACCCCCGCCGCCCACTACTACGTCGGCGGCACCACCAAGGTGTACGGAGCGAGCCTGCCCCGGCTGCGCGAGAGCGACTTCGACGCGGTCGACCACCTGGACGGCACCTCCCCGGCCTGGCCCTTCGACTACGGGGGGCTGGAGCCGTACTACGCCGAGGCCGAGCGGCTCTACCGTGTGCACGGCCAGTGCGGCCACGACCCGACCGAGCCGGCCAGGTCCGGTCCCTACCCGCATCCGCCCGTCGCCCACGCGCCCCCCATCGCGGAGCTTGAGCAGCGCCTGCGCGCCCAGGGCCTCCACCCCTATCCCCTCGAACTCGGCGTCGACCTCGCCGACGGCGGAACGTGTGTGCGCTGCGGCACCTGCGACGGGTTCCCCTGCCGCGTCGGCGCCAAGAGCGACGCGGAGACCCGCGCCCTGCGCCCCGCACTGCGCGCACCCACGGTCCGGCTGCTCACGCATACGTATGTCTCGCGGCTGCGCACCGGCCCCTCCGGGGGCATCGTCACCACCGTCGAGGCGCACCGCAACGGCCACCCCGTCACCATCGTCGCGGGCACCGTCGTGGTCTCCTGCGGAGCCGTCAACTCGGCGGCCCTGCTGCTCCGTTCGGCGAGTGGCGCGCACCCCGCCGGTCTTGCCAACGGCAGCGGTCTGGTCGGGCGGAATCTGATGCTGCATCACAACAGCATGCTGATGGCCGTCGACCCCCGCCGCCGCAACCCGTCCGTCTTCCAGAAGACCCTCGCCGTCAACGACTTCTACCGGGCCGGCGACCACACCCCCCACCCGCTGGGCAACCTCCAGCTGATGGGCAAGGTCCACCCGGCGGCCATGGCGACCGCGCACCCACGGGTGCCCCGCCGCGTCCTGGGCGCGCTGGCGGACCGCAGCGTCGACTGGTGGCTGATCTCGGAAGACCTGCCCCGGCCGGAGAACCGGGTGCTGCTCGGGTCCGGGGGAGGGATCACCCTCGACTGGCACCCGGTCAACGCCCGCGCGCACCGGCGCCTGCTGCGCCAAGGGGCACGGATGATGCGCCGCGCGGGATACCCGCTGGTCCTCACCCACCGTATGGGCGTCGAGCACACCGGCCACCAGTGCGGTACGACCGTGGCCGGTCACGACCCGGCCCGCTCGGTCCTCGACCCGTACTGCCGCAGCCACGAGGTGCGCAACCTGTTCGTCGTCGACGGCGGTTTCTTCCCCTCGTCCGCGGCCGTCAATCCGACCCTGACCATCGTCGCGCAGGCCCTGCGCGCGGGCAGAGACGCCGCCGTCCTGCCCTGACACCGCAACGTGGGACCGCAAGGAGATCCACCATGTCACTGCACCGTCTGTCCTCCGTCACCATCGGGGTCCCCGTCCCCGCCGCGACAGCCCCGTACTACACCGAACTCGGCCTGCGCCCGCACGACGACGGCTGGTTCTCCACCCGCGACGGCGGCCGCCAGCTGCGCATCGTGCAGGCCCCCACCCGTCGGCTGATCGAGATGCGCATCGGCGTCGACGACACCGACGACCTGGACGCCGCCTTCGTACGGCTGCGCCGCATGGGCATCGCCGCCGTGCGGGGAGACGGGCCGAGCCTGATCGCGGCCGACCCCGTCACCGGGGCCCGGGCCGTGCTCCAGGTGGAGCCGCGCCCCACCCCGACGCCGACGCCCCCCACCCCGTACAACGGACCGGGGCGCGAGGAGCGCACCGCCGGCCGGGCGCCGGGCATCCTGCGCCCCGACCGGGTGCGGCCCAGCAAGCTGGGGCACGCGGTCCTGGGCACCCCCGATCCCCGGACCACGGCCGCGTTCTTCGGCGACGGCCTCGGCTTCAAGGTCAGTGACTCGCTGGGCGACGCGGGCTCCTTCCTGCGCTGCACCACCGACCACCACAACCTCCTGGTCCTGGCGGCTCCCGTGCCCTTCCTGCACCACACGTCCTGGCAGGTCGACGACGTGGACGACATCGGGCGCGGCGCCATGGCCATGCTGGAGGGCCATCCCGAGCGCCACATCTGGGGCTTCGGCCGCCACCACATCGGGTCCAACTTCTTCTGGTACCTCAAGGACCCGGCGGGCAACTTCACCGAGTACTACTCCGACATGGACTGCATCGTCGACGACCAGCTGTGGGATCCGGAGGTCTTCGACGTCAACGAGAGCTTCTTCAGCTGGGGCCAGCCGCCCCCGCCCTCGTGGGTCGCGCCGGAGGACATGGCCGCGCTGATGACCGGCACCCATACGGCGTGAGCGGCCCGTACGCCCGTCCGGGGCGAGCAACAAAACGAGAGATCGCCCCGGGCAGGCTCTAACGTCAGGCTGTGAGACAAGACGAGGACGACACCATGCCCCGTGTCCTGATCGTCGACGACCATCCGCTGTTCCGCAGCGGCCTGAAGGCCGCGCTGGAGAGCACCGGCGGCGCCGACGTCGTCTCCGAGGCCGCCACCGGCGGCGAGGCCCTTGAGGCCGTGGCGCGGCAGCAACCGGACGTCGTCGTCATGGACCTGTCCCTGCCCGACGCCTCCGGCATCGACGTCACCCGGCAGCTGCTGGGCCTGCACCCCGGGCTGCCGGTGCTGATGCTGACCATGTCCGACGACGACGGGAGCCTGTTGGCCGCGCTGCAGGCCGGTGCCCGTGGCTATCTGGTCAAGGGCGCGGGCGCGGGGGAGGTGCTGCACGCGGTCCGTACGGTGGCCGCCGGCGGCGCGGTGTTCGGCCCGCAGACCGCGGCGCGGCTCACCTCGCTGCTCGTCGAGGGCCGGCGCCACGACGCGGAGCAGCTGTTCCCGGCGCTCACCGCGCGCGAGGCCGAGGTCCTCGATCTCATCGCCCGGGGCCTGGACAACCGGCGCATCGCCCGTGAACTGGTGCTGTCGGAGAAAACGGTCCGCAACCACGTCACGCACATCTTCGACAAGCTCCAGGTGACCACCCGCGCCGAGGCCGTGGCCAGGGCGCGGGACGCGGGCCTGGGGGACGAGGACTGAGGGAGCGCTGCGATGGACGAGGCGGCAGGCGTGCGGGGCGGGCGCTCCGCCCTGGCCTTCGCCGCGTACGGGCTGACCCTCGCCTCCGCCGTGACCTGGGCCGTCCTCGCCCTCGCCCACCTCGACGACGCGCGGCTGATCCCGTACATCGTTCCCGGCGGGGTCCCCGCGGTGGCCGCCACCGGAGTCGTCCTGCTGGGCGCCTTCATGACGGCCCACCGCCCGCGCAGCGTCCTGGGCCCCCTCCTGGTCGTGACCGGGACGGCCAACGTCTTCTCGGAGGCGGCACTCCTCCTCGCCGCCGTCACCGAGCCCCCGTACGGCGCCGGTGTCGCCCTCGGCGTCGTCTCGCGGCTCTCCTACGCGCTGGCGGCCTTCACCTTCTACGTGCTGCCGCTCTACCTGCCCAGCGGCGAACTGCCGCGCCACTGGATCTGGCGGCCCTACCTCGTCGTCGTCGCCCTGTGGAGCCTGGTGCCCGCCTACACCGACCCCGCGCGCAGCTACGGCCTTCCCGACCCGCTGAACGCCGGTGCGTGGGCACGCGTGCGGGCGGACATCGTCGCCCACCTCCCGGTCGTCCCCGTCGTCTCCGCCTTCCTGCTGATCGGCCTCACCGTGATGGCGGTGCGCTGGTGGCGCAGGCCCGACCGACGGCAGATCATCCCCGTCCTGCCGTATGTGCTCTGGCTGGTGTTCCTCTACGTCGGCCGCATCGCCCCACCCACGGGCGCGCTGTGGTCCTACGCGTACGCGGTGGCGTTCCTGTGGCCGTTCTGCGCGATCTACGGCATCAGCCGCGACCGCTCCGGACAACTGGACCGGGCCACCCGCAAGATGCTGGCCTCCCTCCTGCTCACCGCCGCCCTGATCGCCGTGTACACCGTCGTCTCCCTGCTGGTCCTGCGCTCGCTGCCCGGAGGGCTGAGCACCCAGGCCCTGGTGTCGGGCGCGGTGGGTCTGACCTTCGGTGCGCTGCTCTACCCGTGCGCACGGGTGGCCGTACGCGTGGTGGACCGTGTCTACTACGGCGACCGCGCCCGCCCCTACCACGTGGTGCGGGCCCTCTCGCAGCGGCTCAGCCAGACCGCCCCGCCCGCGCAGGCCCCGCGACTGCTCTGCGACACCGTCGTCACCACCCTCAACCTGCCCGGCGCCAGAGTGGTGGTCGACACCCGCGGCGGCCCGCGCACCCTGGCCGCCGCCGGGGAGCCGGTGTCCGACGCGTACGGATTCCCCCTGACGTACGAGGGCAATGTCGTCGGCCATCTGCATGTCGCCCCGAGGGCGGGCCAACGGGCCCTGGACCGCCAGGACATGGAGGTCCTGCGCTCCCTCGCCGACCAGGCCTCGCCCGCGCTCGCCTCCGTACGCCTCTACGAGGACCTGCGGGCGGCCCGCGAACGCATGGTGGTGACCAGGGAACAGGCCCGCCGCACCCTGCGGCACGACCTGCACGACAGCCTGGGCCCCGCGCTGTCCGGCGCCCGGCTGCAGATCGACACCGCGCGCTACGCCGTACCGGACGACTCCAAGGCCGCCCAGCCGCTGGAGACGGCCTCCGAGGGCATCGGGCAGGCCATCGCGGAGCTGCGCCGGATCTCCGCCGGTCTCGCACCGGCCGCCCTGGACCGCAACGGGCTGTGCGGCGCGCTGCGGCAGCTGGCGGACCGGTTCGGGCAACGGCTCCCGGTGGACGTGCGGTTCGCCCCCGACCCGCTGCCGGGCCTGCCCGCCGCCGTGGAAGTGGCCGTCTACCTGATCGGGGGCGAGGCACTGAACAACGTCGTACGCCACTCCAGGGCCACCGCGGCCGTGCTGAGCGTGCGGGTGGTGCCGGAGGAGGTGACGATCGAGGTCAGCGACGACGGGTACGGGATCGTGGAACACCGTACGGGCGACGGGGTGGGCATCCGGTCGATGCGGGAACGGGCGACCGAGCTGGGCGGGGAGTTCACCCTGACCCGCAATCGCAGCGGCGGCATGGTCGTCAGGGCGTCGTTCCCACCGGTGGCCGGTCCCTTCCCGGGGTGACGGCGTGCGAGGGTGCACGATCGGGCAGGTGTGCCCCCTTCCGGGCGAAGGCAACCCGCCCGGCCACGGGTAGAGACTCTTCATGGCCCTTGCGCGCAGCCTGTTCGCCCCCCTACTCGTCGGGCTCCTCGGATTCCTGGCTCCTGCGGCCGCGGTCCCGGACCAGGCGGCACCCGAGGACCCGGCCGTGATCACCACGGATGCGGGAGCGGTACGCGGCGTGGTCACCGACGGGGGCCGCGCCTTCCTCGGTGTGCCGTTCGCCGCGCCGCCGGTGGGGGAGCGGCGCTGGCGGGCGCCGCAGCCCGTCGCCGCGTGGTCCGGTGTGCGGGACGCGGGCCACTTCGCCGGTGCGTGCGCCCAGCCGGCCCGACCGGTCCTCGGCAATGCCGAGATCACCAACGAGGACTGCCTCTATCTGAACGTCTTCACCCCGCCGGGCGGCGGCGCGGGCAAACCCGTCCTGGTGTGGTTCCACGGCGGCTCGTTCGTCTCCGGCACCGGCGCCCACTACGACGCGTCCCGGCTGGCCCGCACCGGCGACCTGGTCGTGATCACGGCCAACTACCGGCTCGGCGCGTTCGGATTCCTGGCCCATCCGGGGCTGACCGCCGAGGCCCCGGACACCGGATCCGGCGACTACGGCCTCATGGACCAGCAGGCGGTGCTGCGGTGGACGAGGGCGAACGCGGCGGCCTTCGGCGGGGACCCCTCCAACGTGACGGCGGCGGGCCAGTCGTCGGGCGGCCTGAGCGTCTGCGGGCACTTGGCCGCGCCCGGTTCGCGGGGCCTGTTCGCGCGTGCCGTCATCCAGAGCGCCCCGTGCGGTGTGGCGTCCCGTCCGGCCGCCGAGGCCGTCGCCACGGGCAGGTCGTTCGCCGCCGGGGCGGGCTGCCTGGGCAGCGCGTCCTCGATCGTGACGTGCCTGCGGAACAAGTCGGCCGCCGCACTGCTGAAGGTGCCCACCAGCGGCGCGGCCCCCTGGTGGCCGGTGTCCGGCACACCGGTCCTGCCCGTACCGCCCGCGCAGGCCATCGCGGCGGGGGAGTACGCCAAGGTGCCCACGCTGATCGGCAACGGCCTCGACGAGGGCACCATCGGCGCCCTGATCGTCGAGTCCGGCGGGGTGCGCCTGAACGCGGTCACCTACCCCCTCGTACTGTCCACCGTCTTCAAGGCGGACGGCCCGAAGGTCGCCGCGCGGTATCCGGCGTCGCGGTACGGCAACGACCACCGCCTCGCGTTCGCGGCCGCGTTCGGTGACTACCTCGTGGCCTGCCCCACCCGGGAGGCGGCGCGGCGGTTGGCCACCGCGACACCGGGCCGCGTCTTCGCGTACGAGTTCGCCGACCGGTCCGCCCCCATGCTCTACAACCTGCACCCGGATTTCCCGATGGGTGCCTACCACGGCGCCGAGCTTCCGTACCTGTTCGGCTATCTGCCCGCGGGCGACGTGAAGTTGAATCCGGGGCAGACCAGGCTGTCGCAGACGATGGCCACCCTGTGGTCGCGTTTCGCCGCCGACGGGGCCCCTGACCCCGCCGTCTGGCCGTCCACCGCCCCGGACCCCTATCGGCCGCTCTCCCTGGCCCCGGACGCGATCACCCCCCGGACCGACTTCGACGCGGCCCATCAGTGCGCCTTCTGGGCCACTCTCCCGCCCCCGACCTCCCAGGGGCCGGTGTAGCGGCGGCGTTTCCCGGCGGACCGCCGTCAGTACTGCCAGTGCGGGCGGCCGCTGACGACCCGGCAGTAGATCTCGCGCCCGTTCGCGGCGTGGGTGGACCGGCCCAGATCGGCTTTGCGGCAGAACTGGCCCGCGTTGTAGCAGTTACCGGCGTTGGAGACGATCTCGCAGTCGCCGGAGTGGGTGGAGGCGGTGTCCTTGGCGCTCGGGCGGTTGTCCGGAGCCGGAGGTTCGGCGGTATGCGACTTCGTCGGCGCGGGCGCGGGGGTGTGCGGCTTCGCGCTCGTCGGACTCGGGGCCGGTGAATGACCAAGGGAGTCGGAGGGAGTCGCGGTCGGGGCGGCCGAGGAGGATACGGGAGGCGGCGGGGACTTGGGGTCGGTGCCGTCCTGACACCCCGCGAGCGTGAGGGCGGCCGCGATCGCAGCGGCGACGACGGCGGCTCTGGCCCGTCGCGAGCGCGAGGGTCTGGGGCCGGGAAGGGGCATGGGTCTGGATATGGACATGGCGGTAACTCCTGCTCCGGGCACGCGACGTGTGCGCAGCGAACGTGCCGCGTGCGCTGCGCAGCAGGTTACGCGCCCGGCGGCTCCGGCACGGTGCAAATGGACTCCATGGGGGCCGGGCTCTCCCGGTGGCCGGTTCGGATCGCTCGGGACGACGGATGAGCGATGGACTGGGTCGACGGGCCCTCCTCGGCGGCGGAGCCACGCCGCAGCTCGTGCGCCTTGTGCATGAGCCGGCGCGCGTGCGCGTGGTCTCCCAGCGCCCATTCGATCTTGGCGATCAGGCGGTACGCGTATCCGAGGCCCGCCGGGTCGTCGACCGTCTCGAAGCGTTCGAGCGCCAGAGCGGCGTGGTGGCGGGCCGCCGTGAAGCTCCCGCCTTTGCGCAGAGCTTCGGCCGCCGTTGCGTGCGCATGCGCTGCGCCCTCCTGATCGCCCCGGTCATCCAGCAACCGGGCCGCCGTCTGCGCCGGTTCCACCGCGTCCGGATGCTGCCCGGCGTAAATGCGCAACGCGGCCTCCCCGACAAGACACTCGGCCAGCAGCGCCTCGTCATCGGCCGCGGCCACGCAGGAGTGCGCCTCGGCCTGGAACCGCATGGCCTCGTCGACGAGATCGGCGGCCAGGGCACGCTCGGCCAGAGCCATGAGACGGCGACCGCGCTCGGCCGCGCCACCGGGTGCCGCCTCGGCCGCACGGACGAGTTCGGCGGCCACGTCCTGGCGGGTGGCGCCCCGATCCGCTGGTGGCACGGGGCCGGACTGTGCGCCCAGGCGGGCCAGAGCCGCCCGGGCCCGGGCGCTGCCCGTGCCGTCACCCCTGTCCGTCGCGTACCGGAGGGCGGCCTCGGCCTCCTCCCTGGCCTCCTCGGTCCGCTGCTCCTCGTGCAGGGCGTCGGCCACATCGCAGCTCAGCTCGGTCGCGAGGTTCCACCGGTCCGCCCGCGCCGCGCGTGCCGCCGCGCGGAGTTCGCCGAGTGCGGCGGCCCGCCACGCCGTGCGTGCGCCGTCCTCGCCCGCAGGGCCCAGGCGGCGGCGCAGATGCAGATAGAGCGAGGTCCGCCGCTGGACTTCCGCCTCGGGCGCGGTGCGCGAGTAGCTGCGGTAGAGGTCGTGGAAGGCGTAGCGGCCGTTGGCGCGTTGCAGGAGTCCCACGTCGACGAGTTCTTCCAGCATCAAGCCGCAGATGCCCGGCGGCAGCCGGCACAGGGCGGCCGCCGAGTGCCGGTCGAAGTCCGGACCGGGATGGCCTGCGCAGTCCTGGAGCACCTGCCTCTGCTGGTCGTTGAGCGCCTCGTACGACACCGTGAAGGCTGTACGGACACGATCGTCGTCGGTGTGCAGGTGCTGCAACGGGCGGTCCGACTCCCGCATCGCGTCCAGCAACAGATCGGGCGGGGTGCGGCGCAGCCGGGCGGCGATGGGGCGCAGGGCGAGCGGGAAGCAGCTCAACAACTCGGCGATCTTGGCGAGTTCACCGTCGTGCCCGGTGAGCCCGCTGATGTCCTGCAGCAACGCCACCGCGTCGGCCATCTCCAGCGGAGCCAGTGCGTACCGGCGGACGTGGTGGGGCATCTGCGGCATCTCCGCGGTGAGAGAGGCCCGGCTGGTGACCACGATCAGCGCGTCGCGGGCGCTCGCGTCGAGGCGGGAGAGCTCGGCGGCGTCCGTGACGTCGTCGAGCAGTACGAGCGGGAAATCGGCGCTCGGATGTCCCGCCCGGCCACCGGTGAGCCGCTGGTACAGCTCCGCCGCCAGCGCCGACTTGCCCACGCCGGGCGGCCCGTGGATGACGAGGACGCCGGGTCCCCGCGAGGCCTCGGCAGCCAACTCCCGCAGCTCACGGTCGCGGCCGAACAGCCGCGTGGCGGGCAGCGGCCCGGACGCCTCGGTGCTGCGGCCCGCTTCTCGCGTCTTCGGGTCGTCGTACGCGGGGTTGCGGAAGACGGCGATGCGCTCGCCCGAGTTGTGGGCCCCGATCTGCGGGTGCTGCGGGTGTTCGCGGGTGCTCAGCATCTGGTGCATCCGGGCGTGCACGGTCCCGAAGTCGAGCACCGGACCCGCGTCCGGCACGCCTGTGCGCAGCAGGCCGAGCAGGGCACCGGTGAACGCGGACAGCTCTTCGTCGGCCAGCGAGTAGGCGACTTCCGTGGCCGCGCTGGAGGTCAGTACACAGACGCCGTCGATGTCGGCGGCCTGCTTCAGCAGCGTCTCGCGGGAGCTCATGCCTCCTTCGACGGCGGCTCCGCTGAAGCAGCAGTCGAGGACCATGGCGCACTTCAGGCCGTGCCGCCGGTGCGCCGACCGCACCTCGTCACGGATGTGTGCGTACGGCAGGGCCCGCCACATCTGGTGTTCGTTGGAGTGGTGCAGTGCGAGATGCAGCTCGGTCGGCCGGTCGGGGTGCAGCAGCCCGTGACCGGCGTAGTAGACGAGCAGGGTGTCGGTGGCCTCGTGCACGGCGGCCTCGATGGCCCGCATGACCTCGACCCCGTCGACCTCGCCGCCGAGCACCTGGCAACTCGCGGGGGCCAGTCCCCACACGGAGTCGTCGCACAAGGCATCCCGCAGTGCCGCGAGATTGCGCTCCACGGCGGGCAGTTGGGCGAGCCGGCTGTCTTCGGCATACGTGGGGATGCCTATCAGCACCGCCCGGGAGGCCGCCGGGTCGGACAGCAGGGCCGTCATGTGTCGGACGACTCCGATTCCCCGCGGGCCCGCAGCACCCGGAGCACGTCCTCGGCCGTCCCCTCCAGCACGGTGCCGTCGCTCTCGGTGATCCGTACGGTCGGCGTCGGCGCACCACGCGGGCGCCGCCAGGCGGCAGTGGTGACCAGCAGCCCGAGCACACCCACCGCGCTGTCGGCGACCGCGGTGATCGTGTCCAGGGACCCCATGGGTGCGGGCGGTGGCGACGAGGCTCCCGGAGGCGGTGGTGCGGAGGATCCCGCGGTCCCGATCGTGACACCCGAACGTGCGACTGACGGATCGCGGAGCAACCACCCGGTCAGGGCCGTGGCACCGGCGGCGCTCCCTACCGTGATCCGTACCTCGGTCATGCGGCTCCCCCGTGGATCGTGCGACCGGCACTGGAGTACCCATGATCCCACCTCTGCCCTGCGAGTGGAGAGACTTCGCGGGTTTCCCGGTCCTGGTACGCGGCGACGCCGCTTTCGCGCCGCGTCGGCCAACCGGATGGTCCAGCCTTCGTACGGCTCGCAGTTGGTGGATCGCATGCGTCCGCTTCCATACATCGGACCGGATCACGGCCGCGCATTATCAGCCACCTCACCGACACGCCTCGCGGTATATCCGCCCCCACCCCTCGCTCGCCCCACCATGATCAAAGTATCGACTAACCAGGCGTAACGGACGCCCTGACCACGCCTTTTCGTGATGATGAGCCGAGGCAGGCCGACGCCAACACGTCACGTCAGTGGCGTAAATGCATCGATATGTCGTCGGCCGTCTCGACCAACATCAATACCCGCTGGTTCACTTGCGCCCCGGGAGCCTCTTGTCACCCCATCGGGTAACTCCAGAGGCTCCTTCTTGACGCATGCGCCCAATGGGAGGATCGGGATGTCGACCGCAGCGTACGGGCAGCACCTTGAGGAGCCGGCCGGGCGGGCACAGCTCAGCCTGGGGGTCGCCGCCGCGCGGAACCTGTCGACCACCACCAAGAGCGTCCCGCAGATGCAGGGGATCAGCTCACGGTGGCTGACGCGCATGCTGCCCTGGGTGGAGGTGAAGGGCGGCGCGTACCGGGTCAACCGGCGCCTGGTGTACGAGGTCGGCGACGGCCGGGTCACCTTCGTGCAGGAGGGGAGCGCGGTCCGGGTCGTCCCCGCCGAGCTGGGAGAACTTCCGCTGCTGCGCGGGTTCGAGGACGACAGGGCGCTGCGCGCGCTCGCCGACCGGTGCCGTCAGCAGCAGTACGGACCGGGCCAGCTGATCGCCGAGCAGGGCGGGGCCGTCGACCACGTCTACCTGATCGTGCACGGCAAGGTCGAGAAGGTCGGCACCGGAAGCTACGGCGAGGAGACCCGCCGTGGTGTGCTCTCCGACGGCGGGTTCTTCGGCGGGCAGGCGGTGGCCGACGAGCCGGGGGAGTGGGAGTTCACGGCGCGCGCCATGACGGCGTGCACGGTGCTGGCCCTGCCCCGCACCGCGTACGAGGAAGTGGCCGACCGCAACGACGGGTTGCGCGACCACGTCCGGCGGCGCCAGACCGAGAAGGCGCGGCCGCAGAACAAGAGGGGCGAGGCGAACATCGCCCTGGCCTCCGGCCACACCGGTGAGCCGGTGATCCCCGGGACCTTCGTCGACTACGAACTCGACCCGCGCGAGTACGAGTTGAGCGTGGCCCAGACGATCCTGCGCGTGCACAGCCGGGTCGCCGACCTCTACAACGACCCGATGGACCAGATCGAGCAGCAGCTGCGGCTGACCATCGAGGCCCTGCGCGAACGCCAGGAGTCCGAGCTGGTCAACAACCCCGAGTTCGGTCTGCTGCACAACGCCGACTACAGCCAGCGCATCTCCACCCACTCCGGCCCGCCCACCCCGGACGACATGGACGAGCTGCTGAGCATGCGGCGCGGGACCAAGGCGTTCTTCGCGCACCCCCGGGCCATCTCCGCCTTCGGCCGCGAGTGCAACAAGCGGGGCCTGTCGTTCGACACCGCCGACATGAACGGCCACCCGGTGCCGGCCTGGCGAGGCGTACCGATTCTGCCCTGCGGCAAGATACCCGTCTCGGACGAGGGAACCTCCGCCATCCTCGCGATGCGCCTGGGCGAGGCCGAGGAAGGGGTGGTCGGCCTGCGGCAGACGGGCATCCCCGACGAGTACGAGCCCGGCCTCAACGTGCGGTTCATGGGCATCAACGACCAGGCCCTGATCTCCTACCTGGTCAGCACCTACTACTCGGCGGCCGTTCTCGTGCCCGACGCGCTCGGCGTCCTGGAGAACGTCGAGGTCTTCCACAGCCCGTCCTGACGTCCACCGCAGCCCTCCTGACGTCAACGGTGCGATCGGAGATCGGAGAGAAGAACCGGTGTCACAGCTGTCCCGGATGACCGCGCCCGCGGCCCGCCACCAGGTGGCGCGACTCGTGGCCACGCTCCTCACCCAGAGCCGGAGCCCCAGCCAGAGTCACGGAATCCGCCCTTGGGCGCCGCTGGCGCTGCCGGGATCCGCCTTCCGGCCGGTGGGCACCCTCGTGCCCACCGGGCCGACGGGCCTGGGCACGTCCGCCGCCCGCATCGCGGCCCGCGAACCGGCCGACGACGCCCCGGCCGAGCGCGCCGGCGGTGTCCCCGAGCTGTACTGTCCGCCCGCGATACGGGACGACCGTGTGCTCGGCCAGGAGGTCAACGACCGGCTGGTGGGCTGGGCCGAGGAGATCGGGCTCTACTCCGGACGCCTCGACCGCGTGCGCGCGGCCGACTTCGGGCGTCTGATGATGCTGGCCCACCCCGACAGCGACGACGTGGACCGGCTGCTCGCCGCGGCCAAGTGCGCGCTGGCCGAGTGGGCCACCGACGACTACTACTGCGACGACGAGACGATGGGGTCGCGGCCCGAACTCCTCGGCTCCCACCTCGGTCTCGCCTACGCGGCGCTCGACCCCGCCCACCTGCCGAGCGGCTACGCGTCCGGGTGGGAGCGGGACATGCGGGACGACCCCGTACGGGTCGCCCTGCGCTCGGGGCTGCGGGACCTCGCCACGTACGCGGACCCCTCCCAGGTGGCCCGGCTCCGCCATGAGGTGGCCGTGCTGTTCGTGGGGTACGGGCAGGAGGGCTCCTGGCGCTCGCGCGGGTATATGCCCACCGTCCGCGAATATCTGGCGCACCGTCAGATCAACAGCTTCCTGCCCTGCATCGCCCTGGTCGACGTGGTCGGCGGCCATCCGCTGACGGCCACCGAGTACGGCGATCCACGGGTCCGCCGCGCCGTGACGATGGCCGCCACGGCCAGCACGCTCGTCAACGACCTGTATTCGATGGCCAAGGAGCACCACTCCGAGGGGGTGGAGTTCAACCTGCCCACCGTGATCGCCGAGGAGGAGCGGTGCTCGCCGCGCGAGGCGATCGAACGGAGTGTGGCGATCCACGACGAGCTGGTGCGCACCTTCGAGGCCGAGGCGGCGGCCCTCGCCGTCGCGGGATCGCCTCAACTGTGCCGCTTCCTCGCGGGAGTCTGGGCCTGGCTCGGCGGCAACCGCGAATGGCACAGCGGCAGCCTGCGCTACAACGAGGCCTGAGCCGCCACCCCCACCCCCCTCCCGTAATCACCCCCCTTTTCTTTGTCATCACCGACGCGGTCATCCCCGCATGCAGCAAGGAGCCCCCCGAATGACGACCACGCCCGCCTCCTCCACCGCGCCGGTGCTGCGCACGGCCTACCAGAAGTCCGTCGCCGAGTACTGGAACAACGAGAAGGACCCGGTCAACCTGAGCCTGGGCGACGTCGACGGCCTCTACCACCACCACTACGGGATCGGCGACTACGACCCCTCCGTACTGGAAGGCCCCCAGGAGACCCGCGACGCACGCATCATCGAGGAGCTGCACCGACTGGAGTCGGCGCAGGCGGACGTCCTCCTCGACCACCTCGGCCCCATCGCCCCCGAACACCGCCTCCTCGACGCCGGCTGCGGCCGGGGCGGCTCCAGCATCATGGCCAACGCGCGCTTCGGCTGCCAGGTCGACGGTGTGTCCATCTCCCAGTCCCAGGTCGACTTCGCCAACGGCCAGGCCGGCAAGCGCGGCGTGGACGACAAGGTGCGCTACCACTTCCGCAACATGCTGGACACCGGCTTCCCGACCGGCGCCTTCCAGGGCATCTGGAACAACGAGTCCACCATGTACGTGGACCTGTTCGAGCTGTTCTCCGAGCACGCGCGCCAGCTGGCTTTCGGTGGCCGTTACGTCGTCATCACCGGCTGCTACAACGACGTGACCGGTGGCCGCTCCAAGGCAGTGAGCCGGATCGACGAGCACTACACGTGCAACATCCACCCCCGCAGCGCCTACTTCAAGGCGATGGCCGCCAACGGTCTCGTCCCCATGAACGTCGTCGACCTCACGGCCGCCACGATCCCGTACTGGGAGCTGCGCGCCCGGTCCTCCCTCGCCACCGGCGTCGAGGACCCGTTCCTGACCGCGTACCGGGAAGGCAGCTTCCACTACCTCCTCATCGCGGCCGACCGCGTCTGACATCGTCATACGTAACGCCCAGGTCGCCCCCGTCTCCGGCGGGGGCGCGGGCGTCCGCGGCCGGTCTCCTGGTCAGGAGACCGCCGTGGGGGTTTCCCGCAGGGTGACGTTGGCGTGGCTCTCCTGGAAGCTCTGGTCCGAAACGAGGGTCAGCCGGGCCGTGGACTGGAACTCCGCCAAAGTGGCGGAGCCGCAGGAGACCATCGTGGTCCTGAGCTTGGCGACGGTCAGGGCGAGCCCTTCGTTGAGGTCGCCCGCGTAGGGGACGTAGCCGTCCACGCCTTCCTCGAAGAGCAGCCCCTGACCGCCCTGGCCGTAGCGCTGCCAGTTGCGGGCCCGGTTCGAGCCCTCACCCCAGTACTCCTTCACGAAGCCGTCGCGGGTGGGCAGCTTCGCACCGGCCGCCTGGTCGAAGCGTGCGAAGTATCGGCCCATCATGACGAAGTCGGCCCCCATCGCCAGTGCCAGGGCCACGTGGTAGTCGTGCACCAGCCCGCCGTCGGAGCAGATCGGCACGTACTCACCGGCGCGTTCGAGGAAGGCGTCCCGGGCGGCCGCGACGTCCAGCACGGCGCTGGCCTGGCCGCGGCCGATGCCCTTCTGGTCCCGGGTGATGCAGATGGAGCCACCGCCCACCCCGACCTTCACGAAGTCCGCCCCCGCCTCGGCGAGAAACGTGAACGCCTCGCCGTCGACCACGTTGCCGCCGCCGACCGGGATCTCCGGATAGTGCTTCTTCACCCAGGTCAGCGCCTGCGCCTGCCAGTCGCTGTAGCCGTCGGACGAATCGAAGCACAGCGCGTCCGCACCGGCCTCAAGCAGGGCCGGGACGCGCTCCTGATAGTCGTGGGTGTTGATGCCCGCGCCCACACGCAGCCGCTTGGCGGCGTCCACGAGCTGGTTCGGGAAGCGCTTGTTGTCGTTGTAGTCGGACCGGAATACCAGATGCTGGAGGTGTCCCTCGGCGTCCAGCACCGGGAGGCAGTCCAGCCGTTCGTCCCACAGCCGCGCGTTGGCCTCGGAGAGCGTGATGTCGGGCCCGGCGTGGGCCAGTTCGGCGACGGCGGTCATCCGGCCGCTGACCGGTCCGTCCAGGTCATGGCGCTGAGGGTGGAAGTCACGGGAGGTCACCAGGCCGAGCAGGCGGCCGGTGGCGGTCCCGTCGTGGGTGACCGCGGCGGTGCTGTGGCCGGTACGGCGCATGACGTCGACGAGGAGACCCAGGCTGTCGTCGGGACGGACGTTGGTGTCGCTGGTGACGAATCCGGCCTTGAAGTTCTTCACCTGGCGGACCGCCGCGACCTGGTCGTGGATCGGCTGGTTGTGGTGCAGGAAGCTGAGACCGCCGTTGCGCGCCAGGGCGATCGCGAGTTCCGGTGTGCTGACGGCCTGCATGATCGCGGAGGTGAACGGAGACTGCAGTTCGATCGCCGACCCCTCGCCCTTGATGTGCCGCACCAGGGGTGTGCGCAGGTCGACGGTCGCAGCCGAGCAGCCTGTCCGAGTCCGGTTCGGCAAGAGCAGAAACTCGTTGAACGTCCGTGAGACCTCGGCGATGATCTGTGCCACTCGTTCCTCCTGACCCGTCGGCCGGGGCCGACTGCCCCGCCGTGAGGACCGCCCCGTGAACGAGGCCCGGGCAGGCAGAGACCGGCGCAGCAGACGTGGAGGTGCCACCAACTGCGGCAGAGCCCTGACCGGCCCGTTGGTCGAACGGGGATACGGTCGTGACCAGGCACCTTAGCGGTTGACCGGGCAACTGCACGAATCGTGCCCCACGTTGGCAGCAGCCACCGCCGGGTGGTTGTTCCAGGGCGTGCGGCCGAGCCGCCGGGTGAAGACGCTCAAGCCGGGCCGGAGCTCGCGCTCTCCGACGCCGTATCGATGACTTCGTCCAGCACATCGCGCGAGCGCACCAGATCGGTGATCAGACGGTTGATGCGGTCGCGCTCCGCGGTGAGCTCGTCCACCAGCTCCGGGGTGGCGATCTCGTTCGGCCGACCGTCCGCGTCCCTCATGCAGGGCAGCAGTTGTGCGATCTTCTTGCTGTTCAGGCCCGCGGCATACAACGTCTGGATGCGTACGACGCGGTCGACGGCCCAGTCCCCGTAGTCCCGGTGGCCGCCGGGGGTGCGTTCCGCCCGCAGCAGCCCCTGCGTCTCGTAGTAGCGCAGGGAGCGCTCGCTCACTCCGCTGAGCCGGCCCAGTTCCCCGATCCGCATTCCGCACCTCGCATGACGCCATGATGACGACTTGAACCTGACACGTATGTCAACTTCTACCACGTCGGCGCGAGGGGCACACCGCGGCGCATCGGTCCAGGGCGCGTCGGCTTCATGTCTCACTCGGCCGCGGCGATCCACTCCTCCAGCTGCTCCCTGGTGGTGGACGGATCCGCGACGAGTACGGCGAGTTCGTCGTCGGGGGAGTTGAGTGTGGCGAGGGCGGGGCAGCGGTGGCAGGCGTCCACACCCGCCTGGTTCCACCACTTGCAGTGCGGACGGAGGTGGCACCGCGGTACGGCTGCCGGGGCGTTCGGCGTCGGCACGGTGCGTACGCGCTCGATCAAGCCGCAGGCGTCGCCCTCCCGGTTCACGCACTCGGACACGCAGTGCGAGGCGAACCGGAGTACCCGGTGGGGTGCGATGCCCTCGGGGATGGTGGGGAGAACGTCCGCTGCCGGCACCGGCTCGGCCAGATAGACGACCTGGCCGTTCTCCCCGGATCTCACTCCCAGGACAACGGATTCCGGACGCTCGGCGTCCCCACTGGGGCACCAATTGACCTGGTCCTCAACGGGATTGTCCACCGTGCACACCTCCGTCCCCGTCAAGATCGCGCGACGTCGGGGCTGCTCGCTTGCACACCCAGGATGGGCCCGCCCGTTGTCGTCGCGCCGCTCTCCTGCTCGGCGGCGATGGCTTTCTGGAGGTGTGCGGTCAGGTGCTGCGAGTCGATGCGTTCGGCCGCCGTGGCGGCGCCGCCGGCCGCGAGGAGCCCGGTGACAAGCGCCGCCGTGACGGCCGCCGCGCGAAGGTTGCTGTTCATACACTTCTCCTTAACGTTGTCGTAACAACTGCCACAGGCGACCGTATGTAGCAACTCCCGTTCGTGGAAGGCGTTTTGTGGCGTAGTTTTTTCGTAGCGCGGAGGCCTGTGGTCGTACTCGTACGGAGTTGTGGTGCTCACGATGACGCTTCCTCGTACGCGGGGTTGAGGCGTCGCATCACCCCCCTGCCTCGTAGGAGTCAACTCCGCTGCTCCTTGCGGCGTTTCGGTTGAGGGCCGAGGCGGAGCCGGAGATACTGGCTCCCGTTCGGCGATACCGAGTGAAGTGGGGTCCATGGACCGGGAACGTACGCCGCTGAACCTGCTCGGCCTGCTCGATCTCGGCGCCGATCCGGACGGGGACGAGAACCGCTTCGCCGGGCTCCCCGCCCTGGAGCAGACTTCCCCGGTGTACGGAGGGCACCTGGCCGCCCAGGCGCTGGCCGCGGCCGGGCGTACGGTGTCCGGTGAGCTGCCGGTGCACTCGGTGCACGGTTTCTTCGTCCGACCCGCCCTGCCGGGCATGGCCTTCGACCACCGGGTCGAGCGGGTGCGGGACAGCGCCTCGTTCGCCACCCGCCGGGTCCGGGTGACCCAGCGCGGCCGGGAGGTGTTCTCCCTGACCGCCTCCTTCCACCGCCCCGAGCCGGGCCTCGGCCACCAGGATCCGATGCCGCCCGTGCCGGATCCGGAGAGCCTGCCGACCTACGAGGAGCGGCTGACCAAGGCGTTCGGCACGGTGATGCATCCTCTCGGCACGCCGTACGAGCTGCGCTTCGTCGGGCCGCTGAGCTTCGACGCGGAGAAGGATCCGTCGTTGCGGTCGCCCCGGAGCCAGGTGTGGGTGCGGGTCAGGGGCGAACTGCCCACCGAGGCGGCCGCCGGTCGTGAACGCCTGCTGCACGACTGCCTGTTGGTGTACGTCTGCGATGTCACCATGCTGGACACGGTGCTGGTCCGGCAGGGGGTCTCGTGGCTGCACACCACCGGGCGGAGCGTCGACTACACCGTGTGGATCCATCGTCCCTTCCGCGCGGACGACTGGCTGCTGTGCGACCTGGAGACCCCGGTGGCTTCCGCCGGGCGGGGGCTGGTCCTGGGCCGGGTCTTCACCCGTGAGGGGGTGCTGGCGGCCACCCTCGCCCAGGAGGGCCTGATCCGGGTGAACAGCGGCCACGCAGCCGTCGGCTGAGGGCGGCGGATCCGGACCCTTTTGCGGCCTGACCTACGGGGATCGGCTCCGGAAAGGAGGCGGCCGGACACGGAGTGTTTCATGTGTGGGGCACGTAGTTGTGTGCGCCCCAGCACCGGAGGAGGCTGGAATTCACGGCAATCAAGGGGGCCGGGAGGTGCCATGTACAGCAAGGTCACCATCGCGCGTCATCCGATCCACCCGATGCTCGCGTTCGGCGTGCCGCGGACATGAACACCCAGGAACTGACATCGCGCCTGCTGCGCGAGTACGGAACGACGTACGCCGACGAGGCGGGCATCGCGCTCCGCGACACACCCGCGCCGCTGTACCAACTGCTGGTGCTGACCGTGCTCTGCTCGATCCGCATCAAGGCGGACATCGCGACTGCCGCTGCCCGGGAGATCTTCGGAGCCGGGCTGCGCACTCCTCGGGCGATGGCGGACTCCCGCTGGCAGGCCCGGGTGGACGCGCTGGGCCGTGCCCACTACGTCCGCTACGACGAGAGCACCGCGACCGCACTCGGCGAGGGCGCCGCGCTCGTACTCGACCGGTGGAAGGGAGACCTGCGCAACCTCCGCGCGGAAGCGCACCGAGAGCCGTCCGCGGTGCGGGAGCTGCTCCAAGAGGTGCCCCGGATCGGCCCGGTGGGCGTGGACATCTTCTGCCGGGAGGCCCAGCAGGTCTGGCCCGAGCTGCGCCCCTTCTTCGACGGCCGAACCTGTGAGACGGCGGCGTCACTGGGACTGCCGCACACCCCGAATGGCCTGGGGCGGCTGGTCGAGCCGAAGGACCTGGCCCGCCTTGCCGCCGCCCTGGTCCGCGTCCGCCTGTCGAAGGACGCGGTGAGCGAACTGCGGCCGCGTGAACACGTACGCGGACACCCGTGAACGCGTACGCCGGGGCCCGGGCGAACACTTCGCCCGGGCCCCGGCCCGTTCACACCGCGCGGACGGCGGTCACTTGATGTCGGCCTCCTCCGGGACCACCACCTGGTCGATCATCCGCTGGATCTTCTCGGTCGGCAGGGCCACCGCGAGCGCCCAGTAGTAGATGGCGAGGCTGAAGCCCGCCACGACGGCCATGTCCCACCACAGCGGGAACCACGGGTGCTTCAGCGGCCCGAAGTCGCTGGCGTAGACGATGAGTCCCATGCCGATCAGATAGACGGGCAGCCACTGCGCGGCCTTGAGGTCGAGTTGGGGCTGGATCGGGTTCATCTTGAACACGCGGTTGGCGACGAGGATGACGTAGCCGATGAGGATCGCCACACCCAGCTTCCAGTCGGTCTCCCATCCCGACCACAGGATCAGCAGGTTGGCGACGACGAAGGCCAGTGGCGACATCCAGGACCCGCCGGGGAGTCGGTACGGACGGTCGGCGTCCGGCAGGCGGTTGCGGAAGACGCCGAAGGACAGGGGCGCGCCCGCGTACATGAGCACGCTGGCGCTGGTGATCAGCCCTACCAGCGACTGCCAGCTCGGGAACGGCAGGAAGCAGATGCAGCCGGTCACGAACGCGGCGATGAGTCCGGGCCACGGCACACCGCGCCGGGTGGTCTTCTCGAAGACCTGCGGCACATAGCCGTTGCGGCTGAGGCCGTACGAGACCCGCGAGGACCCGGTGATGTAGATCAGGCCCGTACCGGCAGGGGACACCACTGCGTCGAGATAGAGGATGGTGGCCAGCCAGCCGAGGCTGATGAGCGTGGCGAGCTGGGCGAACGGACCCGTCAGGGTGTTGAACGCGGCCGTGGCCCAGGTGCCCTGGACCTGCGACGCGGGCAGCGCCGCGAGGAAGACGACCTGCAGCAGGATGTAGATGATCGCGCCGATCACGATGGAGCCGATCACCGCACGCGGAATGTCGCGTTTCGGGTTCGCGCTCTCACCTGCGAGCTGGTCGGCCTGCTCGAAGCCCAGCAGAGCGAAGATGATGCCGCTCGTGGAGACCGCGCTCAGGATGCCCTTCGCGCCGTAAGGGTTGAAGCCGTTGGCGGCGGTGAAGTTGCTTCCGTGGAACGCGATGATGGCGAACACGAAGATCGTCAGCAGCGGGATGCCGACCTTCCACCAGGTCGCCGCGCTGTTGGTACGGGCCAGCAGCCGGATGCTGAGGAAGTTGATCGCGGTGATGACCGCCATCAGCACGATCGCCACGGCGATCCCGGAACCGGTCAGCAGGTCCTGGCCGCCCTTGATCTTCAGCCAGCCCTTCGCCCAGGAGTAGTGCTGGCCATATGTGATCATCGCCAGCACCTCGATGGGTGCGACCGTGGCGGCCTGGAGCCAGGAGAACCATCCGAACGACGCTCCGGCGGCACCGCCGAACGCGTAGTGCGGGAAGCGCGCCGTGCCGCCGGAGACCGGGTACATACCGCCGAGCTCCGCGTGCACCAGCGCCAGAATCAAGATCGCGAGACTGCCGATTCCCCAGGAGATGATCGCCGCCGGCCCCGCCACTCCCAGGGCCTTCTGGGCGCCGAACAGCCAGCCGGATCCGATGATCGATCCCTCGGACGCCCAGATCAGCCCCACAAAGCCGATCTCTCGCCGCAAGCCCGGGTGGCCGCTCTGCGTGGCGGGTGTCGCTTCGGATATGCCCATGGCCCGCACCCTTCGTCCAAGGTGAGGTACATCACAATCGTATCGCTAGATCGCGCACCGCACCCGCTGCGGGAAGCGCCCGGTTCCGGGCCTGTTCTCCCACCGCGAGTGCCCCCGCGCGAGGGGCTCACACTCCCCAGATGGAGGAGTTGAGACAGGAGACGCCTCGCTCAACAGCTGGGGCACCATGCCCGTTCCGCCGCATACGCATGTCACGTCGCCCGATCGCCGACCGTGCCGGCAGCGGACGCTGCCCGGCGGGCCATGGGGGTGATCGCCATGATGGGTTCCTTGACTGTCGAGAATGGTTGAGGTCGCCGGGGAGGGAGTCTCAGGCGACTGCCACCAGGTCACGGTGGCGGGCAGCTCACGGTGGCGGAGGGCTGACGGCACCTCATACGAGATACGAGCGCGGACGTCACGCTGCTCGTGCACCGGGGTGTCCCACGACGATACGCACGACTCGGGCGGGTGCGGAGGCCGTCCCGGACCGTCCCGGCCCTCGGCAGGGCGCTGACCTGGGCAGTGGGACGCCGCACCGCGAAGACCAGGGACGTCCCGGGCTGGGGTGCGGCGTGGGGATGTGGTGATCCACACACCGCACCGCGCTTCGGTGTGCGCGGACCCGGGTGGGGCCCTGTGCCGGAACTCCGGGACGGAATCGACTTGATCTGCTGCCGCGCCGGTTGGAGGGAAATACCGGGGGCGCTCAACGCCGGCGACCAGGTGGGTCGAAGAAGCGGAATGCCCATGCGGTAGATGCCCGGATGCCCGGCATTGCGGGCGTAAGGCCAACTCCATCCGCGGATACGCAACCAGGGTGCGGCACCGTTTTCCCTGGGCGCCGCGCGCGGCCGATGGTGTGTCCGGGATATCCGGGACCGATCCACCCCTCGGCGACGGTCGGGTGCTCGTCCCGGCGTCGGGAGCGCGGCGCGGGATGGCCCGGGATGCCCCCTGGGTCGCCTTCGGGGGTCCTCTGGCGCCGGAAGCGGGGGGATCGCCGGGTCGACTTGCGGAAGGCAAACGGTGAATGCATCCGGAATGGTCCGGACCGGTTGTGCCGGTCAGTCGGACATGCGGCCGAAAGGAATTCGGCACGACGCATGTGGATGCCACCTACTTCCCGCACCGGTGAATCAAGGCTGTTCGGCGGAGAGAAGTCACGGAGTTGGCCCTTGGGCGGGACGATGTCCGACGTCTGTATTCCGGCGCGCGCGGCGGTGGAATGACAGTCCGCCAGGTCGCTCGGAGTGCCCGGTCCGGCCGTGGTCGGACCGGTGGTGCGGGTGTCCGGAAACCGGTCAGCGGTCCGGTTACTCTATGGTCCGCGCGACGGCGAGGGAGTTGTCGTCTGCCGCGAGTGAAAGGCGGGGGAGGCACATGTCCGATCAGATCAACGCTCCTGTGTGCGCACAGGAGCAGCTCTTTGCGGAACTGCGCCGTATCAAGCAGGAGGCCGGGTTCAGCTATGGACAGCTGGCCGACAGGACCCACTACAGCCGCTCCTCCTGGGAACGCTTCCTGAACGGGAAACAACTTCCATCCAAGGTCGCCGTCGAGCAGTTCGCGGCCGCCACCGACGCGGATCCGCAACCGCTGCTCGCCCTGCTCGTACAGGTGGGGCAGTCGCCGACCGAGGAACCGGCCGCCGCCGAGGTGTACGCACCCCGGCCCGGGACGTCGGACCCCGTCGCCGAGACCTCCGAGGCGCCGCAACCGCCGCACGCGGCGGAGGAGCCGGACCGTCCCGCGGGCCGCGCACCGCGGTGGATACCGTTGGTGCTCGCCCGGCGCCGGGTCGTCGACGGGCCGTCCTGGCGACGCAAGCTCGGGGCCGTGGGCTACATCGCGTCCGGCGCGGTCATGGGTGCGGTCGCCGCGGTGCTGGCCATGGGCGGCGGGGCCGGATCCGGCGCGCCCGTCGGTACTCAGGCGTCGGCCACCGGTAAGGGGGCGCAAGCGGTGCCCGCGGCCGGAAAGGTCCAGGTGAAGTGTTCCGGGGACACCTGTCTGCGCCGTGACCCGCAGTCCATGGACTGCCAGTGGGACGCGAACACCGCGCATGACACCTGGCTGCGCGGTATGCACATCGAGCTGCGTTACAGCCCCGCCTGTCACGCGGTGTGGGGGCGGATCGAGAACGGTGCCATCGGGGACGTCGTCAAGATCAGGGACCGGACCGACCTGGAGCTGGAGGCCACGATCCGGACGGACCGTGACACCTACACCCGGATGCTCGCGGTCACGGACGACGCGCCGCCCGCCTCCGTGACGGTGTGCGGGGAGATACCGAGCCAGAAGCAGTTGGAGTGCTCGCCGACCGCCAGCGTCGTGCCGTAGCACCACATAAGGAGGGGCCGCCAGGAGGCGGCCCCGTGTCGGACGGCTGATCAGAGGTCGGCGGGCCAGAGGTCATCGGGCCACAGCCCGGAGGGTCAGGGAGTCAGCGTCCACTTCTGGTTGTCCAGGCCGTTGCAGTCCCAGATGCCCAGCTGCGTACGGTTGGCGGTGCTGAATCCGAGGTCGTCGAGGCACTTGCCGGTGAGGACGTTCTTGAGCGATCCGTCCGGCTGGGGGATCCACTGCTCGCCCGCGCTGCCCACGCAGTCGTAGATCTCCACCTTGGTGCCGTTCGGACTGTCGCTGCTGCCCCACACCACGTTCAGGCACATGCCGAGGCCGCGCACGCTGTGGTCGTTGCCCAGCGTCCACCACTGGGCGCCGGTGCCGTTGCAGTCGTAGATCTGCACCGGGGTGGCGACCGTGGTCCTCCCGCTGGCGATGTCCATGCACTTGCCGCCGTAGCCCACCAGACGGCCCTGGCGGCCGGCCACGCCCACGACCTCGGCCGAGATGTGCTTCGTCGCCCAGGAGGCGCCCGTGCAGCCGCCGACCGAGGTGCCGTTGCCGGTGATCACGTTGCCGAGCACCGTGAACGGGATCGGCTGGCCGGCTTCGATGTAGAAGCACCCCACCACGGCCCGCCACTGGACGCTCGGGTCGACGCCCGAGCACGTGGCGCTTCCGTACGGGCCTTCGTAGCGGGTGGTACAGGAACCGGGGCTTGAGGCATGGGCGGTGGCGGGCAGGGCGGCGGCTGTGAAGATCGCCAGCAGAGCCGTGAATAAGGCGGCGACAGTGCGTCTCATGTGGTGCTCCTTCATTCGCGAGCGTGCGTCGGACGGGCATCCGATCGGACTCGACCGGACATGGTCGAGCTCGATCCGATGGGCCCGCAAAGCGATTCGAAGCTTGGCCGACCGGGGCGACGGGTGTCAACTGGTGTGGAGGAGATGGCCAGTTCATTCATCTCAGTTCATGCCGTCGTCATCGGCTCGGGTGTCCGCTCGGGTCCGGCTCGGACTTGGCTCGACTCGGACCCGGCCGAGGTCAGGAGGTCGGGTTACTATGCCGCTACCGAACGGAGGTGGGGCAGTGCCGGAGGCCGGAGCCCAGTCATTGGCGGAGCGAATAGAAGCTCTCTTCCAGGCCGTACGTCGCCCGGACCGCACTCCGTACAGCAATGAGGACGTCGCGCGGGCCTGCCGCGACTCCAGCGGAGAGACGTTCTCGGCCACCTATCTGTGGCAGCTTCGTACGGGGCGCCGGGACAACCCCACCAAGCGCCATCTGGAGGCGCTGGCCGCGTTCTTCCAGGTGCCGGTCGCGTATTTCTTCGACGACGCCGAGAGCGCTCAGATCTCCGAGGAGGTCGCCCTCCTCTCCGCCATGCGGGACGCCGGTGTACGCGATGTGGCCCTGCGCGCGGTCGCTCTTTCCCCCGACGGGCTGGGCACCGTACGCGACCTGATCGACTCCATCGCCCGCCGGGAAGCCGATCGCCGCAGGTCAACAGAGCGGTGAGGAACCGCCGTTGGGGCACCGGCCGGGCGGGCCGCCCATCCACCGCGGCGAGAGACCGGCTTCGGCGGTGCCGGGCCATCGCGGCCTCGCTGGAACTCCCCGTCCCGTTCGACGCGGTCGAGCTCATCGCCGACGCGGCCGAACAGCGCGGCAGACCGATCGACCTCATACCGATCCCCTGGTCGCCCGGAGTTCCCTGCGGTCTGCTGGTGAGCGCGGACCAGGCCGACTACATCGCCTACGCGGCGGACACCTCTCCGCTCCACCGTGAGCACATCCTCGTGCACGAGCTGTCCCACCTCCTGTGCGGCCACGACGGCACACTCTCCACCGAGTTGACACCGCACCTGGCGGACGAGCTGGTGCACCGGGTCCTGGGCCGGACCGTCTACACGGAACCGCAGGAGCAGGAAGCCGAGTTGCTGGCCTCGTTGATCATCCAGCGTGCGGTGTGGAATCTCCCGGCGCGGCCCCCGGACCCCTTCCTCGGCCCCGGGCCACGGCGGAGGCGGCCATGACCGACCTCCTTCAGTGCCTCGTCGGACTGGCCCTGTGCGCCTTCGGCCTGTACCGGTGGCGAGCCGTACGCGGTGAACAGGCGGCGGCCGCGCAGCGGTATGTCCACCGTTCCGTCTTCTGTCTGGGCATCGCCCTGATCGTCCTCGCCCCCGCCACAGCAAGGGCCGTCGAGCACACCGTCGCCATGCCGGGCCTGCCCATGCTGATGGGCGATCAGCTGCGGATGCTGGCCGCTTCCTGTCTGGGCCTGCTGGCCGCACGGTCGGCGCGGCGGCATGTCATCACCACCGCGTTGACCCTTGTCACCATGGTGGTGCTGTTCTCGGCAGCCGACCTCCATCACGCATCCGGAGAACTCTTCGTCGACGTGCGGCGGCGCCCGTTCCTGGCCGCGTACAACACGGTCATCACCCTGTTCCCGGCCTGGCACCTGGTGGCTCTGGTGCGGGTGACCCTGCGCAGAGCCCGGCGTGCCGAGGCAGGTGTCCAACGCGTGGGGCTGCGCCTGTTCTGCGCGGGCGTGGCCCTGGGTGTGGTGTGGACGGCCTGGGGTCTCGACGACATCCGGCTCGCCCTGTCCAGCGGGCGCCAGACCGACGGCGAGGACGCCGTCTCCACCGTCCTGGGCTTGGTCTGCGCGACGCTGGTCATCGCCGGAGGCAGCACCTCCGCGTGGACTCCGCTGCGGCACTGGTGGTGGGCGCGCCGCACGTACCGGGCGCTGACCCCGCTGTGGTCCGCGCTGCACGGTGAGTTTCCGCAGATCGCGCTCCAGCCGCCGCGCCACGGCCTACGTATCGGTCAGGCCACCCCGCGCGCGGTGCGTTTCGCCCTCTACCGCCGGGTCATCGAGATCCACGACGGCCTGCTTCTGCTGCGCCCACGTATGGAGACACCGCCGCTGGGGGAGCCGGTGACGGCTGCCGCGCGGGCGGCGGCCATCGTGGCGGCGCTGGGCAGGACGAGGGCCCTGAACGCGCCGGGCTCGCCCGCCCCGGCGCCGGAATCCGCATACCGTCCCCTCTCGGCGGAGGCCGATGACGACGCGGGAGAAGTGGGAACCGACGTCGAGGCGTCCCAACTGGCCGCCATATCACGGTGCTTCGCCGACCTCACCGGACCCGTCCAGCGCCGCCGGGAAGACGTTCCGGTGTGAGCTCACTCCGGCACGTCGACCCCACCACATCCCCCGGACATACGGGTCTTGGCTGACGAAGCGACGGTGTGGGCTGAAACCTGTCAACTGCCCCGCAGGTGCCCAGATCTGGACATTCGGGGGCTCATTCCAGCCGGGGTCCACATAACAGATTGCCATATACAGCCGCTTTATAGGATCGTCGTTGTGTAAGCGCGAGACGACGTGATGGCCGCGCTGTGGGGGCATGAAAATGCGTTTTCGGCAGCACACCGCCCGTGGTCGTCACCAAGGTAACTCCCGATTCGACATTCGAGTTTAGGGGAACTTGTGATCTCAAAGACGAAAAAGGTCGCGCGTTCTGCGGCCGTGGCGTTCGCCGCGACTGCCGCGATCACCATGGCCATGCCGACCGGTAACGCTTTTGCCATCGACCATGTCACCTGCCGCGGCGGGGAAAACTTTTTGAAGATCTGGTCGCACAACAACGGGCGTGACAGCGTGGACTGCTACGCGAACAAGGGGAAGACCAACTTCGGCGGGTGGTGGGTCGACAAGATCTCCACCGGCAACAACGACTTGATCTACTACGACGCCAATGGTGACTCGGTGAAGATCGAACGGTGGCACGAAATCACCTTCCCGAACCGTCCGCCGAAGGTCACGGCCATCGAAATCCTGTGATGAGTTGACGGGAAAGTCGTCCAGAACGGTTGTCCGGGACGGTCGTCTTCGCTGATTGTCCATTCGTGGATATCGCCGCTTCCCGGGCGAGCGCGGAATTCTCCATCATGTGAATCTGCTGACATCTGGTTCACTCATGCTGGCCACGCCTTTCCGGGCGTGGCCAGTATCCGTTTGGTGGTATCTGCGCGCTGCCGTTCCGCGCGGCGGAGGGCAAGGCGGATCCGGGTGTGAGCATCTGGCCGGCGGCGAGTTCGCGGTATGCGGGGCTCGTGGTGAGCAGTTGTTCGTGGCGCCCGCAGGCCATGGCCCGCCCGCCCTCCAGGACGACGATCCGGTCGGCGTGCCGGACGGTGGACAGGCGATGCGCGATCACCAGAAGGGCGCACTCCTGGGCGGCATCCCGCATGGCCGTGGTGAGCGCCGCCTCGTTGATGGCGTCGAGGTGCGAGGTCGGTTCGTCGAGCAGGAGCAGAGCCGGCCGGGCGAGCAGCGCGCGGGCCAGGGCGACCCGCTGCCGCTCCCCGGCGGAGAGGGTCGCGCCGCGCTCGCCGAGCACGCCCGACAGACCGCCGGGCAGGCGCCGGACGACCCCTTCCAGTTGGGCGAGTTCGATGACACGGTGGATCTCGGTGTCGTCGGCGTGGGGCACGGCGTACGTGATGTTGTCACGCAGGGAGCCGTGTACGACGTGGGTGTTCTGGTCGACGACGGCGATACGCGCCCGGCACCGGTCGCGGCTCAGCTCGCTCGCGGGACGGCCGTCGAACAGGAGGGTTCCCGCATCCGGTTCGTAGAAGCGGGCCACCAGCGCGAAGAGTGTGCTCTTGCCCGCTCCCGACCGTCCCACCAGGGCGACCTGCTGACGGTGCGGAACGATGAAGGAGACGCCGCGCAGTACGGGCCGGTCCGGCTCGTAACCGAAGTGGACATCCCGCAGGGTGAGTGCCGCCGTCGGCTGCGACAACGGGGCGGCGGGATGCGACGCGGGCCGGGCGGGCTCGGGGGAGCGGGTGGTGGTGGCCCCCGCGGCGATGGTGTGTGCCGGGGGCTCCGGTTCCGCCGGGAGGTCATGTGCCTCCGCCACCCGTTGGTAGGCGCCCATGCCGCGCTGGATGAGACCGACGGCCCGGAAGACCGACGACAGGGGCAGGACCAGGTACGAGGCGTACAGCAGGAAGGCGACCAGGTCGCCGAGCGAGCCCGTGTGGCTGTTCACCCGCAGACCGCCGATGACCAGGACGAGCAGGAAGGAGCCCTGGACGGCGAGTTCGACGGCCGGACTCATCACCGAGGCCAGCTGCGCGGTCCGTACGCCCGCGCTGTACGCCTGGTCGATCCGCTCGCCGATCCGCGCGGCCTCACGTTCCTCCGCCCGGTGCACCCGGACCATCGGCAACGCGCCCAGCGCGCGCTCCAGTTCGGCGGCGATGGCGCCGACCGAGTTCTGTATGCGTTCGGACGCGGCTCTGATGCCTTTGAGCAGGGAGGCCACGATCACGGCGGCGGCGGCCACCGTGAGGGCGACCAGGAGCAGCAGCAGCGGGTCCAGCCACATCATCAGCGCGATCGCGCCCGCCGACACGAGCGCCCCCGTCCCCAGGTCGACCAGCGCCTGGGCCACCACCTCCCGCAACAGGGTGGTGTCGGCCGTGACCCGGGAGATGAGGTCGCCGGTGCGATGCCGGTCGTACTCCTTCATCTCCAGCCGGAGCAGATGCCTGACCAGACCGTGCCGCATCCGGCACACGATGCGCTCACCCATGCGCTCCAGCAGGAACCGGCCCATGGCACCGGTCACCGCTTCGACGGTGAAGAGCGCGCCCAGGAGCGCAAGGAGCGACCAGAACGTCCGGCCCGCGCCGCTCGCGTCCACGATGCGTTTGGCGACGAGTGGTTGGGCCAGTCCCAGGGCGGAGCCCACCAGTGTCAGCACGGTGGCGAGAGCCATGGCGCCCCGGTGTCCGGCGGTGAGCCGGAACATGGTGACGACCGCGCCCCGGGTCGTACGGTCGGGAGCCTCGGCGGGTGACCGGGTCATCGAGCGGGCCGGTCCACCGGGGTGACGGCCATCAGCCGGGTGAAGTAGTCGTCGGGCACTCCTTCGTCGACCGGGCGGCCGTCGGCCTCGATCCAGGCATGCGCGGTGAACGGCGGCACGATCCGTGCCCCCGTGCACCAGGTGGGCCAGCTGCCGCCCAGTCGGCACAGCAGCGCGGCCCCCAGCGAGCGGGGCAGACAGCCGCGCGGCCCGGCGCAGCGCAGACTCACGGCGCACATCGCGTCGCGGGCGTTCTTCGCCTGGGCGGGCGTCGCCGGCGCCGCGCCACGGCGTACCAGATTGAGGACGCGGCGGATGCGGCGAGGCGGCAGGAAGGAGAGCGCGACCGCGGGAAGCAGGGCCAGCCGGGCGCCCAGCCGCCGGGCGCAGGGCACACCGCTGGGGCGCTCCAGCGCGCTGGGCGTGGTCATGCGGCGAGTCCCGAGGCGCGCAGTTCGGCGACCAGGTGGGTGACGTCCCGCCGCGCCCGCTCGCGCTCGATGTCGAACTCCGCGACCAGCGCGTCCGTGGCCGCCGCCTCGTCCTCGCCGCCGAGCAGCGTCTCGATGATCAGCGTGGCGGTGGGGTTCAACTCCCAGTACTGGCCGCTGCGTTCATCGAGCAGGACGGTTCCGTAGTCGGTCTGCGCGGTGGAGACATCGGGGCCGAACCGCAGTGCCATGGTGGGGGTGCCTTTCGCTGGAGGGTCAGATGGAGGTGGTCGCCCCGGTCTTCGCGCCGCGCGGCAGACCGCGCAGCCATACCTCGGCGGCGATCGTGGAGTAGAGGATGGCCTGCTGCAGTCCGGGCGTCGCGGGCCGCAGCGCGAGGTCGCGCAGCGCGTCGCCGTTCACCAGGCCGAGGTGTTCCAGCCGTGAGTCCTCCCACAGGGCGAGCAGATCGGCGCGGTGCTCGCGCAGCCCGTTGGACGCGTCCATGGACGCGTCCGCCTTGTTGCTGCGCCGCAGCCACTCCTGCGGGACGACGTCCCGCATGGCGGCGGTCAGCAGGGGTTTGTACTGCCAGGGCGACACCCGTTCAGCGGGCCGGACCGCGAGGAACGCCTCGATGACGCGGTCGTCCAGGAACGGCGACGCCATCGGCACACCGGCCCTCGCGGCCATCGCGTCCCACTGACGGATGATGCGGGTGCAGGAGCGGATCTGTTCCAGATCGGCGTGCAGACCGCGGTCACGGTGGAGCGGCTGCGCGCTCTCGGCCGCCGCGCGCAGCGCCCGTGCGGCCAGCCACTCGCCCTCGGGCGTCACCCAGTCGAACAGGCGCGGCGCCCCGCCCCAGCCGAGGGCGCCGGTGACGGTTGCGGGAAGGGGGTCGCGCAGCTGCCCGACCGAGTCCCTCAGCCACTTCCCGTACGGCCGCGCATCGCTGAGGGCGCGGGCCGTGCCGCCGAGCGGCCACTGCCACAGGGCACGGAATCCCCGCAGCTGCCGCAGGGCGAAGAGGGGCCGGGTGCGCAGGAGACGGTGGTAGTACGCCTCGGAGCACCAGGCCACATGGTCGCCGCCGATCCCCGTCAGATGCAGACGGCTGCCCCGCTCGGCCATGCCGGGCAGATGGTGCAGCACGCGGGAGCGGTCCATGACGCCGATGGTCGGTTCGTCGAGCAGGTCGTCGATGGTGAGCAGATCGGTGTACACGAGCGGAGAGGCATCGGCGTCCCAGACGACGTGTTCGACGTCCGGCAGGAACCCGGCGGCTTGCCGGGCCCAGTGCAGATCGGTGTCGGCCGGGTCGCGCCCGGGCCAGGTGCTCGCCACGACATGGGCGGGTGAGCGGTCGGCGAGGAAGCAGATGGAGGTGGAGTCCAGGCCCCCGGACAGGTCGCAGCTGACCGTACCGCCGTGCCGTGTACGGGTGTTGACGGCGTCCGCAAGTGCGTCGCGGGCCAGGTCCGCGCCGGCGGTGAGCGTCCGTACCGGCTCGGGAGGAGTCCACCAGCGCGAGTGGCGGGCGGCCCGGCCGTCCGGCGCGACGATGAGGGCGTCCTGCGGGGGCACGGTGGTGACGCCTCGCCAGAGCGGTGTTTCCTGCAGCGGATGCGGAACCGGCCACAGCAGCCGGACCGCCACCTGCTCCACGTCCGGTTCCTCGCCGAGGGCGGCGCCGAGTACGTCGGCGCGGGTGGCCGCGACGCGTACCCCGCCGATCTCCGCGTGGAAGACGAGCCGCAGTCCGGATGCCGTGCCCTGTACCCGGAGCCGCCCGTCGAGCGCCGCGACGAGATGGAAGCTGCCGGGAGTGGAGCGGGCCAGCGCGTCGAGCTGGGCGAGGTCCCGTAACTGTGCGGCGCGGTGGCTCAGTCGGGCGGTGTCGAGTGGAGAGCACCCGATGACGGCGAGGGCTGCGGGACCGGCCTGGGCGGTGACGATCTCGTCGTCGTGCCACCGGCCGATCAACCAGGGACGTCCCGAGGCGTGGGGCAGGGTACGAGTTCCGGGGCGGGCGAAGAGGCGGGCCGCGGCGGCCGCGTCCTCGCGGTCCGGAAAGACCGCGAAGTGCGCGTCGCCGCGGCCCGGACTCGCACCTGCGTGCGTGTCAGTCATGACGTCGAATGGACGTACCGTCGACCGTCAGTTCTTGCTGAGAATGAGGCGGTCATTCCCGTGGCGCTGCAGAAGTCCCGTCTTCTTCCGGAAAGAACCCAGCCGGACGAGCGTCGGCGCCTCGTACGCCTTCTTCATGACGACTCCGTTCTGCTCCCTCTGACTGAACGTCACCACCACCGGGGGAGTCCGGAGGCGGCCAGGGGCAACGGTATGTGCAGGTCGGGTGGGGCTGGCAAGGACGTCAGAGGTTATATGATTCTCCGACAATCATGGCAATGAGGGGAATGTTTCGGCCATCAGGTCCGGACCATGGGTCTGTGTGGAATATGCACTCAACACCCCGCACGCGACGACCGTAACGATTTCATCAGCACACTTGGTAAAGCCTTGAGTATCGATGACAAGGGGGCGCACCACCGCAGCGCGATCCAGGCGCCGGGCGCTTGTATTTCCCTCTCGCTACTTTCCCGCCTCGCGCCCGGCAATTGTGCGCCCCTTACCTCAGTCGGTCAGAGACTCTTGAGGAGAGCGTCGAGCGGGGTCGGGACGTCTTCGGGGCCGAGGGCCTCGACGAGGAGGCGGCCGTAGCGGATCTTGCGGCCCTTCTTGGTGCCGAGGAAGCGCCGCAACTGCTGCTGCCGGGGCCGACCGTGCTGTGCGGGCTGATGCAGGAAGGTCTGCCAGGCACGGAAGTCGCCTTCGGCCCCGACGATCTCCTCGACTCTCGCCGTGCCCAGCGCGCGGATGAGCTCGTCCTCCAGGTCCCTCACGCACACGAAGAACCCGGCGTCCGGCGCCCCCGCCCGCTCCAGGCCGCGCTCGTAGAAGCGTCGCTCGCCCTCGTCGCACAGCCCCACCAGGCGCAGGCCGAGCCCGGGCGGACCGAGGAGGGCGGCGAAGCGGCCCACACTCATCGCCCCGCCCATCGACACGACGCACACCCCCTCGTTGGCGAGTTCCCGCCCACGCCGCGCGGCCAACGCCTCGACGGCCGCGAGATCACTGGGCCCTTCCAGCAGCACGGCCGTCCGCACCCCCAGCTGCCCGGCCAGCTCACTTGCCGCCCCACCGGGTCCACCGCTCGCCGAGCCACCGACCGCGTCCCGGAACGCCCGCATGTCCGCCATGGGGCGAGTCTGCATGCCCACCGACCGCACAGCACGCAATTCTTCGCGTCGTCAGTGGCCGCCGCTCGGGGTCTCGCAGCCGGTGTGGTCGGGATAGCCGCCGAACGCGTCCGCCCGGGTGGCCGTGCTGTTCATCGTGCCCTCCACGCACACCGGCCAGGCGTCGGCCTCGATGAGGAAGCCGACCCCCGAGCCGTCCTGGTAGGACCGCGTCTTCCCGGCGGGATAGCCCAGGCCGGTGAGCGCGCTCAGGGTGCCCTCCGGCGTGAAGTCGCCGCGTTTGCGCAGTGGTTCGAGCGCACTCTTGACCCGTTTGATGGCGGCGAGCCCGTCGCAGCGGTGCTTGCCGTGCAGTTCGAAGGGCACCCTGAAGCCGTGGTTCTCGGCGTAGTGATCGCCGGGCGCAGGGGTGACCGAGGCGGTCGGGGTCGGCGTCGACGGGGCGCTCTCGCCGGGGCACGCGAAGTCCGCCGGTGTGCTCGGTGTCGATATCCCGGTCGGTGTGGGATGCGATTTCCGGTAGGCGTCGGCGGCATCCCCGGACCGCTGTGTCCCGCATCCTGCCGCCAGCACGGCCAGTACCGCCATCGGCAGCGTTCCGCGCCGGATCCCCGTCATTCTGATCATGGTCATGCCTCGATCTTCCCTCGCGTACGGGCAGGGCGTCATCCGTACGCGTACTCATCGGGGGGCGAGGCGATGGGAGCCGGCGGCCCGCGTTCCCCAAGGGCGCGGGCCGCCGGAACGTATCGCTCAGAGCGCGGGATACGCGTTCTTGAGCAGTTCCTGGAACTGGGCCGAGAACCAGTGGCCGGCCAGCGGGGCGTTGGGCAGCGCCCCGGACATGTTGTTGCCGTTCCGGACGTTGCCCGTGTACGTCGGGTCGCACATCCGGTCGAAGCCCTTGCCCTCGTCGTTCGGGATCGCCGAGCTGGAGCCGTCGGACTCGCCCGGCGCCTTCACCCACAGATAGGCGTCGATGCCGGGTTCCGGCGCGGCCTTCGGACGTTCACCGAGACCCGCACCGGCCTGGTTGCACCAGTTGCCCAGGTGGATACGCCGGTCGGTGCGGCTGCCGTTGACGTAGGCGTCCAGGCTCGACTTCGCGGCGGGCCCGCTCGGGCGCGCGGCGCCGCCCCAGCCGTTGCGGGAGGTGTCGATCAGCATGCCGATGTTCGGGCTGAACCCGGCCGTCACCAGACGGGAGCGGAAGGCCTGGGCGTACGAGAGCTCATCGACGTACCGGTTCCAGTCCACCCACTTCGACTGCCGCACCGATGTGCCGTTCACCGAGTCGTCGATGGAGAAGTAGGGCTCCTTCAGCGCTCCGTAGTTGGCGGTGTTGCTGATGAAGCCGGTGACGTACTCCAGCTTGGACCCGGAGGCCTGCGCGGCCTGGGCCAAGAGGTCGGCGGACGCGCCGAAGTTGTCGTCCCAGCCGAGCCAGCCGTGGTGACCCGCGTCGATGTAGTTGTAGACGTTGGCGATCGGGCCGAGCTTCGACAGGGCGTATCCGACGCCGTTCACGTAGTTGCCGTTGGCCTTCATGGTGTCGCAGGCCGGGGTGGCGGTGGGCCGGCCGCTCGTGTTGGTGACGAGGTTGGGCAGCGAGTCGATCTCGACGACCGTGGTGATACGCAGTGAGGCGTACTTCGGGTCGGCGAAGATCGCGGCTATCGGGTCGATGAACTCGTTCTTGTACCGGTCGAGTTCGGTCGGCCCGAGCTCGCCGTTGGAGGCGAGCGCCGAGCAGTCGCGGCCGGGCAGGTCGTAGATGACGAAGTTGATGGCGAGCGGCTGCCCGCCCGCCTGCCGCAGCGCCTCGTCGAGGTGCGCGCGTACGCCCATGCCGCCGCCCACACCGTTGATCGCGGCGATCCGGTCGAGCCATACCGACGTCGGGGTGTTGGCGACGGCGCTGCCGCCGGGCTCGGCGGCGGCCTTGGCCTTCCACTCGGGGTTGACGTAGAGCTTGGCCCCCGCGAACGGGTTGTCCACCTTGCCGCCGGTGGGCGGGGGTGTGGTGGTCGGTGAGGGGCTGGGCGAGCCGGGGGTGCCCGCGCCGGTGCAGGTGGTGCCGTTGACGGCGAAGGCGGCCGGAGCCGTGTTGGTGCCGCTGTAGGTGAACTGGCCGCCGGGGGAGACCGAGGCGCCGGGCGCGATCGTCCTGTTCCAGTCGAGGTTCTTGACCGTGACGGTTCGGCCCGACTGCGACCAGGTGCCGTTCCAGCCGTTGGTCAGCTGCTGGTTGCCGGTGTAGTCGTAGGTCAGCGCCCAGCCGTCGATCGCCGCCGTCCCGGCGTTGCTGACCGTGACCGTGGCGGTGAAGCCGGAACCCCAGTCGTTCGCCTGGTAGTTCACGCTGCACGCGAGGCCCGCGGCCTGCGCGCCGCCCTGCAGGAACGCGGCCGTGCCCGCGGCGGCGACCAGGACGGTACAGGCGGAGAGCAGTGCGGTTCGTCTGGGCGTGGACGCTGTTGTCGTGCGGCTCATGATGTCCTCTCGGGGAACGGAGAAGGGTGGATGGGCAACCCGGATCAGGAGGTGAGGGCGCGCAGGTGATCGCGCAGACCGATGCCGTACGCGGTCGGCGTGCCGTCGTACGAGGTGATCAGGGCCGGCCCCGTCGAACAGTCCCAGGTGTTCCAGGCCCAGCCGAGGTAGGACGCGCCCTTGCCGTCCAGCCAGGCCATGGCGCGGTCGATGTAGGAGTGGCCGCAGTCGTTCTCGCCGATCTCTCCCGCCACGAGCGGGACGCGGGCGAGGACGGGCGCGAGGGTGGAGCTCCAACAGGACTCACTGACGCAGGAGTTGAAGTTGTAGCCGTGCCAGGCGGCGGCGAGGTTCCCGGTCGCGTCGTGGGGCTGGAAGGCGAGCCACTGGCTGAGGTCGTTGGAGTACGTGAGGCCGCCCGCCAGTACGGTGTTGGTGGCTCCCGTGCCGCGCACCGCGTCGAGCAGGTCCTGCATCCCGGCCACCTCGTAGCCGATGCCCGGGCAGGTGCCGCCGTCGCGCCAGCAACGCCACGCGGCCGCCGTGTCGGATGTGGCGCGGTCCGGATAGGGCTCGTTGAACAGGTCGAGGACCACCGCCGGATCGGCTTTGAAGGTGCGGGCGACCGAGGACCAGAAGGCCGGGGCGTACTGGGCGTCGGGCATCGGCTTCTGGCAGGTGGCGTGCACATCGGCGCAGCCCGAGGAGTTGCCCGTGTACACGCCGTGGGTCCAGTGCAGGTCGAGGAGCGGAGTCATACCGTGCGCCTCGACTCTCTGCACGAGACCCTGCACGGCCGAGATGTAGTTCGCCCCGGAGTACTGGGACTTGACGTTGTCCAGGCCCAGCCAGCACTCCTCGTTGAGCGGAATGCGCACCGTGTTCGCGCCCCAGTCGGCCATGGTCTTCACGGACGCGTCGTCGACCGGTCCGTCGAAGATCCCGTACCCCTGGACGCACAGGAACTCGGCGCCCGAGCGGTTCACGCCGAGCAGCCTTCGGGTGGTGCCGCCCGCGTCGACGAGCCGGTTCCCGGAAACCTTCAGCGCCGGGGCGGCTCCCGGCGGCTGCGGGGAGCCCGGGTCGGCGTTGCAGAGCGTGCCGTTGAGCGTGAACGCCGTCGGCGCCGGGTTGGTCCCCGACCACGAGGCGAGGAACCCGGCGGTGGCGTCGGCGCCCGTGGCGAGTGTCCCGTTCCAGCTCTCGTTGAGGGCGGTGACCGTCGTGCCCGCGGACTGGGACCACTGGGCGCTCCAGCCCTGGGTGAGTCTCTGCCCGGCGGGGAAGTCGAAGCCGAGTCGCCAACCGCTCATCGGAGCCGAGTTGTTGGTGACTTTCACTTGGCCCTGGAACCCGGTGGCCCACTGGCTCGTCACCGTGTACTCCACCGTGCAGGCCGGGGACGCGGCGACCGCCTGCGGGCGGGGCGGAAGCAGCACCGAAGCGGCTGCCAACAGGCCGCCGAACAGCAGCACAACAAGGCGCGGGGGGTGTCGCATGAGCGACTCCTTGCAGCTCGGGCGCGCCGCTTCGGCGCGCCGACTGAATGGAACCGCTCCCACTGGTTGCTTCGGACGTTAGCGCCCAACTAGCTCTGAAACCAGAGCAGTTGTCAAACTCTTCAATTGAAGTGGCCCTGGCAGGCCGATCTCGTGCGGACCCTTGACAGCCCTGTGTACCTCCCGCATTTTGGGAGCGCTCCCATTGGTTCAGAGCTTGTGCACAGCACCGCACCCCCCATCGCCGAGCCGCTTGGAGTGACCCCCACATGCCACCGCGCACCAGACGCAGGCGAAGCGTGCGCCGCCTGCTCCTCACGTACGCCACCGCACTCTCGCTGCCCCTCGCGGCGAGTGTGGCCGGAGCTGTTCCCGCAGCTCACGCGGCCGCCGTCCAGTGCGGCGTCGACTACAAGACCAATGACTGGGGTTCCGGCTTCACCGCCGACATCACGGTCACCAACCGGAGCTCCACCCCGGTGGACGGCTGGACGCTGACCTACTCGTACGGCGGCGACCAGCGGCTCACCAACGGCTGGAACGGCACCTGGTCCCAGTCCGGTCAGTCCCTCACGGTCAAGGCGGCCGACTGGAACAAGACGATCGCCGCAGGCGCCGCCGTGACCACCGGCGCCCAGTTCGCCTACAGCGGCGCCAACGCGGCACCCACCGACTTCGCGCTTGACGGCACCTCCTGCACCGGCGCCCACCAGCCCCCGATCACCGTCCTGACCAGCCCAGCCGCCGGAGCCACCTACACGGTGGGCGACGCGGTGCCGCTCGCGGCGACCGCGGCCGCCGCCGACGGCGCGAGTATCAGCAAGGTCGAGTTCTACAGCGACACCACGCTCCTCGGCACGGACACCACCGCGCCCTACACCCTCGCCACCAGCTCGCTCGCCGCCGGCGACTACTCGCTGTACGCCAAGGCGTACGACAGCACGGGCGCCTCCGCGGAGTCGACGCCGGTCGGCGTCCACGTCGTCGGCCAGCCCGCCGTGGTCGCAACTCCCGCCCAACTCTCCGTACAGCAAGGCAAGTCGGCGACATTCGACGTGAAGCTGTCCACCCAGCCGGCCGCGAACGTGACCGTGTCGCTGGCCCGCGCCTCGGGCAACACGGGGCTCAGCCTGGCCTCCGCCGCGAGCCTGACCTTCACCCCGGCGAACTGGAACACCGCCCAGCGGGCGACCGTCACGGCCGACGCCACCGGAACCGGCGCGGCCGTCTTCGCCGCGACGGCCCCCGGCCGCACCAAGGCCGAGGTCACCGTCACCGAACTGGGCGCGTCCACCACGTACGACGCACGGTTCCTGAGCCTCTACGGGAAGATCACCGACCCGGCGAACGGCTACTTCTCGCCCCAGGGCATTCCCTATCACTCGGTGGAGACACTGATCGTCGAGGCACCCGACCAGGGCCATGAGTCGACGTCCGAGGCGTACAGCTATCTGATCTGGCTGCAGGCCATGTACGGGAAGGTCACGGGGGACTGGTCCAAGTTCAACGGCGCCTGGGACACCATGGAGAAATACATGATCCCCACCCACGCCGACCAGCCCACCAACTCCTTCTACAACGTATCCAAACCGGCCACCTACGCGCCGGAAGCCGACCTTCCGTCCCAGTACCCGGCGCAGCTCGACCCGTCCGTCCCGGTCGGGAACGACCCGATCGCGGGCGAGCTGAAGAGCGCGTACGGCACCGACGACATCTACGGCATGCACTGGCTCCAGGACGTCGACAACGTCTACGGCTACGGCAACGCGCCCGGAAAGTGCGAGGCGGGGCCGACGGCGGGCGGACCCTCCTACATCAACACCTTCCAGCGCGGCCCCCAGGAGTCCGTCTGGGAGACCGTCCCGCAGCCCACCTGCGACGCCTTCACCTACGGCGGCAAGAACGGCTACCTCGACCTGTTCACCAAGGACTCCTCCTACGCCAAGCAGTGGAAGTTCACCGATGCCCCCGACGCCGACGCACGCGCCGTACAGGCCGCCTACTGGGCGGACGTATGGGCCAAGCAGCAGGGCAAGGGCGCCTCGGTCACCGCGACCGTCACCAAGGCCGCCAAAATGGGCGACTACCTGCGCTACGCGATGTACGACAAGTACTTCAAACAGCAGGGCAACTGCGTCGGGCCGACGACCTGCCCGGCCGGCAGCGGCAAGAACAGCTCCAGCTACCTGCTGTCCTGGTACTACGCCTGGGGCGGCGCCACCGACACGTCGGCGGGCTGGTCCTGGCGGATCGGCTCCAGCCATGTGCACGGCGGCTACCAGAACCCCCTCGCCGCCTGGGCGCTCAGCTCCTACCCGGATCTGAAGCCCAAGTCGGCGACGGGCGCGGCCGATTGGAGCACCAGCCTCAAGCGGCAGCTGGAGTTCTACCGCTGGTTGCAGTCCGACGAGGGCGCCATCGCGGGCGGCGCCACCAACAGCTGGCAGGGCCGGTACGCGACCCCACCGACCGGCACACCCACCTTCTACGGCATGTTCTACGACGAGGCGCCGGTCTACCACGACCCGCCCTCCAACCAGTGGTTCGGCTTCCAGGCATGGTCGATGGAACGGGTCGCCGAGTACTACCAGCAGACGGGCGACACGGCCGCCAAGACAGTCCTCGCCAAGTGGGTGAGCTGGGCGCTGTCCAAGACCACCGTCAACCCCGACGGCACGTACCGCATCCCCGCCACCCTCCAGTGGTCCGGCAAGCCCGACACCTGGAACTCGGCGTCACCCGGGGCGAATTCGGGCCTGCATGTCACCGTCGCCGACTACACCGACGACGTGGGAGTCGCCGCCGCGTACGCCAAGGCCCTGACCTACTACGGCGCCAAGTCCGGCGACACGGCGGCGAAGACGACGGCCAAGGCGCTGCTCGACGGCATGTGGAACCACAGCCAGGACGCACTGGGCATCGCGGTCCCCGAAACCCGGACCGACTACAAGCGGTTCGCCGACCCGGTATACGTACCGAGCGGCTGGAGCGGGACGATGCCCAACGGTGACAAGATCGACTCGTCCTCGACCTTCACCTCGCTGCGCTCCTTCTACAAGAACGACCCGGCCTGGTCGAAGATCGAGACGTATCTCGCGGGCGGCGCCGCCCCCGTCTTCACCTACCACCGGTTCTGGGCCCAGGCCGACATCGCGATGGCCATGGGCGCGTACGCGGAGCTGCTCGAATAGCCGGTGCCGGCAGTTCCGTGCCCCGGTCCGTCCGGCCCAGCCCCGCATGGACGGACCGGGGCCTCACCCGTATCCACCCCGTCTACGCGAAGTCGGTGGCGGGCTCGGTGGCGTAACGGCTCATGGTTCGGATGGTTGCCTGTGGGGTCAGCGCCTGCCCGGCGGCGATCATGTCCTTCAGGTCCCGGAAATACTGCACGTACAGGTCGGGTGTGAACGTGCTGACCATGACGGCCGGTTGGTCGGTCACGTTGGCGAACGTGTGCGGGGTTCCGGGCGGGACCATCACGAGCGTGCCCGCCGTCGCGTCGTAGTCCTTCTCGCCGACCGTGAACCGCACCGTACCGGCGACGACGTAGAAACCCTCGTCGTGCTGGGCGTGCCGGTGCTGTGGCGGTCCGGGGGTGTGCGGTGCGAGGACGGACTCGGCGAGCCCGAGGCGGTGCCCGGTGTTGCTGCCGTCTTCGAGGACGCGCAGTCGCGTGGTGCCCAGGACGATGGTTTCACCGTCGTCCGGGCCGACCACTGATACGGCGGGGTCGGCAGTGGGTTCGCTGGCTTTCGGTTCGTCGGTCATGCTCCGATTCCACTGCCGCAGCGCCCGGACTGTCCAAGACCCGTTCTCCGGCGTCGATACCGTACGGGTATCGTCGCAGCGTGGAACTACGCACGCTGCGCTACTTCGTGGCGGTCGCCGAGGAACTTCACTTCGGCCGGGCCGCCACCCGGCTGCACATGAGTCAGCCGCCACTGAGCCGGGCGATCAAACAACTGGAGAGCGAACTCGGCGCCGCGCTGTTCGACCGGTCCTCCGCCGGTGTCACGCTCACCCCGGTGGGGGCCGTACTGCTCGACGAGGCACGCGCACTGCTCGACCGGGCCGAGCGACTACGCGTACGTGTGGCCGCTGCGGCCGGTGCCGCGACCATTACCATCGGCGTCCTCGATGGTGGCACCGACCCGAGCGCGACCCGGCTGGCCGACGCCTACCGACGGCGGCACCCGAGCGTCGAGGTCCGCATCCGCGAGACCGATCTGGCCGATCCCACCTGCGGGTTGCACGCCGGTCTTGTCGATATCGCCCTGGCCCGCGGGCCGTTCGACGAGACCGGCCTGAGCGTGCGTCAACTGCGCGCCGACCCGGTGGGCGCGCTGCTGCGCACCGACGATCCGCTGGCCCGCCGCGACAGCCTGAAACTCGCCGACCTGGCCGACCGCCGCTGGTTCCTGTTCCCCGAAGGCACCGACCCCATCTGGCAGGCGTACTGGAACGGCGGGAAATCCCGCGAGGGTCCGGTGGTGCGTGCGGTCCAGGAGTGCCGACAAGCGGTTCTCTGGAACGGCACGGTCGGTATGACCGTCCTCGGCCACGATCCGACCGACGGGCTCACCGTGGTTCCAGTGACCGACATGGCACCGAGCAAGGTGGTGGTGGCATGGAACGAGGGCGACACGAATCCCTTGATCCGCTCGTTCGTCGAGCTCGCGACCGCCTCCTACCGCGACTGAGCGCCGCGACAGTCAGTGATGGTCCCAATCGCTCGTGGACGGTGGGGCGTTGTGGGCGGCGAAGGAGCTGAAAGTCGTCCGGGCACTGCGGGCGTAGGTCCGTCGCTGCTGCTCGATGAGGAGTCCATCGGCGTTCTCGGTACGGCTGCGGCCCCGCCGCACCACCACCACGCACAGGAACACCACCAGCGCGAGCAGAAGCCCGAAAAACACGAGCATGGTGACCACGTTCAACCCCCTGATCCACACCGTCGCCGCAGTCCGCAACGGTAACTCGCAGGGTGGCCCGCCGTCACGGGGTCGGCGCTCCGCGCGCCGGACGGCCGCTGCACGCAATTGCTGTTGTTCATGCGTCACTTGGTGAGTGACCATCGGCCAATGACCATACCGAAGGGCCCCGCCTCCCTCTGGCGTCACCGAGATTTCATGCTGCTGTGGGGCGGTCAGACCGTCAGTGAGATCGGGTCCGCCGTGACCGTCCTCGCGCTCCCCTTGCTGGCCGTGGTGGCGCTGAACGCCACCCCCTTCCAGACCGGCCTGCTCAAGGCCGCCTCCGGCCTGGCCTTCCTGCTCGTCGCCCTGCCCGCCGGGGTCCTGGTCGACCGCTACGCCAAGCGGCGCCTGATGCTGTGGTGCGATGTCGCGCGCGCCGCCGTGGTGGGTCTGGTGCCGCTGCTGTGGTGGTGGGGCCAACTGGAGATGTGGCAGCTGTACGTGATCGTCGCCGTCGCCGGGGTCCTCACCGTCTTCTTCGACGTCGCCTACCAGAGCTACCTGCCGCACCTGCTGAGGCACGACCAACTGGTCGACGCCAACGGCAAGATGGGCAGCACGCAGTACTTCGCGTACGTCTCGGGGACCGGCCTGGGCGGCGCCGTCGCGGCGGTTGTGGGGGTGGCTCGCGCGGTGGCCGTCGACGCGCTGTCGTTCCTGGCCAGTGCCGTGACGCTGGCGCTGATCCGGGTGCCGGAGGAGCCGCCGGTCAAGGAACGTGCCGAGCGGCGTATGCGGGCCGAGATCGCCGAGGGCCTGAGCTTTGTCTTCCGGCACCCGGTGCTGCGCCGGATCGTGGCCTGCACCGCCAGCTCCAACCTGGGCATCAGCATCGCCGAGGCGGTCGACATGATCTTCATCGTCCGGGTGCTGAAGGTGCAGTCCGGATACGTCGGCCTGCTGCTGGCGTGCGCCACGGTCGGCGGCATCGTCGGTGGAATCGTGGCCGGGCGGATCGGTGCCCGGTTCGGCACCGCCCGCATGATCTGGGCGTCGTTCGCGTGCTGCGGCTGGACCGGCCTCCTGGTGCCGCTGGCCCAGCCCGGCTGGCAGGTGGGCCTGTACGCGATCGGGTGGTCGATCTTCTCCGCCACCGCCGTGGTCTACAACACCGGTCAGCTGAGCTTCCGGCAGGCCGTGTGTCCGCCCGAGCTGCTGGGCCGGATGAACGCCAGCGTCCGCTGGCTGATCTGGGGGATCAACCCGCTGGGCGCGCTGCTGGGCGGAGCCCTGGGCACCTGGATCGGCATCAGGCCGACGCTATGGATCGCCATGGCCTGCGTGTGGTCCTCGGGCCTGTGGGTCTACTTCTCGCCACTGCGCCATATGCGCGACGTGCCCACGCCCGGCACCGCGGCTCCCGTTGATGTTGGTTGATACGAGGTTCACCCGGTCAACTTCTTTGTGTCATCTGCCAGTACGGCGGTCGAGCGGGGCGGGGCGAGACTTTCCGCCAGGACGGCGACCTGGCGGGACTTCGATTCCGGAGGCTCGTCGTGGCCGCGTACAGGATGAGGCGATTAGAAGGGGGCGGCACGTGAGCGTGCAGCAGTACGACGAGATCGGCGAGGCGTTCGAGGGGTTCAAGTCCCTGCCGCTGATGCGTTACGGCGAGGTGCCGAGCTTCCTGGGCATGGTCGGGGACGTGAGCGGCAAGTCGGTTCTCGACCTGGCGTGCGGCACCGGTTTCTACAGCAGGGAGTTGAAGCGGCGCGGTGCCACGGACGTCCTCGGCGTCGACATCTCCGTCGAGATGATCGCCGCCGCGCGGGCGAGCGAGCACAGTGACCCGCTGGGCGTGCGCTACGAGGTCGGTGACGTGGCTGAACTGGAGCCTGCTGACCGGACGTTCGACATCGCGCTAGGAGTGCAGTGCCTCAACTACGCCGAGGACATGGCGACGATGGAGCGGATGTGCCGCAACATCCACCGGAGCCTGGCGCCGGGTGGGGAGTTCTTCGTGCTCGCCCAGAAGCCCGACTACCGGTTCGACTGTGAGTCCCTGGACAAGTACGGCTTCCGCTGCGAGCCGGCCGGTGAGACCGAGACGGGTACGAAGGTGCGGGTCACGGCTCTGCTCGACCCGCAGCCGATCACCATCGTCAGCAGCGCCCCGCGCCGCGAGGTCTACGAGGAGTGTCTGGGCGCGAGCGGGTTCAAGGAGGTGGAGTGGGTTCCGCTGCGGGTGTCCGATGCCGGCATCCGTGAGTACGGCGAGGACTTCTGGGCCGACGTGCTCGCGCACCCGCCGCTGGAGATGCTGCGCTGCCGGGCGTAAACGGCCGCCGACTGGCGGGACCTTGAATGCGGTTCCGCCGGTTGGGGCGGGGGCGCTTCCTGTGGCGGGCGGCGGAGCCGGTGACTCCGCCGAAACGTCACGGCTTGGTGGCAACGCAGATGTTGTACCGCCAGGTCTCCTGGTGCCGGTACATCTCCACCCCGCTCATCGCGTTGACCAGGCTGTCACCGTGACCTACGCCGCGCGCGAGGGCGTACGGAAGTCGGCCGAGCACCGAGAAGCACCGCAGCATGGGCAGGACCTTCTCCGTCGCGTCATAGGCCGATTCGACGACGAAACCGGCCTGTTGGAGAAGATGCACCAGATGCCCGTGCGTCATGGTGAGCATGCCCGGCATGCCGGAGAGCTCACAGACCCTGAGCAGCGCGGCCTGCGCCTGCGGCGGTAGACGGTTCTGCGGAGTGCTGGAGTATTCGCACATCACCAGCCTGCCGCCGGCGCGCAGGACGCGGAAGAACTCCGCGAGCCCCTGCCGGGGGTCGGGGGAGTGGACGAACGACTCCATGGTGTAGACGCCGTCGAAGGAGGCATCGGCGAACGGGAGGGCGTGATAGTTGGCCAGGAGGAAACGTGTGCGTCCGCCGGGCTCCCCGGCACGGGCCGACCGCTGCCGCGCGATGGCGACGTCCGGCTCGATCCCGTCGATCCCGGTGACGTGTACCCCGCTCGCCCGTGCGATCGTGCGGGCCGTGTCGCCGACCCCGCACCCGGCGTCGAGCACCGACGATGCCGGAGGCAGGGCCAGCTTCCGGGCCACGACGAGTTCCATGCGCCGCATGGCCGCCGTGAATCCCCACGGGGAATGGCCCGGCTCGTACCAACCGAAGTGGCGCGTACGGCCGAGCAGCGCCGCATACCCGAAGCGTGACCCGAACGCCCGGTAGTACGGCAGGACATGGTGCCGGTAGTGGACGTCGCTCACCTGACTCATCGCTACGGCCCCCTCAGTCGACCGGCCCCACCCACCCGAGGCTGCCGTCCTGTGCAGCTGACCACAACCGGGTCGACGGCAACTGTTCGTCGCTGCGGCGCAGTTCGCAGGACGAGGTGGCTCTGCCCTCGGAATGGAGCGACGGCCCACCAGCACGGTGGGCTGACGGCTGGGCAGCGCGTCAGGAATCGCCCGCGCGGGTAAGTGCTTCGCTGATCATGCGGGTGGCGAAATCGGGGTCCTCGGTGAGGCGGTTGATGTGTTCCGCGAGCAGGAAGGTGGTGGCTTCCAGGGGAGTCAGCTCCTCCTTGGTCCAGTCACCGTACTGATTGCGCCACAGGCTGGGACTCAGGTCGGTGCCCGCGGCGATGACCAGACCGGCCATGGTCGGGATGGCCTCGGCGCGGATGCTCTTGGGCATCATGCGCAGCGAGGTCACGAGGTGGGGCACCACGGACTCGATGACGTCCTTGTTGTGGTCCTCATAGGCCATGCGCAGCCACTTCATGAACATGAAAATGAGCGTGCAGGCGCCGTCCAGCAGGTCATCGGCTCCCGTGGGACCCAGGGACGCGATGTACTGGTCGATCAGCTTGCGTTGTTCGGGGTCGGCCCCGGTCTTGCCGGAGTGGACGCTTTTGAGCCGAGAATCGATGATCATGAGCGCTGCGCCCACATCGCCGGCGGGAGCGTACTGGGGGTCACAGGGTGATGACACAGGCTTCCTCCTCATACCACCGCGGCGGGCAGCGCGGCGTGTCCGCACAGTAGACCGCCGATGAGCCGGGCGTCCGGCGAATCCTGCTGAACCGCCGGGACGAGCGGTCCGCTCACCGCACGTACTGCTGGCCTGCCGGGCCGACGGAGCGCCGAAGGATCCCGAGCACTCCGGGCGCCAGCGGCGCCCCGCCCCGGCGCCCGCCTCTGCACGTGCGCCGCCTCTCACACATGTCCCAGGGCGGCCCGGCTCCGCTTGACCTTGACACAGTGACAAGGCTTTCACTGTGGCCAAGGAGGTGGTCCCGATGACCATGCCGACATCGGCCACGGATGCGTTGCGAGCTCTCCAGGGGTTGGAGGGTGGCTCATCGTCCGTGCGGCTGCGGGCGGCGCTGGCGGTGGGTACGGACCCTGACCCGGGGTTTGTCGACAAGCTGATCGAACGATGCGCGATCGAGCCCGAGTTCTATGTGCGCGAAATGCTCACGTGGGCACTCACCCGCCACCCGTCATCGATGACGGTCCCCAGGCTCATCGATGAACTCCGCTCGGAGCGTGCGCAGGCGCGAAGTCAGGCGTTGCACACGCTGTCCAAGATCGGGGATCGGCAGGCGTGGCCCGCGATCACACGGGAGTTGCTGTCCGACGCCGACGACGAGGTGGCGCGGAGCGCTTGGCGGTCAGCGGTCGTACTCGTGCCCGAAGGCGAAGAAGCCGAGCTTGCCGCAGAGCTGGGGGCACAGCTTGGGCGCGGGGAGCGTGAGACGCAGGTGAGCCTGAGCCGTGCGCTGACCGCACTCGGTGAGGTGATCGTGTCGACTCTGCGCACCGCGACGATGGATCTCGACCCTCGCGTGCGCGTGCACGCGATCGCCACCGAACGGCTGTTGCGCGACCCCGACACCGGATTCGAGTTCGCGATCGAGGAGGCGAAGCGCATCATGGCCCTCGGTACGAGCGGTCAGGAGGGGTGAAGAGCAGTGTTGATCGGTGATGTGGCGCGACGGTCCGGGGTCAGTGCCCGCATGCTCAGGCATTACGAATCGCTCGGCCTGGTGCGGCCGACGGGGCGTACCGAGGGCGGCTATCGAGAGTACTCCAGCGACGACATCCGGCGGATCTTCCACATCGAGAGCCTGCGCTCATTGGGGCTGTCGCTGCGTGAAGTCGGGTGCGCGCTGGATGATCCCGGCTTCACGCCTTCGGAGCTCGTCGACGACCTCATCCGCCAGACGCGAGAACGCATCGAGGCCGAGTCGGCGTTGCTCATCCGACTCCGTCGGATCGGTGCCGCGGAACCCGCCGAGTGGGAGGACGTGCTCCAGATCACCGCACTGCTCCAGGCCTTGGGGTCGGAGAGTGCCGCCAGGCGCCAGCGCGCGGCCCTGTCCTCGGTCCGAGAGGTTCCGGTGCCGGTGGAAGCTCTGGTCGAGGCGGCCTTGAGCGAGATGGATCCGAATGTCGCCGGAGCCCTTCGATGGGCTCTGGCGCAATCGGGCGACAGCGGACTGGCACTGTTGGCGGAGGGTCTTGGCTCACCGGTGGCACAGGTGCGCGAACGTGCCGTCCAGTCCATCGCCGAGATGGGGAGCGGTGAGGCGACCGCACTGCTGAAGGGCGCCCTCACCAACCCCGACATGGTGGTCCGCGGATACGCGGCTCTGGCGCTCGGGGTTCGCGGAGTGGCCGACGCGGTCCCGACGCTCATCGACATGCTCGTCGGGGAGACGCGCGACGCCGATGCGGCCGACGCTCTGAGCGCGCTGGCGAGTCGTCCGGCGGTGGCGGATCAGATCGCTACCGGTCTCGTCGACTGCCTCGCCGACGGCACCCTTGAACCGTCCGCGCGTCGACGGCTGACAGAGGTGCTGGCGGATGTCCCGGGAGTCACGGCGTCACGCGCCCTGGCAGATCTGTCACAGGACGAGGACCGTGCGGTTGCGCTGACTGCGACGTACGTTCTCAAGCTGCGCAACGCGTCGTAACCCCAGCGGACCCTTGGTCTACCAGGGCACGACCTGCCCCTGGTAGTCCACGAAGTGGAGGCCGGGCTTTCCTTGGTGGCGCTCGATCGTCTCCACGACTCCGGGAACGCTCTCCTCCACACTCAAGTCGGCCTCGGGGCCGCCGAGTTCGGTCCGTACCCAGCCCGGGTCCATGAGCAGCAGGGTCCGCGTGTCGTCGGCGTTGCGGGCGGCGTAGCTGCGCATCAACTGGTTGAGCGCGGACTTGCTGGCCCGGTACAGGTCCTGCCCGCCTTCGGTGTTGAGGGTGATGCTTCCCTGGTCGGAGGACATGACGCCGATGGTCCCGGTCGGCGCGACGAGCGGGCGAAGCGACTCCACGACGCGCATCGGGCTCAGCGCGTTGGTGATCATGACTTCGGTGAACATGTCCGTCGGGACGTCGTCGATGGGTATGTCGCCGCGGGTGATGGCGGCGTTGACGAAGAGCAGGTCGAGCGTGCGCGATGCCAGTCGGTCGCGCAGCGCCGAGATCTGCTCAGGCTCGGTCATCTCCAGCGACTCGATGGTCAACCGCCCTTCGGACGCGTCGGCCAGGTCGTGGAGACCGGTGCGCCGAGTGCCGCGGACGGTGCCGATGACGTCCCAGCCGCGCCGCAGATACTCGGCGGCGAGCCCGAGGCCGAGGGTCCGTGAGGCCCCGATGATGACAGCTGTCTTGCGGGTGTCGTTCATGTGATTCCTTGCGTGGTCAGGGCGTCGGGACTGCTGCAAGTCTCCGAGTGGCCCGGCCGGGCGTCCAATACCCTTCGGACCGCATTGATACCGTTACGGCATGGATCTGGATCTGCGAAAGCTCCGCTACTTCGTCGCGGTGGCCGAGCATCGCCACTTCGGCCGGGCGGCACAGGCGCTGTTCATCGCGCAGCCGGTCCTCAGCCGCCAGATCCGCGCGTTCGAACAGGAGCTGGGCTGCCCGCTGTTCACGCGCTCCACACGCAGCGTCGAGCTGACTGCCGCGGGAAAACAGCTGTATGACGAGGCGTCAAAGATCACCACGGTGGTGGACGGGGCGCTGCGGCGCGTGCACGAGGCCCAGCGGGGCGAGCAACGGCTCGTCGTCGCCTTCTCGGGCGGCCTGCATGTGTCGGAGGCGATCCGGGCGTTCGCGGTGAGCCATCCGGAGGTCGGTATCGATGTTCTTCCGCTGCCCTGGTTGGAACGGGACGCGCCGCTTCGTGACGGCCGCGCGCAGGTGGGATACCTTCGCGGCCCCTTCGATGACTCGGGGCTGCGCACTGTGCCCATCGGGGCCGAAACGAAGGTCGCGTGCCTGCCGGTGACGCATCCGCTGGCCACCCGCGGCGCCCTCACGTCGGCCGATCTCGACGGTGAGCCGATCCTCGACGTCAAGGCGCGGCGGACGACCTCACTGGAGGAGAAGTTCGAGCTCATCGCGTCAGGCCAGGGCATCGCGCTCGTCCCGGTCAGCATCGCGGGCTCCTACTCCCGTCCTGACCTCGTCTACCTGAAGGTCACCGACTACCCGCCCGTGGAGACCTGCCTCGCGGTGCTGGAGAGCAACTGCACCGGCCCCGTAGCGGACTTCCTGGACATCGCCACCGCGACGCTGCGCCGATCGGCGGGCCGTGAGGTGCGGTAGTCGTACGGGTTGGGTCACGCGCCAGACTGCGTCATGATGAGCCGTCAACAAGTAGTAAGAGTAGGGAAGTTGACGGCGAACCGGCGGATGCCTCGGTAGGAGGTCGTGTTGGACAGATCGAACCTCGACCCGCCCAGTCGGCGCGGGCTGCTGGCCGCGGCGGGCGCGGTGGCCGCGGGTGGTGCGGCCGCGAGCCTGGCCGGGCCGTCGGCTGCGGCCGCTGCGGCGGATACCGGTGCGACGGCGGGGGAGGGGGCCCTGTTCGGGCCGGTGACGGTCCGGCCGGGTGACACCCGGTACGACAGCCTGTTGCGCGGCAACAACTTCCGCTTCGTGGGGCGGCCGGACGAGATCCGCGTCGTCGGCTCGACCGAGCAGGTGGTGCACGCGGTCACCGATGCCGTACGGTCCGGGCGCACCGTCGCGGTCCGCAGCGGCGGGCACTGCTTCGAGAACTTCACCGCCGACCCGGCCGTACGGATGCTCCTGGACCTGTCGCCCATGGACACGGTCGGCTACGACGCGGCGCGCGGCGCGTTCGCCGTGCAGCCGGGAGCCACGCTCGGGCACGTCTACCGGACGCTGTTCAAGGGCTGGGGTGTGACCCTCCCCGCGGGCGGCTGCCCGGAGGTGGGCGCGGGCGGGCACTTCGCCGGTGGCGGGTACGGACCGCTGTCGCGCCGGTACGGATCGGTGGTGGACCACCTGTACGGCGTGGAGGTGGTGGTGGTCGACCGCGAGGGCACCGCCCGGGCCGTCGTGGCGACGCGGGAGCCGGACGACCCGCACCGCGACCTGTTCTGGGCGCACACGGGTGCGGGCGGCGGGAACTTCGGGGTGGTCACGCGCTACTGGCTGCGTTCACCCGGCGCGAGCGGGAACGACCCGGCCAAGCTCCTGCCGCCCGCGCCGCGCGAACAGCTGGCGTGCCTGGTCAACTGGGCCTGGGACGACAAGATGACCCAGCAGGCGTTCACCAGGCTGCTGCACAACTTCGGCACCTGGCACGAGCGCCACAGCGCGCCCGGCTCGCCGTATGCCGGTCTGTACGCGATCCTCATCCCGACCCACCGCAGTGCGGGCGGCTTCCTGATGACCGTTCAGATCGACGCGGACATCCCCGGCGCCGCCACCATGGTCGAGGAATTCGTGCGCGCGGTGTCCGAGGGTACCGGCCTCACCGGCAAGGTGACCCCGGTGACGATGCCCTGGCTGCATCCGACCACCTGGCCCGGCACCGGCGAGCCCGGCAACGTCGGCACCCGCCGCTACAAGATCAAGGCCGGTTATCTGCGCCGCTCGCTCACCGACGCCCAACTCGCCGCTGTGTACCGGCACTTGACCAATAAAACGGGCACGCCGGGTGGCGGAATGCTCCTCGTCGGGTACGGGGGTCAGGTCGGCGCCGTACCGTCGAGCGCCACCGCCGTCGCCCAACGCGACGTGATCATGAAGGCCGTCTACCAGACGATCTGGTCCGCCGAGTCCGACGACGCCGCCAACCTCGCCTGGGTCCGCGCCTTCTATCGTGACGTGTACGCGGACAGCGGCGGAGTCCCCGTGCCCGGCGAGGTCAGCGACGGCTCGTACATCAACTATCCCGACACCGACCTGGCGGACCCGGCGTGGAACACCTCCGGCGTCCCCTGGCACACCCTCTACTACAAGGACAACTACCCGCGCCTGCAACAGATCAAGGCCCGTTGGGACCCGCGCGACGTCTTCCACCACGCACTGTCGATCCGACCGCCCGGCTAGGGCCTGTCCGGTGGATCTGGCCGCCTTCGGTGCGGGTCGCCGTTTCGGTGCTGGTGAGTGGGGGTGTGGTGCGTCCAGTTGCAAGGCGGAGGAGGGCGGCGACGCGGAGCGTCGGCAACCGACGACAACGCGGCAGATGGGCGTGCCACACCCCCGCGTCCCAGGCCAGATCCACCGGACAGGCCCTAGTACTGGCGCAACGACGGCCAGAGCGTGGACCACGGCTGGTGCGGGCCCTCGCACAGTACGACCTCCGCGTTCTGCTCCTGGTTGCCGATGCCGTGGCCGTTGTCGATCCGGTCTACGGTGCGGCAGTCGGGGAAGCGCCGTTGCAGGCGGTGCCGACCGTCGGCCTGCTCGACCAGGAGGACGGGACCGTCGGAGCCGTCCGGGGGCGGACCCCAGTCGTACAGGCTCATGTGACCGGAGTAGGCGATGGGGAGCCCGTAGGCGGGTCCGTAGCGGGCGAGGGCGCCCGCCTCGCCGTAGTTCGAGGTGAGCAGGACGGCGTGGGCGCGCGATGCTGCGGGGATCGCGGTCCAGGCGGCCGCGACGGTGCGGGTGAATCGGGGCCAGCCGACCTGCTCGCCCTGGTCGACGTCGACGGCGTTGGTCACGGCGACCGCCGGGACCGGCAGCACGGGCAGCGCGGCCAGGGCACTGGTGGCCGCCGCCAGGAGCAGCATGGGTGTGAGGGTGCGCCAGGACCTGCGGGCACGGCGGACAACGGGTTCGCAGCCGGCCGCCGTCACGGCGAGGAGCAAGGGAAGCGGGTAGTACGGCTTGCCACCGCCGACGAGCACCAGAACGCAGAGCACCGGATAGGCGAGCGCCAGCGGCCGGGCCCAGCGCAGCTCGTCATCGCGCAGCAGTCGGAGCAGGCCCACTATCGCGACCGGAACGAGGACCGGGGAGAACTGGAGCAACTGGAGCGGCAGGAAGAGCAGCCGCCCCGACACCCCGCTGACGTGGCTGAGAACCCGGGCCACCTTCAGCTCGGGCCAGCCGTTCGTGGCCTGCCACCACAGCGTGGGCGCGCAGATGAGGAGCGCGAGGACCAGCGCGAGCAGCGGTCCGAGCAACACTCGCGCACCGCCGGGCCCGGGCCGCCGTACGAGTTCGCGCCAGGGACGGGTGGTCAGCGGACCGAGCAGCAGTGCGACGAGCAGTGCGAGCACCAGGGATACGACGAGCTGCTTGTTGAGCAGCGTCACCCCGATCGCCACGCCCAGGGGCGGCCACCAGCGGCCGTCCCGGGTCCGCAGCAGCCGGAGCGTCAGGAGCAGGACGCCCAGCTCGGCGGTGAGATCGAAGGTGCTGGTGGACAGCAAGTGGCCGATGGCCAGGACGTACCCGGAGCAGGCACAGCATCCCGCTGCGAAGATCTGCGCGCCTCGGCCCGCTCCCAACTCCCGGGCCAGCAGGGCGGTCAGCACCACGGAGCACGCGGAGAGCAGCGCGGGTACGACCCGTAGACCTGTAGGGCTCGCGCCGAAGGCGGCGGAACCCGCCCGGGCGAGCAACGGTGTCAGCGGTGGCTCGTCGACGTAGCCCCAGGCCGGATGTCGGCCGGCGAGCAGGAAGTAGAGCTCGTCACGATGAAAGCCGTACCGCCCGGACAGTGAGACCAGCACTGCGGCGAGAACGGCCGCCAGCAAGGCGACCGGCCTTGCCGCGAACGGTCTCAACGCGAGCGGCCGTCGCGGACCGACCCGTCCATCCCCCCGAATGTCCACCGCCGCAGTGTGGCAGCCGCGACCGGCGCGGCCAAGGCGGCTGCCGCAGATCGTCACGTGGGTTGGGAGGTTCCCCGTTCGACGCGCTCCCGCCACTGGCGCATCCCGCGCGGGGCCTCCTCACCCCTGTTCGTCCTGCACGAAGGTTCCGTACGCGGGCTTCCCGGCCTTTTCATAGACGCAGTACTGCATGCCCGTACCGCTGGCGTGGGATTCCGTCAGCGTCCAGGCGGTCGGGGCGGCGCCGTCGCTGAAGAGCCGCTTGCCGGTGCCGAGGATCACGGGGCTGATGAGCAGCCGGTACTCGTCGACGAGATCGTGCCGCTGAAGTGTGCGGATGAGGTCGCTGCTGCCCTGCGTCATGATCACGCCGTCGAGCTCGTCCTTGAGCCGCGCGATCGACTCCGCGGCCTCGCCCTCCAGCAGATGGGAATTGTGCCACTCCAGTGCGCGCAGGGTGCGCGAGGCGACGTACTTGGGCATGGCGTTGAGCTTCACGGCGATGGGGTTGTTCTCGTCGGTGACGCGGGGCCAGTACGACGCGAAGATGTCGTACGTCCTGCGGCCGAGCAGGAGATGGTCGGCGGTCTCCTCGAAGATCCTCGTCATGAGGGCCCCGAAGTCGTCGTCGGCGTAGGGAACCAGCCAGCCGCCGTGTTCGAAGCCCGCGTCGACGTCCTCACCCGGCCCGCCGGGAGCCTGCATGACACCGTCCAGGGTGACGAACACGGTAACGATGAGTTTGCTCATGGCCCGGCCTTTCACATACGAAGCGGAATGTCTGTACTCGGATTGACTCCCGGGTCGCCGAAATCTCATCGCGGGCATCCACCTAATGCGCACGAACGCAGGTCGGCGTGAGCGATGAGTTCGGGCGGCGGATCGGGTCTGCCTAGGTATGACCCGAATCATCGCTGACATCTCGGTCTCTCTCGACGGCTTCGTGACCGGGCCCGACCCCGGTCCGGACAACGGTTTGGGGACCGGCGGCGAGGCCCTGCACACCTGGGCGTTCTCCGACGATCCCGACGACCGCCGGGTCCTGCGCGAGGGGACCGCACGGTCGGGCGCCGTCGTCCTCGGCCGTCGGCTCTTCGACGTGGTCGACGGGCCGGACGGCTGGGACGACGAGGTCGGCTACGGCGCCGCCGAGGTCGGCAAGCCGGCGTTCGTCGTCGTGACGAGCTCGCCACCGGAGTCCGTGCGGCTCACCGGCCTCGACTGGACGTTCGTCACCACCGGCCTGCCCGACGCCGTCGCCGCCGCGCGGGAGCGGGCCGAGGCGGCGTCGTCGGACCGTGGCAAGGACCTCGACGTCGTCCTCATGGGCGGCGGCGCCACGGTCGGCTCGGCGCTCGACGCCGGGCTGGTCGACGAGTTGAGCCTGCACCTCGCGCCCGTCGTGCTGGGCGCCGGAACGCCACTGTTCACCGCCGGAACACCGCGCACGCTGGTACAGCGGAGCGTGATCCAGACATCGACCGCCACGCACCTGAGCTACGACGTCCTCTGAGGGCGACGTTTCGTACCGGCGGCTTCTTCTCCTGGGACGGGACGCCCGTGCCCTGGTGATCGGTCATCAGCCATCGGTCATGGACCGTAAACCGGTGTCCCGGCAACCGCGCTGCCGCGACCATGGAGCGGATACCGACACGCACCAAAGAAGGAACGCACCATGCCAGTGCCCGCCGACCCGACGGTCCTCCATCCGATGCCCGGGCAGCCGCGGGTGGTGCTGCTGAAGCCGCTGGTGAAGTCCCCGCTGATCGAAGTCGGGGAGTACTCCTACTACGACGACCCGGACGACGCGACCGCGTTCGAGACGCGCAACGTGCTCTACCACTACGGGCCGGAGAAGCTGGTCATCGGCAAGTTCTGCGCACTGGGGACGGGTGTGCGGTTCATCATGAACGGCGCCAACCACCGTATGGACGGCCCCTCGACGTTCCCCTTCCCCACGATGGGCGGCTCCTGGTCCGAGCACTTCGACCTGCTCACCGGCCTGCCCAACCGGGGTGACACCGTCGTCGGCAACGACGTCTGGTTCGGCCACGGTACGACGGTGATGCCCGGCGTACGGATCGGACACGGCGCGATCATCGCCTCCGGCGCCGTGGTCACGGGCGACGTGCCCGACTACGGCATCGTCGGCGGCAACCCGGCGCGCCTCATCGGCACCCGCTACGACGACCACGACATCGCCCGCCTGCTGGCCGTGGCCTGGTGGGACTGGCCCGTGGAGCACATCACCGAGCACGTACGGACGATCATGTCGGGCAGCATCGTCGACCTCGAAGCCGCCGCCCCGCAGACCCCGCACGCGTGACGCCCGCCCGCATGACGCCCGTACGGAAGTGACCGTGCGGGCGCATCGGCCCGAGGGCGCACCCCGCGCGCCGCCGACCTCATCGAGGACATGCCGGCCTGGGCCTTGCCCGCGGCAGTCGGGGGCCGAGGCGGTGGTGCCTCGGCCCCGACACGCGCCAGCCAGCCTCATTCGTTCGGAACTTGACTGACAATGACACACCTATTGACGTAGCTCGTTCAGGAAATTTATGGTCCCTGGACCCTCGCAAGGCGAACCAGAGTGACGGAGAACAATGACGTACTCCTTTGGTGTGCGGCCGCGTGCCGCCCGGCTTACCGCGGTGCTGCTGGCCGGAGCGCTCGTCACCTCCGCGTCGCCGGCGGCGTCGCAGCCGGTGCGGAACGCCGCCGCCCCGACCGCCGCCCCGACCGCGACCTGCCGCGACAGTGACGACTGGACACTGGGCACCACCCGTCCGGACGCGGCGGACACCCATCATGCCTTCGTCGGCAACGGCTACCTGGGGCAGCGCGTGCCGCCCAACGGTGCCGGATACGCCGACAGCGAGGCCAAGACCGGCTGGCCGCTGTTCACCCCGCGCTACGACGGCTCCTTCCTGTCCGGCCTGTACGCGCACAACAAGCAGACGGCCGGGGGCCGGCAGGCCGTCGCGGCGCTGCCCAACTGGACCGCGCTCAACGTCACCACGGGTGGAGCGAAGAGCGATACCTTCAACTCTTCGACACAGCCTGGCCGCATCTCCCACTACCGCCAGTCGCTCTTCCTCCACTGCGGTGTGGTGCGTACGTCGCTGACCTGGACCGCCGCCGACGGCCGCCGGACCGACCTCGTGTACGACGTGCTCGCCGACCGCGTCGACCCGCACGTGGGCGCCGTACACATGAGCATGACGCCGCACTGGAGCGGTGAGGCGACCGTCACCGACATGCTGGACGGTCGCGGCGCGCGGCGCATCCAGCAGACCGGCGGTGGTGACCGGACCACCCGGCACGGCAGCGGTGGCCCCACCGCACCGGCCATGGACGTGGCGTTCCGTACGGACGGCACGAACGTGGACGGAGCTCTCGCCTCCACCCTGCGCCCCGAACGCGGAGTGCATGAGGCCAAGGCCCAACAGGCAGGCCAAGCAAAGAACATGACTGTGCGTCAAGAACTCACCCTGCCCGTCCGGAGCGGCCAGTCGTACGACTTCACCAAGTACGTCGGCGTCGACACGGCGCTGACCTCACGCGCGCCGCGCCACGACGCCACGGCGACCTCGCGGCGTGCCGCCGACCGTGGCTGGGACGCCCTGCTGCGCTCCCACACCGCCGCCTGGTCGCGGCTGTGGCGCAGCGACATCGAGGTGTCGGGACAGCCCGAGATGCAGTCGTGGGTGCGGTCCGCGCAGTACGGGCTGCTCTCCAGCACCCGCGAGGGCGCGGCCAACAGCATCGCGCCGACCGGCCTGACCAGCGACAACTACGCAGGCCTCGTCTTCTGGGACGCCGAGACCTGGATGTACCCGGGCCTGCTCGCCACCCGGCCCGAGCTCGCCAAGTCCGTGGTCGACTACCGCTACCGGACCCTCGCGGGGGCTCGCGAGAACGCCCGAAAGCTCGGTTATCAAGGGCTCTTCTACGCCTGGAACAGCGGAAGTTCGGGCGATCTGGCCCACGAGTGCCACAGCGTCGACCCGCCGCACTGCCGCACCCAGATCCACCTCCAGGCCGACATCTCGCTGGCCACCTGGCAGTACTACCTGGCCACCAAGGACACGCACTGGCTGCGCGAGCGCGGCTGGCCGGTGCTGCAGGGCATCGCCGAGTTCTGGGCGGGCCGCGTCAGCCGCAACACGGACGGCAGCTACTCCATCAAGGACACCGCCGGTCCCGACGAGTACAGCAACGGCGTCGACGACGCGGTCTTCACCAACGCCGGCGCCGCCACCGCCCTGCGCCACGCCACCCGCGCCGCCGAACTGCTCGGCAAGCAGGCCCCCGCGCAGTGGAACGCGATCGCCGACCGCATCCGGATCCCGTACGACGCGAAGAGCAAGGTCTTCCAGCAGTACGACGGCTACCGGGGCAGCACCATCAAGCAGGCCGACACGGTCCTGTTGATGTACCCGCTGGAGTGGCCCATGCCCAAGGGCGCCGACGCCGCCACCCTCGACTACTACGCACAGCGCACGGACCCCGACGGCCCGGCCATGACGGACTCCGTGCACGCCATCGACGCGGCCGGAATCGGCGAACCGGGCTGCTCCACGTACACCTATCTGGAGCGTTCCATCAAGCCGTTCGTGCGCGGCCCCTTCGGACAGTTCTCGGAGGCGCGCGGCGACAAGGCGGGCGCCGAGGACCCCCTGGCGGGCTCGCCCGCGCACGACTTCCTCACCGGCAAGGGCGGCTTCCTACAGGTCTTCACCAACGGCCTGACCGGCATGCGGATGCGCGAGAACCGCCTCCACCTCGACCCGATGCTGCCCCCGCAGCTCGACCGTGGCGTCACCCTGCACGGCCTCACCTGGCAGGGGCGCACCTACGACATCGAACTCGGCGCCCACCGCACCGTCGTGCGCCTCACGGACGGTGCGCCGATGACCATCGACACCCCCCAGGGCGAGCAGATCGTCAGCGAGGGAGCCCCGGCCGTCCTCAAGACCCGCCGCCCCGACCTCGCACCCACCACCAACGCGGCCCGCTGCACCACCGCCACGGCCACGTCCGAACAGCCCGGTATGTACGCGGGCGCCGCGGTCGACGGCAACACGGCCACGGCCTGGGTCCCGGACGGTGCGAGCGGCACACTGACGACGGACCTGACCAGGCCCGTCCGCATCAAGAAGGTCACCCCCACCTGGACCGCCACCAAGCCTGTTTCCTACAGCGTCGAGCTCTCCCTCGACGGACGGCACTGGCACCGCGTGGCGGCGGGCGACGCGCCGCTCGCCCGCTACGTACGGCTGACGGTGCACGGTGACGCCCAGGCCAAGACGCACCCGGGCGTCGCGGAGCTGACCGTGAACTAGGTCTCTCCGACGGGTCGGTTCGAGCCCGCGAGACATCCCGGGATATCCCGGGACGGGCGTGGGACGCCCATCCAGGTTGCGGTGCCGGCGGCGCGTTCGCCAGAGTCGGCCGTGCCGCCCGCCACCGCTGCTCCCGACTCGTCGAGCCGAGTCGGGAGGGGGACCGGGTGCGCCGTCGCGGTGTCGCACATGGCGACCTTCGCACGTCCAAGCATGTCTCACGGACAGGGAACCGATCATGACTCTCAGCAGCAAGCTCGCCAAGAGCGCCGTCGCGCTGGCCTTCGCGGGCGCGGCCACCTTCGGTGTCGCCTCGTCGGCGAATGCCGCGGAGGGGTCCAGCCACTACATCGGCGACGGCTACACGAACAACACGCACGGTGTCTGGTGCCTCCAGGAGAGCCTCAACTACTTCCAGACCCACTACAACCAGGGCGACTTCTACGGTGTTCACATCCCGACCGTGTCGCAGGACGGGATCTGGGGTCCGCAGACGAAGCAGGCGGTCATCGCCTTCCAGCAGATCGAGCACATGCGTGACTCGGGCGTCTCGGTGGACGGAGTGGTCGGCCCGATGACGGGTGACCACGTCATCGCGGACGGCGACCCGTACTACACGGGCGGCGGCGCGAACGACACCGCCTACTGCTTCGCCTACCTCCCGACGACCTACAACTGACCGTCGCGGGAGACCCGGTCTCCCAGAAACCCCTGCCACCGGCAGGAGACGTTTACCCGCATGACAAACCTGGGCCAGGACCTGACAAGGTTCTGGCCCAGCCAGAAAAGGGTGGGACTTCGCGATCGTCGCGTACTACCCTCCCCGGATGCCTCAACTCCCTGGTGACGAGCCCCTGTCGGACCGCTCGCGTTCGCTGTGGCGCGATCGCGAGTTCGGTGTCTTCTGGGCCGCGCAGACCCTTTCCGTCGTCGGCGACTCGTTCGCGCTGGTCGCTCTGCCGCTGCTGGTGCTGCACGCGACGGGGTCGGTCGCGCAGATGGGTCTGCTGACCGGTGCCGCGGGCGCGGCCGCGGTCGGCGCGGGGGTGTTCGCCGGGGTCGTCGTCGACCGGCTGGACCGCCGGAAGCTGCTGATCGCGTGCGATCTGGTCCGGCTGGTGCTGTACGCGCTGATCCCGCTGGCGTGGGCGCTCGGCCCGCAGATCTGGCTGCTGTACGTGGTCCTTCCCCTGGCCGAGGCCGTCGGGATGCTGTTCTCCGTCACGTATGTCACCGCTGTACGGGCGCTCGTGCCGGGTGACCGCATCACGGAGGCCAACGGGCGGCTGAACGCGACGGCCGCGGCGGCCGGGGTCGTCGGACCGCTGCTCGCGGGCGTGGTGGCGGCCTGGCTGGGACCGGCGGCGGCCGTCGCCGTCGACGCGGTGAGCTTCGGGGTGTCGGCCGTCTGTCTGGGTTTCATACGGTTCAAGGGCCGCACGGAGCAGTCCGGTGACACGGCGGCGCGTGGCCCCGAGCGGGAGTCGATCGGCAAGGAGTTCGCCGCCGGGGTGTCGTTCCTGCGGCGGCATCCGGTGCTGCGGAGCCTGACGCTTCTGCTGTCGGGCTTCAGCTTTCTGACCCTCGGCCTCAACGACCTGATCATCTATCACCTCAAGCACGACCTCGGCCAGGGCGACAGCGCGGTCGGCACCGTCTTCGCGGTAGGAGCCCTGGGCACGGTCGTCGGCGCGCTGTTCGTCGCCCGGATCCGCCACCGGCTCGGCTTCGGTGTGACCTGGACCGGTGGCGTCGCGGTCTGCGGGCTCGCCCTGGCGGCGATCGGCTCGGCCGCGAGCGTGGCCGGCATCGCGGCCCTGACCGCGGTGTTTCTGGGATGCGTCAGCGTCTCGGGGACCTGCTCGATGTCACTGCGGCAGGAAGTGACTCCGGACCACCTGCTCGGCCGGGTCACCTCGGCCTTCTGGACCATCCACTACTCGGCAGCCCCCATCGGCGCGGCCGTCCTCACCTGGGCCGCGCAGCGGTACGGCACGGGCGCGGTGTGTGTCATCGCCGGAGGGTGCTGTCTGCTGATCGCGGTGCTGGCGCTGTTCACCCCTGTGCGGGTGCGCCGCCCCGAGCAGGCCGGACCGGTCGCGACCGGCCCTGTCCCGCACGGGCCCGGCACGGAGTCGGCCCGTAGTGGATCATGTGAGTCATGAAGGGTGGGACTGACAAGCTCCGGGAGTGGCAGGAGGCAGCCGCTCGGGCGGCGTGCCAGGAGAGCCCGCACGAGCGGGCGGCCGCGTGGGCATCGCTGTTCCAGGGGTCGGAGCCCGGGCCGTCGGAGCGAGTGCGTGAGTCGTGGGCGCATGGGCTGGCGCTCAACCCGTCCACCCCTGATGACCTGTGCGCCCGCCTCATCGGACTGTCGCACTATCTCCTGTGGCGCCGTCTGCCGGCGGCGGTCGTCGAGGCGGCCATCGTCCACCCGGAGCGCAAGGTGCGGCAGCTTCTGGCCGAAGTCCAGCCGTGCCTCACGCCTGAGCAGTGGACTCGCCTGATCCTGGGCGAGCGGGAAACCCGGCACCGCTGGATCCTCACCCTGCTCGCGGCGGATCGGCGCGCCGAGCTCACCGATACCGCGTACGAGCAGCTCGCCGCGGACCCAAGCGCGCACGTCCGCAAGGAGGCGGCTCGCCTTCATGCACTGCCCGTACGGATACTGGCCGGCCTGACGGCCGATGACGACGCGTCCGTACGGGCCTTGGCGTGCAGCAGGGCTTGGCCTCATCTGGACACGTCGGCGAGACGCGGGCTTCTCCAGGATCCCTCTGACAAGGTGCGCATGGAGGCTCTGTTCCAGCACCACCAGGAGCACCCGATGCCCCGATCGGTCTTCGAGACCGAAGCACTCAAGGACGGCGCGGTGGATACCTGTCGTCTGGAGCGCGGCCTCGCCGAACACCTGGCCCACCACGGCGAACCGGCCCAGCGCCGCGCCCTCGCGTGCAACCCGCACCTGGACCCGGACCTGGTCGGCCTCCTCGCCCAGGACGCCGACGTGAACGTCCGTTCCGTGGTGGCCAAACGCTCCGACCTCACCGAGGAACAGCGTGCGGGCATCCCCATCGTCTTCGACCCGCGCGGTCACTCCCACTCCCTCGACTGGGTCACGGCGCTGCACGAGGATCCGGAAGCCATGCGCCGCTTGGCCTCCTCCTCCCATCCCCTCGTACGCAGAAGCGTCGCCCGGGCCAGGCACCTCCCGCCGGACGTCGTCGAACTCCTCGCCCGCGACGACGACCGCGTCGTCCAGCTCTTCCTCGCGGAATCCTGTGACGACGCGCCCGCCGACATGCTGTTGCGGGTATGGCAGTGGTGGACCGGCAGCCTGACCACTCCCGACCGCCCCCACGGCCACCCCAACTTCCCCCGTCGCGACCTGCTCCGCTACGCCGACGAACAGAACCCAAGAATGCGTCAACTCGCCCTGGACGACCCGGATTCGACGGCGGAGCTGGTGGAGAGGTTCAGCCGGGACAGCGATGAGGAAGTACGGCACCGGGCCGCGTCCGACCCACGGCTGACACCCGAGTCGGCCGTTCGGCTGCTCGACGACCCGCACGAGCGCGTACGCCGCGCGGCCGCCCGGCATCCGGGACTGCCCGCCCGGGTACTGATCCGCCTGCTGCGGGACACCGACACCGCACAGCTCGCGGCACAGCACCCGGCGCTGCCCATCCCCGTGATGGAACAGCTGCTCCAGCGAATCGAGCCCGCGGCCGGCGCGATGGTGTGAATTGCTGCTGGATGGGAGCCCTTGCCCGGTCAGCCGTGCTTCATCCCGTTCCTCCCGCCTGGCACCGCTCGTCCATGCTGCCCGCGCAGGCTCGGCGGACCCCAACTGCCCAGGAATTGCCGCCGGTTTACCCGCGCTCTCTTCACAAGCAATGTGACATGTGCAATTTTTCTGGCTGCGGCCACCGCAAGTCGCGTTCAAGCCAACGGATCAGCACGGCCCGCGGGTCATCGGGGGCTGCCCGGACACGCCCGTACGCACAGGGCGGCCCGGGTGGTTCCGGCGGCTCGCGGGATCCCCCACCGCCGCGCGCCGCAGCGCGGCATTCACTCCGCTGGGAGGCGGCACGTGAACACCCCACCAGTAAGACCGATACGACCAAGAGGCAGCCTCGGCGGCCTGTTCATACTCGCGCTCGCACTGTGCCTGTCGATAGTCATGCTCGCCCAGGCGGGCCGCGCTGTCGCGGACGATCACCAAGGGTCGGCCCCGCGGCCCGCGAAAGGCGCGGCGGCTGGGCCCGAGGCGCACGCCGCCCCGCCGCCGGTCGGCTCGGCCGCGGCCGTCACCGACCGCGCGGACGAACGCCGCACCCCGGTCGACGCCACTCACCGGCCTCCGCAGAACCCGGTCCCGTCCCGCACCGCCCCGTCGAAGCCGAGCCGTGCGAAGGGCCTGACCGCGGCCTCCTGCACCCCGGCCGACTTCGGCAGCCGCAGCGGATCCGCCCTCGTCGCGTTCGTCCAGGCGTCGAGCACGGACTGCGTCAACACGCTGTTCGCCCTGACCGGCACCGACGCCCGCAACGCGTTCCGCGAAGCGCAGATGGTCACCATCGCCAACGCGTTCCAGAACACGGCACGGACCTACCCCGGCGACAACTCCACCCAGGTGTGGCAGCTCGTGCTGTTCCTGCGCGCCGGGTACTACGTGCAGTACAACCACGCCTCGGACGTCGGACCGTACGGCGCGAGCCTCGCCTCGGCGACCGAGGCCGCGCTGGACACCTTCTTCGCGTCCTCGCACTCCATGGACGTGAGCTCCGCCAGCGGCGACGTCCTGGGCGAGGTCATCATCCTGACGGACAGCGCCACCGAGCAGGCTCGCTATCTGAAGACGTACCAGAAGGTGCTCAACGGCTACAACAGCTCCTACGACGCGTACTGGAGCATGGACGTCGCCGTGAACGACGTGTTCACCCCGATCTTCCGCGGCCACTGGAACCCCGCGTTCATCACGGCGGTGACCACCGATCCGAGTCTCATCGACACGCTGAGCGCGTTCGCGCACAACCACCTGGCCAAGCTGAACGACGCCTGGTTCTACCTCGACTCCAACGCCGGTACCGAGACCGCGCGCTTCCTCGACACCCCCGCGCTGCAGGCCAAGGTCAGGCCGCTGGTCAAGGGCCTGCTCGGCGACTCGGCCATCACCGGCGCGACCGCACCCCTGTGGGTGGGCGTCGCCGCCATGACCGACACGTACGACAAGGCCCAGTGCTCGTACTACGGGACCTGCGACTTCGCCGGTCAGCTGACGGCCGCCGCGCTGCCGATCACCTACCACTGCGACGCCGCCCACACCTTCCGCGCCCAGTCCCTGACCAACGCCGCCCTCGCCGCGGCCTGCACCAGCCTCCAGGGCCAGGACGCGTACTTCCACAACCTCGTCAAGGACAACGGCCCGGTGGCCGACGACCACAACACGACCATCGAGATCGTGACGTTCGCCAGCCCCAAGGACTACCAGACGTACTCCGGCTGGATCTTCGGCAACAGCACGAACAACGGCGGCGAGTACCTGGAGGGCAACCCCTCCGACCCGGCCAACCAGGCCCGCTTCCTCTCCTACGTCAAGAGCGTGGGCGACGGCTTCCCCGCCGACATCTGGAACCTCAACCACGAGTACACGCACTACCTCGACGGCCGCTACGACATGGCCGGCGACTTCAACGCCGGGCAGGCCGTCCCGGACATCTGGTGGATCGAGGGCTTCGCCGAGTACGTCTCCTACAGCTACCGCGGCGTGCCCGACACCGAGGCCATCGCCGACGCCGCACAGCACACCTACGCACTGAGCACCCTGTGGCAGAGCACCTACGCCAACTCGGATCTGACCCGCACCTATCCGTGGGGATACCTGGCCACCCGCTACATGGTCGAGAAGCACCCCGCCGACGTGCAGAACATGCTGGCCAAGTTCCGCACCGGTGACTACACCGGCGGATACGCGGTCTACAACACCGGCATCGGCACCCGCTACGACGCCGACTTCAACGCCTGGCTCGACGCCTGTGCCGCCGGAGCCTGCGGCAGCACGAGCAACGGCCCCAAGGCCGCCTTCGACGCGTCCGTCTCCGGGCTGACGGTGAACCTCACCGACAAGTCCACCGACACCGGCAGCACCGTCACCGCCCGCTCGTGGAACTTCGGCGACGGCACCACGTCCACGGCGACCAACCCGTCCAAGACCTACACCGCCCCCGGCACGTACACGATCTCCCTGACCGTGACCGACGCCAAGGGCCTGACCTCCACCGCCACCAAGTCCGTGACCCTCAGCGGCGCCCTGCCCGCCTGCACCGGCGCCGACACCCGCGCCCTGGGCCAGAACTGCTCCCGCTCCGGTCGCTCGGCCAATGCGGGCGACCTGGACTACCTGTACGTCTACCTGCCCGCCGGCACCGTGACCCTGCACATCACGACCGCCGGAGGCACGGGCAACGCCGACCTCTACTACAACCCCAACGGCTGGGCGACCCCGTCGGCGTACACCGCCCGCTCGACCAACGCCGGGAACACCGAGAGCATCACCGTCACCAACACCACCGCCGGATACCGGTACATCAGCCTGTACGCGCAGACGGCGTTCAGCGGCGTCACGGTCACCACGGCCTACTGAGGTCCGAACAGGCAGCCCTTCGGGTTCGCCCCTGCTCGCCCGTCCGCCTGCGCGGGCGGGCGAGCAGGCGTGCCCGAGGCGCCCTGTTCAGGGCCGCCCGTGGTATGGCAGGCTCCGCTCGGACCATGCGACGGGAGGCTGATCGGCAATGCGCGCAGCACGCCGTAACAGAGCACGGACAGCACGGGCGACGGTACTCGCACTCCTGGCCGCCGTGGCACTCGTGGTCGGCGCGACGGCGACCACGTCGGCGGCGGGGGCACCCGCGACGAAGAAGCGGGGGCCGATCTCGGTGGCCTACATCGAGGTGAACAGCGACAGCATGCTCAACGTGGGCAAGTACCGCCTGGCCAACGGCGGCGGCAACGTCTTCGACATCGCCGTGGTGTTCGCCGCCAACATCAACTACGACACCGCCACGAAGTCGGCGTACCTGTACCTCAACCCGAACGTGCAGCGCGTCCTGGACAACGCGGCCACCCAGATCCGCCCGCTGCAGGCCAAGGGCATCAAGGTCATGCTGTCGGTGCTGGGCAACCACCAGGGCGCCGGGTTCGCGAACTTCCCCTCCGGCGCGGCCGCTTCGGCGTTCGCCAAGCAGCTCTCCGACGCCGTGAGCAGGTACGGCCTCGACGGCATCGACTTCGACGACGAGTACGCCGAATACGGCAACAACGGCACCGGCCAGCCCAACGACAGCTCGTTCGTCCACCTGGTCTCCGCGCTGCGCGACGCGATGCCGAACAAACTGATCTCGCTCTACAACATCGGCCCGTCGTCGACGAGGCTGTCCTACGGCGGCGTGGACATCTCGTCGAAGTTCAATTACGCGTGGAACCCGTACTACGGCACCTGGGGTGTGCCCGGCATAGCCCTGCCGAAGGCGAACCTGTCACCGGCGGCCGTCGACTTCGGCTCGACGTCCTCAAGCACCGCCGCCAGCCTGGCCAGGCGGACCGTCAGCGAAGGCTACGGTGTCTACCTGACCTACAACCTGGACGGCTCCGACCGGCACACCTATGTGTCCGCCTTCACGCGGCAGCTGTACGGAACCGATGCCGTGTACACCCCGTGAGTGAGGGGCGGGGGCGCCTGGACCGTTGACGGTCGCCTTCCGTTCCACCGGCCTTCAACTGGCAGCCCCTGTCCGCGTCGTGTGCCGTCCCTATGTTCTGTTGCGGGTTCTCCCGGAAGAAGGGGCTCATGGACACACCGCTGGCACTCCAGGCACGCGGGATCACCAAGTGCTTCGGCGACGTCATCGCACTCGACGGCGTCGACATGGATGTGGCGCAGGGTCAGATCCACGGCTTGGTCGGACCGAACGGCGCGGGCAAGACGACCTTGCTCGGGCTCCTCCTCGGACTGGCTGTCGCCGACAGCGGCCGTCTGGAGATCTTGGGGACGCGGGTGGGCCGAGGGCTCGCCGCTCCCGACGGCGTCGCCGGTTTCGTGGACGGGCCCGGCCTCTACCCCTCGCTGACCGCCCGGCAGAACCTCGCCGCGCTGGCCGCCCTGCGCGGCCACGACGCGCGGACAGCGGGGATCGACGACGTGCTCCACGAGGTCGGCCTGACCGATGTCGCCGACGACCGGACGCGCGGCTTCTCCCTCGGTATGCGCCAGCGGCTCGGGCTCGCCGCCGCCCTGCTCACCAGGCCCCGGCTGCTGGTCCTCGACGAACCGGCCAACGGCCTCGATCCGGCCGGCACCAGACACGTACACGGTGTCCTCACCCGGCTCGCGGCGGACGGCACCGGCGTCGTGCTCTCCAGCCACCGCATGGATGACGTCGAGGCGCTGTGCTCCGAGGTCACCATCCTCGCCACCGGAAGGGTGGTCTTCTCCGGCCCGCTCGGCAAGCTGGCCGCCGAGAACCGTGAACTCGAATACCGTCTGCTCACCTCCGACGCGCGGGCCGCCCGTCGGCTGGCGGCCGAGACGGACGGGATCTCGACCGTCGACGGCGCCGAGGGGAGGCACGACGCTGATGGGCTCGTCGTGCGGGCCCTGGTGCCCGCCCTCGACGAGTTGGTGAGGCGGCTCGTCCACGCGGGCATCGCCTTGCGTGAGCTCGCACCGGTGGCCTCGCCGCTCGAAACCGCGTTCCTGTCCCTGACCGAACCCTCCACCGAGCCCTCCACCGGGCGACCGACCGGGCAGCTTCCCACCCAGCCGACCGAGCAGCCGACCGAACGGCGGCACAAGCAGCGGACCGAGCCGCAGGAGGCCGGACGATGACCGTGGCTGTCGCCACCCAGCCGGCTTTTGGCACCCGTCGCGTCCCGGTGGTGCGTGCGTACCGCTTCGAGCTGGTCAAGCTCATCTCGCAGTGGCGCGTGCGCCTGCTGGTTCTGGCCTGCTGGAGCGTGCCGGGCGTCTTCGTCGCCGCGGTGGCCCAGCAGAGCACGCTCCCCACGGACACGCTCTTCGGCCGCTGGATGCACGCGACCGGGTGGGCCGGACCGCTGGTGACGCTCGGCTTCTCGGGCAGTTGGGCGCTTCCTCTGCTGACCTCGGTCGTCGCCGGTGACGTGTTCGCCTCCGAGGACCGGCTCGGCACCTGGCGGCACCTCCTCGTGGCGGTGCGCTCGCCCCGGCGGATCTTCGCCGCGAAGGCGCTGGCGGGTCTCACCGTCATCTTGGTGCTGGTGGTCGGACTGGCTGCGTCCAGCACGGTCGGCGGGCTCGCGGCGGTCGGCGGTCATCCGCTGGTTGGCCTCGACGGGCACGCGTTGGCTCCGTCGGACGCCGCCGGGAAGGTGCTGCTCGCCTGGCTCTGCGTGCTGGCCCCGGCCCTGGCCCTCGCCGCGATCGGACTGCTCGGGTCCGTCAGCCTCGGCCGTTCCCCGATGGGACTGCTGCTGCCGGTGCTCGTCGCGCTGGCGATGCAACTCGCCCAGCTACTGCCGCTGCCTGTAGCGGTACGCCTGGCCCTGCCCGGCTACGCGTTCATCGCCTGGAACGGCCTGTTCACCAGCCCGGTGCAGGGCGGCCCGCTTCTCATCGGTGTCGCGGTCGCCCTGCTGTGGGCCGCGACCGCCACGACGCTTGCCTACTTCCTTTTCGTACGGCGCGACTTCACCAACCCGGCGCACGACGGCCCGGGGCGCCGCGCGCTCACCCTCGCGGTCCTGCCGTTCGCCGGGCTGCTCGCCGGGACCGTGGCGGTGATCGCCGCGGCGACGACGGCCACCGGCTCCGGCATAGAGCAGGAGAAGATCCAGCGCTCGGTCGCCACGGCGTTCGCCCACCTCTACCGCACGCAGACCGACCAGCTCAACCGCCCCGCGGTCACCGAAACACAGCTGAAGGCCACGGCCGCGTGCAGCAAGGGCAACGCCAGCACCGGCGCCAAGGGGCCGGGCAACGACTGGCGCTGCGTCGTCTCCTGGCATCTCCCCGGCATCGAGACCACCGGGCAGGCCGTCTACCAGCTCGATGTCGCCGCGGACGGGCGGTTCGTGGCCGACGGCGACGGGCCGAAGGAAGTGAACGGCTACTTCCTGGTGCGGACCGCGACCGGGGACGCGCCGAACCCGCTGTGGCAGTTCGACGGCAATGTCGAGCTGTTGTCCGCCACCCCGAAGGGATGAGTCCATGCAGGTCACACGCCGTCGTCGGAGTGCCGAGAAGGGGCACTCCGGCCCTGTCGGCAGACGCGTCGGCCGCCGAACACCCCTGGCAACGGCAGGCATCGCGGCCGTCGCCCTCGCCCTGGCCGGCACCGCCTTCGCCCAGACGACGCAGTTCGGCAAGGACCGGGTCGGCCAGGTCACCAGTCAGGGCCAGGTCATCTCCAGCGACCAGTACATCGCCCCGTACGGAAGCCGTCTCGTCATCAACAACGGCAAGATCATGTCGTCCACGGTCAGCCCGGACGGCACCCACCTCGCGGCCTCGGTTGCCGACGGAGGGCTGGCGCTGGACATCGTGAACCTGAAGAAGGGGAAGGTCCAGCAGCTCATCGGCAACAGCGCCTCGGCGGATCTGCGCATCAGCGGCAACGACGTGGGCCAGGAAGGCCCGACGTATTCACCTGACGGCAGGCAACTGTGGCTGGGCCAGACCGACGGCTACACCAAGTTCACCGTGAAAGCGGACGGCAGCCTCGCCAACCCCGTGTCCGTCAAGATCCCGGCGGACGGGCCCAAGCACGCCCTTGTGGGTGCGGCCGCGTTCTCGCCCGACGGGTCCACCGTGTACGCGGCGGTCAACGGCCAGAACCGGGTCGTCGCCATCGACACGGCGACCGGGGCCGTCCAGCACAGCTGGGCCGTCGGCAACGCCCCGCGCGACCTGGCCAAGGTCGGCTCCAAGCTCTACGTCAGCAACGAGGGCGGGCGCCCGGCGAAGCCCGGCGACACCACGGTCAACTCGTACAACACCCAGGTGCCCGCCGACCCGGTGACCGCGGCCACCACCACCGGCACGGTCAGCGTCATCGATCTGGCGAACCCGGCCGCCGCCGTCGCGAGCATCGACGTCGGCCTGCACCCGACCGCCCTGTACGCGAGGAAGGGCGCGCTGTTCGTCGCCAACACCGCCACCAACGACGTCTCGGTCATCGACACCGCGAAGAACAAGGTCGTCCAGACCATCTCCACCAAGCCGTGGCCCGAGGCGTCCGTGGGCTACGAGCCCACCGCGGTGACGTTCGCCAGGGACGGCCGCCTGCTGGTGACGCTCGGCCGAGCCAACGCCGTCGCCGTCTACCGGTACACCACCCCACAGGAGCCGGTCGGCTACGTCGGCCTGCTTCCCACGGACTACTTCCCCGCCCAGATCGCCACCGTCGGCAACGAGGTGTGGGTCTCCAACACCCGTGGCATCGACGCCCGCCGTCCCGCCAACAGCGCCGGACACAACACCCACGACACGACATCGAGCCTGCAGCGGTTCCTCCTGCCCAAGGACAGCATCATCAAGTCCGAGACGGCCAAGGTCTTCCGGCAGAACGGCTGGAGTGCCGGCTCGGTCGCGGCGGGCAAGGGGCACGCACAGCCGGTGCCCGTTCCCGTGCGGCTCGGCGACCCGTCGACGATCAAGCACGTCTTCCTGATCGTCAAGGAGAACCGGACCTACGACCAGGTCTACGGAGACCTGCCGCAGGGCAACGGCGACCCGTCGCTGACCGAGTTCGGCGAGAACGTGACACCGAACCAGCACGCACTGGCCAAGCAGTTCGGGCTGTACGACAACACGTACGACATCGGCACGAACTCCGCCGAGGGCCACAACTGGCTGATGCAGGCCGACGACCCGGAGTACACCGAGTCCTCGGCCGGTGCGTACGAGCGCAGCTACGACACCGAGGACGACGCGCTGGGCCACCAGCGCACCGGGTTCCTGTGGACCGGTGCCCAGGCCGCCGGAAAGTCCGTACGGGACTTCGGCGAGTTCCAGCAGTTCCTGACCAAGCCCGCCGACGCGAGCTGGCAGAACCTGTACTGCGACACCAAGAACATGCGGTCGACCGGGCAGAACACCGCCTACCCCCTGGTCTCCTCCTCGCCGATCCCGTCACTGAACTCGGTGTCGGTGCCCGGCTTCGCGAAGTTCGACACCAGCGTCCCGGACATCTACCGGTACGAGATCTGGAAGCGTGACTTCGAGAAGAACGGTCCGGCGAACCTCAACATGTTCTGGCTCTCCAGCGACCACACCGGCGGACCGCCCAACGCGGCCGCCCAGGTCGCGGACAACGACCTCGCCACCGGCCGGCTCGTCGACACGATCTCGCACAGCCCGTACTGGAAGGACTCCGCGATCTTCGTGGTCGAGGACGACTCCCAGGCCGGCCTCGACCACGTCGACGGCCACCGCGCCCCGATCCAGATCATCAGCCCCTGGGCCGGACACGGCGTCGTCGACAGCCACTACTACTCGCAGATCACGATGATCCGCACCATCGAGCAGATCCTCGGGATCCACCCGATGAACCAGAAGGACAGCGCCGCCAGCCCGATGAGCGCGGCGTTCACCGGGAAGCCGGACCTGACCCCGTTCACCGCGCTGCCCAACCGCACCTCGCTGACCGCGGGTCTGACGACCCCGCCCACCTGCGGCTCGGACACCCCGTCGGCGCAGAATCCCCGCGCGGCGGCCGTGCCGCCGGCGAAGGTGCCGGCGGACAAGCAGCAGCTCGCGGCTGAGTGGGAGACCTGGAAGTCGCACCAGCGGCTCACCGGACCGGACGCCAAGCCCGACTTCGCGAACCCTCAGCAGATGAACCACTTCACGTGGTACGAGACGCACGGGTGGACGAAGCCGTACCCCGGCGAGACGAAGATCTACGCGCCCAAGGACGTACCGGGCGCCTACATCCCGTCAGCGGAGAACGACGGCTGACGCGGCGGATCGCGACAGGGCCCCGGTCGGCGGTGACGTCGGCCGGGGCCCTGTCGCACCGCCAACCAGGCTCTCCGCGAGGGAAATTGGGATGCGGGTGCCGCACGGCCATCCCCAGGCTGCGCTCGCGCGTCGGGCGAGGCGCCGTATCGGCCGTCAGGGATCGGAGATGCACGGGGTATGACCAGTGACCTGTTCGCGATCTGCTTCAACACACCCCATCCCGCGGGCCTGGCGCGCTTCTGGTCCGGGGTTCTGGGCTGGGAGTTGGCCGACGGTCCGGACGACGGTGTCGCGCTTGTGCCCCTTGACGCCGCCGGGTTCCGTATCCGTTTCCTGCCGGGCCAGGAGCCGAAGACCGGCCAGAACCGGGCGCACTTCGACCTGACGAGCGCCTCCCCGGAGGACCAGCGGCAGACCGTGGCCAGGGCGCTGGAGCTCGGCGGGAAACACATCGATGTGGGCCAACTCCCGGAAGAGGGACATGTGGTGCTCGCCGATCCGGACGGCAACGAGTTCTGCGTCATCGCGGCGGGCAACAAGTTCCTCGCGGACACCGGCTTCATCGGAGCGCTGGCCTGCGACGGTACGCAGGAGGTCGGATACTTCTGGAGCGAGGCGCTGCGGTGGCCGCTGGTCTGGGACCAGGACCAGGAGACCGCGATCCAATCGCCGAGCGGCGGTACGAAGATCACGTGGGGTGGCCCTCCGGTCGCGCCCAAGACGGGTACGAACAGGCTGTACTTCGAGCTGGCGCTCCCCGCCGGCGCCGACTGGGAGACGGAGGTCGACCGTCTGATCTCGCTCGGTGCGACGCGCCCTGGCACCGGCGAGAGCGATACCGGCCGGACGCTGCTGCTCGACCCCGACGGCAACGAGTTCTCCCTACGAAGGCCCCGGTAGCGGTCCCGTCCCGCTGACGCGCCGAGAGTGCCGGGGCCCCGGAAACGGCCCGCGGGTCCCGGTCAGTATGCTGCGCTGGTGATGATCGACGGGGTGGAGATGCGCGAGGTCACACTCGCGGACGCGGCCGGTCTGGCCGAGTCGTTGCGCCGCAACCGTGTGTCGATGCGGCCCTTCGAGCCGTACCGGCCCGAGGAGTTCTACACCGAGCACGGCCAACTCGCCAGGATCGACGCACTGCTCACGGAGCGCGAGGCCGGGCGCCTACGGCCGTACGTACTGATCGAGGCGGCCGGTGGCGCGCCCGTCGGGGGCATCAACCTCGGCAGCATCGCCCTCGGTCCGTTCCGCAGCGGCGGCCTCGGCTACTGGGTGGACCAGGAGTGGGCCGGCCGGGGACTGGCGACGGCCGCGGTGCAGGAGGTCTGCCGCATCGCCCGCGAGGAGATCGGTCTGCACCGCGTTGAGGCGAGCACACTGGTCGACAACATCGCCTCGCAGCGCGTGCTCGCCAAGGCGGGATTCGAGCAGTACGGCACCGCGCCCAAGTATCTGCACATCAACGGTGCTTGGCGCGACCACCGCCTCTTCCAGCGGCTGCTGCACGACGACCCGCCCACCGGCGCATGAGCACGCCACCTTCGCCGTCCGGAGCTGAGCGGACCGGCGGGTCGTCGGTCCGGATCGGCGCTCTCGTTCCGCTGACCCGGCCCGGCTGGGTCGAGGCGGGTCGGCACCTGCTCGCCGGACTCGAACTGGCCGTCGATGACATCAATGACGACGGCGGGATCCTCGGAAAGCCACTGGAGCTGGTGGTCCGGGACACCGCGGCGGATCCGGAGCGCGCCGCGGCGGCCGTGGACGAACTGGCGAGCCTGGGCGTGGTCGCCCTGGCGGGGGAGTACCACAGTGTCGTCGCTCGCGCCGTCGCCGCCCGGGCCGACGCCCTCGGCCTGCCGTTCCTCTGCTCGTCGGCGGTTCTCGACGCGCTCACCGAACAGCCGACACCATGGGTCGCGCGCCTCGCCCCGGCACAGTCCCACGGCTGGCGGATCTACGCGGACCACCTGCTCGACGCGGGCCACCGCCGCATCGCCGTCGCGACGCAGCCGAGCGTCTACTGGGCATCCGGCACCCGCATCCTGCGGGACCACCTCGTCGCACGCGGCGCCACCGTCGTCGAACTCGACATGAGCGCGCTCGCCCCCACGGCCGTGTGCGACGCGCTCGTCGACCAGCGCGCCACGGCCCTCCTCCTTCTGGTCGGCCACCCGGATCCGGCCGTGTCGATCGTCAAGGCCGTACGCGGTGACCAGCGCCTCACCGAGATGCTGATCGGTGCTCCGGCCGGGCAGCCGGAGTTCAGCGAGTGGGCAGCGCTGCTGGGTGAGGACGGCGCCGCGATCCCGTTCCTGCGCTATCTACCCGAGTGCCTGGGCCCTCTGGGCACAAGAGTCGAGGCAGCCCTGCGCGCACGGCTGGCCCAAGCACCCTCTTTCGTCGCCTTCGAGGGCTACGACACGGTCACCGTCCTCGCCGACGTACTGCGTAAGCACGGCGCGGACCGGACGAGCACCGCCGCGGCCTGGCCGCTCGTCGCGGTCGAAGGCACTCGCGGAGAGATCCGGTTCTCCCGCACGCCGGGCATCAGCGTTCGGCAATGGGCCTGGGCGCCGGTCCAGGTCGTCGACCGGGATCCGGCGGACCTCGATCGCTTCCGGGTCCTTCATTTCGGCTGAGCGTGGGCGGCGTGTCACCGAGAGTGACACTGAAGGCAGAGAAAAGCGGTATTTGACCGATTCATCCCCTTCGATTCGAGACCGATCACGTCATTCCACCCCCACCGTCAACGGGAACAATCCGCTACAGACTGTGACATTCAGGCCTTGCGGAGGTGACTCGCCCCATAGGGCCCACGTCACATACGTAGGGGACTAGTAGCTCCCCACAGCCCGGATGCCGGGTGCTCGGGCGGGCTCCCACCTGCATGAATACCTTGCGGGCCATGGGGCCCGCCCTGCACCCCCGCTGCGACGCCCGCTAGTAGAAGGGGTCGTTGCCAGGCGGCCGGGGCGTCGGTAGAACTGGATGAGTCGCCGGGCGGCACGGGTGCTTCACCCGCCGCAGACGAACCCCTCTCCCTCGCGTGAGTGGCTCACGCATGTCTTCGACATGCCGCGACCGTCCTAGTCCCCTTCGAAAGGCCCCTCTGTGTCCATCTCTGTCATCCGCCGCGTCGCCGCTTCCAAGAAGACCCTTGCGGGCGCTGTCGTCGCCCTCGGTGCCGCCGGTTCCCTGTTCGCCACGGTCCCCGCCCAGGCGGCTCCGATGAGCGAGAAGGCGATCGCCCAGCAGATGATCAAGGACCCGGCGCAGTTCGCGGCCTTCAACAACATCGTGTCCCGCGAGAGTGGCTGGGACCACACCGCCACGAACGCCTCCTCCGGCGCCTACGGCCTGGTCCAGGCCCTTCCGGCCTCGAAGATGGCCTCCGCCGGTGCGGACTGGAAGACCAACCCGGCCACCCAGATCAAGTGGGGCCTGGACTACATGAACTCCCGCTACGGCAGCCCCGTCGGCGCCTGGAACTTCTGGCAGGCCCACCACTGGTACTAAGCCGCCAGCGGACAGTAGACACACAAGAGCGCTCGGCCGGGACATCCCGGCCGAGCGCTCTTGCGTTGTTCTGGCCGATCCCTTACGAGAACTGCCACGTCGTGGGACCGTTACGCCGATCCGTACGGGCACGGACGCACCACGCCCCCGTGGCCCAGGCAAGATCCACCGGATGGGCTGCGGGCGGTGTGGCACCGTGGTCAGCGCACCTGGACGGTCTTGACCTGCGACGTCTGGTGTATCCGGGTGTGCTTGGACGTGGGCGAGGACGCCTCGGTGAGTACGGCGCGGTACTGCCACTGGCCGCGATGCGCCGGGCGCACCGTGAAGTCCAGGCGCCCGCCGCCGTTGTAGCCGCCGTGCGAGCACCGCACCGTCACCCAGCCACCCGAGCCCGACCGCTGCTGCACGCAGAACCGGTTGTAGGTGGAGTTGTCATCCATGCCGTGCCCGGCGAGGTGGACGGCCGAACCGAGGCGCGCGGTGCGCGGACCGGCCGTGAACGTGATGTCCGACTTCGCCCAGGCGCCCCCTGCCGCCAGGGCGATGGTGGCCGCCGCCATGGTGCCGACGGCCGCCCCCCGCAGTGCCGTGCGGCGATTACGCGTGATCATGGCTTCCCTCTCCTGTGGTCGCTGTGGTCACCGCCGGACCGGACGGGAGTGGTCAGGCTCCCCACCGATCCGGCGGACTTACGCACGGGAAGAGAGCCTGGACGCGGTGGCCGTTGCCTCGGCTTTGTCACCGTTGTGAAACACGGAAGCTGCTGAGTCGACGCGGACGAAGTCGGTGTGAGCGCTTGGCAGTTGGGCAGGCAGCAACGCCCGGGATGGGCTGTTCCCCCGTTGCGTTACGTGGTATTTCGTGCCCTCGTCCAGGGGCCGGTACGGTCGGATTCATGACGTCGAATTTTGCTACGGCCGAAGAACTCGCGGCTGCTTTGCGTGCCGGAAAAGTGAGTTCGGTGGAACTGACCGACGAGGCGATCGCCCGCATCGAGCGCGACGACCAAGCGGTCAACGCGATCTGTGTGCCGGACTTCGACCGTGCGCGGGCCGCCGCGCGCGACGCCGACCAGGCGCGCGCCCGAGGTGAGGACGCGCCGCTGCTCGGCATTCCGGTCACGGTGAAGGAGTCCTACAACATCGCCGGGCTGCCCACGACGTGGGGCATGACGCCACACCGGGACTTCATGCCGGCCGAGGACGCGGTGCAGGTGTCGCGGCTGAAGGCCGCGGGCGCGGTGATCCTCGGCAAGACCAATGTGCCCGTGGGCCTCCAGGACATACAGACCTTCAACGAGATCTACGGCACCACCAACAACCCGTGGGATCACAGCCGTACGTCGGGTGGCTCCTCCGGCGGATCGGCGGCGGCTCTGGCGTCCGGCTTCGGCGCGCTGTCCATCGGTTCCGACCTCGCCGGCTCGTTGCGCACTCCCGCGCACTTCTGCGGTGTCTACGCGCACAAGCCGACGCTCGGGCTGGCGCCGATCCGGGGTATGGTCCCGCCGCCCGCGCCGCCGTTGCCGGCCGACTCCGACCTCGCGGTCGTCGGCCCGATGGCGCGCAGTGCCCGTGACCTGACGCTTCTGCTCGATGTCATGGCCGGGCCGGATCCGCTGACGTTCGGTGTGGCGCATTCGTTGACTCTGCCGCCCGCGCGCCACGAGCGGCTGGGCGACTTCCGGGTCCTGATCGTCGAGGAGCATCCACTCATTCCGACCGGGTCCGCGGTGCGGGCGGGCGTGAACCGGGTGGCGGACGCTCTTGTCGCCGCCGGAGCCCGCGTCGAGCGGCACAGTCCGCTGCTGCCCGATCTGACCGACGCCGCGATGCTCTACACGCAGTTGCTGTTCTCCGGCGCGGTCGCGCGTTTTCCCGTCGAAGGCTACGAGGAGCTGCGGACCCACGCCGCCCAGCTGAGCCCGGACGACCGGAGTCTCGACGCGGAGCGGCTGCGGGCGATGGTGTTCAGCCACCGCGACTGGCTCGAGTCGAACGGCCGTCGCGAGCTGCACCGCCACGGCTGGCGGCAGCTCTTCGCCGAGTTCGACGTCGTGGTGTGTCCCATCACGCCCACTCCCGCGTTCCCGCACGACCACAACCCCGATCCGAGGGAACGCCGGATCGACATCGACGGCGTCGAGTACCCGTACTTCGACCAGCTCGTCCTCGCCGGTGTGGCCACCATGCCCGGGCTGCCCGCCACCGCCGTACCGGCGGGCCGGTCCCCCGAGGGGCTGCCGGTGGGAGTGCAGCTCATCGGGCCGATGTTCGAGGACCGTACCCCGCTGAAGCTGGCCGAACTGCTTGAGGAGAAGATCGGCGGCTTCGAGGTACCGGAGTAGGGCGTACGGCCCGGGCGCTCTCGGTCCGGCTCCGGTGACTGTCTTCGTCCGGCACCGGAGCCAAGATCGATTGTCAGTGGTGGGTGGGACGATCGAAGTATCGAGTCGGTCGGAACGAGGGGGACCTGCCATGTCCGTAAGCCAGAACTACATCAATCACGTCGCTCTTGTGCTGGATGCCAGTTCGTCCATGTCGCACCTGAGCGGCAAGGTCGTCGAAGTCGCCGACCAGCAGATCGCCTACCTCGCCCGCCGGTCACGGGAGTTGGAGCAGGAGACCCGTGTGACGGTGTACGTGTTCGCCGACACGGTGGAGTGCGTCATCTACGACAAGGACGTGCTGCGGATGCCGTCCCTGAAGCAGTTGTACCGGGTCGGCGGGATGACGGCTCTGCTGGCGGCCGCGCTGAAGTCGCAGCGGGAGCTGGCGCAGACGGCGCAACTGTACGGCGACCACAGCTTCCTGACGTTCGTGCTGACCGACGGGCAGGAGAACGCGAGCCACCGCAGCCCGGACGCCCTCGGCAGGGATCCGCGTGCCCTGGTCAAGGCGGTCGCCGAGATGATCGCGACGCAGCAGGACAACTGGACGCTGGCCGTGCTGGTACCGGACCAGATGGGCAAGCGGGAGGCCATGCAGTGCGGTTTCCCCAAGGACAACATCGCCATCTGGGACGCCACCAGCACCCGCGGCCTGGAGGAGGCCGGGCAGGTCATCCGCCAGGCCACCGAGAACTTCATGGTGGGCCGCGCCCAGGGCATCCGGGGATCGCGGGCGGTGTTCTCCACGGGTGCCGAGGCGGTCAACAAGGACACCATCGAGGCGGCCGGCCTCACCCCGGTGGATCCCTCCCAGTACCAGCTGATCCCGGTGGCGCGGGAAGCGGCGATACGCGACTGGGTCATCGAGTGCGGACACACCTACCGCACCGGTTGCGCGTTCTATCAGTTGAGCAAGTCGGAGAAGATCCAGGCGCGGAAGCAGATCGCGGTGCTGGAGAAGAAGACGGACCGGGTGTACACGGGGCCGGAGGCCCGGGCCCTGCTCGGCCTGCCGGATGCGGAGGCCCGCGTCAAGCCGGACCACAACGACGACTTCACCATCTTCGTGCAGAGCACCAGCGTGAACCGGAAGCTCGTGGCGCACACACGGCTCCTGCTGATGATCTGATGCGACCCGCTCCCGCAGGCCAGGGCCGTGGCCTTGGCCTGCGGGAACGCCGGTGCGTCGGCGACGGCGGGTCATGACGGCGGGTCAGCCGGGCAGGGACCACACCTGGTTGGCCTGGAGATGGCCGCAGGTCCACACGTCGAGCTTGGTGAGGTCGGCCGTGCCGCCACCGTAGACGTCGAGGCACAGGGCCGAGGCGTTGTTGACCAGGGTCCCGTCGGGTTTCGCGGTCCAGTGCTGGGCGGGTGTGCCTGCACATGTGGAGAGGGTGACCGGGCTTCCGGGGGTCGTACCGGCCGCTGTCAGGCATTTGCCCAGTGACCGCACGCTGGTGTCAGTGGGCATGGTCCAGCGCTGGTTGGGGTTGCCGGTGCAGGTGTAGAGGATCGTCGGTGTGCCGTCGGCGGTGCCGCTGCCGGTGACGTCCGCGCACTTGGCGCCGTTGCCCGTGAGCTGGCCGGTGGGGACGGCGGTGCCGCACCCGGCGCCGGGCGTGAGCCGCCAGATCGCCGTGCCGTGCGCGGGAACGGTGGCCGTGAGGCCGCTGCCGGCGGTCGAAGTGGCCCCGGTCCAGAGGTCCTTGGCGGTCACCGTGCAGCCGGGCAGGCCGATATCCGCCAAGGATGTGGTCACGGTGCGGGCTGTCGATGCGCGGTTGAGGACCGCGACCGCCCGGTCCGAGCCGGCCAGCGGCCGGACGAGGACGTCGGTGGTGCCGTTGGTGGACGCCACGCTCGCCTGCCGGCCGAGGCTGTCCTGGTCGACCGCGATCAGGTCGGTGTTGCCGAGTGCGGAGCGCGCGGCCGGGGTGAGCCGGGAGACGTCGGAGGAGAGGATGAGGGGTGCGGCCATCATCGACCACAGAGCCATCTGGCTGCGGGACTCGTCGTCGCTGAGCCCGCCGGCGCCCGCGATGAGGAAGTCCGGGTCGTTCCAGTTTCCGGGCTTGGCGTAGCGGCCGATCCAACGGTTGTAGCCGTAGTTGGAGAGGACGCTGGACCATCGGCTCGCAGTCGGGTGGGCCGGGTCATACGTGGCGATGTCCCAGCCCTCACGCCAGAGTTGGCCGTCCGATCCGACCCAGGACAGTACGTCGAACCAGGTGGGACTGCCCCACTCACCGGTCTGGAAGTACGCGGGCGCCGACTCGGAGAACGCGATGTCGCGGCCGCTCGCGCGCAGGGCCGCGGCCTGGGCGTCGTACGCCTGCCGGTAGGCCTGCTCCTGGGTCTGCCCGGTCGCCGTGTAGACGTTGCAGCCGTCCAGCTTGAGGTAGTCCACGCCCCATGCGGCGAACGAGGCGGCGTCCTGGGCGAAGTGGTCGGCGCCGCCGCCCTGGGGCCGCCCGCTGCCGGGGTAGCCGCCGCAGGTCGCGGACCCGGCGTCCTCGTAGATCCCGAAGCGCAGTCCGCGGCCGTGGAGGTATGAGCCGAGCCAGGCCATGCCGTGCGGGAACGTGACGGGGTCCGCGACGAGGTTCCCTTGCGTGTCACGGGACTTGGCCATCCAGCAGTCGTCCACGGTCACCGTGGTGTAGCCCTTGGCGGCCAGGCCGATGGAGACGAGGGCGTCGGCGTTGGCGGTGACGGTCTGCTCGGTGACGCCGCACTGGTAGTGGGCCCAGTCGTTCCAGCCCATGGGCGGGGTCGGGGCCGACTGTGCGAGGGAAGGCGAGGCGGGGGAGGGGGAGGCGTGCGCGGTGGCGGCGGTGGTGAGCGGCAGACAGAGCAGCGCGGCCGTGAGCACGGCAAGTGCGGTGCGTCGGCGCGGTGTACGTGGGGGGCTGGGCACGGTGATCTCCTCTGCGGTGAGAAGGGGAACGTGCGGGGTGGCGCTCGGGAGGAGCGGGTGAGACCCATTGCTGATCGGTTCTGCACTGTAGCGCTCCGTTTCGAGCAGCTTCAATCACCGTGCGGTAAAAGGGAGATGAGGGTGTGAGCGGCGGGTCCCGGATCGGGCGAAGGGCCGCTTCGCGAGGGCTTGGATGATCTGTGGGGGTGGAGCCGGCCCGGGCGGGGTCGCGGTCTCTCGGTCCGTTTCACCGAGCCGCTTCCTCGACCCGGGCCGACTTCACCCCGTTTCAACGTCGGGCGCGTGCGGCGAGGAGGGGTGCGAACCCTCGTATCTCGACTCTCAACGCCGCCGTGATGTCAGCACCAGAACTGCGGGCTCTCCACATCGCCGTACGGGACGCCCGACTCGGTTATCCAGGACTTCACCACGTACGGGCCGCCGTAGCAGTTGGTGACGGTGACGGAAGGGTTGTTGCCGATCAGCACGTTGCCGGCGCCTCTGGGGAGGAGTTCGTTGTGGTCGGAAGAGGCGGGCGAACCGAGCTGGTTGCCGTTGACCACGGTGAAGACCTGGAAGTGGACGCGGACATCGGTGGTTCCCGACCACACCCAGACCTTGGGGTCCACCGAGTGGACGCCCGCCGAGCCCTGGTACGCGCAGGGGTTGAGCGTGACGCCGAACCCGGCGGGGGCACTGCCCCGGCAGGGGGCGCCGCCGGCCCAGCTCGTGACCGCCTGGGCGGGGGTGGACAGGGCGATGCTCGCGCTGATCGCGGCTGTGCTGGCGAGCAGACCGAACAGCTTCTTGCGGGTACGCGACATGACGCCTCCTGGGACGTGTGTCAGCCGGGGGATCTTGGTCGCGGATCACGCTGCTGGACGGCAATGGCATGCGATCGGAGGTTAACCATTCCCAGACCAGATCTTGGGACGCACTTGGTGGAAGAGCGGAGTCGGCTGTTCCGACTCCGTTCGGCGTGCACTCCAACTCCCGTGAATACAGGGGGAGTCCGGGGACTCGGAGGTGACACACAGGTGGTGCGACTCCGAGCAGCTGGAGAGTGATCGAACGGTAGGCGCTGGGCTTGGGCGGGTGTCAGTGGTGGGCGGTCATGTGGGCGAGGGTCTGCTCGGCGCTGTCCACGGAGAAGGCACCGGCGATGCCTTCAGCGGCTCCCTCGGCCGCTTCGACGGAGCGGGGAACGAGGAGCTTCTCGTAAGCGGTGACGGCGTCGTCGACGATGGCGTGCTCGATGAGGGCCTGCGCGAGGTCGGCGCCGTCGCGCATGGCGAGATTGGCGCCCATGCCGGAGAAGGGGGACATCAGGTGGGCGGCGTCGCCCAGCAGGGTGACACCGGGGGTGGGTTCCCAGGTGTGCGGGACGGGCAGGGCGAACAGCGGGCGGTTGACGTATCCCGTGTCGGTGTCGGTGATGAAGCCGCGCAGTAGCGGGCTCCAGTCCGCGGACCGGTGCAGGAGGGCGTCGCGGACGGCGGCGGGGGCGGTGAGGTCGACGCCCTCCTGCCGGTGCCAGTCCTGGGGGGTGCGCAAGCCGATGTAGACGCGGATGTGACCGCCGCCGTTGCGCTGGGCGATGAAGCCGAGGTTGTTGTCGAGGGCCATCATGGTGCCGTTGCCGGTGAGGGCGGCCAGTGACGGGTGCCGGTTGTCGGCGTCGTTGAGGCCCGTCTCGACGAACGTGACACCGGTGTAGAGCGGGACCGCGTCCGTCAGCACACGACGCACGCGGGACCAGGCGCCGTCGGCGCCGACGACCAGGTCGGTCTCCGTGTGGTGACCGTGGGCGAAGTGCAGGCGGTGGCGGCCGTCGCCGAGCGGTTCAGTGCGCTCCAGCTTGTGGCCCCATCGGACGGTACCGGGGGCGAGGGAGTCGAGCAGGAGGTCGCGGAGCTGCCCGCGGTCGATCTCGGGGTTGCCCTGGCCGTCCTGGGGCGGGGCGGCGTCGAACAGGATGCGGCCGTCGCGGGCGACCAGCCGCATCTGCTCGCCCTCGGGGCGGGCCAGCGCGGTGAAGTCGTGCCACAGCCCGGTGGCACGCAGGGCGTGCTGCCCGGTGTCGGGGTGCATGTCGAGGGTGCCGCCCTGGTTGCGGGCGGTCGCGGAGGCGTCGCAGTCGTAGACGGCGACGTCGATGCCGTGGCTCTGGAGGATGCGGGCGCAGGTCAGGCCGCCGGGTCCGGCGCCGATGACGGCGATACGGTTCACGGTCGTTTCTCCATGTCGCGAGTGTGCGGGGGCAGGGGCCGGCGCGGTCGGTACCGGTCCGGCCCCTCCACAAAAGCACGATCACTCAATAAGTGCAACGGTACAACTTTTTGGGTCGGACACCTTTGTGTACGATGTGAGCATGACGACACCTGTAGGACGGCGCGAACGCAAGAAGGCCGCCACGCGCCAGGCACTCGCCGACGCCGCCCTGAGCCTCTTCCTCGAACGCGGCTACGACGCGGTGACCCTGCACGAGATCGCCGAGGCCGCCGACGTGTCCACCACCACGCTTCTCAAGCACTTCCCCAGCAAAGAGGCGCTTGTCTTCGACGAGGAGGCCGACCAGGAAGCCGGCCTCGTCGCCGCCGTCCGCGACCGCACCCCGGGCATGACGATCCCGCAGGCCCTGTGCGCGTACGTCAAGCGCGTCCGCATCCACGCGGCCGACTCCGACACTCGCCACGCCGACTTCCTCGACCTGGTGAGGGCCACCCCCGCCCTCAGCGACTACGGCCACCGCATGTGGATGCGCCATCAGGACGCCCTCGCGCGCGCCATCGCCCAAGACCTCGGCGTCGCACCCGACGACCCGCGCAGCGCGGCCCTGGCCCGCTTCGCCCTGGAGACCTCCGCCCTCGCCCGCCACGCCGACGACCCCGAACGAGCCGTCGACGTCGCTTTCGACCTCCTCGAACACGGATGGAGCGTCACCGGTCCCGCGGTGCGGTGACGGCGGCGACCGGCCTGGGGGGAATGCCCGTACGCCCCGAAGTCGCCTGCACCCGCTGCCGGTTCAGCGGCCGAGGGTGTCCAGGTGCTGATGGAGCGCCCGGTGGCCTTCGGGGGTGGGGTGCAGGCCGTCGAAGAGCAGGTCGGTGCGCTTGCGCAGGGGTTCCCACATGTCGAGGAAGTCGACGTAGTTCTCCTCGCACCAGGACCGTGCGGCCTCACGCAGGACCAGCGCCCGCTCCTCGGTGAACCGCAGGCCCTCATAGTCGCGGGTGCGTTCCTCGTCGAGCCAGATCGGGCCCGCGACGACGAGCCGTGTGTTGTGCCCGAAGGCGGTGGCGGCCAGAGAGTCGAGCCGGTCCGTGACGTACGCCAGGGCGTCATCACCGGTCTGTGCGGTGGCGAAGGGAAGGGCGGAGTCGTTGACACCGGCGGCGACCAGGAGCGTGTCGGGCAGGCGGGCGGCGAGCAGGCCAGGGGTCTGCTCGCTGACGTCGCGCAGGGTGCTGCCGGGGATGGCCAGGTTGAAGACGCGGTGTTCGCTCTCGTTCGCGGCGATGTGGTCCGCCGCCAGGTGGGCGGCCCATCCGCCGCGCGGGTCACAGCGTCCGTAGGCGATGCTGTCGCCCACCACCACGATGCGCGCCGCCGAGCGCAGCGGCTTCGCGTCGAGGTAGGCCCAGGCGCTCTCGCCGGAGGTGAGCCGCACTCGTCGGCGGGCGTAGTCGTCGACTTCGTAGGCGTCGGCCGCGGCGAGGTCCTGGTCGGTGAGGTGCAGGACCGCCCCCTCGACCACGGCGCCGTACTTGCGCCGCAGGGTCAGGTGGACGTCGAGGCCGCTGGTGGCGATCACGGACGGGTCGGTGATCGGCAGGGGCCTCGTCGTGTATCCGGTCAACGACGCGGGAGACGTGGGCACGGCATGGCCGAAGAGCGCGGTCTGGACCTGCTCGTCCATCAGCGTGCCGAAGGAGAACAGGGTGTGGGGGCGTGACGTGGTCACTGTGGGGTACGCGGCCTTTCTCGAATGATCTGTCGGATCACCCTAACGGCCGCCTCGGGCCGCCTGACCAGCGATCCTTCCGTCCCGTACGCCCTTGGCGGCGGTCCGGCGCCCCGAGCCCCACCTCGCGTGCCGGACCGCCGTGTTGGCCCCATGGGCGGACAGGGGCCCCGCTCCATACGACCTACCTGGATACGGCCTACTTCGATACGGCCTACTTCGATACGACCTACTTGGACGCGATCCGTCCGAGTGGGTCGGGGTCGGCGTCCAGCGCCTCCCGCTCCGTCTGCCAGGCGGGGTCCCCGGGGTAGAGCTCGCTGCGCAGGTAGGCCGAGGCGAGCCGGGCGACGGCGGCGACGCGTTCGGGGTTCTCGTCCGTGGTCTCGGCGACGTCGTATCCGGAGATCCCGCCGAGCCCGTGCTCGGCGTCGAACAGGGTGAGCAGGGACTTCGGGCCGGGGGAGAGGAGGTACGGGTCGGTGTGCCACTCCGGGCCCCAGACCGTCAGGAAGGCGGAGTCGTCCTTGTCCCCGGCGACCACGAGCGCGGGCGTCGTCATCGTGGAGAAGTCCGTGGTCAGGAAGAACGAGTAGTTCTCGACCGTGAACTCGGTCAGCGCGTCGCCGCCCCGGCCGGGCGCGGCGAGCAGCACGCCCGCCTTGATCCGGGGCTCGGCCAGGGTTACTTCCGTTCCGTCGTGCGGATCGGTGAGCCGGGCGCCGAGGAGCAGGCTCGCGGTGTGCCCGCCCATCGAGTGCCCGGCCACGGCGACCCGGCTGTGGTCGAGGCGGCCGCGGAGCTGCGGGACGGCATCCTCGATCGCGTCGAGCCGGTTGAGGATGCGGGTCATGTCCTCGGCGCGGGTGCGCCAGTGCGGCGACCCCTGGGCCTCCGGATTCGGGCTCAGCGTCCTGGAGTCCAGGTGGGTGGGCTGGATCACGACGAAGCCGTGTGCCGCCCAGTGGTTGACGAGGGGGGCGTAGCCGTTCAGCGAGGACAGGTTGTTGGAGGGGCCGAGACCGTGTGAGAGGAGGATGACCGGCAGCTCGCTCCCGGTAGCCGGGGCGGAGACCCGCAGTTGCAGGTCCGTGGCGCGGCCGGGCGTCGGCAACACCACCGGGCCGACCGAGACGACGGGGGTGGGCGGGATGACGGTGTCGCCTGTGTATGCAGGTGCACTCATGGTGGGGATGCCCTTCGGTGGCTTCTGCTGCTGATCGCAGGCAGGCAGCAGAGGGTGAGGCGGTCCGTAACGCCCGCCGTCAGCTATCCTCAAAGCGGATCGCTGTTCCACTTACGATACGGATCGGCGATCCGTTTAGTCAATAGTCATCGGAAGGAGTGCGTGGTGCCCACGCCAGACGGCCAGTCCAAGGGGGCGCCTGCCCGCAGCAAACGGGCAGACGCGACGCGCAACCGGCAGACGCTGCTCGATGCCGCCGCGGAGGTGTTCGTGACCTCGGGGATCGACGCGCCGATCCGGGAGATCGCGGCCAGGGCGGGCGTCGGGCTGGGGACGCTCTACCGCCACTTCCCGACGCGGGCGGACCTCGTCACCGCCGTCTACCGTCACCAGATCGAGGCATGCGCCGAGGCCGGCCCGAAGCTGCTCGCCGAAGCCGCGCTCCCGTTCGAGGCGCTACGCCAGTGGGTCGACCTCTTCGTCGACTTCCTGGTCACCAAGCACGGGCTCGCCGATGCCCTGCAGTCCGACAGCGACCGGTTCGCCGCGCTGCACACCGACTTCCTCGACCGGTTGATGCCGGTCTGCGCCCAACTGCTCGACGCGGCGGTCGAGGCCGGCGAGATCAGGCCCGGCGTACAGCCCTACGAGCTGATGCGCGGCATCGGCAACCTCTGCATCGGGCGTGACAGCGACCCCCGCTACGATCCCCGTCGGCTGATCGAACTGCTCCTCCAGGGGCTGCGGCAGCCCCGGCCACTTGGCGTTGACGGCACGTCATGACCCCTTCGGCGTAGGCGAGGCCGCACCATCGAGTGCCGGGCACCTCCTGATGGAGGTGCCCGGCACGGGAACTTGTGGCGCTTCGGACGCCTGGTGCTCAGCCGGGTTGCTTGGCCATGACGACCACACCCGGCCCGCTGTGCTCATCCGCGGGGAGCCGAAGTTCGGCGACCGGGTGCAGTCCGGCCTGCTCGATCAGGTCCACGAGTTGTTCCGGCCGCCATTTGTGTGTCGTCCAGCGAACGGGTACATCGCCGTAGGCCTCGGTGCGCACGACGTCCTCGTCGCCGACGTGTGTCGCCGTGATGAGGTGCCCGCCTGGCTTCAACGCGCGCGCGAACAGGGCGAGGACCTGCGGAAGCACGTCGCGGGGGAGGTTGAACAGTGACCACCACCCGAGTACGCCGCCGAGGGACGCCTCGCCGAGGTCGAGTTCGGTGGCAGAGGCGACGCTGAAGCGGCACTGCGGATGGAGGCGGCGCGCGTTCTCGATCATGCGAGGGGAGAGATCCACTCCGGACACGTCGAGCCCGCGTTCGGCGAGGTAGGCGGTCACCGTTCCGGGCCCGCAGCCGACGTCGAGGACGGGCCCGAGCCCGCTCACGGTGTCGGCGAAGGCGTCGATCGGCGCCTTGAGCCACGGATGTCTACGGATGTCGCCCATCCCCGTCGTCGTCACCATGTGGGCGTAGTTGTCGGCCACCCGGTCATAGGACTCACGTACCACGTCGAGATCGGCTGGGCGGTCAATGTGTTGTGCGCGCATCGCGCAACGATAAGACCGTGCGGGGACGTTGGGACGGGTGGGGGGCCTGGCTCGCGACCCGGAGTCGCGGTGGAGTCTCGGTTGCCGACCAGATCACTCCGTTACGGGCAGGCACTCGGCGAGCAGGTCGACGACGTCGCGCCAGGCTCGCTGCGCGTGCTGGGGGTGGTAGGCGACGCCGGGGACTGTGGGGTGGTCGACCGGAGGGTGGTGGAAGGCGTGCAGGGCGCCGCCGTAGACCGAGAGGCGCCAGTCGACGCCCGCGGCCTGCATCTCGGCGGTGAACGCGTCCCGTTGCTCAGCGTGCATGATCGGGTCCTCCGACCCGACCCCGGCCCACACGGGGCAGCGGATGCGCGCCGCCTCGCCCGGTCGGCCCGTGGTCAGCGCGTTGACCGTCCCGATCGCGCGCAGGTCGACGCCGTCGCGCCCGAGTTCAAGACCGACGGCGCCCCCGGTGCCATAGCCGACGGCGGCGATCCGGTCGGGGTCGGTCCGCGGTTCGGTGCGCAACACGTCGAGCGCCGCGTGCCCGATGCCCCGCATCCGGTCGGGATCGGCGAGCAGTGGCAGGCAACGGGCCAGCATCTCCTCGGGGTCGGCCAGATAGCGCCCGCCGTGAAGGTCGAAGGCCAGCGCTATATATCCCAGCTCGGCCAGAGCGTCGGCCCGGCGGCGCTCGACGTCGCTGAGCCCCATTCCCTCTGGTCCGAGCAGCACCGCGGGCCGGCGGTCGGCACCGGCCGGGAGCGCGAGGTGCCCGATCATCGTCAAGCCATCGGCCGGGTACTCGACCGTACGCGTGGTAATCGTCGCCATGAGACTGGACTGTAGAGATCAACCGAGCCCGGTCGGAAGGCTGTTCACGGCTGGCGGAACAGTGAGGGTGTGCCACTGCACTGCGGCGATGGCTTACGAGGTCCCGTGCCCGAACAGGCGGGATCGGGCCGGGCCGGCCCGGTTCCGGCCACCGTTCGCGGGGAGTTGTCCGCGATCTTTCCCGGAATTGTCCGTGATCCGTAACAGACGCATCCTCTGGCCAACGTTCCTCGTCCTGCCAGGTGGTCGCGAGGTGACCGGGGATCAGCGAGGGAATGCGGGAAAAGGGGCGGACATGGCACGGCACGTCGGCGGGCGGGTCTGGTACGGCAAGGTGGTCGGGGCGGCGCTCGGGGTGGCGGTGCTCGCCACCGGTGCCTCGGTGTGGACCGCGCAGGCCGGTGCCGGCGACGCGTCACCGAAGGCGGCCGCCTCGGCCACGCCGGACAGCGACGTCAAGCCGGTCGCGACGACCATCGCGCACGCCTCGGACGCGGGGGCGCGCGGCGTCAACATCACCATCGACGACGGCCCCGACCCCAGGTGGACCCCTCAAGTGCTCGACCTGCTGCGGGAGTACGGGGTGAAGGCCACGTTCTGCATGGTGGGAACGCAGGCGCAGGCCCACCCGGACGTCGTGAAGAAGGTGGTCGCGGACGGGCACCGGCTGTGCGACCACTCGGTGTCGCACGACACCTCCATGGACAAGAAGCCCCAGACCTACCAGTCGCAGGAGATACTCGACGCCGAAAGCATGATCACCAAAGCGTCCGGGGGCGTACGGCCCATGTACTACCGGGCGCCCGGCGGGGCTTTCACCCCGTACAGCCGCGAGCTCGCCGCGTCCCGGGGCATGCGCCCGCTGGGCTGGAACGTGGACTCCAAGGACTTCGAGCGTCCGGGGACGGACGCCATCGTGGCGACCGTCGAGCGGGAGCTGCACAACGGACCGACACTCCTGTTCCACGACGCGGGAGGCGACCGCACCCAGACCGTCGCGGCCCTGCGCCGCCTCCTTCCCCGGCTCAAGGAGCAGGGTTACTCCTTCGGCTTCCCGGTGCGCTGAGCCCCGACCCCGGCCGGTCCCGGCGTATGTGGCCCCGGACCCGCACGCCGCCAGGCGCAATTGACAAGAACCGCGTTCCCCCATGGCCGACGGGCAGTCGGCGGCATCAGGTCAGCCCTCTTCGTGGCGGGCGAGCCCTCGACATACATACGGTCAGGGGCTCGCCCGGCCGCGATCTCTAGTGCACTCGGTATATCTGCCCCGTCTGCGCCCCCTCGATCGAGCGGATGTACGCGGTCGCGACGCGTGCCGCCGGGACTGCTTCCATGCCCGCGAAGAACGGTCCGTAGGCGGGCAGCGACTCCTCGACCACCGTCGGGCTCACCGCGTTGATCCGCTGCGGCGCGAGCTCGATCGCGGCGGCTCGTACGAACGCCTCGACCGCGCCGTTGGCCGCGGACGCGGCGGCCCCGGCCACGATCGGCTCGTCCGTGAGGATCCCGCTGATCAGTGAGAACGAGCCGGTCGCGGCCACGTGCCGGGTGCCTTGACGGACCAGCTCCAACTGGCTGAGCGTCTTGCCGCGCAACGTCGCCGCGAAGTCGTCGGCGGTCAGCTCGGCCAGCGGCTTGAACACGGCGTCGCCCGCCGCTACGGCCACCGCGTCCAGCGGACCGGCCTGCTCGTAGAGCCGGGCCACGGACTGCGGGTCGGTGACGTCGGCGATCAGGTCCCCGCGCGTGCGGCCCACGCCGATCACCTCGTGGCCGCGCTCCGTGAGCGCCGTGTGCACCGCGGAGCCCAGCGTGCCGGCCGCGCCGACCAGAAGAATCCTCATAACTCACCATCCATCGCCTGGAAACGAATGCCCGGGACGTGCCGGGCGGCCCCAGGGGAGTGCCCCCGGGGCGGGGGGCCGGGCGACCACCCGGCGCATCCGACGCTACGGGTCGCGCTCGGCGCCCGGAAATGCCGTCTGGACAGGGACTATGCTTCCCAGGCATGGATGTGGAACTGCGTCACCTCAAGGCCCTGGCCGCCATCGCCGAGGCGGGCACGGTCACCGCTGCGGCCGCCCGACTGCACATGACGCAGCCCGCTCTCTCCCGCACCCTCGCCCAACTGGAGGCGCGCGTGGGGGTCAGCCTGGTGGACCGTTCGTCCCGGCATCTGGACCTCACCCAGGCCGGTGAGACCCTGCTGGGGCACGGGCGCGCCATCCTCGCCCATCTCGACGCGGCACTCGCCGACACCCGCGCCGTCGACCGGCCGCTGCGCGTGGGCTACACCTGCGCGGTCCTCGGGCAGCAGACCGTCCCGCTGCTGCGTACGTGGCGCCAGGAGCACCCGCACGCGCCGCTCGAAGTGGTCCGCCAGGACAACAGCACCGCGGGCCTGGCCACCGGTGACACCGACGTGGCGGTGCTCCGTACCGTCCCCGCCGATCCGCGCATCCGCACCGAGGCCCTGTACACCGAGGACCGGGTCGCCGCTCTGCCCGACGACCACCCGCTCGCGGGCCGCGACACGGTGCGTCTGGCGGAGCTCACCTCCGGCCCGGCCCTCCCCCTGGCCGTATGGCCGGACACCGGCACCGCCTCGGTGGACCTCTGGCCCCCGGCGCAGCGCCCGCACCGCACGATCGCGGTGCGCAACGTCGACGAGTGGCTGAACCTCGTCGCCACCGGCGGCGCGTTCGGCGTGGGCGCGGCGGGCACGGCGGAGAGCCACGGCCACCCGGGCGTGCGCTTCGTCCCGCTCGCCGACGCGCCCGTCACCACGGTCTACCTCGCCCGCCCGGCCCACCCGACCCACCCGCGTACGGAGCAGTTCCTCGCGGCGGTACGGGAAGTGGTCAGCGCGTAGTCGGGCGTGAACCGAAGGGCGGCGGCGGGATCTGGGTATCGTCGACGTAGCCGTCCCCGAGGTATTCGATCACCTCGTAGCTTTCGTCGATGATGGCGTAGCGGAAGGTGTCGCCGGGCTGCATGTGTACGCGCCCGTTGACGACCCGCTGGGGTGGGTCCGACGGCCGGGCGGCGTCGCCTCCCTGGGGGCCGCTGCCCGTGTAGCACTGGAGCTGCTGGCCCATCAGCCGTCCGGCGTCCTGGTTGTCGGTGGCCTCGATGTACATGATGTGTGCGGGGGCGCCGCCTTCCGCGGCGATGTTCGGCGGGTACTCGTCGCGGTCGATCTGGCCCAGCCGGTTGCCCTGCGGGCCCTGCATCTCCGCGGCCGTGAGGTTGAACAGCTGGCTCTGGGCGGGCGAGCCGCGCAGTGAGTCGCGGCGGCGGTCGACGCCGGGGGAGTAGGTGAGCCGCCAGGGCGCCCCCTCGGCGACGGCGTCCCGGGCGTTCGCCACCACTCCGGGCGTGGCCGCCTCGTACAGGTAGATCAGCCAGTTGCCGTCCTCGTCCCGGCGGGGTACGTCCGCGGGCAGCGGCGGCGGGCAGGCGCGGCGCGGCGGCGGGGTGGGCGCCGGGTAGGGGCGCGGGCGCAGGTGCGGGCGGGGGCGCGGTGTGGTGGTCGTCGGCGATGGTGTGGTGGCGAGCAGGTTGTTGGCGATGCGCTGGAGTCCGGCGAGCATGGCGGGAACGTTGGCGGGCCCGCACTGCTGGCGGCCGCCGTTGTGGGTGAAGAGCCCACCGCTCCCCGCGGTGCCGACGACGTAACTGTGGCTGCGGCTGTGCACCGTCGGCTGCAGCCATCGGCCGCCGGTGGCGCCCGGCTGGACGTATTCGAGCTGGGTGACATGGCCCGTGACGGGGTTTCCGTTCCGGCTGAGGCCGCGTACGGCGGCGCCGGGCCACAGCATCCGCACCGGGAACCAGCTGCCCATGACGGACGGGGCCGGCTGCCCGCCGAGCTCGGGGTGGGAGACGGGAAGCAGGGACAGCAACGTGTCGGGGGACGCGAAGTAGGCCTGGGTGTCGTCGGGGTGGTCGTCGAGGGAGAACTCGACGCGGTAGGCCCCGGACTGCGGCGCCGTGGCGATCGAGGTCAGGGGGGCCGGGAGTGCCGGACTGCCCTGCCGGTCGAGGGTGGGAACGGAGACCGGCGTTCGGCTCAGGGTGTCCCGGAGGTTCGCCAGCGTCCGAGTCACCGGGGTGGGGCTGTTGCCCTCGTGGACGATCGCGGGTGTGTCCGAGCGCCAGCCGTTCTGGCACGGGCGGCCCCGTTCCCAGGTCTCGTGCCCGTTGAGCTTGTCCAGGTCTCCGGGCGCGTACCAGTAGGCCGTGTTGCTGAGATCGCTGCCGTGGTTGGGAGTGAAGGTGTACGAGGTGGAGTCGTTGGTGCCGTCGATGTCCTGCGTACTCGTGGTGACCCGGGCCGTGGTGTCGCGGTCGGCGTAGGACCATTCGTGGGTCATCGGGAACGTCAGGCTCAGCTCCACCGCCCGCTGCGGGCCCAGGTCGGGCAGTCGGCAGTTGAGGTACGGGGCGTTCGGCGCCACCGTGCACGGCGCCGTCGGCTCGGCGGACCAGGGGAGATCCGCCGGGGCGTCGCCCGGTGGCGTGCCCAGCGGCACCGTCGTGCCGCGCAGCGCCGGTCTGCTCGCCGCCGTGCTGTAGTCCAGCGAGTGGGGCGCGTAGCCCACCCAGACCATGACCTGTTGGGCCACGGCCGGACCGGCGTTGAAGAGGTAGAGCGTGACGGTCTCGCTCTGCCCGTACGCCAGGTTGGTGTTGTAGACGCGGCGCTTGGAGGCGATCCTCAGATCCGTCTGGGCGATCGGACCCAGCCCCACACCGGGCGGATCCAACTGACGCAGCGCACCCGGAGTGTTCCAGTACGCCGTGTTGCTCAGGTCCGACCCGTGGTTGGGCGTGATGGTGTACGTGGCCGTGTTGTTGTCCGGCACGGGGTCCGAGGTGGCCGCGCTCACCGTCGCCTGGCGGGTGCGGTCCGCATAGGAGGTCTCGTGGGTCATGGGGAAGCGCACCCTCAGCTCAAACGCCTCCTCCGGCCCCAGATCGGGCAGCGCGCAGGACAGGGTCTCGGTGCGTGACTGAACGGTGCAGTGAGGCTGTGCGGCCGAGCCCTGCCAGCGCACGGTTCCCTCGGCGATCGCCTTCGACGGCTGGACGTTGACGATGCGCGCCCGACTGACCTCCGCGACGGCGGCGGCGCCGTCCATAGACGGCGCGTACCCCACCTCGCTCCTGACAGTGTGCGCGGTGTCGGGGCCGGCGTTGTAGACGTAGAGCGTGATGGTCTCGCTCTGCCCGTACCGGAGGTTGTTGTTGTAGTACGCCCGCTTGGACGCGATACGCAGATCCGACGTACCCCTGCCGACGGCGGCGGCCGTGCCCGACAGCGCGAGGCCGACCGTGCCCACCAGGGCGAGCGCGAGCACGAGAGCCACCACGCGCCGGGCCGTCCGCCACAGGCGCGTCGGCCACAGGCGGGCAGGCGGTCTTCCGGCGGGCCCGCGTCGCGGTGGCTTCGGCATGGTCCTGCCTTTCGGTCCGGCACAGGGGCATTCCGGACCATCCTGAGCGCCTCGCCGGAGATCGTGCCAGCGAGGCGCGGCCGGATAGGTGACTGGGCGTCAGTTAGCAGAGGAGAGGCGCCACAGGCCGGTGACAAATCCCTTCTCGATCGCGCCCAGGTATGAGTGTCCAGTGCCCCAGGAGTTCGTCGGGCGCCTCAGCCCAGCGCCTTGTATCCCTTCAGGCCCGAGCCCGCCGGGATGCCGCCGCCCTGGAGGCCCGGGTAGAAGTACAGCTCGCCGTTCGCGCCGGTCGCCCAGGCGCCCGACTTGCCGTTGCCCGTGACGTCGGGGGTGGCCGTGACGAGCGGGCGGGACGCGGGGGTCCAGCCGCTGCCGATCACCTTGGGGGCGTCGCCCAGGCCCTCGCCCTGCGGGCCCTTGCCCTCGTACAGGCGCAGGTCGCCGTTGGTCCGGTCGCGGGCCAACAGGTCGACCCGGCCGTTGCCGGTGTGGTCGCCCGGCGCCATCAGGTCGTACGCCGACCAGCCGCCCTCGCCGAGCAGGACCGGTGGCTGCTCCAGGTACTCGTCCAGGTAGCCGGAGGGCGACCCGAAGTACAGCCAGAGGTGGTCGCCCTTCTTGACGATCAGGTCCGGGTGCGCCGCGCGGTCGTCGGGGCCGATGACCCCGTCGCCGTCCAGGTCCAGCGGGCCGTCCACGTCACCGATCGCCAGGATCTGGTCCGCGCCCCGGAAGTGGGCGTTCTCCTCGTCCCAGACGTTCAGTTCGCGCCGCTCGGTGACGTCGGGCGCCCCGGTCCCGTCGTTCGGGTGGATCCAGAGGCGGTCGCGCTTCTCGGTGGTGTCCGGGATCAGCGCGAGCAGGTCCTGGAAGCTGTCGTCCGTCCAGTCGCCGCGCGCGGTGATCTTCGCGTTGCCGTAGGCGCCGGGCGCGGAGGCCGGGCCGATGGTCCTGGTCGCCTTGCCGGTGCCGTCGCCGAAGTAGCGCTGGAGGGTGCCCTCGCCGTCGACCGCCCACAGGTCGGGGTGGCCGTCGCCGTTGATGTCGCCCGCCTTGTCGGGGGTGGCGGGGCCGTTGGCGTAGAAGAGGTAGCCGCGTGCGTCGGAGCGGTTGCCCGCCCGGTCCAGACTGCGCACGTTCAGGGTGTGTGGGCCGGCCTTGGCCGGGGTCAGTTTGATCGTGACGTCACCGCCGATCGCGGCGGGCTCGACGGTCCGTACGGTTGTGTCCGTCGTCGACCAGTACTCGTACGAGGCGATGTCCTTGCCCCCGCCGTTGGTGACGGTGAAGACGCCCTCGGTGCGGACCGGCGAGGTGTTCGCGGGCCAGCCCTCGGCCCCGTCGGGGAACTGCGGCGAGCTCACGCCGGGCTGGTGGCTCGGGCGGTCCTTGTAGACCGTGAAGCGGCGGACGCCCGTCCAGCCGGACTGCGTGCGGCCGTCGTCGGCGCGCACCTGCCAGGAGTAGGAGGTACGGTCGGCGAACTTGGCCTTGGGGACGGTCACGCGGGCGACCGTGCCGCTGGTCACGGAGACGGTCTGCTCGAAGATGTTGCCGGCGGTCGAGCCGGTCGGCCAGACCCGGAAGTGGCCCTTGACGGTGCCGCCGTCGGCGTCCGTGACCTTCGCGTACAGCTGTACGTCGGTGTTGCCGACCGCCGAGTACGGGCTGGCGTCGCACTGGGTGGCAGGGCTGGTGCCGAGGCCCGCCGGGACGCTCGGCGCAGTGTTGTACTCGGTGGAGACGACGGCCGACTTGGCGTCGAACTTCTTCCAGCCGAAGGTGTCCGACTCACTGGCCCGCAGGCCCAGTGTCATCGTCTGCCACTTGTTGCTCTGCGCCTTCTTGGCGTTGGCGGTGTTGTCGAACTCCAGGTTGCCCGCCGGACAGCCGGTGCCCCAGCCCCTGGCGTCGGTGACCGTGGCGAGCTTGTTCGACCAACCGGGCTGCTTGTTCCAGGTGGTGGCGGAGCTGATGGTGCCGGTGTCCCACAGCTCGACGGGCTTCTTGGTGCAGGACCAGGAGTGGGTGTTCTTGATCCGGAACGTCGACTTGACGATCTGCTTGTCGGCGTCGTGCAGGTTGCGCGCGTCCATGGTGAAGAACGAACGCCAGACGCCGCCGGTGTCCTGCTCGTAGCCGACGCGGGCGACGTTGTCGCTCTTGTTCCAGTACGACGTCGTCGGGTAACTCTTCGAGACGGCCGTCCAGTTGTTGCGGGCGCCCGAGACGTACGGGTCGATGTGGACGGGGAAGACCGTGTCGGGCGCGGTCAGGAGCTTCTGGTCCGGGGCTATCTCCAGGGCGCCGCCCGCCAGCTTCGCGGGCATCGTGGTCTCCTTGGCGCCCACCGCCGGGGTGAAGCCCTGTGCCTCGACGGCGGGCTCGGCCTGCGGCGCGGCGAGCGCGGCACCCATCGAGCGCGCCTTGAGCGGCGGGGCCTGGCCCTCGGCGACGCCTGAGCTGTCCCACATGGAGGGGGTGGGGGCGGTGAAGACCTCCTGGCCCGCCGGGTTGACGGCGGTGAGGTTGCCGGCCGCGTCGGCCTTGGCCGTGACACCTTCCGTGGTGAGCGCGAAGCGCAGCTTCTTCAGCTCCGTACTGGCCGCCGCCTCCCGGTTCTTGACGACCAGCAGCTGCTGGTAGCCGGTGACGGACGCGCGCAGCTTCAGATCCACGCCGGGCAGGACCTCGGCATAGGTGGCGGTGTCCCCGGAGAGCTTCGGCTCGGGGAGCTCGGCCGCCCAGTCCAGGGTCATGGAGCGGCCGTCGCGGGTGATGGTCGCCATCGGGGCGTCGCCCCCGCCGGAGAACTCCATGCCGACCGTCGTCGCCTTGGGCCGCACGGTCCCGTCCGCCGCCCTCACCAGCGTCGGATCGGCGTCCACCAACTTGCCCGCCTGGCGGACCCGGATCGGCACGGCGTGCGTTTCACGGGTGAAGGTGCCCGACGGGTTGGCGTACGTGGTGGAGAGCTCGGTGCGCTGCGAGGTCACCTCGACCGGCTTGCCGGTGTCGGCGGCGCGCTCGGATGCGCGCTGGGCTCCGGTGGGCGACACGGCGTCAGCGGCCGGGGATCCGGAGGCGGGTGCGGGTGCGGCGAACGCGGCGCCCGGCGTGGCCAGGGCGGTGAGTCCGGCGGCGAGGGCACAGGCGACCAGGGGGCGCCAGGCGAGGAGCGCTCTACCGCTGGGCGATGGGGGAGTGGGCAAGGCTGGCCCTTTCCGACGGTCCTCAAGGGGCGTCAAATGGCGCGGTGCTGCGCGGATACGGGAAGTGGATGAGTCAAGAGAAGGTAATGGATGCGTCTTTCGGTCGCGTGACCGGGGGCGTCCGTCTTCCGATTCGGGACCTATGGGGATGGGGAGTTCGAGTATTGCGGGACTTTGGTCCTGATCGTTTCGGGACCTTCGGGGGGTCGATGAAAGGTAAAGAGTGCGTAATGTCGCTGCGGTTCCATTTCTCAACATGGGGGCGGCGTGCGCGCTTTCACTCAACGGTCCGGCAGAGCGGGACGACGGAAATACGCGAGGCGGTGGTCGGGCCGCAGGGCCCGGGTCACGGCGGCGTCGTCCATCCTGTTCGTGATGGGCGGTTTCCTGACCGCCGAGACGGCGGCGGCCACCAGCCGCCTGGCACTTCCCGAGTTGGCCAAGGACAAGCCCGTACCGGTCTCCCGGGTCAAGTCCGCCGTCGCCGATGACGGCCGGGTCAACGAGGCGGACCGCGACGCCCGACGCGGGGCGCCGGATGCCGAGTGGCCCGGCGCGGACACGGCCGACGTCCGCATCCCCCGTGCCAAGGGCGCGTTGGCCGAGGCCAAGGGGCTGCCGGTCGAGGTCGGCCCGGCGGGCGACGCCGAGGCCGCGCCCGAGCGGGCGCAGATACAGGTACTGGACCGCGAGGCGAGCGACAAGCTCGGCGTGGACGGCGTCCTGATCGCCGTACGCGGCACACAGGGCGCCGAGGCCGCCTCCGGCAAGGTCAGACTGACCCTGGACTACTCCGCGTTCGCGGACGCCTTCGGCGCGGGCTGGGCCTCCCGGCTCTCCCTCGCCCAGCTCCCCGGCTGCGCCCTTCAGGACCCGGGCAAGAAGAGCTGCGGCAGTGGTACGGCTCTGAAGACCGCGAACGACACCGACGAGCAGACACTGTCCGCCGAGGTCGCGCTCCCCGCGTCCGGCGACGGCGGCGGTGAGCCCGTCTCCCGCGCCAAGCGTTCCCTCACCGGCTTCGCCGCCGCCCCCGGCGTCACCCTCCTCGCCGCGACCGCCGCGCCCCAGGGCGGTGGCGGCGACTTCAAGGCCACGCCGCTGACCCCCTCGGGCAACTGGGCCGCGGGCACCTCGGCGGGCGGCTTCACCTGGTCGTACGAGATCCAGACCCCCCAGGTCCCCGGCGGCCTTGAGCCCGAGCTGTCGCTCGGCTACAGCTCACAGGCGCTGGACGGCCGCACCGCCGCCACCAACAACCAGGCCAACTGGGTGGGCGACGGCTGGTCCCTGACCGAGAACTTCATCGAGCGCCGCTACGCCTCGTGCAACGACGACATGAAGTACGACGGCAGGACCGGCAACAACACCGCCAAGAACGGCGAGCAGTGCTGGCGCAGCGACAACGCCACCATGTCGCTGGGCGGCCGGTCCCATGAGCTGGTGAAGGACGACAAGTCCGGCACCTGGAAGCTCAAGGACGACGACGGCACCCGCATCGAGCGGCTGAACGACACCGCTCGCGGCAACGGTGACACCGACGGCGAGTACTGGCGCATCACCACCACGGACGGCACCCGGTACCACTTCGGCTACAACCGCCTCCCGGGCTGGGAGAAGGGGAGGACCGAGACCAACTCCACCTGGAACGTGCCGGTCTACGGCAACCACGCGGGCGAGCCGGGACACAAGGCGTCCTTCGCGGACTCCTGGCAGAACCAGGCCTGGCGCTGGAACCTCGACTACGTCGTCGACCCCAACGCCAACGCCACGGCCTACTACTACGCGGCCGAGACCAACCGCTACGCCCGCGACTTCAACGCGGCGACCGGCAAGGGCACCCCCACCGAGTACGCGCGTGGCGGCCACCTGGTGCGCATCGACTACGGCCTGCGCGCCGACGACGTCTTCGGGGCCAACGCGGCAGCCGCCAAGGTCGAGTTCGAGGTGAGCGAGCGCTGCCTGGCGAACTCCTCCTTCGACTGCGCACCCGCCAAGATGACGGCCGCCAACGCCACGCACTGGCCCGACGTCCCGGTCGACCAGCACTGCACCACGGGCGACTGCAAGAAGAACATCGCGCCCACGTTCTGGACGACCAAGCGCCTGACGAAGATCACGACGAAGTCCCTGGTCGGCTCCGGTTACCAGAGCGTCGACAGCTGGGAGCTGCGCCATCAGTTCCCCGACCCCGGTGACGGCTCGGCCCCGGCGCTGTGGCTGGCCGGTATCACCCGTACCGGTCACACCGGCGACAAGCCGCAGCAGCTGCCCGAGATCACCTTCATGGGCCAGCAGCTCGCCAACCGCATCGACACCACGGGCGACGGTATCCCGCCGCTGGTCCGCTACCGCGTCTACCGGGTCGACACCGAGACCGGCGGTTCGATCGGCGTCACCTACTCCGGCGCCGACTGCAAGCCCGGCGACCTGCCCGACGAGGCGACCAACACCCGCCGCTGCTACCCGGTGTACTGGTCGTCCGCCGACTCCCCGGCCGCCGACTACAAGCCCAAGAAGGACTGGTTCCACAAATACGTGGTGACCGAGGTCCTGGAGAACGACCACGTCGGCGGGGCCCCGGCCCAGCGGACCGCGTACTCCTACTCGGGCGGCGCGGCCTGGGCCAGGAGCGAGGACGAGTTCACCCGGCCCGAGCACCGCACGTACAGCGACTACCGGGGCTACGGCGAGGTCCGCACGCAGGTCGGCAGCGGCTCCGACGGCCGCGTGATCGACACCCGCACCCGCTACTTCCGCGGCATCGAAGGCGCCGAAGTCGCCGACTACGAAGGCGTCAAGAGCGCCGACCACCCGGCCTTCGCGGGCATGGAGCGCGCCGAGGCCGCCTACAACGGCGCCGAAACGGTCTCCGAGGAGGCGTCCGTCCCGTGGCGCCGGGGTCCGACCGCGACCCGGGCGCGGCCCGGACTTCCGGCGCTGGCCGCCGAGCAGACCGGCGTCCAGAGCGAGAGCGGCCGCACCCCGGCCGCCGGCGGCACCTGGCAGCGCACCAAGGCCGAGCGCACCTTCGACGCCTACGGCATGGTGGCCACCGTCACCGACCACGGCGACCTCGACAAGACCGGCGACGAGTCGTGCACCACGACGAGTTACGCGCGGTCCGCCGCCAACATCGCGGCCAACATGGTGGACCTGGAGTCCGCCGAGAAGACGGTCACCGGAACCTGCGCCGCCCCCGGCGCCGAGCTGATCGCCGAGAAGCGCAGCACGTACGACGCCCGGGGCAACACCGTCACGGAAGAGGAGAACGACGGCAAGGGCACCGGCTTCATCACGGTCGCCCGCACCACCTACGACGTCCACGGCCGTCCGCTGACGGTCACCGACGCGGCGAACGCCAAGATGACCACGGCGTACACCCCGGCGACCGGGGCGGCGCCCACCAAGACGACGGTGGTCAACCCGCTGGGCCACGCGCTCACCACCGAGATGGACCCGCGCCGGGGGCACCCGCTCGCGGAGACCGACGCCAACGGCAAGCGCACCGACGTCGCGTACGACGGTCTCGGCCGGCTGACCTCGGTCTGGGAGCCGGGCCGCCCCAAGGCGGACCACCCGACCTCGCCGAGCGCCGCGTACACGTACACCGTCTCGCGCTCCGCGCCGCCGGTCGTCACACAGACGACGCTCACGAGCGACGGCGCCACCGAGACCACATACACGATCTACGACGGTCTGCTGCGCGAGCGCCAGACGCAGCAGCCCGCCGCGTCCGGTGACGGGCGGGTCGTGGAGGAGAAGCAGTACGACTCCCGTGGCCTGGAGTGGAAGACCTTCGACTCGTACTACGCGACCGGCAGTCCCGACGGGAAGCTGGTCGCGGCCGACGACACCAAGGCGCCGGCCGTGCTGCGGACCGTCTTCGACGGCGCGGGCCGCCCCACCGACGTGATCGCGATGAAGTACGGCGACGAGACGCGCCGCACGGTCACCCGGTACGACGGCAACCGCACCACCGTGATCCCGCCGAAGGGCGGCACGGCGCGCACCACCGTCACCGACGCGGTCGGCCGCACCACCGAGGTCGTGGAGTACACCAGCCAGGACCGCACCACCTCGCAGTCGATCAAGTACGCCTACGACAAGCGGGGTTCGCTCACCCGGGTCACCGACCCGGCGGGCAACGTCCGTGCCCACGGCTTCGACGCGCGCGGCCGCGAGATCCGCACCGAGGACCCGGACCAGGGCGTCACCACCACCACATACGACGACATGGACCGCCCGGTCGCCACGACGGACGGGCGCGGGGTGACGCTCACCTCGGCGTACGACGTGCTGGGCCGCAAGACGGCACTCAAGGAGGGCGCCAAGACCCTCGCCGAGTGGACGTACGACAGCGCGGCCAAGGGCGAGATGAGCGAGGCCCACCGGCTGATCGGCGACCAGGTCTACACCCAGCGGATCACCGGATACACGGACGACTACCAGCCCAAGTCCATGGACGTGGTCATCCCCGGCTCCGAGGGGGGCCTCGCCGGAACGTACAAGTGGGGCTTCGCCTACAACCAGTACACCGGACTGCTCACCCAGATCGCACAGCCCGCCATCGGCGACCTGCCCGCCGAGCGGGTGGTGACCCGCTACGACGCCAGGGACGAGGCCCAGGGCCTCACCGCGGGCGGCCGGATTCTGGTCAACTCCTCGACGTACGATGCCTTCGGGCGGGTGATGCGCACCGAGTACAACGACAGTGCGCGCCGCCTCTACCGCAGCTGGGCCTACGACGAGCACACCGGAGAGCTGCTGCGGGCCACCACGGACCGCACCCTGGCGCCGCAGCGCGTCGACGACACCCACTACGGCTACGACCCGGCGGGCAACGTCACCCGGATCACCACCGAGACCGGGCAGGACAAGGCCAAGGTCACCGACACCCAGTGCTTCGCCACCGACGCCCTGCAACGCCTCACCCAGGCATGGACGTCCAAGAGCGACTGCGCCGGTGCCCCGGCCAAGGACAAGGTCGGCGGTCCGCAGCCGTACTGGCTCTCCTACAGCTACGACGCGCTGGGCAACCGCACCCAGGAAACCCGGCACGACGTGGGCGGCGACACCGCGCGCGACACGGTCCGCTCCTACGGCTACGCCAAGCCGGACGGCGCCAAGCCGACCGCGCTGACCTCGGTCGAGTCGAAGACGGGCACGGCGGTGGGGCCGACGGAGACCTTCGGCTACGACGCTGCGGGCAACACCGTCACGCGGAAGACCGACGGCCGCGACCAGAAGCTCACCTGGGACGCGGAGAACCAGCTCGCCTCGGTCGAGGAGAAGGGTGGGGCCACCACCTCGTACACCTACGACGCCGACGGCAACCGCCTGATCCGCAAGGACGGCCAGGGCTCCACTCTCTACCTTCCCGGCGGCAACGAACTGACCCTGGGCACCGACGGCAAGAAGGCCGGGACCCGCTACTACGAGATCGACGGCGACCCGGTCGCGGCCCGCACCGGCGGCGAGATCCAGTTCCTGTTCGCCGACCACCACGGCACGGCCACCACCGCCGTGGACGCCACCACCCAGAACGTCACGCACCGCGCCCTCGCCCCGTTCGGCGAGGACCGGTCGGCGGTGTCGGCGGGTACAGGCGTGGCGGCCGCGGGAGCGCTGGCGGCGGGCCTCGCCTGGCCGGGCGACCGGGGCTTCGTCAACGGCACGAAGGACGGCACGGGACTGACCCAACTGGGCGCGCGTGCCTACGATCCCAAGCTGGGCCGTTTCCTCAGCGTCGACCCGATGGTCGACCGGGGCGAGTCGCAGCGCATGAACGCGTACGCCTACGCCAACAACAACCCGGCCACCTTCTCCGACCCCGACGGCCTCTTCTTCGGAAAGATCAAGAACTGGGTGAAGAAGACGACCGAGAAGGCCGTCAAGACGGTCAACAAGGTCGCCAAGAAGGTGGTCAAGGCCACGAAGAAGGCGGTGGTCACCGTCAAGAAGGTGGTCAAGAGGGTGGTGAAGAAGGTGCAACGGGTCGTCAAGAAGGTGGCCCGGGTCGCCAAGAAGGTGGTCAAGCGGACCATCAAGGTCGTCAAGAAATACGCGACGAAGAAGGTGCAGTCCTTCAGCAAGAAGGTGAAGAAGACCTCCAACTACATCAAGCAGAAGTCTTCGCAGGGCTGGTCCAAGGCGAAATCGGGCGGGACGGCGATGGGGGGTGGCATAAAGCGGGGCTGGAACGCGGCGACATCGACCGGGATGGCCGATGTGCTGGGGAAGGTGAGCACCCTCACGGGTGCGGCTGCTGGAGTCCTGGCTGCCACCGGGTTCCTGTTGCCGGTGGCCGGAGCGCTGGGAGCGGTATCCCTGGGTACCGGAGTGGCCAGCGCGGGAATCTATGCGGGACGCGAGGGATTCGGCAGCCAGAACTTCAAGAACGCGGCCGTCGGAGTCGGGCTCGGAGTCGCGGGCGGCGGGCTCGGTAAACTCGCCGGACGTGGTGCGCAGGCCATGGGAGTACGTGGATCCCGATTTGTCGGTGGCGGCCTCAAGGAGATCCTTCCCGTCGGCCCGAGGGGCAACGTCATCGGCTACGGCAGGTATATGTCGGCGAAGTACGACGCCATGCCCGCTGCCGTAGGGGCGGCCACGACGGACTGGAACGACTGGTCAATCGGTAGCCGGTAGCGAAGTATCCGCGTTCTGACCAGACGAGACGGGTGGGTGCGACCCCACGTGGTCGCACCCGCCCGATGTATTACGTGAAAGGCAACGACATGGAACCCAGAGTGTTCCGCCCGATCGAGCTCAAAAGCGGGTACGTATTCTTCGGCCTGTTCACCGTCGGCGGCATCGTCGCCGCGGTGCGCCTCGCCCTTGGCCACTACTCCGGTTTTCTGGACGCACTGGGCGTGGCCTGGCTCGTCATTCTCCCGTTCGCCCTGAACGTGGCGCTGGGCAAGATCATCGTGGACGAGCACGGCATCCGGTCCTGGCGGCCCTTGTGGCGCAAGGTGTACCTCTGGCAGGACATCTCCAAGGTCACCGTGGAGAAGAAGACCGGCAGGGGCAACGGGGCATTCCGGATCAGGATCTACCGCCACGACGGCAGGCCGCGCTGGCTGCCCGCGCCCTACGTGGACATCCGGGCATCGGACAAGTGGCAGCAGGAGTTCACCGACCAGGCCGAGGACATCAAGGCGCGATGGCGCGAGGCGACGGCGCCAGGAGAGGGCTCCGGGGGAGCGGGTGACGCGCGATGACCGGACGCGCTCTCGGCGGTGCGCGCCGCCGCGCGATCCGCCGCCAACCCCTGTGGGCGGGCGTGGTGCTCGGCCTGTGGGGCACCGCGTTCCTGACCCGCTGGCTCATCGGTGACTGGCCCTGGCCGCTGGGCGCGCTCGGTGCCGGGGCGCTGGTGGCGGCCCCGTTCCTGGTGCTCGTGGCGCTGCGGCCGGGGCCGTGAGCCGGCCCGTGCGACCGCGCACCAAACGGCTCAGATGACCACGACCCGGCGCCCGCGCGTGTGACCGGCATGGCTGTCGATGTGCGCGGCGGCGGCCTCGGCGAGCGGGTACGACTTCTCGACCGGGATGTGGAGCCTTCCCCGCGAGATGAGGTCGGCGGCCTCGGCGAGGGCTTGTGGCACGTTCCCGGTCACGCCGGCGAACCGGGCACCGAACTCCGGCGCGCCGAGATCGGCGATGGAGACCACCTTGCGCGGGTCCCCGGTCAGTTCGATGAGTTCGCGGATCACGCCCGAGCCGGCCAGATCGAGAGCCGCGTCGACGGGGCCGAGTAGGCGCACGCGCTCGACCCAGCCCTCGCCGTACGTCGTGGCGAGGGCGCCAAGGCCGCGCAGATAGTCCTGGTTCGCGGCCCCGGCCGTGCCGATCACGGTGATGCCACGGTCGCGGGCGATCTGCAGCACCGCCGATCCGACGCCGCCTGACGCACCGCTGACCAGCAGCGTCTGCCCGGGCTGCACACCCACTTCGCGGATGATGCGCAGCGCGGTCTCCACCACGGAGGGGTACCCGGCCGCCTCCTCGAAGCTCAGGCCCTCGGGCATACGGGACCAGGCCGACACCACGGCGAACTCGGCATAGGTGCTCGATCCTCGCCCGAACACGTGGTCGCCGACCTCGACATCTTCGACGCCGTAGCCGACCTCGTCCACCACCCCGGCGGCGTCCTGCCCGACGCCGGCGGGCAGCTCGATCGGACGGACCTGCTGGAACTGGCCTTCGCGGATCCTCCAGTCGACGGGGTTCACACCCGCCGCCCGCACGGCGATGCGTATCCGGCCGGGGCCCGCGTGGGGCTCCTCGGCGTCGGTGAGTTGCAGAACGTCCGGACCGCCGAACTCGGCGAAGCTCACTCTCTTCATGCCGCCGAACGTAACACTAACGGTTAGTGTTTCGGAACAGTTTCGGCTTTGTATTTGGTAGTGTCAGGCCATGACCGTGCCGACCGGACGTCGTGAGCGCAAGAAGGCCGCGACCCGCCAGAAGATCGCTGACACCGCCCTGCGGCTCTTCCTGGAACGGGGGTACGACGCGGTGGGCATCCGTGACGTGGCCGCCGAGGCCGACGTGGCCGTCACGACACTCTTCTCCCACTTCGCCTCGAAAGAGGCCCTCGTGTTCGAGCGGGACGACGACTTCGAGCAACGCCTCACGCGGGCGGCCACCGGCCGGGCGCCGCACGAGCCGCTCATCCCCGCGCTGCGCCGCGAGATCCAGGCCCTGGTGCGGCATTGCACGGCGGACAGTGCCGCCCCGGTCTGGCGCATGATCGACGCGTCGCCCGCCCTGCGGGAGTACGAGGAGTCGATGAGGCTGCGCCACGCGGAGTCGCTGGCGACCGCCATCGCCGCCGATCTCGACCTGTCCGAGACCACGACGGCCTGCCGGGCGATCGCGAGGTTCGTGATCGACGCCTACTCGCTGGCCCGTGAGGCGGCCGATCCGCAGGCCGCGGTGGACGAGATCTTCCAGATGATCGAGGCGGCCTGGGAGGCCACCGGCCCTTCTCGACGTGCGTGAAGAACTGCTCCGCCACGTCGGATTCCGCGCATTGGGACGAGAGCCCACACTGAATCCGAGACGTCCCAGAGGTTTGCCGACCGAGGCCGGGCTCCGGGAGGCCTATGCGGCGGACTGGTCAGGCGTGGAGTCCTCGGGCGGGGCAGAACCAGCCCGAGATGTTCCCGAAGAGCGCGCAGGCCCACCAGAGCACGATGGCCGGGCCGGCGCAGTACGACGGCCACAGCAGCCACGCCACCCCGTAGCCGGAGCCCGCGGTGACGAGCAGGGGGACACCCGCGTACCAGCCGAGGTGGGCGCGGCGCAGCAGTCGTACCGCGCCCCAGCCGGTGAACCACGCGGCGAGCGCGAACACCGTCAGCACCACCAGGGCCACGAGCGAATCCATGGCCATGACATTACCCTCCGCTTGGTTGGCTTCTTGCGGCGTCGCAGCCAACGCTGCCTCCGGTCCGACCGGGTGACTCAAGGCCGGTGTCGGCGCGGGTGTGGCGGTCCTCGGGGAGCAGGCGGATACGTTGAGCGGGATCCGGCCGCGCACAGCGGTGCCGACGAGGCCGGATCTCCGGCCCCCGCGGTCCACGCGCAGCAGGGAGTGCCAGCACCGGCATGGACGTTCTCTTCATCACGAGCGTGGCGGCGGTCGTCGCCGACCCGCCGCTGAGCCGCAAGCTGTTCATCGAGGCTCTTGGCCTCCCCCTGGAGGGGGAGGGCGACGGCTACTACTCCAGCGGGAGCGTCCCCGGCAGCAAGCACTTCGGTCTGTGGCCCCTCTCGCAGGCGGCCGAGGCATGCTTCGGCACGGCCCGGTGGCCCGCCGACCGAGTGGTCCCGCAGGCATCGATCGAGTTCGAGGTGGCGAACGCGGAAGCCGTCATGGCCGCCGGTGCCGAGCTTGAGCGCGCGGGTTTCGAGCTGGTGCACCAGGCCCGCACCGAGCCGTGGGGCCAGACGGTGGCGAGACTTCTCACGGGGGACGGCTTGATCGTCGGGATCTCCTACGCCCCCTCCTTGCACGAGTAGCGGGCCCTCCGGCCGAGCGCAGAGCGAAGCCCGAGCGTCCCCACCAGGCCGCCCGCAAGCGGACCCGCGAGATACGCCCACAACGCGACGGTGTTGCCGGACACGATCTCCGGGCCGAGTTGGCGTGCGGGGTTGGCCGAACCGCCGCTCACCGGGCCGAGCAGCGCGATGATCAGGCCGACCGTCACCCCGATCGCGTACGGCAGGGACCGGGCGAGGGCCGGACGGACCAGGTAGAAACCGATCACCAGGGTCAGCGCCGCGAAGCTCGCCGCCTCCAGGGCGAATACCGTCGCCGTGTGCCTGCCGGGGGAGGGCTGGGCCAGACCGTCGCTGAGCGCCCGCGACCCGAGCACCGATCCCCACGTCAGACGGGCAAGCCCGGTTCCGGCCACCGCACCGAGCAACTGGGCCAGGACGTATGGGAGTACGGAACGGCCCGGGAACACCCTCAGCAGCCAGAGCACCAGGGTCACCGTCGGGTTCAGATGCGCGCCGGACCGGCGGCCGAGCGGGCTCACGATCAGGGCCGCGAGGAGGACGGCCACCAGCGCCCCGATGACGGCGAGAGCGAGGTGCAGGTTCGCGACGAAGACGGGCGACCCCGGATCGAGCAGCCAGCGCACCGCCGTCACCACGACGAACATCTGGGCGACCATCAACAAGAACTCCACGGCGGCGTGCCGCCACGGCGCACACCCCGGCGCGACCATCGCAGCACGCCGCCCCCGTAACGCGGCCGTCCGGCCACCCTCCACCGTCAAAGCGTCCTCATGGGACACCGACATCCCCCTCCGCCACAGAACGCGGCCGCGTCTCCGGCTGCCCTGCCACCAGCCATTCCCACCCCAACGGCAGCCATTCCCCGCGCATGCCGACGAAAGCCCCTAGGTGTGGGTCACACACTGCCCGGCGGATCAGTGCTCAGTGAAAGAGTTCGCCGGCGCGGCGGGCGATCTCGTCCGGAGCGAGGTCTTCCAGGTGTGCGAGGAAGACCCAGACGTGGCCGTAGGGGTCGCGCAGTATGGTCGTGCGGTCGCCGTGGAACTGGTCGGTGGGGGGTTGCAGCAGTTCCGCGCCGGCCGCGACGGCCTGCTGTGCGAGCGCGTCGACGTCGTCGACGTAGACGTGCAGTCCCACGGTTGTGCCGCCGAGGCGGGTCGGTGCGCCGAAGACGGGTCCCTCGGCGTCGCCCAGCATGATGGTGGATCCGTGAATGCTGACCTCGGCGTGCACGACACGTCCGCCCGGCCCGTCGATACGGAACAACTCCTTGGCGCCGAACGCGGTGGCGTAGAAGTCGATCGCGGCGCCTGCGCCGTCGAGCATGATGTGGGCGATCACGGTCTTGCGGTAGTTGTCGGGAACGGTGTGCGCGGTCATGGGGTGCCTCCATGGTCGGTTGCTGCTGATGACCATGAAGGTAGAAGCTGAAGCGGACTTGAGGTCAACTGCCGTGCGGCGCACGGCGCGGAGGTGGGCGGCCGTCCGCCCCCCGCTCCCCGTCGACGCCCGTTCCCAGTCAGTGCACCAGGCTCTTCTCGTGTTCCGGCGCGGCCGCGGGGGTGGGTGCGCCTCCCGCGACCATGTCCGGTTTCCCGTCCGGCACCAGCCACCGCGGAAGTCGCGGCTCCACCAGGGGCCGGGCCAGAGCCCGTACGGGTGGGGTCGACAGCAGCACCACCGCGGCGACCACGGCGACGGTGAGCACCACCTGCCCGGCAAGGTTCCACTCCCGAAGCACCTGGAACACCCCCGCTTGCTCGGCGATCCGAATCAGGATCCCGTGCAGCAAGTACGGGTAGAGGGTGACCGCGCCCAGCGCCGTGAGCCACATCCGGCGACCGGGCACCAGCGCGAGGAACGACGCCACAAGAAGCGCGCTCACCGCGAAGAGCGCCAGCCGAAGCAGCAGATACCGTGCGGGCGACACATGGAGCGCGCCGTATCCGACGTCCATGGAGAGCCAGTCGTCACTGGGCTCCGGCGACAGCCAGTAGGCGAGCGCGAGGGCACCCGCGAAGACGGGCACCGCGCACCGGCGGGCCGTTCTCGTACGCAGCCGGGCGAAGTGCTCGGGGCGCAGTCGCAGACCGAGCACGAACCACGGCAGGAACATCAACACCCTCGGCAGCGCCAGGTCCCTGCCGATCACCGTGGTTCCGGCGGCGAGCGAGACAACTGTGGCGAGGACGACCGGGTGGCGGACGGCGTTCCAGATGGGCGTGGTGATCCGCCAGACGAACAGGGCGATCAGGAACCAGCACAGATATGTGGGCGAGGTGGGAGTGATCGAGAAGTCGGTGCCGTGGACCCAGTGGTTGACCGCGGTGTAGATGACCTCGAAGATCAGATAGGGCAGCAGCACTCCGGAGAGCAGCCGACGGATCTGGTCGGGTCTGCCGGTGAAGCGCCGGGAGAAGTAGCCGGACAGCAGAATGAACGCCGGCATGTGGAAGCCGTACACGAGGTTGTGCGCGGCTCGTAGCGCATGGGTGTTGCCGCTGAGGATCTGCTCCCAGCTGTGACCGAGCGCGACCAGTGCGATCAGCAGGAACTTGGCGTTGTCGAAGTAGGGCCTGCGATCGGTGGCGGGCGGGGTGTGGGGACCGGGACGAGGGGCGGGGCTGGTCATTCGCTCCAATGTAGGGGCGCATGCGGGGCCCGTGGTGCCCACTTCGCAGTGTGCACGGGACGTTCCCCGGGGCTTCACCCGCAGTCGCCTTCGAGGTCGGCATGGATGCCCTTGAACCCGGGTGTCCTCCGGAGCCTCCCCGTGGCGCCAGGACGGAGCCCGCCGGGCTGCCCAGTGGGCAGCGGTCTGCGGCTCACGGCCCGGAACTCCACGCCGCCCATCGGCGCGGGAGTCTGCGGCGGGCCGTGAGCTGCTGGGGGCTGTGGATCGCCGGTCAGGTGGCGGACCCGGCGGCGGCGCCCGTCTTGAGGTCGGGCCCCCAGCGCTTGAGGGACTCTTCGAGGTCGAGCGCGCCGGGGCGGGTCTCTTCGGTTGCGGTCGGCCAGTCCTCGCGCGGGACGCGCCACATGATCTCGAATTCGTTGCCGTCGGGGTCCTTGGCGTAGACGGACTTCGACACGTGGTGGTTCGTGGACCCGACCATGGCGCCGCGCTTGTTGATCTTGTCGGCGATCTCGGCCAGTTCGCCGAGCGTCCCCACCTCCCAGGCCAGGTGGTAGAGGCCAACGCGGCCCTGCTCGGGTCCGGGGGCGTCCGGTCCGACGGAGAACAGGCCGAGGTCGTGGTCGTTGAGCGTGCCCTCGGCGCTGAGGAACGCGGCGCGGCCCGGGATGTCGACGTCGAGCCGGAAGCCGAAGACGTCGGTGTAGAACTCGACGGCTCGGGCGACGTCGCGTACGTAGAGCACTGCGTGGTTGAGGCGGCGTACAGGCATGAGGGGCCTCTCTGAGGGACGGCGAGCATGGGGTGGCAGTCTCGCTTGCGACAATAAAACAATGTGAGACTTCAAGTAAATACTTCGAATGCGTGAGCGTGGCGATACGTACGGTGACTTTGGCTCAAATGATGCCTGCCGAGGCGCATACCGCTCAGTGCGAGCCCGCCGCCCGCAATCCCGCGCGTCGCGTACCGCCCGCGTCCTCCGCAACTGCGGGACGTCCCAATCCGCAGGTCAGGAGTCTGGGAGCGGGACGAGACGCTGAGACACCGGATCGAGGTTGCAAGCGCCGAGCGCAACCCGGCACGGTGGAGCCGCACTTCAGGGGCCGTCTGCGCCGTGTCAGGCCAGGGGTGCCATCCAGCCAGTGCATCCACTTCACCCACGGGGGACACCCATGCGCAAGATGATCAAAATAGCCGTAGCGGGCGCTGCTGCGGTGGCATCCGTCCTCGGCGTGAGCGGAACCGCTTCGGCCGACACCACGGGCGCCTTGTCCCGTGGCCAGACCCTCAACGTCGGGGACTCGGTCATCGGCGCCACCGGCACCAGCACGTGGTTCCAGCTGATCATGCAGTCGGACGGCAACCTCGTCGAGTACCGCTGGGACGGCGACCCGACCCAGGGATCCCAGAGCCGTTCGGTGTGCTGGGCATCGAACTCGTACGGGTCCGGCGCCAACCATGCGACGTACCAGGGTGACGGCAACTTCGTGGTCTACACCCCGGGCGGTTACGCGGTGTGGGCGTCGAACTCCGTGGGCGGAGGGGGTTCGACCGTCGACATCAACTCGCGCGGCGACCTGTACGTCGGCTACAAGCTGATCTCCAGCGGGTGCTGACCAACCCGCCGAGCTGACTGACGAGTTGGTGCCGTCCCGTGAACCGCGAGGCGGCACCGGCCCGGTCAACCCGATGGAGATCGGCCCAACTCCACCATGCTCGATCAACTTCCCCTGATAAGGATCCAAACATGTTCAAGAAGTACGCCTCCCGCGCGGCAGCAGTGGCCGGCGCCACGATCTTCGCCGTAGGGGCCATGGCCGGCAGTGCCAGCGCCTCCACCGGCGCGTCCTACGTCGGCTATGGCCACGTGACCAGTGGCACGCCGGTTTGGTGTGTGCAGCACCTCGTGAACGACTACCGGCGCGCGGCCGGTGAGACTCCCATCTCCGAGGACAACTCCTGGGGCCCGCAGACCGACGCAGCGGTCAGGGAGTTCCAGAGCGTGGTGAACGGCAATTTGCAGGTGGACGGAGTTGTGGGACCCCAGACGGGGAACAAGCTGCTCAACTACGACTGGACCGATCAGTACGCCAACAAGGGCTACTGCTACGGGTACGTGCCCACGACCTGGTGACGAGTGGCGCCTCGGCGCCGCGACCGGCCCGCCTCTGACCTTCAGGTGGACCGAGGGTGCAACCTGATGGTGGCTGCGGAACCGCGGACTGTGCGGTTCCGCAGCCACCATCATGTGAGCAGTGCTGCTGGGTGCGAGTTCAGGAGCGGCGGCGGGAGAAGATGCGCTTCACGGCGCGGACGAGCAGCCAGATGAGCAGCACGATGATGAGGATGATGACGATCAGCACGATCAGCAGTGCTATGCCGAGCTTCTTGAAGAACCCGGTCTTCTTCTTGGGCTTGTCCGGGCGCGCCTGGGCGGTCACGGTCCCCTGCGCGTAGGACGTGTGGGTGATCCCGGCGGCTGCTTGGGCCGTGCCGGTGTCCAGTGTCCGGATGCTCGCGGTGCCCGCCGTCGCTGTCGACCGGCCCATACCCTCCAGGCGGACGTCCGCCTGCGCGGATGCGGGCATCACCACCCAAGCCAGGCCCAGGAGCAGACCGAGCAGCATGGTCGCACCGCGCGCCCGCCCGGGCTGTCCGGGCCTGCGGCCGCGTCCTGCTCCCTGTCGGTCGCCGTACTCCTGGCAACCGCCGTGGTCCTGCCTGGTGTTCACCTGTATCTCCTCGCTGTATGCGCCTGCGCGAAGTTCTTTTATTGCGCAAGAACGCAACCATTATGCATGCGGCCGTGCGAGGCGATTCTCCGAAGGGGGGCAGGCAGGACGCGTGCGGACGGGCCTACCCGTACGAGAGGTTGGAGCAGGGGTCGTCGTCGCCGGACCGGGCTCCGCCTGCCACGTCGGAGGGCACCGTGGTCGGTGCGGGCGAGGCGGCGGGCGTACCGGTGGCGGGGGTCGCGGCATACGTCGTGCCGAGGATCACGCTGATGCCGGTGGCGGTCGGGGACTGTTCCACGTCCGCGCCGGGGAAGAGGCGGGCGACGGTGTCGGCCTGGTCCTTGTTGCCGGACGCGTACTTGATCGCGGTGTCCTGGTGGCTCTGGCTGACGGCCGTCGCGGTGCTGGTGACGGTGAAGCCGTGCTCGGTGAGGGTGTCGGCGGCGCGCGAGGCCAGGCCCGTCACCGTGGTCCCGTTGTAGACGGCGACCGAGATGCCCTTGCCGGAGAGCTGGCCGGTGGCGCCCGGTGAAGGAGAAGCGGAGGCCGCGGCCTGCTCGTCGTGGTGGCCGCTGGCGTCCTGTCCGTCCAGGGTGCGGTCGGCCTTCAGCGCGGCCCACAAGGCCTCGGCGTCCGGATGGACGATGGCGACTCTCTCGCCCTGGTAGCGCCAGGGAACGGTGACGAACTTGGTGTTGTGCAGGTCGACGCTCTTCAGTGACATCGCAAACGAGAGCATCTTCCGTGCGGAGCCGAGTCCGGGGTCCACGGTCAGCGACTTCGTCGCCGCGTCGGCGAGCGGCAGCAGCCGGGTGGGGTTCAGGCCGTCGCTCTTCACCTTCTTCAGCAGAGCCGCGACGAACGCCTGCTGGCGCTTTATGCGCCCTATGTCGGAGCCGTCGCCGATGCCGTGCCGGATCCGCACGTAGTCCAGGGCCTTCTGGCCGGCCACCGTCTGCGGACCCTTGGCGAATATCTGATCTCCCCGGGTGGCCCGGTTGGGGTTGAGATCCTTCTGGTAGACGTCCTGGGGCAGGCAGACCGGGACACCGCCGACGGCCTGGGTCATCTTCGCGAAGCCCTTGAAGTCGACGACGACCGTGTGGTCGACGCGCAGCCCGGTCAGCTTCTCCACCGTGTTCTGCGTGCACGCCGGATTGCCCTTGGCGGTCTCCCCGACCGAGTAGGCCGAGTTGAACATGGTGTTGTGCTGTTCCTTGGTCCAGCTTCCGTCGGGCAGCCTGCACGGCGGGATGTCGACCAGGGTGTCGCGGGGGATCGAGACCGCGATCGCGTGCTTCTGGTCGGCGTAGGTATGCAGCACGAACGCGGTGTCGGAGCGGCCGATGTCGTCCTTGTCGCCGCCGCCCAGGTCGCTGTTGCCGTCCGTGCGCGCGTCCGTCCCGATGACCAGTACGTTCGACCCGCTCGTGGCGGCGGGAGGCCGGTTGTCGGAGATGCCGTCCGCGCTGAAGGTGTCGATGTTCCCGTCGAGTTTGACGTAGATCCAGCCCGCCCCCGCGGCGAGCAGGACCAGCACCGAGAGCGCTATCGCGAGCCCGATCTTCACCTTGCTGCGTTTCTTGGGCCTGCCTGCCATGTGTGCGCCCCCTCGTCTACGTGACTTCACCTATGAGGAGAGACGGTCAGCCACGCCCAATAGTTGTACAGTTGCGCAATATAGCAAGTGTTTTTGAGGGTGCTGCCCTGGTGAGGCGGCAAGGCAGACCCGCTTTCGGCGAGAGAAGCGGCGGACCTGACGTGCCTACGTCGCGTCGGGATCGAAGGCGGGGTGTGCGGGCGGCGCCGCTTGCCCGTCCTTCGTGAGTCGAACGGGGGCCGGTGCCGTCCCGGCCTGATCGGGGCCGGCCGAGGAGCCGCGCCCCGCAGCGCCATCGGCAGCCCCCCGCACGGCGTCGGCGACCTCCGCGAGTTCCGGGCGCGGATCGAGGGCGCTGCGGATCTCGTCCAGGCCCAGCATGTCGCCCTCGCCGTTCAGGACGTGCTTGCGTACGAACGTCTTGGGGTGCAGGTCCTCGAAGTCGAAGTCCTTGAACTCCGGGCCCAGTTCGGAGCGGATTTCCTGCTTCGCGTTGTCGGAGAACTCCCGGATCTTGCGCAGGAATCCCGTGACGTTCTGGATGACCTCCGGCAGCTTGTCCGGGCCGAAGAGGAGGACCGCGAGGACCGCGATCGTGACGAGCTCCATCGGACCCACATCAGTGAACACCCTGCTACTCCTCGGCCCGCACTGTCCCTGGCGCCCGGCGTGGGGCCGGGCGGCCATTCCCCTCGTAACACTTTAGAGGTTGCGCAACTGATGGAACCATAGGGGGCGCCCGGCGTTGTCAGAGGGTCGCGGACTTCGACGCCTCGGCGTATACGTGACCGGCGGCGTCGCGGGTCTTCACCACGAGCTTGATCTTGTCGCCCTTGTGGAGGGCCGTCCCCGCCTTCGGGGCCAGCTTCACCTCGGCGACATGGTTGCGGTAGTCGCAGACCACCTTGTCACTGGCGACGACGCCGGTGGCGACGGCCTTCTTGTTGACGGTCCTGGTCGCCACGCCTTCGATGCGCAGGGAGTAGCCCGTGTCGCAGGAGTAGGTGACCTTGACCTTGATCACCGGCTTGGGCTTGGCGGTGAAGGTGGCCTTGCTGACGCTGATGGCGTTCGCCTTGGCGAACGCAGGGGACGCGATGGCCACCGCGCCCGCGGTGAGGGCGACGGCGGCGAGCGCGCCGGCGCCGATGCGGGTGCGGATACGGGACGGCTTCATGGTTTCCCCCAGCGGTGTCGGTGCGTGGTCTGCGGTCCTGCTCTACCTGACGCATGGGAGGCATCCGTCAGGGGCAGAGACTTATGGATCATCACAGGTGGCCGGGAGACCGTCCAGGGGATGACTGGCCATTCGTACGCCGCGTCACCTGCCGGGGCGGGTCAGCAGCAGCTCGGTGTTGTGGTCGGCGGAGGAGCCGATCCGGGTGGCCGGGGTGGCGTACGGGTCGTTGTACGACAGCTCGCGGTAGAGCGCCGCGAGTCCCTGGTCGGAGGTGTCGGCGAAGTCCGTCGCGTACGGCGCCGCGGACTCGATGAGGGTGGTGAAGAGCGACAGGGTGCCGTCGCCGTTGTCCGCGATCTCGATGATCCGGGCATGCTGCGGATAGTCGATGTGGGACGCGGTGTTGATCTCCCAGAAGGCGCGCTCGGGCACGGTGTGGCCGTGCGGGGTGATCTTGTTCTCGTGGGTGTGCCCGTTGACCCACGCCACCACGTTCGGATAGCGCTGCAGCAGTGACACCAGGGCGTTGCCGTCGTGCCGCCCCTCGAAGGGGTGGTACGGGTCGGGCAGCAGGTTGCCCATGGTGGTGCTGGTGTGGTGGCTGAACAGGACGATGAGCGAATCGCTGGAGCCACCGCGCACCACGTGCCCGTCGGTGTCGTACCAGTGGCCGCTGTGCGACTTGAGAACCGACTCCAGCCACTTGAGCTGCGCGGTGCCGAGTGAACCGTCCGCGAATCCGGCCCGGTTGGTGGTGTCCAGGCTGATGCCGAGGACACCGCTCGCCAGCGGGAAGGTGTAGTAGAGGTGCCCGCTGCTCGCCGCGTCCGAGGTGAAGCCGTGGCCGACCGGGCCGGCACCGGTGCAGGCGGGGTTGAGGTGCGCCTTCGCGAACTCGGCGGGGGTGAAGGGGCGTCGGCGTTCGTCGGGGGTGACCTTGCGGATCGCGCCACCGTTGCCGAGCAACTGCCCGAGCAGCAGTACCGCCTGGGCCGGGTCGTGCTTCAGCGCGTAGGCGAGCTTCGCCGCGGTGGCGTCGTCGCAGCCCTCGATCTTGCGGTCGCCCGTGTAGAGGTCGCCCAGGAGGCCGAGGTCGGGCAGGCTGCCCTCGATGCTGTCGTCGTGGTTGCCCACGGTCGTGTACCACGGAACGTTCAGGCCGGGGGCGTCGAAGGCGCGGCCCGCGCCCGCCAGGAAGCCGGGGATCTGCGGGAGCCCCTTGGTCTTGTAGGAGTCCTGGAAGGAGGACTCCGGGTTCCAGTAGGACGCGCTGCCGGAGTTCTGTACGCCCTCGTAGCGCGAGGGGTCGCCGCTGCTCGGCGTGATCCGGCCGCCGCTCATGACGGACAGGTACCAGTCGAGCTCGATGAGCTCGTGGTTGTCGGTGTTGTCGCCGGTGGCCATCACCATGCCGAACGGCATCCCGGTGTACGGGCCTTGGCGCACCGCGTTGACCCGCTCGACCAGGGCCGAGGCGCCGCGCACCGTCAGAGCCTCCTGCGGGCGGTGCGCGCTGTCGTTGTACTGGGCCAGGTACTCGAACCGTACCGGCGACTCGGTGTCCGCCAGGTGCAGGTCGGTGAACTGCACGAACGAGGCGAGCCCGGTGCGGCGGTCGTCGCGGCCCGCACCTGCCCCGGCCAGCTCCCCGCGCACCACGAGCGGCCAGCCCGGGCCCGCCACGAGGCGCTTGTACGGGCCGCTGCCGACGGGCATCGCGGCCTGCTCCAATGTCGTTCCGCCGATGCGCACGGCCCGCGCGGCGGTGGCCGCGAGGGCCCGGTCCTGCGCCGTCACCGACCACAGGGCGGCGCCTGCGGCCGCGGCGGACATCCTGGACACGAACTGACGGCGGCTCATCCCGCGCATGGCTGTCCCCCTGGTGACACTGGTCGTTGACGCGCGGACGACGTCGACGCGCGGCGCACACACTACTGATGGGTAGTTGTATGTACAGGGGGTCGGACGAAAACTTGGGGGAAACAAGAGATCTCAAGTGTGTCGCTGACACGTGAGTGGGTATTTCTGTGAGGTTCGGCGGTTGCATGGGGCTTGAAGGCGGGTTGTCCGGTTTTTTTGAGGGCTTCACCGGCGCCCAGCTCGCACTGACCCCGGATCAGTCTGCCGGTATCGGCTGCGGCGGGCCGCCGTGACAACCGGAGGCTCACCGACGAGCCACATCTCTCGATCTGCCGGTTCCCGTTGCCCTTGTCCATTTCGCAGCCAGGCCCACGTCGGTGGGGGGATGCCGTCGCCTCAACTACCGTACGGAATGCCGTAGTTCGGGCACGTTCCGCACCTGGCGGTTTGCGTGACGGCATGGTTGGTTAGGGTGGCAAGCGGAGACCCAGCCGCGCGCAACCCGTACGTCTGACGATCCCGGCCATGTCGGCGGGTGGCATGGAGTCGGCCCCGACGGGAGGGGGAGGTGCATCGCATCTACCGGATGGTCTGCGACAGACTGCGGTCGGCGCGCGCGGTGCTGCCCCCGGCGCTGCGCGCGGTGCTCGGGCTGATCGCGGTGCTCGCCGCGCTGGTGGTCGTCGTGCTCGGGGTCCTGTACGCCGGGCACAGTGAGCCCGGCAGGGTGGACAGGTGGATCTTCGCGCCGACGGCGGACAGTGTGCGGCCGCCGTGGCGGCGTGTGGCTCTGGTCTTGGACTTTCTGGGGGAGCCCGCCGGATCTGCGCTGGTGGTGGGGGCCGTCGTCACGGGCTGTCTGCTGCTTCGGCGTCCTCGCGCGGCGGTGTTCGTCGTTGCCGGGGTCGGCGTCACCGTGGGGACTGCGACGCTGCTCAAGTCCCTGGTGGGACGCACCATCCACGGCGCCGGCAACCTGTCCTATCCGAGCGGCCACACCGCCTTCTTCACCTCGCTCGCCCTCGTGGTGGCGCTGCCCGCGACCGGTCGGCTCGGCGTCGGCAGGGTGGCCCGCACGTTACTCGTGCTCGCCGCGGCGCTGGTTGCCGGCGCCGCCATGGGCTGGGCGGAGGTCGCCCTGGGCGCGCACTACCCGACCGACGTCCTCGGCGGCTGGTGCACCGCGCTTGCGGTGGTGCCGGTGACCGCGTGGCTGGTCGACCGGACGGCCGACCGGCTGGTCGATCGGACGTCCGATCAGACCGCTGATCGGACGGTCGACCGGACGGCCGACGCCGGTCGGCGGGAGCGCCGCTGACGTCACGTCATGTCACGCCAAGGGGCGGAACACCGGCTTCACCGGTCGCCCGCCCAGCCAGGGAGTGGGGTCGGCGGCGTCCAGTGCCTTGCGGTACACCGCACATGCCTGGGCCACCACATCGACGGTGTGATCGATGTCGGCGTCGTCGAGCGCGCTGCTCACCACGAACGACGGGGCCAGTACTCCGCCCGCGAGGAGTCGGCGCAGGAACAGGGTGCGGTACTGCTGCGACGGCTGCCGGTTCTCGTCGAGGGTGGCGAAGACCAGGTTGCTGGCCCGGCCCCGGACGACGATGTGGTCGCCGACGCCCATGCCGGCCGCGACGTCGCGGACACCGGCAGCCAACCGCTCGCCGAGGGCGTGCAGCCGTGCGGTGATGCCCTCCTCCACATACGTGGTCTGCACGGCCATCGCGGCTGCCAGGCAGTGCGTTTCCGCGCCGTGCGTGGTGGACAGCAGGAAGACCCGTTCGCCGGAGTGACGCAGGCCGCCCCGCTCCATCAGATCTCGGCGTCCGGCCAGTGCGGAGACGGCGAATCCGTTGCCCAGCGCCTTGCCGAAGGTGGAGAGGTCGGGGACGACGCCGTACAGGCCCTGGGCGCCCGCCTCGGACCAGCGGAGGCCGGTGATCATCTCATCGAAGATCAGTACGCAGCCGTGCCGGTCGGCCAGTTCGCGCAAGCCGGCGAGGTAGCCGGGCGGAGGCTCGGTGTGGGTGGCGGGTTCGAGGATCAGACAGGCTATCTCGTCCTGGTACCGGGTGAGCAGTTCCTCCGTCGCGGCCAGGTCCCCGTACGGGAACACCACGGTGAGTTCGGTGGTCGCGGCCGGAATGCCGGCGGGCATCGGTGTGGTGCCGATGAACCAGTCGTCGACGGAGAAGAACGGATGGTCGGCGCAGATGGCCACCCGCGCGCGCCCGGTGACGGCACGGGCGAGGCGCACCGCCGCGGTGGTGACGTCGGAGCCGTTCTTCGCGAACTTCACCATGTCGGCGGTCGGCACGGTGGCCAGGAAGCGTTCCGCGGCCTCGACCTCCATGATGGACGGCCGGACGAAGTTGCTGCCGCGGTCCAGTTCCCGCCGCACCGCCTCGATCACGCGTGGGTGGGCGTGGCCGAGGCTGACCGACCGCAGGCCGGAGCCGTACTCGATGTAGCGGTTGCCGTCGACGTCCCACACGTGGGCACCGCGGCCGTGGCTGATGACCGGAGCCAGGTCCTCGGGGTACTGGTCGTCGCCCTTGGCGTAGGTGTGCGCGCCCCCGGGGATCATGGCGTGCAGCCGCTCGTTGGCCTGCCGCGACCGGGGCAGGCGGAGCTCTTCGGTGTTTTCGGTGGCCACGCCGACCTCAACTCTCTATGTGCTGAAGGACCTTGGCGAGGCTCGGTGCCTCCCGGTCCCGCTGGGACATCGATGTGACCGGCAGCGGCCAGTCAATGGCGAGCTCCGGGTCGTCGAAGGCGATCGTCACGTCCTCGGCAGGATCGTGCGGGCGGTCGATCCGGTACGAGATGTCAGCGGTTTCGGTCAGTGCCTGGAAGCCGTGCGCGCACCCCGCCGGGATGTAGAGGGTCGTCTGCGTCTCGCCGGACAGCTCGAAGAAGGCCCGGCCCAGGTAGGTCGGCGAGTCCGTCCGCAGGTCCACGACGACGTCGAAGATCTTCCCGTACGAGCACCGCACCAGCTTGGCCTCACCCGCGCCGGAGCGCAGGTGCAGGCCGCGCAGCACGCCCCGGACCGAGCGGGACAGGCTGTCCTGGACGAAGGCGTCCGGGTCGAGGCCCACCGAGCGGACCACGTCGGCGTCGAAGGTGCGGCAGAAGAAGCCGCGTTCGTCGGCGTACGGGGTCGGCTCGAACAGGTATGCCCCGGCGATCGCCTGGACTTCGGTCGCTTTCATGGTGTCTCCCGCATGGCGTGGGCATGGGCGTGGTTGGCCGCCGGGAACAGGGCCGTGGTCAATTCCGTGAATTGGTGGGCGAGTTGCCGTGTCGCGGTCTCGTTCCGCTCGGCGAGGGTCCGGCGCAGCTCCGCCGACCGTTTCTCCAGGTCCCGGAAGTGTTCGAGCAGCCGTTCGGCGTCGACCTCGCGGGCCGGGTGGCAGTACGCGGCAAGGCCCATCCGGTCCATGAGCGCGTCGCTCTTCGCCGCGTAGCTGAGTGCGAGCGTCGGCGTGCCGACCTTCAGTGCGCAGATCAGGTTGTGGTACCGGGTCGCCACCACGGTGTCGGCGGCGGCCATCTCCGTCATCAGGTCGGCAAGCGAGGCCGCCTCGGCGGCGGTGACCAGCGGCGAGTCCACCGCGTCGAGGATCGCGGCGACCACCGGCGCATCGCACTCGTCGCCGGTGAGCAGTCGGACCGGTCTGCCGTCCTCGACGAGCGCGCGGACGAACCGGGTCGTCCCGTCGAGGTAGCGCCGGTGGATCTCGTCGGCCCGGGCGCGGTCGTCGTTGCCGCCGTGGAAGGCCATGACACCGACGCAGACCTGGCCCGGCGAGGCAGAGGGTGTGCTCGGCCGGGGCGTCGGCAGGGCGAAGGCGAGGTCCGGGTAGACCTGGTCGCGCGCGGTGCGCACGCCCATCGCCCGCATCGCGTCGCGGGACAGGGCGTCCCGGTAGGAGCGGTAGGTGGCCAGCCGCGCCGACCAGCGCACCAGGGCCCGGGTCGGCCGGTCACTGATCGCGTCCGCGCCGACGCCGACCAGCGCGACCCGGGTGCCGAACAGCCGGCCACTCGCACAGAGCAGGAACAGGGCGTACGGGAAGCCCCACGGCCGCAGCGGCAGTGTGGCCTCCAGGACGCCCATGCCCGGCACGATCACCACGTCGTGCCGGCGCACCCAGGCGGCGGTGCGGACGGCGTCGACGAGTTTGCCCAGACCCTTGGCCGCGATCGCGCCCGCGCGGGACGCGGTCCGGTACTCGCCGCGGTACCAGTGCAGCCGCGTCGCGGGGATCCGGTAGCGGGCCGAGACGACCTCGGGTCCGCCGCACAGCGCGTCCACGACCGCCTCCGGGTGCTCGGTGCGCAGGTACCCGAGCACGGCCTCCAGCGACCCGTCGTTGCCGAGGTTGCCGGAGCCGAGCAGGCCGAACACCCCGACGCGTGCCAGAGTTTCGTGCGTGGACGTCACGCCTGCCTCCTCTCGCGACCTTCGCGACCTTCACGCCCGGCGACGACGGCGTCGACGGAGACGGTGAGCCGGGCCGGGTCGACGGGGGCGCGGTCCTCGACCCGCTCGCCGGCGCCCGGCCGGACCCGGCTGGCCATCCACGCGGCGAGGTGGCGGTAGCACGCGCGCCGGTCGGCAGCGGACAACGGTGCCCGCCGGATCGCCGCGACGAAGCCCCAGACGTACTCGGCGAGCAGCCGGGGCGTCGGGTGCAGCGGGCCTGCCCGGCGCGGGTCGAGGTTGGCGCACCGCGAGCGCTTGGAAGGGTTCGCCCGCTCGGCGCGGGTGGGGTGGTCGCGGCGGAAGTACAGCAGCTCCGGCACCTGGTGGAAGGGGCCGTGCAGAACGATCTCGGCGACGAACGTGCGGTCCGCGTGGTGGTAGCTGTCGTGCGGTTTCACCCGGCGCAGCACGTCGGCCCGCATCACCCCGTAGAAGTCGTCGCCGCCGGGCTCGAACAGGAAACTGCGGAAGCGCTCCGGTGCGCGCGGCGAGTCGGTGGCGATTTTGTACTCGTACGGGACCTTCACCTGGCCGTCGCCGTCGATGACCGCCTGGCCGGAGTGCGCGAGGACCACGTCCGGCCGTTCGTCCAGTGCCTGGACGCAGCGCCGCAGCAGGTCCCGGGCGTACAGGTCGTCGTGCGAGGCCCACTTGAACAGCTCGCCGTGGCACTGGGTGAACACGTAGTTGTGGTTGGGTGCGGCGCCGATGTTGCGGGGCAGCCGGAGGTAGCGGATGCGCGAGTCCTGTGCGGCGTACTTGCGGCAGATCTCCTGGGTCCCGTCGGTCGAGGCGTTGTCGGAGATGACCAGCTCGAAGTCCTCGTAGGTCTGGCCGAGCAGGGCGTCGAGCGACTCGGCCAGGTACTCCTCGCCGTTGTAGACGGGCAGGCCGATGCTCAGCCGGGGATGGGCGGTCATGACGTCCTCACTTCGGGGATGGGATCTTGGTGGCGCTCGCGCAGGGCGGACCGCAGTTGCAGCCACCACACGCCCGAGGCGCAGCCGGTCGCGGTGGCGACGCCCCAGGCCGAGCCGGTCGTGCCGGCCAGGGCCGCTCCGCCGAGGCCGCCGATGACGTAACAGGTGGAGGCGAACAGCTGGCAGCGCAGGCTGCGCCGGGCGGCGGCGAGTGCGCGCAGCCCGGCCGCCGCGCCGGTGCCGAGGCCGGCGCCCGCGACGCCGAGCGTGACCGGCACGATGAGCTTCGCGGCGGAGCTCCAGACGTCGCCGAGCACGAACTCGCCGAGCCGGTCCGGCACAAGGAGCAGCGCCGCGCCCCAGAGCAGCGCGGCGACGGCCTGCGCGCCGCCCAGCAGGAAGCAGAACATGCCGAGGCGGTGCGGGGCCCGCCGCAGCACCCGTGCCGCCTCCGCGACGGTGACCAGCGAGAGACCCATCAGCAGTGCGAGGAACGGGCCGAGCAGCAGCTCGGCGCCCCGGATCACACCCACCGCGCTGACCCCGACGATCGCGCCGAGCCCGTACGCCCGCAGCTGGCTCGCGCCGCTGACGCCGACGTTCTCGGCCAGGTAGCGGTAGCCGAGGTCGTGGTGCGCGCGAAGCCACTCGCGCGCTCCGCTCACCTGGGGCCGGATGCCGGACTGGAAGCAGCCGTACACCGCGGCCACCGCGGCGGACCCGCCCCAGGCGAGCACGAAAGCGGGCACGCCGCCCACGTGGGCCGCCACCACCATGGCCGGGGCGAGCGCGACACCCCACACCACGTCGTTGACGAACGCCTTGCGCCCGGTGCCGGCGGCGAAGAACGCGTATCGCCAGGCGTCCTGCAGCAGCAGCCCGGGCAGCATGACGCCGAGGCAGGCGAACGCGGGCCCCACGCCGCCGCCGAGAGCCGACCCGACCACCAGACACGCCGCGCCGAGGGCGACACCGACGCCGAGCGCGGTACCCGACGACCGGGCCACCGCCCCGCGCCAGGACACCTCCGACACGCCACTGAAGCGCACCACGAGCGGGTCCGTGGCGAGCCCCCGCGAGACGCTGAGCACCACGCCGTAGGTCACCCACGCCAGACTGAACACACCGAACGCGGCCAGCCCCAGCGAGCGTGCCACATAGATGCCCACCGCGAAGTTGCTCACGCTGGAGGCCGCCTGGTCGGCCAGTCCCCAGGACAGCCGGCCGAGGATGGCCCGCCGGGCGGATCCGGCCGGTGCCGTCGTCTCCTCCTCGGTGGTCATCCGCGTCATGCCTTGATCAGTCCGGCGCCGTGCAGGGCTCCGGCCGCGGCGGCGACGGTGTCGAACGGCAGCCCGGACCGCTCGGCCACGTCCAGCAGACTGTGCTCGCCGTCGGAGAGGCTGAGCACCCAGAGCATGGCCATCTCGGTCTGCTTCGCGTCGCTGCGGCCGCCGAGCGAGTCGTACAACCCCCGTCGGCCCAGCTGCGGCTCGCCGTACGGGCTGAGGTTGACGTACCGCCGGTTGCGGTCCAGGACGACGAACGCCTCGCGGCAGACGGCGAGCGTGTCCGCCATCGCCCGCGGGGAGACGAAGTCCGGGTTGTCCGCCGAGGTGTGATACTCGGGATAACCGGCGTACGGGGTCCGGCTGAGCGAGCCCACGCCGAGATCGAACCCGGGCGAGCAGTACTGCCGCTCGTCATAGCCGTACGGAGTGAACTCGGCGACGCGGTGCGGGCGTTCGGACGCGCGCAGCACGTGCCGCATGACCCGGTCGATCTCCGCGTCGCCGCGCCTGCTCTGCTTGTACGTCAGTCGGCCCCGGTCGCCGGCGCAGGCCAGCACAAGGCCGTGCTTGACCCGGTCGATCCGTTCCGCGTTGCGAGCCAGCCAGGTGATCGCCCCGATGGTGCCGGGCGCGAAGATGAACCGGTAGGTGTAGTGCGGCGTTTGCTCCGCGAGCGCACGCGCCAGGAACGTCGCCACCGCGATGCCGGCCAGGTTGTCGTTGGCCAGCGACGGGTGGCAGACGTGGCAGGAGACGATCACCTCGTCGGTGACCTGCCCGGGGACGACGTGCTCGGCGTAGGTGAGGTGGCCGTCGGCGAGTGTGGAGTCGACGCACACCTCGTACTCGCCGTCGGGCAGCGCGTCCAAGGTCTCCTGAGCGAGGCAGAATCCCCATCGCGGCTTGTAGTAGCTGGTGCGGTAGGGCACCCAGGTGGGGTGGTCCGGCAGGGTGTGCAGGTGTGCGCGCAGCTCGGCCAGCGGCAGGGTCGCGGACACCGGCACGCTGTAGCCGAGTACGTGCAGGTTGGACGCGGCGAAGTCGACGACACGGTTGCCCGCGCTGTCGGCGATGTACGCGTCCTTGATGTTCCACTCCTGCGGCACCGTCCAGTCGAGCACCTGCGTCCCGGTCGGCACCTCGTGCACCTGCAACGGGACGTACTCGCCGACGATGTCCAGGGTGGCGCGCACACCGTCGCCGGTGATGCTCCGGCACAGCGGGTACAGCCGCTCCACCAGCGCGTGCATCTCTTCGCCGATCGAGGTCACCGGCGCCACCGCAGGGTGTCGTCGACGGTGCCGGCGTCGGAGGCGGCGCGCAGCACGGCGAGGCGGGTGAAGCGCCGCTCGAAGTCCTCCCGGGTCAGGCCGTGTTCGCGGTAGGCGTCGGCGAGTTCGAGCGCGCCCTTCTTCACCGTCCACTCGCAGTCGAAGCCGGGTATCGCGGCACGGAACCGGGAGAAGTCCACCCGGTACGAGCGCGGATCGGCACCGGTCTCCCCGGTGATCACCACCTTCGAGCCGGATACCGCCTCGGCGACCTGCTCGGCGATCTCGGCGACCGTCACGTTGTTGATCTCGCTGCCGATGTTGAACGCCCGGTCGTGCACCGCCTCGCGCGGCGCGGTCAGCGCGGCCGCGAAGGCCCGTGCGATGTCGGCGGCGTGCACCAGCGGGCGCCAGGGGGTGCCGTCGGAGAGCACCAGCACCTCGCCGGACAGCAGGGCGTGGCCCACCAGGTTGTTCAGGACGATGTCGGCGCGCAGCCGGGGGGAGTAGCCGAAGGCGGTGGCGTTGCGCATGAACACCGGGCTGAAGTCGCCGTCGCACAGCGCGTGCAGGTCGTCCTCCACCCGCACCTTGGACTCCGCGTACGGCGTCACCGGGCGCAGCGGGGCGTCCTCGCTCACCAGCTCGTCGCCGCCGGCGGCGCCGTAGACCGAGCACGTCGACGCGTACAGAAAGCGCCGCACTCCGGCGTCGCGGGCCAGCCGGGCCAGGCGTACGGACGCGTGGTGGTTGATGTCGTAGGTGAGCTCCGGTGCCAGCGATCCCAACGGGTCGTTGGACAGTGCGGCCAGGTGGATCACGGCGTCCACCCCGGCCACGTGCTCGGCCGTGACGTCGCGCAGGTCCACCCGGTGCCCGGCCGGGTCCGCGGGCGGCGGCCCGAGGACGCAGTCGGCGAACAGGCCGGAGTCAAGGCCGACGACTTCGTGTCCGGCGGCCGTGAGGACCGGGGCCATCACGGTGCCCAGGTAGCCCTGGTGTCCGGTCAGCAGTACGCGCAAGGTTCATTCCCCCAGGTCGAGAGTGAGTTTGGTGACGGCGAACGCCTCGGCGTAGCGCGCGTGGCATTCGATGCCGCGGATGCGTGCGAGACCGAGGAAGGCCTCCCGGTCGTACCAGGGCCGGTGCCGCTGCGAGGGGTAGTGCTCCTGCAGCAGCCGCACCTTTTCCTCGGCGATCTGCGGCGACAGCGGCTGGTACGCCGCCGGGCGGCCCAGATCGCCGTCCCATTTGACGATCTCGTAGCCGAGTACGAGGTGGTCGCGGAACGCGGTGGGTATCAGCTGCGCCAGGCCGCGGTGGTCCTGGTGCGCGTCATCGGTGCGCGGGGCCAGCACGAGATCCGGCTCGGTCTCAGCGCGCAGCTCCTCGACCGCGGCCTTGGCCTCGTCCCAGTGCGTCGGCATCCGGCCGTCCGGCAACTTGAGCACGGTCAGCCGCAGTTCGGCGTCCGGGCAGAACGCGGCGAGCGCGGCCTGCTCCTCCTGCTCCCGCTCGCTGCCGCCGCCGGAGAGCACCAGCGCGTCGATACGCATACCCGGCCGCGCGCGGCACAGCGTGAGCAGCGCGCCGCCGGCGCCGATGGCGATGTCGTCGCAGTGCGCGCCCACCGCGACGATCCGGTCCAGGGGCCGCCCGGCCCCGAGCCGGATCACCTGGACCCCACTGCCGCGCCGTCCCGTTCCCACACGGCCCACGGGCGGTCGCCCCGGGCGTAGGCGTCGTCGAGCGCGGCCCGCTCCTTGACGGTGTCGGTCGGCTTCCAGAAGCCGCGGTGCTGGTGCGCCACCAGCCGTCCGCGCTTGGCCAGTTGGGCGCAGCCGTCGGCGACCAGGTCCCCGTTCTCCGGTATGTGGTCGAAGACCTCCTGGCGGAGCACGAAGTAGCCGCCGTTCTCCCACAGCGGCATGTCGCTCACCGCGGTGATGCCCCCCACCAGGCCGTCCTCGCCCAGGTCCACGCAGTGGAACGAGGACTGCGGCGGCACCACCATCATCGACGCACCGGCGTCGCGCCGGGCGAAGGAGTCGATCATCTGCGGCAGTGGGGCATCGGTGAGCACGTCGGCGTAGTTGGCGAGGAACATCTCGTCGCCGTCCAGGTGCTGGCGCACCCGGCGCAGCCGCTCGCCGATGGGAGACTCGACGCCGGTCTGGGCGAAGGTGATCGTCCAGTCCGAGATGTCGGTGGAAAGGAGCTCGGTCCGCCCGCCCCGCAGCACGAAGTCGTTGGACGTCGTCTCTTCGTAGTTGAGGAAGAAGTTCTTGATGTGGTGGGCCCCGTAGCCCAGGCACAGGATGAACTCGGTGTGCCCGAAGTGCGCGTAGTAGCGCATGACGTGCCAGATCAGCGGTCTCGGGCCGACCATCGCCATCGGCTTGGGCACGTCGTCGGAGGCACCGTTGCGCATCCGCATCCCGTAGCCGCCGCAGAACAGTACGACCTTCATCGCTCGACCTCGACAATGCTCAGTTCCGGGATGGGGAAGACAAGGCGGCCGCCCCAGTCGTGCACGAAGGACAGCTGCTCGACCAGCTCGGCCCGCAGGTTCCACGGGAGGACGAGGACGTAGTCGGGTCGGTCGGCGGCTATCTGGTCGGGGTGCAGGATCGGGATGCGGGTGCCCGGGGTGTACCTGCCGTGCTTGTAGGGGTTGCGGTCGACCGTGTACGCGAGCAGGTCGGGCCGGATGCCGCAGTGGTTGAGCAGGGTGTTGCCCTTGCCCGGCGCGCCGTAGCCGACCACCGTCTCGCCGCGCTCGGCCGCCTCGATGAGGAACCGCAGCAGGTCCCGGCGCACCTTGGCCACCCGGGCGGAGAACTCGGTGTACCCGGACAGCTCCTGCAGCCCGGCGGCCTTCTCCCGGGCCAGCACGTCGGCCACTCGGGAGGTCGGCTCTCCGGCGACCTCAGTCGGCCGGGCCCACAGCCGTATGGAGCCGCCGTGCGTGGGCAGCAACTCGACGTCCACGAGCGCGAGTCCGCCGCTGGCGAGCGCCCGGATCGCGGAGGCGACCGTGTAGTACTGGAAGTGCTCGTGGTAGATCGTGTCGTACTGGTTCTCCTCGATCAGGGTCAGCAGGTGCTGCACCTCGATGGAGACCCAGCCGTCGTCGGCGACCAGGGCGCGCAGCCCCTGGGTGAACCCGACCACGTCGGGGATGTGCGCGTACACGTTGTTGGCCACGACCAGGTCCGCCGGGCCGTGTTCGGCGCGGACGGCCGAGCCGGTGTCCGGGCTCAGGAACTCCGTGAGCGTGGGCACACCCGCGTCGCGCGCCGCGGCGCCGACGTTCACCGACGGCTCGATGCCCAGGCAGCGGATCCCACGGTCCACCACGTGCCTCAGCAGGTAGCCGTCGTTGCTCGCGACCTCGACCACGAACGGGTCGGGGCCGAGACCCACCCGCTCGATGGCGTCGGCGACGAAGGCGCGCGCGTGCTCCACCCAGGAGGTCGAGTAGGAGGAGAAGTACGCGTACTCGCTGAACGTCTCCTCCGGCGTGATCAGCGGAGGGATCTGCGCGAGCCAGCAGTCGGTGCAGACCCGCAGGTGCAGCGGGTACGCAGGCTCCGGCTTGTCCAGTTGGTCGGCGGCGAGAAAGCTCTCACACGGTGGCGTCGCCCCGAGATCGACGACGCTCGCCATCGCTTCCGAGCCGCAGAGTCGGCATTGTGTCATTTACTGCCCCCCATTGTTTCCGTCCGACCCGCGATCGCGGTGCGGTACTCCTCCACCAGGCGATCGAGCCCGACGGCCGGGCTGAACCCCTGCTCGTAACGGCGCCGGGCCGCCTGGCCCATCTCCCGGCCCACGGCGGGCTCGGCCGTGATCCGGCGTATGCAGGACGCGAGCGAGGCGGGCTCGCCCGGCCGGTGCAGCAGCCCCGTCACGCCGTCCTCGACGAGTTCGACGAAGGCGCCGTGACCGGCGGCGACGGCCGGGACACCGGCCGCCATCGCCTCCACGACCACCAGGCCGAACGCCTCCAGCCACGTCGAGGGAGCCACCACGGCGACCGATCGCGCGATGGCCTTCCGGCACTCCGCCGTGTCGTACAGGCCGACGTATCGCACGTCGTCGCGGCCCGCCGCCCAGGCGGTCACCTCCGGCTCCAGCGGTCCCGCGCCGGCGACCACGAGCGGCACGCCCACACCGCCGCTCGCCGCGATCTCGTCCCACGCGGCCATGAGCAGCCGTACGCCCTTGGCCTCCGCGAGCCGGCCGAGATAGAGCAGATGCTCGCCGTCGCCCTCGCGGCGGGCGCCCGGTTCGGGCACGAAGTTGTGCTTCACCGCCAGCCGTTCGGGCGGCATACCGGCCCGCACCAGGACGTCGCGCTGCGCCGCGGAGATGCAGAGGAACCGCTCCACGCCGGACCACCAACGCCGCCGGTTGACCGACAGGCTGACGGCGAGCGGCACCGTCGCGAGGCGGGAGCCCCGGTAGCAGCCGTGCCGGACGGCGGGCAGTGGTGCGGACCCGACGCACTCGGCGCACGGCCGGCCGTCCCGCTGCAGTGTGCCGGGCGGGCAGACCTGGGTGTAGTTGTGCAGCGTGGCAACGGCGGGCACATCGGCGTCGGCACAGGCGGCCAGCACCGCGGGCGACAGGAGCGGGAAGACGTTGTGGACGTGCACGACGTCCGGCCGCTCGGCGCGCAGCCGGGCGGCGAGCTCGGTGCGGACCGCCGGGTTCCACGGCACGAGCAGCGGCAGTGCGGCCTTGCTCAGCAGGGACCGCGCGGCGATGTCGTCGCTGCGCCGCTCGAACACCTCGACCCGGTGGCCTGCCGCGCGCAGCAGCTCCACCTCCTGGTCGACGACCTTGTTCTCGCCGCTCGGCTGCGCCGAGGAGTAGCGGTTGTGCACCACGAGGACGTGCATGCTTGGGGTCACCTCCGATCCCGGGCCCAGCGCGGGACATGTCGTCGGGGAACTGCGGGGGCGGCCAGGGGCGTTGCCTCGGCAGGTGCCGCGAGGAGCGCGGCGGCCACGGCCAGATGCAGTAGATACGGCGAGGCGTCGCCCAGCCCGGCCTCGGTGTAGGAGGCGATCGCGCAGTAACTGATCAGGAAGATCGCGCAGGCCCTGGAGAGCGACGGTGGCCGCAGCAACGCGACGCCGCCCAGCACGATGATGATCGCCGCCACCAAGGAGACGCCGATGACGCCCTGCTCGTTGTAGACGGCCAGCCAGCTGTTGTCGATCGGCAGCCCGCCGAACGACTTGTCGCCCAGGCCCACGCCGAACCACTGCTCCACCGTCGTACGGGGGGCTGCCAGCAGGGCGTCCCAGACCTTGGCCCGGCCGGTGAGGCTGGAGAAGTTCTCCTTGCTCTGGCCGCGCAGGAACCACGCCTGCAGCAAGGAGCCGAGAGCCACCGTGGCCACCAGGGCGCACAGCACCGTCCAGCTGAAGAACCGGCGGGCCGCGGCACTGGTCAGGACGAGCGAGCCGATCGCCAGCAGCAGCCCGATGATCAGGCCGAGCGTGGCCGTGCGGGTATGGGTCAGCGCGAGCAGGACGAGCGACGGCACGATGACCACCACCGCGCTGGTCCGGTCGACCCGGCGGCCCAGGACGAGCAGCACGGTGAGCCCGATGATCACCGCGGCGTACTGTCCTATCTGCGGTGGAGTGAGCGGCCACAACGCGCCGACAAGGCGTCCGCCGTAGAGCCCGGGCATGGCCGCGCCCGGTGAGACGAGCAATCCGGCGGCCACCGACCCGAGCACCGCGAAGTACATCCGGATGTGATGGCGCACGAACGTCAGGCCACCGTCCCACCAGCGGCTGAGCAGCCACAGCGTGCCGACGAAGAGCGTCAGGCGGAAGCACCGGAACAGCGCGCCGAAGCCCGACTCCAGGTGCGCGCTGGAGATCACGCTCGTCACCAGCAGCAGGGTGAGCAGGAGCACGAAGGCGCTGGCCCGGATGCGCAGCCGGAGATTGATGGCGAGCGCCAGCGCGAACGCGGAGACCAGCGCACCCATCGTGACCAGCTGGATGAGGGAGCGGGGCAGCGGGATGATCGTCTTCGCCCCGGTGGAGCCGAGCGTGTTGAGGATCAGCAGCCCCCAGATGGTCCCGACGAGCCTCGGCGCGCCGGCCGGGCGCGGTTCGGCGCCGGACCGCGTGTCCGCCGTATCCGGTCCGCCCGGCAGCCCGCCGCGCATCAGGTCGCCGCTCATCTCAACCACCTGCCCGTGGGGCCAGGGTGCTGCCCGCGTCCTGCTGGTACGGCGCGCCCTGCCACTGCCCGAAGTCGAGCACCTTGCTCGGGTCGTGGGCGACGAATTCCCAGGGTCCGACGTAGACGTTGTCGTGCCAGCGGTTGCTCTGCTTGAGGGTGATCGCCTCGGCCACCCGTTCGCCCTGGTACGGCGACCAGTCCGGATACGTGCCGTAGTTGGCCAGCACCGCCATGCGGTCGCACTTCACCGTGCAGTCGATGACGGAGGTGTCCAGCAGGAAGCGGTTGTGGTGGATGTCCACCCGCTGGGTCTTCCACCGGCAGTCGGCGTACAGCGGTGTGGAGGCGATCGCGGGCTTCGCGCAGCGGTGGATGTCGCGCACCAGCAACGTGCAGTCGCCGGAGGAGGTGTTGGCCGCGCTGTTGCAGAACCGGTCGGCGTTCTCCCACAGGGTGATCCCGGACCAGTTGTTCTCCAGCACGTTCCCGTAGATCTCGACCTTGTCCGTACGGGCTCGGATCCGTGGTTCGCCGCCGGACTCGGAGAGGTAGATGGTCGCGTACGGGAAGTTGTCGCCGTGGTCGGCGAACTTGCGGCCCTCGACCCAGTTGTTCCGCAGGATGGTGTTGTCGCGGATGACGGCGTTGTAGCTGGTCTCGTAGATCAGCGCGGCACCGTCGTTGGCCTCCAGCACGTTGTTCTCGATACGGAAGTCGTTGTTGTTGGTGTCCGCCCACAACCCGGGTCCGCGGTTGTCGTGCACCCAGTTGCCGCGTATGTCGGCGCCGTTGACGGCCCAGAACTTCACGCCTCCGGTGCAGCCGCAGCCCTGCTGTCGTGTCTCCCAGTCGTCGGTGTTGTTGGCCTCGATCTCGTTGCCCTCGACCACCAGGCCGGTGATGGGGTCGCCGGTCTTGTACGCGTTCATGCCGTACTGGCCGTTGCCTCGCAGGCAGTTGGCGCGGACCTGCTGGTGGGCACCGGCCATCAGACCGGCGCCGGAGTTGTGCTGGATCGTCGTGTGCTCGACCACCCATCCGTCGGCCGAATCGTGGTTGACCACGCCCTCGTTCTGCGGCGCGACGAAGCCCTGCACGGTCAGGTAGCGGATGGAGACGTTGCGGGCGGTGCCACCGAACGCGTACTGGTTGGTCTTCTTGCCGTCGAGCACCGCGCCCGGCGCGCCGAGGTAGCTGTCCCCCTCCTTGGGGATCACCTGGGCGTAGCGGTCCGATGCGAGGCTGTGCGTGCCCGGTCGCAGCCAGAAGGTGGTGTTCGGGGGGCTGTTCTTGGTCTTCTCGGACAAGTCACCGGCCACCGCGGGGTCGATCGTCACCGCACCCGCCGGCGCCGTCGCCGGTCCGGCCGGGGGTTTGGCGCACACCCGGGCCACGGACCGGGATGTGGACGCGGACGTGGATGGCCGGCCGGTCGGCTCCGTCCGGGTGTCCGACGAGCTCACACAGCCGGTCGCCAGCAGGGCCAGCGCCGCCGGTAACGCCCAGGTCCGCCACTTGATCCTCACGTGTCCCCCTAGCCGCGGAACGTGAGTACGGTGGTGAACCCGGCAGCGCCGTCGGCGAAGCCGGTGCCGATCAGCGCTGTGGCGGGTTCCTTGCGCCCGAAGCCGGGGGAGTACCAGCCCAGCGGCGGGTTGCTCTCGCCGCGATGCGCCCGCCAGGACAACTGCCCGGGCAGATCGAGCACCGCCGAGCGGTCCTCGCCGTCCCGGGTCCAGGTGAGCACCGCCCGGTCGCCCACCAGGTCCGCGGCGATCGCCGGGCCGAGGTGGAACGCCAGGCGCACGGCCCGGCGCGGCCCGCGCACCTCGTCGACCACCCGCAGCTCCTGGCTCGCGGCGGTCAGCTCCACCCGGCGGCGGTGCACGGAGGACTGGTAGCCGTCGTGCTCGGCACACCAGCGGGCCACGCCCTCCTCGGACGTGTCCGCGACCAGGACGCGGCTGCGGGCATGCCGGGTCCACAGGAACGGGCCGCCGGAGACGGACTGGTCGGCGCCGTCCAGTTGCAGGGTGTTGTGGCCGAGGGTCGAGCGGAAGTACTGCCGCCACTCGGGCTGCCCGTGGTAGCAGAACGTCCCCGGGTCGGCGAGCACGTCGACCCCGTCGTGGCGGACCTCCACCGACAGCGCGTCCGCGTGGGCGTGCGCGGCGATGGACAGGAAGCCGTGCGGACCGCCGTCGCAGCGGCACCAGATCTTCGCCGGACCGCGCAGGATGGTCATGCCCGCGTCGGCGAAGTGACCCGGTCGGCTTGCCGGGCGGGTCACGGCCGATGCCGCGCCGTCTTTCGCGTACGGCCGGATGAGCGCGGCCAGCAGTGGGGTGCGCACATCGGTGCCGGTCACTGTCGGCCACCAGTCGAGGCGGCCGAACACGGCGTCCCCGGTGGCAAGGAGCGAGGCCCAGCGGTCGGTGCCCGCGCCGTCCAGGATCAGACCGTGGCCGTCGTCCGCGTCCCCCTGGCGCGGCGGCCGCAGCCGGTTGTCCACGATGGCCGCGAGCGCGTCGGTCATCCGCAGCAGCACCAGCCGCACGGTCGCGGGGACCGGCACGCCTGCGGCGTCCGCCTCGGCCACCGCGGCCAGACCGAGCTCCAGGACAAGCCCGTGGTACTCGGTGGCCAGTTCGCGGTTGAGGCCACTGGCGAAGGTGTTGCCCCGCAGATGCCGCTCCAGCGAGCGCAGCGCGTCGGCCCGCCAGCGCGGCGAGGAGGGGAACCACCCGAACGCGCAGGCCGCGGCGAACTGCCCGGCGGCCTCGGCGATGACGTGGTTGTTCGCCGAGGACCCCCGACTGGGGAAGGCGGCCAGCCAGCGCTGGTGGTGCCAGATCTGGTTGCGCGCCACCGGGTTGTGCTCGAACAGTCGGGCCGCGCCCGGCCAGCCGTCGAGCAGTCGGCGGATCCACACCCAGGAGAGCAGCCGGATGCCCAGCTCGATGCCGCTGATCCAGTGCACACCGCGCAGCGATGGGTTGGCCGCCCACCACAGCCGCAGATGCTTGGCGACCCGCTCGGCGTACCGCTCGTCGCCGCTGAGCGCGTAGGCGGCGGCGAGCTGGGTGAGGTACTGATGCCGGGACAGCTCCCAGATCTGCTTGATGTCCCCGACCGCTTCCTCGTCGCGGTACGGCACGTCGAAGGCGTAGCCCCACGGCGCACGGCGCCCGGTCTTCGGGTCGCACCACCAGTCCGGGTCGGCCAGGTCGTCGCGGTGCACCCCGAAGAACTCGGCGTGCCCGTCCATCAGTCGGTCCGCCTCGGCGATGAGACGTTTCGCGGCGTCCGGTGGCACGGCGGCGAGTGCCCCGGCGGGCAGCACGGCGGTGAACCGGGCGCCGCTCACGCGCGGGCAGTCGGGCCGCGCCGAGCGCCACCGCCGCCTGCGCACCGCGTCGCCCACCCGGCCGCCGACCTCGCGCGGTTCCATCCGGGAAAGCCGCCGCAGGTACCAGCCCGCGCTCAGCGTCATCGCGCCCGCTCCAACGTCACCGGCGCGCCGCTGACCAGGCCCGTCTGCACGGCGAGGGTGGCCGCCGTGGTGGCGACCAGCGACTGAAGCGGCACCGGCATGGGCCCGCCGGTCCGCACGGCCCTGATGAACGCGGCCAGTTCGGCGTTCTGACCCTTGTCCCGGGCCTTGGGCAGCCGCGAGCTGACCCACTTCTCGGGGCCGTGGACCGAGGCGCGGACGAAGTCGTCGAGCCGCAGCACCTTGCCGTCCGCGACGAGGTCCAGCGTCTCCTTGGGGAAGCCTGGCGCGCCGGTGGTGACGTAGCTGACGGTGGCGGTGGATCCGTCCGGGTAGCGCAGTACGACCTGAAGGTCCTCGTTGCCGGACGTGGCGAGCGCGTACACCGAGACCGGGTCGGCGCCGAGGAGCCAGCTCGCCGTGTCGATGAAGTGTCCGCCCTCGCCCGCGAACCGCGAGCCCTCGGTGCCCTGTTGGAGGTACCAGCTGCCGTGCTGGAGGCGGCCCGCGTTGACCAGGTAGCGCAGGCTCGCCGGACCGCTCCGGGCGCCGAACCGCTGCTTGGCCTCGCGCAGCAGCGGCGCGAAGCGGCGGTTGAAGCCCACCTGCAGCCGGTCGTTGCCGGACTCCTCGACCGCCGCGAGCACGCTTGCCAGCTCGTCCTCGGAGAGCGCCAACGGCTTCTCCACGAACACCGTCTTGCCTGCCAGCAGTGCCCTGCGGGTCAGTTCGGCGTGCGAGCTGTGCCGGGTGACCACGAACACGGCGTCGATGGACTTGTCGCCGAGCACGCCGTCGAGATCGGTGGTCGCCGAGGCGAAGCCGAACTTCCGCTTCGCGTTGGCCGCGGACAGCGCCGTCGTGGTGACCACCGTCGACAACTCGACGCCGTCACGCTGTGCCAGGTGCGGCAGCAGCATCGACGTCGCGTAGTTCCCCGCCCCGACGAAGGCGAGCCGCACCGGCGTCTTGACCGCCCGGGCCGGGGCGGACACCGCGCTTGCGCGCTTCACCGCGGGCACGGCCACCGCCGGGGCCACCACCTGCGCCGGCTCTCCCGCGTGCTCGGGGTAGCGGAACAGCACGGCCACGGCCTTCAGTTCGCCGTCCTTCAGACGCTGGTACGTCTCGACGGCGTCATCGAAGTCGGCGATGTGGGAGACCAACGGGTCCACGTCGACGCGGCCTCGGGCGACGAGATCGAGGAAGCACGCCAGGTTGCGGCGCTCGGTCCAGCGCACGTAACCGATCGGGTAATCGCGCCCGTCGAGCTCGTACTCCGGGTCGTAGCGCCCGGGGCCGTAACTGCGGGAGAACCGGACGTCCAGTTCCTTCTCGTAGTACGCGTTCCACGGCAGGTCCAGACGGCACTTGCCGATGTCGACGACCCGGCCGCGGTCCCGGCAGAGCCGGGCGGCCAGCTCGACGGGCTGGTTGCTGCCGCCGCCGGCGGCCAGATACACCTGGTCCACGCCGTGACCGCCGGTGAGCTCGGCGACGGCCGCCTCCACGGCCGCGGACGCGGGATCGCCGCAGGCCGCGGCGCCCAGGCGCTCGGCGAGCTCGCAGCGCACCGGGTCGGGGTCGACCCCGACGACGCGGACTCCCGACGCGGTGAGGAGCTGCGCCACCAGCTGCCCGATCAGCCCGAGGCCGATGACCAGCGCCACCTCGCCGAGCCGTGACTCGCCCTGGCGGACGCCCTGCAACGCGATCGACCCGACGGTGCCGAAGGCCGCGTGCCGTGGCGCGAGGCCGTCCGGCACCGGGGCGTAGAGGTTCTTCGGCACCCAGTTCAACTCGGCGTGCAAGGCGTGCTCGTTGCCGGCGCAGGCCACGAGGTCGCCGACCTTCACATCGTCGATCCCGGCGCCGACCTGCTCGACCACCCCGCACAGCGAGTAGCCCAGCGGCGTATAGGAGTCCAGCTTGCCCATCACCTTGCGGTAGGTGGCGGGCACCCCGTTGGTGGCCACGCTCTGCATGACCTTGGCCACCTGGTCCGGCCGGGAGCGGGCCTTGCCGAGCATCGACATGCCGGCCTCGGACACCTTCATGAGCTCGGTCCCGGTGGATATCAGCGAGTAGGCGCTGCGCACCAGCACACCGCCCGGCTTGCACCCCGGCACCGGCACGTCGAGCACCGCCAGCTCGCCGCTCTTGTAGTTCTGCACAACCTGTTTCACCGAAGTCCTCTTGTCTCTACGCAGTCAACAAAGAGTTCTCGCCGGACCCGGAGGTCGCGCCGCGATACCAGTACTCAAGGGTCAGCACATGCCACAGATGTTTGGAGAAGTCCCGCTGCCCGGCCGCGTCCTCGGCGACCATCCGCGCCAGCGCCTCGCGGCGCAGGAGCCCGGAGTTGACGAGCACGCCGTCGTTGACCACCTCGCGCACCAGCGGTGCCAGATCCCGGCTCATCCAGGCCCGCAGCGGGGCGCTGAACAGGCCCTTGGGCCGGTACACGATCTCCCGGGGCAGGATCGAGGTGGCCGCCTCCTTGAGGACGGCCTTGCCCTGCCGTCCGACGATCTTGCGATCGCCGGGCACCGCGAACGCCGCCTTGACCACCTCGACGTCCACGTACGGCACCCGCACCTCGGTGGAGGCGGCCATGCTCGACCTGTCCGTGTACGTGAGGTTGAGGCCCGGCAGGAACATCCGGGCGTCGCCCAGGCACATGCGGTTGACGAAGTCGTCGAGGTCGTTGTCCTGGTAGATGTCCGCGTGCTCGGTCACCACGTCCTCGACCGTCCCGGCCAGGTCCGGATGGACAAGGGCGAGCAGTTCGTCCTGGTCGTACATGGTGTAGCTGCGCCGGAACGCGGTCTCCTCCGGCAGATCGGCGAAGGAGAGGAACCGCTTGGCGAAGCGCACCGACCGGTAGCCCCGGCGGGAGGTGGCGACCGGCAGCCGGTCCACGGCCCTGGACAGGCCGCGCCGCAGGGGGCGCGGGACGCGCTGGTAGCGCAGCGCGAGCAGGTTGGCCAGGTGCTTGCGGTAACCGGCGAACAGCTCGTCGGCGCCCATCCCCGAGAGCATCACCTTGACCCCGGCCTCCCGGGCGGCCGAGCAGATCAGGTAGGTGTTGATCGCGGCGGGGTCGCCGATCGGCTCGTCCAGGTGGTACGTCATCTGCGGCAGCAGGTCGAGCACGTTCGGAGCGATCTCGATCTCGTGCAGGTCGACGCCGAACCGCTCGGCCACCTGCCGGGCATAGCGCAGGTCGTCCGGCATCGCCTCGAACTTGGCGTCCTCGGCGCGGAATCCGATCGTGTAGGCGGAGATCCCGGGTTGGTGGCGGGCCGCCAGCGCGGTCAGGTAGCTGGAGTCGAGACCGCCGGAGAGGAAGGTCGCCACGGGTACGTCGGAGAGCAGGTGCTGCCGCGTCGACTCCTCGACGATGGCCGCCAGGTCCGGCCGCTCACCGGCTCGGGCCCGCTCCTGCCCCTCGGCGGCGATGTCCTTCAGGTTCCAGTACCGGCCGCGCTCCACCCGGCCGTCGGCGTGGCACCTGAGCCAGCTGCCCGGCGGCAGCTTCTCCGCTTCGCGGAAGGCGCAGCGCGAGTCCGGCACCCAGTAGTACAGCAGCGAGGACACCAGCGCCGCGTGGTCCACCTGCAGCGAGCCGCCGGTCACGGCGGCGAGCGCCTTGAGCTCGGAGGCGAACACCAGGCCCGTACCGCGCCGGAGCAGGAACAGCGGTTTGATGCCGAGCTGGTCGCGGGCGAGCACCAGCTCACCGGTTCGCTCGTCGAAGACCGCGAACGCGAACATGCCGCGCAGCCGGGGCAGACAGTCCGTGCCCCAGCGCCGCCAGGCCTCAAGCAGCACCTCGGTGTCGGAGGTACCGCGAAAGCGCACCCCGGCGGCTGTCAGTTCGGCGCGCAGTTCGGGCGCGTTGTACAGCTCGCCGTTGTACGTGAGGGCGAGGCCGCCCGAGACCATCGGCTGGGCGCCGGTCTCGGACAGGTCGATGATGGCGAGGCGGCGGTGCCCGAGGTGCACTTCGCCGTCACCGGCGGGGTGGCTGTAGCGGCCAGCCCCGTCCGGACCGCGGTGGGCGAGGGTGTCGGTGAGCCGGTCGGCGACGGCCTTCCCGTCCGGCCATTGGTAAGTGCCTGCGATGCCACACATGTTCTACCGCGCCTCCTGGTCGCTGTCCGGTACCCGTGCGGCCCACATCGGCAGCTGCTCCGCGCGCCCCGAGCCCTCCTTCACTGCCTCAACGGCGTGGGAGGTACCCCCACCGCTCTGCCGGGCCAGCCGCTCGTTGTGGCCGCGCAGCGCGGTGTGCAAGCCGTCCCAGAGCGTGCCGTCGGTGCGGTCACGCGGATCGGGGTCGATCAGCACCACACCGATCACCGGAATGCTCAGGTCCGCGAGCTGCCGCGCCACGGTGTGCAGCCATGCGGCGCTGCCGTGCCCGGCGCGCACGATCAGCACGGTCTGGGTACCGAGGTGGGGGAGGTCGGTCCACGCCGCGCCGGGCGCGACCGAGCCGACACCGAACCGGTGCTCGTCGGGCGACGCGGCCGCGTCGCCCTCGCCGCGGACCACGGTCGGGCCTCCGGGCTGCTCGCGGCGGTTGGCGAGCTGCCCGCCGGGCAGACCATCGATGATCACCACCGGCCCCTCCGGCGCCAGCGCCTCGGCGAGGTCCAGGGCGATCACGCTCGTGCTGCGCGCACAGCCCAGTTCCAGCAGTGACACCGGTTCCGTGGTGCCGCGCACGGTGCGGGCCAGGATCGTGGTGAGCCGTTCGCGTGCCGCCCGGGTGCGGCGGAGCTGCCACGGCCTGCGAGAGCGCAAGGACGTGCGGCGCAGCTCCGCGATGACCGAGGCGCCCAGGTTCGCCGCGATGTCCCGGCGCAGCACGGGGCGGTCCGCCACCAGCGTGCCGAGCGCGGCCACCACGAGCCCGAGGACGAGGCCGAGGACGAGCCCGATCACGGCGTTGGTGACAGCGGCCTTGGACGGGGAGTGCTTCACCGCGCGCGGGGCGTCGACGATCTGCGTGCCGGTGATGAGCCTGGGCGTGCCGGTGCGCGCCTCGGCTGCGCGCTGGTCGAAGTCGGCGATCCGCGAGTTGAGCTCGGCCCGGCGGGCGTAGAGCGACTCGATGCTCGCCGACGCTTTGGGGTCCTTGCCCGGTGTCTGGTTCCCGATCGACTTGTTGACCTGGGCGAGCTCGTCCCGCATGCGGTCGCGTTGGTCGAGCAGGGCCTTGGCCTCGGCCTGCGCGGTGTCCTGCATGCGTTTCACATGGTCGGCGACGAACGCGTCGGCCAGCGCCTTGGCCCGGGCCACCGCTTGCGCGTCGCTGGTACCCGTCACATCGATCTGCATCAGGTTGTTGGTCAAGCCGGTGCCACGGTAGGTCCCTATGAAGTCTTCTGGTTTTTCTGCTGACTTGAGGGATTTCAGGGCCTCGGTGGCGATCCGTGTGGTCCCCAGCAGCGCGACATCGGTGCGCATGAGCGTGCCGGTGTCGTTGGGCTGGTCCGCTTGATGCGCGACCAGTACCTTGGCCATCGCGCTCGGCGGCGGCGGCATCAGGACCGCCATCGCCGCGCCGATCAGCAGCCCCAGCAGTGCCATGGAGCACCACAGGCGGCGGCGCCTGCGCACCGCCACCACCAGCGACTGCAGGTCCAGCAGCGGAGCCTCGGCCGACGACTGCGAAGTCTTGCCCGTCGTCACACAGAACCTCCGCTCGCGTGGCCGCGACCCGCGCCGTGCCCGGCACGCTGGTCACCGTCGAGCGCCAAAGTGGCGTCGTCCGCGGGGTCGCCGGCGGTCCGCGTCGTACGGGCCCGGACCGTGCCGGCGACGACGATGCCGACGACCTCGTGCCGTGCGTCCGCACAGGCCTCGGCGATGCCGGCGAGCTCCTCCGCGGTCCAGCTGCCCGCGCTGAGCACGACCAGGGCACCGGACTCGGTGTCGCGGTCCGGCACCATCGGCTGGGACACCGACACTCCCACCACCCGCAGCAGCGGACCGCTCTTGGCCTCGGCCACGAGCTGCCCGGCGGCCCGGCGGGCGATCTCGTCGCCGTCCGGTACCACGACCAGCAGCCGCCGGGGAGCTGGCAGTTGGTCCCGCAGGCGATCGCACACCCGCCGGTAGCGGATCCGTCTGTCGGCCTCGTCGCCGGACACCCGCGGAGTCGGCATGTCCCACCGGGTGTCGACGCCGAGGAGCCGGCGGATCCGGGCCCGCGGGCCACGGCCTTCCGGCCGGTGCGCGCTCCGTTCATCGGATACGTCGACGGTGCCGAGCAGCGCCGAGCCCAGCGCCGCGGCGATCTCCGACTCGGTGCGCAGTCGGCGGTTCATCCGTGCGGCGGTGAGATGGCCGATGACCGCGAGCAGGAAGAACAGCAGTGCCCCGCCGACGATGAGCTGCGTCCTCGTCGGCGGTGCCTCGCCGGTCGGCCGGGCCGCCGGCCCCATGACGACCATGCCGGCCTTGTTGGTCGTCGGGTCGGCCTGGTCCAGCTTCTTCATGGCCTCCTGCAGCGCGGTACGCAGCTTCTCCAGATCGGTACGGGCCTGCACGCTCTCCACTGTCTGCCCCGGATCGGCCGCGTTGGCCAGGTCGGTGATGCGGCGGTTGGTCTGCTCCACCTTCTGCCGCAGCGCCTCGGGCCCGGTCACCGTGCCGGAGTCGGTGCTGTCGCCGGCGATCCGCGCGGCGAAGGTGACGAATTGCTGGGCCACCTGGTCGGAGAGCCGCTGCGCGCGCTCCGGGGTGCTGGCCGTACCCGAGATCTTGATGATGTTGCCGTCGGCGGCCTTGGCGCTCACTCGGCCGCGCAGCTCGCCACCGCTCCAGCCGAGCGTGGCGGCCGCCCGGTCGACCACCGCCGAACTGGTCGCGATCTCCGCCTGGGTCAGCAGCGCGCGCTCCTCCCACTGCCCCGGCAGCAGGACCGATGCCGACGCCGTGTACTGCGGCGGGAACAGCACCGAGGTGCCGTAGCCCACGAGTGCGCCCACCACGGCGAGGAGGGTGAGAAGCCGCCAGCGCCGACGGAGGATCCGGCCGATCGTGACCAGACGTATCGTTTCATCGCTCAACGGCGCGGCCTCCTACCGGTCCTGGCCGGGGCGCCCCGAGTGTGCTCACGGCCGGCGACGGCATAGGCGGCGAGCAGCGACGCCTGCGAGTTCCGCCAGGACAGCTCCCCGCTGATCCGCTCCTGGCCGATCTTGCCCATCCGGGCCCGCTTCTCCGGATCGTCCAGCAACAGTGCGATGAGCCCGGCGAATTCGGCCTCGTCGTTGGCGGGCGCGTAGACGGCGGCGTCACCGGCGGAGACGCGCGCCTCGCGGAGGTCGAAGGAGACGATCGGGCGGCCCATCGCCATGTACTCCAGGACCTTGTTCATGGTCGACACGTCGTTGAGCGGATTGCGCGGGTCGGGGGAGAGGCACACGTCCGCGGTGGACAGATAACGCACCAGATCGGCGTCCGGGATGCGCCCCGTGAACTGCACCTGCTCATCGAGCCCGAGCCGCCGGGACAACTCCACCATCGCGTCGAAGGCGTCGCCGGCGCCGACGAACACCGCGTGCCAGTCGGTGCGGCCGAGTTCGTCGCGCAGCTTGGCGAGGGCCCGCAAGGCGTAGTCGACGCCGTCCTGCGGTCCCATCACGCCGAGGTAGCACAGCAGATGAGGCTTGCCGCGCTTCAACTCCGGCTCCGGCGGCACCGGTTGGAACCGGTCCGTGGCGGGCGCGCTGCGCACCACGAAGACGTCGGCCGGCCGCTTGCCGCCGCGGCGCAGCGCGACGTCCCGGTAGCTCTCGTTCGTGGCGAGCACGACGTTCGCGGCGCGGTAGGTGAGCCGTTCCAGCGCGCACACGCCGCGGTAGAGCAGATCCTCGCCGCGGTCGAACCGGGACAGGTACAGCTCGGGCACCAGGTCGTGCTGGTCGAAGACGAACCGCGCGCCGCGCCGCTTCAGCCACAGCGCCGGCAGGAACAGCAGGTCGGGCGGGTTGCAGGCGTGGACCACGTCGACCGGGCCGACCTTGCGGGCCAGCCGGGCCGTGTGCCACAGCGCCGATCCGTACTCCCGCAGATAGCCCGCCGGCCCTCCGGTGGCCGCGCGCAACGGGTAGCGGTGGATCCGCACCCCGTCGACCACGGCCTCCGGCTCGGTGTCCCGCTTGCTCCCCTGCGGGCAGATCACGTGCACCGTCCAGCCCGCGTCGCGCAGCGTCGTGCACTCCTGCCACACCCGCCGGTCGAAGGGCACCGACAGGTTCTCCACCAGGATCAGCGCGGTCCGGCCCGGCCGGTTGTTACTGGTCGTGTTACCAAGCAAGGCCCATGTACCCCGGTTCGGTCCGGCGCGTCTCGGCGTCGGGAAGATGGATGAGGTCGACGATCGCCGGTCCTTCGCCATGCGGCAGCGCGGACAGGACCGCCGGATCCCTGGTCCCGACCAGGCACACCTCGGCGTGCTCCAGCACCTCGTCGACGGATTCCGCGAGCAGCTGCGCGAGGTGCGGCAGCCGCGTCTCGATGTACTCGCGGTTCGCGCCGATCAGCCGGGACAGACTCACATTGGCGTCATAGATCCGCAGGTCGTACCCCTTGCCGAAGAGTCTTTCCGCCAGCTCGACGAGTGGGCTCTCGCGCAGGTCGTCGGTGCCGGGTTTGAAGGACAGCCCGAACAGGCCCACCCGGCGCTTGCCGGTGCGCTCGACGAGGTCCACCGCGCGCTGCAGATGGTCGGAGTTGGAGGGCAGCACATGGGAGAGGATGGGCACCGAGATGTCGGCCCGCTGTGCCGCGTGGACCAGGCTGCGCAGGTCCTTGGGCAGGCAGGAGCCACCGAAGGCGAAGCCGGGCCGCAGATAGGCGGGGCTGATGTTCAGCTTGCGGTCGGCCAGGAAGACGTCCATCACCTGGTGCGAGTCCACCCCGAGTGCCTGGCACACCGCGCCCAGCTCGTTCGCGAAGCCGATCTTGAGGCCGTGGAACGCGTTGTCCGCGTACTTGATCGCCTCGGCCGTCGGGACCGGCACCCGGAACACCTCGCCGGGCAAGCCGTCGTACAGCGCCGCCACCATGTCGCCGCTCGCTTCGTCGAGCTCGCCGATGACGGTCTTGGGCGGGTCGAAGAAGTCCCGCACGCTCGTGCCCTCGCGCAGGAACTCCGGGTTGACCGTGACCCCGAAGTCCACCCCGGCAGTGCCGCCGATGTACTTCTCCAGGATCGGTACCAGCAGGTTCAGGCACGTGCCCGGGAGCATGGTGCTGCGGAACACGACGGTGTGGCGTCCGCCCCGCTCGGCGAGCACGGCGCCGATCTGCTCGGTGACCCGCTCCAAGTACGTGGTGCACAGGCTGCCGTTGGGCTCCGACGGCGTGCCCACGCAGATCAGTGACACCTCGCTGCCCATGATCGCTTCGCGGACGTCGCGGGTGGCGCGTAAGGCTCCGGTCCGTACGACCTCGGCGGTGAGCTCGCCTATTCGCTCCTCGACCACCGGGGCCTTGCCGTCGTTGACCAGGTCGACCTTGACCTGGTTCACGTCCACCCCGATGACCTCGTGCCCCATGCTGGCCAGGCACGCGGCCGATACGCAGCCCACGTAGCCGAGCCCGAAAACGCTGACTCTCATGCCCTGTTCCTCCCCCCAGGCAGGCCCTTGCGGCCTGCGGTCCACGCGCCTTCGGCCCTACGGCGACCCCCGCGCATCAATACGCCCCCTGCCCGTAGAGCACCGCACGCAGCGTCTTCCACAAGATCACCGTGTCCAGGGCGAGCGACCAGTCCTCCACATAGCGCAGGTCGAGGCGGACCGCCTCCTCCCACGGCAGATCACTGCGTCCGCTGATCTGCCACAGGCCGGTGAGCCCGGGCTTGACCAGCAACCGCCGCCGGATGTCGGGGCCGTACGCGGCGGACTCCTCCGGCAGCGGAGGCCGCGGCCCGACGAGCGACATCGATCCGGTCAGTACGTTGAAAAGCTGCGGGAGCTCGTCGATCGAGTACCGGCGCAGGACCGCTCCCACGCGGGTCACCCGCGGATCCCGGCGGAGCTTGAACAGCAGGCCGGCGCCCTCGTTGCGGTCGGCCAGCTCGGCACGTGCCCGGTCGGCCCCGGCGACCATCGTGCGGAACTTGAGGATGGTGAACTCGCGGCCGTCCTTGCCGACCCTGCGCTGGCGGTAGAACGCCCCGCCCCGGCTGTCCACCAGCACGAGCAGCCCGACGATCGCCATCAGCGGGGCGAACACCATCAGCAGGATCACCGCGCCCAGCCGGTCGACGACTTCCTTGACCGCCCGGCGGCCACCGGTGAACGTCGGCATGCTGACCCGTAGCAGCGGTATCCCGAGCACCGCGTCGACGTGCAGTCGCGGTCCGGCCACCTCCATCAGTACGGGGGCCACGACCATCTCGGCGTCGCTGCCTTCGAGGTTCCAGGCCAGCCGTTGCAGCCGGTCCGGTGACCAGTGCGGATCCGGTGTGACCGCGACGACGCGATAGCCGTCGCGGCGCACATGGCCCGCGACGTCCGCGAGTTGGCCGACGACCGGCACTCCGTCCAGTTCGTCCTCGTCGAGCCCGAGACCGTCCGTCGTGCACACCGCGTCCACCCGCCAGCCGAGGTGCGGGAACTTGCGGGTGCGGGTGATCAGGTCGCGTACGGTGGCCGGGCTCCCGGCGGCGAGCACCGGTCGCAGGCACCGTCCTTCTTTACGCTGTTTGTGCAGCCACAGGCGCAGCAGATACCGCGCGGTCATGGTGACGATCGCGATCGCGGGGATCGCGACGAAGATCCAGAGCTTGATGTTGCGCGAGGTGAGGGCGATCCCGCCGAGCGCCAGGACGACGGCCGCCGTGAACAGTGAGCGTCCGAGCCTGCGGAACTCCTCGGCGCCCTGGCCGAGTACGGCCGGAGCCCATGCCCGGCTCACGGCGAGCGCTCCCAGCACCAGCAGTTCGGTGCCGAAGGAGAGAATGCCCCACTTCTCATGCCAGTTGGTCGCGTCCCGGGCCCCGAAGAAGATCCCGATCGACCCCACCACGAAGGCGGTGGCCAGGGTGTCGGTGGTGATCACGGTGCGGCGGTACCGCTGCTCCCAGTCGGTCTCGGGCTGGCTGATCGGCCCGTCCGCCGGACGTCTTCGCGCCGACGGAAACGCGCTGACTAATCCCCCCTGCCGCACAGGCCCCCCCAGGTCGCCAGTGGTTCGACGAGTTCGCCTATCACTGTTCCTCCCCCCGGGAGGCCCCCGCCCCCCACACTGTTTCTCCCCCCGGGAGACCCATGCGCCCCGCGCATGACGTCCCGGCCATTGCAGTGCTGGTTGAACAACCCACCCTGGCGCGAGCCGACTCGCATGTCCGGCCAGACTTTCGAGATGCGCGGAAACCCGTCGAATCCCCGGGTGCTCCCCGCACCCAAGGCCCCCTCCCGGGCTCCAAGAATTGATCACCCCCACGTCTGGCGACGGGCAGGCGGCTGCTGGCTGTCCGTAGCGTCGGACCCATAGATCATTTATGCCGACCCATAGATCGTTAATTGGTTGCCTCGTGCCCGAGGCGGCTGAAGCACGCACAATCTAGACCATGGGAGCCGTCATGTAGAGGGGATGTGTGTAATTTGTGTTCAGCTTTGAGACTGGAATACACCGGTCGGCGATCGTCTTGAGACGCCTCGACGTCAACGCGCGCTCCAGCGGCTCGCCCGGCCCCAGGGCGCGGCGTCTGTACGGCAGTGATTGCCGACCTGCAACGGACCGCCTGCGGCGCCCAGTTCGGTGACGACATTCCGCTGTTCGTGGACTGCGGCGTGCCGCTGTGGGCGCCCGGGGCCGGCGGGGCGATCGACCTTCACAACGAGGCGCACACGACTTGATCGTGTTGGTGTTCGGGACATGTCCAAAAGCGACCGCAACCGCCTCAAGGTCCGCGTGTATGGCGCGATATCGGCCCCAGGGGGTGATCGAGGGGATGGGCGCGGACAAGATCAGCTCGTGCTCGAAGTGAGGGGGCAGCCTGGGCCTGGACAATATGCCGGATGGCTACTTTCCGATGGTCGAACATGATCGGCAACCCGGCCATTCGACAACGTCGGGAGCCAGGACGATGAAACACATCGCGTTGGGGGACCTGGAGGTCTCCCGCATCGGCCTGGGGGCCATGAGGATGTCGTTCGGCTACACCGGATCCGGCAGCGACGACGCCATCCGCCGCGCGCACGCCGTCCACCCGATCACCGCGGTGCAGTCGGAGTACTCCCTGTGGACGCGCGACCCCGAGGACGGGCTGCTGACGGTGTTGCGGGAGCTGGGGATCGGGTTCGTGGCCTACTCCCCGCTGGGCCGCGGCTTCCTCACCGGCCGGATCCGCTCGACCGACGCGTGGGACGACAGCGACTGGCGCAGGACGAGCCCGCGGTTCGTGGGCGAGAACTTCCGGTGCAACCTGCGCATCGCCGACGAGGTGCAGGCCGTCGTCGCCGAGGTCGGCGCCACCGCGTCGCCCAGCAGCAGCCGCCGGTGTGAGGGCGGCCGGGCCCCCAGTAGACGGGCCGGCCGACAGTCAACGGCTCTGGCGGGTCAGAGGAAGTGCCCGCTGGCGAGGTACGGCGCCGGGACGGGCATGTCGCGGACGGCGATGTAGCCCTCCTGGCCGATGTCGAGGTGGGCGGCCAGGCCGACATCGACCGCCCACTCGTTGGGCGTGGTGATGCAGTTGACCAGGGTGTTTCCCTGCGCCGAAGCCAGGGCCTCCCACAACAGCCGCTGAGCGGTTTCCCTTTCCGCGGCTGCCAGCAGCGACGCGCGTCCCCGGTCGTCGATATAGACGTATCCCGGCCGGGCCCGGTCCCGGGACACGACCAGCCGGAGGGTGTCGAGCATGTAGCCGTGGTCGGGGCCGTGCCCCGCGACACGCAGGTCCTGGTCCAACCCGTCCATCCACTCGAAGTCGTCGGCCCGGCCCTCCCGCAGGCCGTCGACCGCAGGGAGGGTGGACCGGTCGACGACGCCGACCATCCGCATCTGCGGGTGGAGTGAGAAGCCCGCCAGCCGGTACCGCCGGGTGGCGCCGGGGTGGACGCTGGAGGAGAAGATGCCGGGGCGCCCGTCGGCATGGGCGAGGGCGGCGTCCATCAGACGCTTGCCGATGCCCTGCCCCTGATGGCTCGGCAACACACCGTAGGTCGCGAGGAACCACAGACCACCTCGGTTCTGCGAGATGGCGAACCCGACTGTTCGGTCGGCGCCCTCGTCTGTCTCGACGGCGACCCAGCACCCCGCTGGGTCGACGCCCAGGCAGAATCACATCCGGTCGATCCACTGCTTGGAAGCGACCGACGACCGTGGCTCGACTTCCGGCTCGCTGACCCGCCTGGTGCCTCGGTCCGCCTCGAAGAAGGTGACCGCCGAAGCCCGTTCAGCCGAGGGGAGGTCGTCTTCCCGCATGAGTCTGACCCGTACAGAGTCCATCACGTCAGCGTAAGGATCAGGCAGACCGTGCCGCATCCGGTTTTACGGGCCGGAGCATCCAGGCGTTGGTCAGTTCTCCCGCTCAGGCCGCCGCGGCCTTCGCCCGCCGGGATGTCGACCAGCGGCGGGTGATCGGCCGCTCGACGAGTGCGTAGAGCGCCCAGGACGCCAGGATGGTGACCGCGAACAGCATGGCCAGCAGCGCCATTGCCACGGGTGTCGAGTACAGATCGTGTCCCAGGAGTTTGCGGCCGTAGATGAGCACGATGGAGTGCATGAGGTAGAAGGCGAAGGATATCTCGCCGAGCCACACCATCGTGCGGTTGCGGAAGACGGTGAACTTGCCCTTCGCGTCGGCCATCGCGGCCGCCGCGATCAGGAGGACGATCGGGATGATCGAGGTGGAGCGCTGGGCGTAGAGCAAGTTCGACTCCTGGGCGAGCCAGTAGCTGCCCGCCAGGAGCAGGCCCGACCAGGCGAGGCCGATGTTGCGCCAGCGCCCGTTGAGCACCGCGTGCGCGACCAGCATGCCGAGCGCGAAATCGAGCAGGCGCACCGGCGGGAGGTCGTACGCGAACCACAACTGCTTCACCGAGGTGTTCCCCGACGTCGAGGTGTTGAGCTGGAGCGCCGGCGAGTCGGGCAGCACCTGGTAGGCGAACAGGGGCGTGAGCATGATCGCCGCGAGCACTCCGCCGATCCAGTACTTCAGGCGAGCCGGATCGATGCGCAGGAACAGACGGTGCAGCAGCGGGAACGAGGCGTAGAAGAAAAGTTCGCACGCCAGCGACCAGCTGGGCATGTCCACGCTCAGAAGGTACTGGAGGTCGGGTATCCACACGTGGACCATGAAGAGGTTGGCGAGCGCCACCCGGGTCGGGGTGTAGGCGGAGGCGAACAGGAGCATCGCCAGGCCCCAGGTGATCACGTAGTTCGGGTAGACCTTGGCGAACCGGCGGCGCCAGAATGCCCGGGCGGTGTCCGTCGGGCGGGCCGACCAGGTCAGTACGAAGCCGCTGAGCACGAAGAAGAAGGTGACGCCCAGCGCGCCGGCCTTTTCCGTGGCCCTGTTGAGGTCCATGACCAGCTTGTCGTCTCCCAACAGGCGCACCTGGGGGAGGGGCAGTCCGGCATGGCTGATGAAGACCAGGAACGCGGCGGGGAACCGCAGTCCGGTCAGCGAGGGCAGCCGGGAGCGCCGGGAAACGGGCAGCCTGCCCTGCTCGGAGGGCGCCTCACCGGACGCCCGCAGCATGATGTTTGTCATGGACAACCTTCCTGAACGCGTGGGGGAGTCGGCCCTTGGGAGGCTGAGGGCCGGCGAAGCTGGGCAGGGCCCGCTGTGGTCGGGCCGGGCGCCGCACCCGGGTCATGGGCGCGGGCCCGCTGTTGGCGGGGCTATGGGTACGACATGATCGTTTTCGAGGACGTCCTCATTCTGGCCGTGGGGCTGGTACGCGTCGTTGGCTCCCAGCGCATGGTTGTTGGCGTGGAACGCACTGCCAGTTCTCAAGGTCACTGCACTTTGCTGGCTGTTTTGGATCACTGTTGCCAGGATGTGTGGGAGTAAGGATGCGTTCTACAGTCGTCGACACCGCCGATTTCCCCGTCAGCGAGCGGCCGGGGGCGTGGGCCGGGGCCATGGCCAGGGCGCAGGTGCCCCAGCGCGTCAAGTCCCTTGAGACGGGTACCTTCGCAGCGCGGATCGAGATGATGCCCCTGGGCGCGGGCCAGGTATCCGTCCTGTCCTCCTACGCCTCCGTGGCCGCGCAGCGGACACCCCGCCACGTCCGGCAGTCCGACCCGGAGATGTACCGGGTCGTCCTCGTCACGGCCGGAGAGGTAGGTATCGAGCAGTGCCGACAGCAGTTCCTGCTCAGGGACGGGGAGATGGGTTTCGGCGACAGCTCTCAGCCCATCGACATCCATGCCGGTGACACCCCGGGCAGGCATCTCGTCTTCCAGTTCCCGAAGAAGCTCCTGGCGCTTCCGCACGAGCGGTTGAACCGGCTGTGCGGCCAGTCCCTGCCGTGGACGCAGGGCATCGGCCGCCTGTTCGGCCAGTTCCTGGCGGGACTTGCCGACGGGTACGCCCAGTACACACCGCAGGACGCCAGCCGCCTGGAAGTCACCGCGCTCGACCTGCTGTCGGCCGTGCTGGCGCACCATCTCGACCACGACGCTTCGTCAGGCGGCCCTGCGGTGTCCGGTGCGTCCGGCCAGCAGGCGTTGTTCCTGCAGATCAGCGCCTTCATCATCGAGCATCTGTCGGACCCCGACCTCGGGCCGGAAGCCATCGCCGCGGCCCACCACCTCTCCCTGCGGTACCTGCACCGCGTCTTCGAGGTCCACGGCACCACACCCCGGGCCTTCATCCGACAGCAACGGCTCGACCGCTGTCGCAGGGACCTGGTCAACCCGGCGCTGGACCACCTCACGATCCACACCATCGCCGCCCGCTGGGGCTACCCCCAGCCCGCCGGTTTCTCCCGGGCCTTCCGCGCGGCCACCGGAATGTCTCCCAGCGAATACCGCGCCACCCAACGCCGCTTCACGCTGCGCAGCCTCGCGCATGGTGAAGAAGCCGCGCCGGGCAGAGGCCTGTGCGCCTGAAGGATCCGCGGGGCTACTACGTCCAGGCGAGGTGTGGAACGGGGATGTCAGGCTCCGGGCGGCGGCCGGGTGCGGTTGTCTGGTTTGCAGGGTTGCAGCTGACCGGTATTGCTGTGTGCTGGAGGCGTGGCTGAGAGGCAGCCATATCCGAGTGGTCTGTTGGACGAGGCGCGGAAGCTGATGTCCTTTCCCGTCGGCCGTCACGGTCAGCCGACGGTCCCACCCTGTGTGCTCACTCATCAGCAAGGTGCCTCGACCTCGCACTGGACTCAGTACTCGAATCCTTGCAGGTCAGCCGTGCCATTTCGGCTGTGGGGGCGCCAGGTCACCGGATCGGTGGAATACCCGAGGTTGAAGAGGAGTAGCGATGGTGCCTTCCAGGATGGCAGGGGCGAATCGTGGCACCCGAAGAACGACACGAGAGGCCGCCGTGGCCGCGCAGTATCTGACCCTGGACGACGCGACCAATTATGCCGCGTCGTATGAGGGTTGGCGGCCGGCGGCACGGTACTACTGCTCCCGGCTGCATGTGGTGGACGAGGCGCTACGTACGCGCCCGCGCGGTCGTCTGCTGGACGTGGGGTGCGGGCCCGGCATGCTGGTGCGGCATCTTCTGGACACCCGCCCCGGGGATTTCCGGATCACCGGATGTGATCTGTCTCCGGCGATGATCGACGCCGCCACCGCTCGGGCGAAGGACTCCGGCGACGTCGAGTGGAGCGTGGCGCGTGTCGAGGCGATGCCCTTTCCCGACAACCACTTCGATGTCGTCGTCTCGATGGGCGCCCTGGAGTACGCCGACGCGGATTCCGGGTTACGCGAGATCGCCCGGGTGGTGCGGCCGGGCGGGCTGGTCGTGGTGACGATGCTCAACCCGCTCAGCCCGTACCGCCTGGTCGAATGGTGCCTGTACTGGCCGCTGCTGCGCGTGCTCGGCCGCATCGAGGGGCTGTTCGGGACCCCGCGGCACGCCGCGGACGTGTCCGGCATCCGCGCGATCCGACTGGCCCGACTGCGCCGGATGATGCGTGAGACCGGACTGAACCCCCAGGACGCGGTCCACTACGACGTGACACCCCTGGTCCCGCCACTGGACCGGCTGATCCGCCGCTGGAGCCGGCAGTGGCGCGACCGTCCGGAAAGGACCGTGAGCAGAGGAGCCCGCCGCTGGCTGGGCACCGCCTACCTGCTCACGGCGCGGCGCGAAGGCGACGCGTAGCGGGAGAGCGACCCCGACTGCGTCAACTGGCCTACCCCGTAAGACAGTTGCTCAGGTGAGGGGGTGCGGTGAGAGGACGGTGAACCACAGCAGAACGATGGTGGCGACCCCCATCAGCGGGGTGAGTATCTCGGTCTCCAGCTTGTTGCCGCTGCGCTTGATCACGACGATCTCGTAGCGGGTCTTCAGCGGCCACAGCCACGGGGCACCACGTTTGGTGATGGAGTCACCGAGCAGATGAGCCACACAGCCCAGACCGACGGTGTACGGAAGCCAACCTGGCGCGGAGGGAATGAACTTGGCGATCGCCGCGGTACCCAGGGTGGCCATCGCCACGATGGTGCCCCAGGCATGGAAACCGTGCCCGGGCGGGCAGAGGTTGAGCGCCCGCACGGCGAGCGCCAGCAGGAAGAAGGTCATGGCGAGGGTGAACGGCCGTCCCAGATAGGCGATTCCGGCCCAGCTGCCCAGCACCATGAAGGCCACGAAGAACAGCGAGTGCGTAGCGTGCCGGTGCCCGCCGGAGATCCATGCGACGAACCGGCAGAGTAGCCGGGAGACCGGGCCGAGGAAGTTGGCGATGGTCCCGTCGTGGTGATCGAGATCGGGCAGCAGCGCGGCACCGGCACACAGCACCGTTCCCATCAGGATCTCCTGGGGTGCCAGATGCGTGTGGAACATCAGCGGAGGTAGATAGGGAGCGGTGCCCGCAAAGAGCAGCGCGCCGCTGACGGCATGCGAATGACCCATCATGGTGTGGTTGTTCTCCCCCGGTTCGGCGGCGCGGCAGTGGCGCGCGCCCTGTGCCTGTGCCTGTGCGTCAGAAGCTGTGTCTTGGAAGCCCTGTGCGTCAGAGATTGGTGAGCTGTTCGCCCTTGCGGTCCTCAAGGATGTGGTCCACGCACACGGCAAGGATGATCAGCTCGGTCGCGTCCCGCTCGCTCATCACGTCGACCGCGTAGGCGTCGCGGATGGTGAACCAGCGGCGCGAGATGTGCGCCAGGGTGTTGCCGTCGTGCTGGATGTCGAACTCGCGGTCCCAGAGGTTGCCCACGACGCGCAGCCTGCGACCGTCCTGAAGACGGACTTTGAAACGGTCGCCGAAGAGCCGGAACGTCCGCTTGCTGATCAGGCCGACCGTCTCGCCGTCCTGTTTGATCAGGATGGTGTGGTGGAACGTGAAGACCTTCTTGACGATGCTGGCGACCTGGTTGCCCTGGGTGTCCACGAAGTCGAAGGTCGTGCGCAGCCGGAGCAGCTTGCGGTTGACCTTGAACAGCTTCTCCCGGTGCTCGGTCTCCACCCAGGCTTCCTCGTGGAAGGCCAGCATGCGATCGCGTACCAGGTAGCGCATGGTAAATCCCCGTTCGGACCGTTCGTGTTCCCCGCCGGCGCGGCGCGTGAGGGCGCGCCCCGCGGGAAGCGGAAGCCCTCACCCGGCATCATACTTGCATGCTTGCGCAAGCCAACGGAACGGTCCGGCCGGACGATCGGCGTCAGCCGACCGGTTCGCGCGTCAGTCGAGTTCGATGTTGAAATCCCAGACGGCGACGGTCTTGCCGTCGTGGCGCCAGGTGAGTGCGGCGGCACCGGCCTTGTAGGTGCCGACCAGGGTCAGCGTCACCGGCTGTCCGGGGCGGGCGGTGATGGTCTCGGGTCCGCGGGCGGACAGGTCGACGGCCGTGCCGTTCTCGTCGCGGGCCGTGAAGTCGCCGGCGTGGAGGGTGAGCGAGCCGGTGGCTTCGCGGACGGTCACGGTGATCGTGCCGGTGGCGTGGTCGGGGACACCGCCGTGTGTGGCGATCGGTTCCTCCGTCGGGCCGCCTGCGGTCACCACCGCACTTCCGCCGGGCAGTTGGGCGTTCACGGAGTAGCCCATGGCCAGCAGTTGCAGGTGCTTGTCGGTGGCGGTGGGGGTGGCCTGGGCGGTCGGCGGGCTGGGGATGGGGACAGCGCCCAGGCTCTTGACGGTGTTCGCCGCGTCGTCGGTCGCCTTCGGCGTGGAGTGCCCGCCGCATCCGGCCAGGGCCAGAGCGAGGGCGGTGCCGGCGAGGGCCGCCAGGGCGGTCTTGGAGTTGGTGCGCCACGCGCCGGGCCGGCGGAAGCCGGCCCGGCGGGGTGCCGCAGTATGCACAGCGGTCATCAGCGGCAGGTCTTTCCTTTCCGATCTGCTGCCCGGGTCAGGGCTTCTTGACGATGGGGTGCTCGGGGTCGTCGGCGCGGGCCACGGCCGGGTAGACGATGCTGCCCGAGGGCGCCGGGGCAAGAGCCTTGCCGGAGGGGTTGTTGTAGACGTCCGCTCCGAACGGGCGCAGGCCGTCGGCGCCCGCGTAACCCAGGTGTCCGTGGCCGTCGGCGCCGCCGCTGCGGATGCCGAACAGGTCCTCCATGCTGCGCAGCCACGAGTAGTGGTTGTAGGGCTGCTGGCTGACGGATCCCGGCTTGATGTACCGGGAGAGGAACACGGCACCGGTGATGCCGCCGCCGGGGGTGGTGTCCTGGCCGAACGCCTGGAAGCCGGGCTGGGTGGTGTTCGGGCCGGGCAGCTCGTTGCAGCACGCCACGACCGACTGGGCGGTGTCGGTCGGGGTGTTCAGCGTCTTGTCCGAGTTGCCGCTGTAGTCGGCGATGGAGTTGCCGTACATCTTGTAGGGCGGGAACGCCTCGTCGAAGATGATCTGGATCAGGCCGTCGTGCTGGTACGCCGGGGAGGCCATGATCTGGGGGACGACCTTCTCCAGGAACTTGTCCGAGGCGTACAGGCCGCCCTGGTGGTTGTTCGGGTCACCGGAGAGGTTGTCGCCCTTGCAGGTGGCGTCGTGGGCGTCGGAGCAGTTGTTCGGGCTGATCCACGAGAAGCGCGGCGTGGTCTTCTCGCTCTTCAGGTCCTGGGCCAGGCCGGAGACGGCCCGGTGCCCCGCCGTGGCGGCGAGCCCGTTCAACGGGGCCACCCTGGCGCAGTCCTTGGGGTTGTCGATCAGCGAGTGGAACCAGGGCGCCGGGTTGTGCTTGGCCACGTACTGGTCGCTCGGGGTCGAGCCGCCGGGGAGCGGGACACCCTTGCCGTCCGGGCTGCCGGGGATGCCGCACTGGTAGGCGTCCTCGCGGGTGGGGGTGTTGCCCATGTCCTGGGCGTACACCTTCCACGGGAGCTTCTTCGTGTCGAGCTGGTTGAAGAGCGTCTTCACCGAGGACGGATACACGCAGCCCTTGCCGGCGTTGACCTGGCCGTCGGCGGCCGGGGTGCCCGGGGAGACGTTCGTGTACTGCGGACAGTCCTCCTGGTTGTCCGGCGCCGGAGCCTGTCCGGACACCAGGCTGATGTAGTTGTCCAGGCTGTAGTGGCCGGTGCCGTAGTACTGGGTGAGCAGCTCGCCGTAGGACGGGAGCGTCTTCCACAGGTAGCTGTTCTGGTTGAGGCCGGTGAAGGTGGCCTCGTACGACTTGTTCTCCAGGATGATCGTCCACACGTGGCCGATCTTGTGGGCCGTGGGGCGGTGCTCGTCCTGGGCCGACGCCGAGTTGGGCGTCAGGGTGACCGCGGCGAGCGCGCCGACGGCCGCCGCCCCCGCCGCAAGACGCCAGTGTCTGCGCCCGCGTATGAAACCTGCCATGTCGCTCCTTCACACAAGGCAACGCGGCGAGGACTTCCCCCGCCGCCCGACGCACTGTCTACCCGCAGCCAACACGCATCTCAACTCCAAACCCAACTCGGCGTAATGCAACGGTGAACAGTGACGGTACGGAGTGTCATCCAATGGTCAAGAGAGGGTAGTGGTGTGTTAAATGAGGCGCCCGGTAACCCCCGCCCTTCCTTCGCGTAGGCGGGGTCGGCTCCCGACACCGAGACGTTCGCCCGGACTTCACCCGCCGCGACCTTTCAAGTTGGCATGGACACCTCTAACCTCCTGGTGCACCGCCGCCAATCTCCCCCTCATCTCCGGAGGTAGCCGTGTCCGGCGAACCCCAACGCCGTACCCGCACCGCGTTCCTGACCGCTCTGGGCATGGTCGCCGCGTCGGCCGGGCTCTGGCTCGGCCTCGGCGGTACGTCGCACGCCGCGGCGGGGGTTCCGACCCCCGACCACGTGGTGGTCGTGGTCTTCGAGAACCACGCGTACGGCCAGGTCATCGGCAGCTCCGACGCGCCGTACATCAACTCGCTGGTGTCGGGCGGTGCCAATCTGACGGCCTCGTACGCCGAGACGCACCCGAGTCAGCCGAACTACTACGCGATGTTCTCGGGCTCGACGCAGGGCATCACGGACGACAGCTGCGTCACGCCCGGCTTCTCTTCCGCGCCCAACCTCGCCTCCGAGCTGATCGACGCCGGTAAGACGTGGGCGAGCTACAACGAGTCGCTGCCCGGCCAGGGAGCGACCGACTGCCGGAGCGGCGACTACGCGCAGAAGCACAACCCGTGGTTCGGCTTCTCCAACGTACCCACGGACTCGGCCTACACCTTCGACCAGTTCCCCACCGACTACAGCACGTTGCCGCAGGTGTCGTACGTCGTGCCGAACCTGTGCAGCGACATGCACGACTGCTCGGTGTCGACCGGCGACGACTGGCTGCAGAACAACCTGGGCGCGTACGCGGACTGGGCGCGGAGCCACAACAGCCTGCTGGTGGTCACCTTCGACGAGGACAACCGGCTGGCGGGCAACAGGATCCCGACCGTCCTCTACGGCCAGCAGGTCACACCGGGCTCCTCGTCCTCGGCGACGTACAGCCACTACGACCTGCTGCGCACGATCGAGGACATGTACGGCACCGCGCACGCGGGGCGGGCTGCCAACTCCTCCGACATCACGGGGATCTGGAGCTCCTGAGTCAGGCCGCGTGTGATCTGCTGGAACGGCCCTGGCGGCGCAGCGCTTCCGTGCCCGCGTACCGGGCGCTGTCGCCCAGCTCTTCCTCGATGCGGATGAGTTGGTTGTACTTGGCGGTGCGGTCGGAGCGGGACAGGGATCCGGTCTTGATCTGGCCGCAGCCCGTGGCCACCGCCAGGTCCGCGATCGTCGTGTCCTCCGTCTCTCCCGAGCGGTGCGACATGACGACGGTGTAGCCCGCCCGGTGCGCGGCGTTCACGGTGGCGAGGGACTCCGTCAGCGTGCCGATCTGATTGACCTTCACCAGGACCGAGTTGGCGACGCCGGAGCCGATGCCCTCGCGCAGCAGGGTCTCGTTCGTGCAGAACACGTCGTCGCCGGTGAGCTGGCAGCGCGCACCGACCCGTGCCGTCAGGTCCTGCCACCCCGTCAGGTCGTCCTCGGCCATCGGGTCCTCGATCGACACGATGGGGTAGGCGTCGATCAACTTGACCAGGTAGTCGGCGTGTTCGGCGGGTGTGCGCCGTACGCCCTCGCCGGTGTAGTCGTACACGCCCTCGCGGAAGAACTCGGACGACGCCGGGTCCATGACCAGACCGATGTCCGTGCCCGGCCGGTAACCCGCGCGCTCGACGGCGGCGACGACGAAGTCGAGGGCTTCTTCGGCGGTGCGCAGGGAGGGTGCGAAGCCGCCCTCGTCGCCGACGCCCGTGGAGTGCCCGGCGGCGAGCAGGTCGCGGCGCAGGGTGTGGAAGATCTCGGAGCCCATCCGCACGGCCTCGGCGAAGGTCGCCGCGCCGATCGGGGCGATCATGAACTCCTGGAAGTCCAGCGGATTGTCGGCGTGCGCGCCCCCGTTGACGATGTTCATCATCGGTACGGGCAGCAGCCGGGCGTCCGAGCCGCCGAGGTAGCGGTAGAGCGGCAGTCGGTGGGCGGCCGCCGCGGCCTTGGCGGTGGCCAGGGAGATCCCGAGGATCGCGTTGGCACCGAGCCGGGACTTGGTGGGGGTGCCGTCCGTGGCGACGAGGGCGGCGTCGAGCCCGGCCTGGTCCTCGGCCTCGCGGCCGATGACGGCGGCGGCGAGCTCGGTGTTGACGTGGCGTACCGCGTGGTCGACGCCCTTGCCGTGCCAGCGGGCCGGATCGCCGTCGCGGAGTTCGACGGCTTCGCGGGCGCCGGTCGAGGCGCCGGAGGGTACTGCGGCCCGGCCTATGGATCCGTCGGCCAGTTCCACGTCCACCTCGACGGTGGGGTTGCCCCTGCTGTCGAGGACGCGGCGGCCGGTGATGGAAGTGATGGCGGTCATGGGAGTCCTTCCCGTTGTCGCATGCGTGCCGGGGTCCGGCTGCGGCGACGGTGGCGCTGGACCCGACACAGCAGACTGTACAGCAATGCTGCGCAGTTGTGCTGTTTAGCTTTGCTGTTCAGTTCTACTGTTCAGTTCCGCTGCTCAGTCCTGCTGTAAAGTTCACCTGCGCAGTTCTGCTGTTCAGCAGGGCTGCGTTAAAATTCGGCATGCCCCTTCCGGAATCCGCCGCCATCGCGGCCGAACTGCGCATCGCGATGGGAAAGCTCACGCGGCGCGTGAAGCTCGAAGACCAGATGCCGCACGGTCAGGTGGCCGTCCTCGGTGCGCTGGACCGCAGCGGTGCGATGACGACCAGCGAACTGGCGGCCGACCAGCGGGTGCGCCCGCAGTCCATGGCCCGAGCCGTCGGGCTGCTCATGGAGCAGGGGCTGATCACGCGCCGGGCGCATCCGACCGACGGCCGCAAGAGTCTGGTCGAGCTCTCCTCCGCCGGGCAGGCGCTGCTGGAGGAGGAGCGGGGGCGCAGGGCGGATTGGCTGGCGCGGGCGATTGAGGCGGAACTGACGGGGGAGGAGCGGGAGTCGCTGGCGCGGGCGATTGCGCTGGTGGAAAGGCTCGCGGCGCACTGACGCCTGCCCGTCCATTCCTCGATCTGCGCGTCCGGCAGGCGGGGCGGGCCAGGCGCTCGCGCTCGCCGTCGGTGGCCGGCTGTCCGAACACCGCCAGGCAGGGGACTCGGAGCCCGGCCACCTTGCCGTCGATCCACGCCTGAAGGTCGGCCGGATCGGTCTCCAGGACCTGGCCCCAATATCCGAGCACCACCGAGCTCGATCCGGAGCGGCTGTGGCGCGATGCCTTCCGGGCCCTGCTGACCGGGCTTCGCCGACTGAGCCGACTGAAAGGGCGGGCCGCCGCGAAGCTCTCCCGGGGCGCGCCCCCTTGTCCCGGGTTGCGACGGCGTTTCCTTCGGAGGAGCGTCGTAATCAGGTACACGGAAACAGGAATGGGGGCCGCTCATGTACGTACGTACGGCTTACGTGACGGGCGATCCGGGAAAGATCGACCAGGCCCTGGACGGGTTGCTGGCGGAGGCCGTCAAGCTGCTCTCCGACCAGCCGGGCTACCAAGGCTACGGACTCTTCGCCGACCGCGAGATCGGCAAGATCGCCATGGGCAGCTGGTGGGACACCGTCGAAAACGCCCACACCAGCAACGAGCACCTGCAGCAGCGCCGGGCGGAGCTCTTGGCGCCCTTCGCGTCGTCGCAGTTCGTGATGACCTCGGAGGCGCTGGCCTACACACCGAGCCCGAAGGTGGACGCGGGCGGCGGCTTCCGGCTCGCGCGCTTCCGGATCCCACCGGACAAGCTCGACGAGATGGCCGAGGTGTTCCGGTCCAGCGCACTGCCCACCCTCGAAACGACGCCGGGCTTCGCCGGAGCCGCGCTGCTCGCCGACCGCAACACCGGGTTCGGCTCGGTCGGCACCTTGTGGCAGACCCGCGACGCTCTGGCCGGCTCCCGTAGCGCCCAGGCCGCGAGCAGGGCGAAGGCGGCAGCGGCGACATCGATGAGCGTCATCGCGCTGGAGGAGTTCGAGGTGGTCCTCCTCGACCGCCGCGACTGACGACAGCCCGACTCACACCCAGGGCCCGGTAGGTTTCCGGGCCCTGGTGCACCGCTTCCCGACGTTGGAGCACCGATCGTCAATCATGGGTGGTCCCTTCGTTTCGGTGCCCCAGTTGCCGCTCTGGCGGCTGCAATCGCCTGGGAGAGGGGAATCTGAGTACGTGGCTGAGTATCAGCGCTCATTCCCCGGCCAGGCGCGCGGCCGATGCTGGAGCCATGACCACACCGACCTTCGTCACCCCGCCGCCCTTCCCGCCCGCGCCCCCGGTTCCGCCCGCTCGCCCGCGTGTCCGGCGCGCGTGGCTGGTGGGGGCCGTCGCGGCGCTCGCCCTCATCGCCGGGGCGGCCGCATGGTGCTTCACCCGGGTCGGGGACGAGGGGCCGCTGGCCGGTCGGCCGCGTGTGACGGACGAGGCGGCCGGGCTGTCGTACGCCGTGCCCGAGGGCTGGAAGCGTAACGACGGCAAGCACCTGATCCAGGCGTTCACCTCGTCCGTCACGGCCAAATCCGACGTGGTGCTCGCCGGGCGGGGCCCGGCCGTCGAGGAGTCCTCACTGAAGGCGCGGACGGAGCTGTACGCGCGGTCCAACACGGAGTTCTTCTACCCGGACGGCCAGGCGACGGTCGAGGAGTCCCGGGCGACCATGGTGAGTGGCCGTCCGGCGCACACGGTCACGCTGCGGGTCGCCGACAGCACGGGTCGGCCGGGCCGACTGCGCATGACGCTGATCGCCGAGAGCGACAGCCGCTCGGGGTTCCTGCTCGGCATCACGCTCGGCGCCGCGTCGTCCAGCGGCGCGACGGACGGTACGGACGACGGGCGGACCGTGGACGCGGTGCTGGAGAGCGCGGAAGTGAGCTAGCGGTCGTCGGGCTCCGCACCCGCGCGGCTCCTCACCGTCTCAGGGTGCCGGCGGCAGGCAGCTAGGTTGCGGGGGACGGCCCTCCGGCCAGGCGACGCGGAGGAGGTGCGGGGTGCCGTCGGGGTTCAGCTCCACCACCGGCACCGCCTTGTCGTACGGGTTTCCCTCGTTGCCCAGGCAGATCCAGCCGCTGGCTCCCTCCACCCGCAGCGAGCCCTTCATCAGAGGCCACTGCGTCGCCACGTCGGCGATGAGCGGCATTGTCTGGTCCTTCACCGTGGCTTGCCGGATCGCGGTGACGGCGCTCTCCAGTGAGTCGTACGCGGCGATGGCCTCCCCGTCGAGCAGCGAGAGCGGGCCGATGGGGCCGACGTCCGGGCGCCGCGCCTGGGTCACCAGGTCGGCGAACGTCCGGTACGCGGTCGGGGAGCCGCCCGTGGCCGGGGTGCCGGGGCCACCGGTCCACGCGTCCGGGTGAGCGAGGGCCGCGTAGCGCACCGACACCTTCCGCTTGAGGGCGCCCTTGTCGAATTTCGGGTCCGCGGAGAGCAGGGCGCCCTCGTCCCCGGTGGTGACGGTGAACGCCCTTTGCTGGCAGCCGCGTTCACCGAGGGCGTTCACGAACTGGCGCAGCTGGGGGTGGCGTCCGGCGAAGAAGACCGTGTCCGCGTCGGAGTCGCACAGCAGATGGGTGATCTGCTGGAAGGTGTTGGCGGTGGTGCCGTCGTCGGCCGGGTCGGGCGGTGAGGTGAACAGGCCTGGCTCGTACGGGGAACCGGCGAGGAACCGGGAGAAGGCGGTGCCGAGGGTGTCGGTGTACTCGTCGGTGGTGCGGGTGTCCTTCACCAGGACGGCCTTCTTGGCGTCCGGCCGCCCGAAGTCGATCAGAGCGCGGGCCTCGTCCTGGTTGGTGGGGGACACCCGGGCGAGGCCGGGATAACGCGGCGGCCCCGTCCTGGCGTTGGCGAGGGAGTCGGCGGTCATGGTGGAACCGACCACAGGGATGCCCGCCTGGGTGAGCTGGGTGACCGCCGCCTGGGTGGGGGCGTTGCTGAAGGCGACCCCGGCGACGGCCCGCAACTGGTCGGGCGCCCCCGTCATGCCCTTGAGACGCCTCACCGTGATGTCCCAATGGGCGGTGTTCGCACCGACGTTGGCGAGGACCAGACGGATCTTGGGCGACTGGTCGTTGGACTGACGATTGGCCTTGTACTGGGAGAGATAAGCCCCCTGCGCCTGCTCCACCGTCGAGGTGCGGGTGGCGGCGTCCTGCGCGGTGAACGGTTGCAACAGTGCGACCGTGACGTATGAACCGGGCTTGAGGCTGTCGTTCTCGCGGCTGATCGCGGCGGTCACTTGGTGCAGTTGCGGCACGTCGAAGTCGTAGCCGTCGCCCGCGACTCCGATGCACTCCTTGCTGCCCTTGGGTCTCTCGCCCGCCGGGCAGGACCGGTCGGTATGGGTTTTGTCCCACACCGCGTACGCCGCCCCGAAGGCCAGGACCAGGGTGAGCGCCGAGGACAGAGCCCGGCGCAGCAGGGTGCGCCAGAAGAGGTCGTACACTCGCCCCATCAGGTGCTCCTCTGCGGTAACGGGCGCCATTCCAGGACGGCCGCGGGCCAGGACCGCGAGGCCTGCCACAGCGTCCGGTTGCCGGTCGGGTGGGCCTCCGACAGCCAGCGCAGCTCGTCCCGCAGCTTCTCCACCACTTCGTCGTCGGGCAGCGCCAGTGGATCGCTCAACTGCCACGCGGCGTACAGGAGTCGGCGGATACGCAGGTGCAGCGCGAGGTCCACGCCCGGCGGGTGCGGCTGGTCCGCGTCGGTCTCACCGAGGGCCACCGCGCGCCGCTCGTCGGGCACGGCGAAGCAGGGCGCCGATGCGATGAACCGCAGCTCGTCGAGCCAGGCGGCGGTGTTCGGCGCGGCGAAGGTCTCGCGCAGCCGCGCCACCGCGTTGCCCGTCTCACCGAGGGCGAGCTCATGGTGCAGGCGGCGCGCCGGATCGTCGCGGTAGTGCCCGATCAACGTGGTGTGCACGGCGTTCCAGACCGCCGGGACGGGCCCGGCGTCCAGGTGGCGGAGACGGTGCAGCAGCAGTGTCCGCAGCAGTACGTCGCCGACGAAGTACTCCGGGTCGGCGGGCCAGCGCTGCTCGGTGAGTTCCGCCGCCAGGTCGTACACGCCGCTGGTGCCGCCGTCGCCGCGTAGCCGTATCGAGGCGAGGGCGGCCGCCGACACGGTGTCGTGGGCCGCCGCGAGGACGGTCAGGCGGCTGAGCCGACCGGCGGGCACCAACCGGGCCAGGAGCAGGTCCCTGGTGATGCCGCCCAACTCTCCTTCAAATGAAGGGAGTCGGGTGGCCAGCAGGGTGCCGGGCGTGAGCAGCCGCGGCTGCTCGTGGTGCTGCCCGGCGGCCCGGGCGAGCAGGCTCACGCCGGTGGGCTGACCCCCGGTCAGTCGGTGTATGGCGCGGGCCAGCCGGGGAGGGGTGTCCGGGTCGGGCGCCTCGGCGTCGACCATACGGCGCACATGCGCCGGCTCCAGAGGCGTCAGCCGCACTTCCAGGAGGCCGTGGGACGGATCGCCCGCGTCGTGGTCCTGCCGGGCAGGGCGTGCCCACGGGGTTACGTATCGCACGGCGGCCACCGAGCAGTGCTGCACCTGCGGCGGCAGCAGCACCTCGTCGTGGGCGCGCAGCGCGGCGAGGATCACTGTGCGGTCCGGGCGGCCGTCGGCGCGGTCGCGCAGTATCGGCTGGAGCAGGGCCCGGCCGAGCGGATGGTGGGCGTTGTCGATGAGCACCAGCGGCCGGGTCGCCGTCCGGCGCCAGCCGCTCAGGCCCTGGTAGGCGGCCTCCAGATCGGCTCGCAGCGCCCGGGCCAGATGGTGCTCGGCCTGGGTGCGGTAGTCGCCGCCCCGCCGGAAGTCCTGGGCCAGCAGCACCAGCCCGCGGTGGGCGTCGCCGCCCGCGTGGGGATAGTCGCCGAACCCCTTGATGACGGCTCGCTTCTGCCGGTCGAACAGCTCCTGGAGAAGGGAGTCGACGGCGGTGCTCACGACCGACTCGAAGGGCGGCGGCACCCCCGCGAACTCGGTGGCGAGCTGGGTCAGCACCTGGGTGACCCACGTACGGGCCCGCTCTCTCCCGCGTGGGTCCGGGGCGGCGAGCAGCGCGATCCGCTGCCAGTGCTCGCTCAGGCGCTCGTCGTCGGAGGGCCAGCCACCGCTCGCCACCGCGAGCAGCCCGGCCAGCAGCCGCAGAAACCCGATGGCACGTGCTTCCCTGGGCGCGCCCGTCGGTCTGGGCCCCAACTGGATGCCGAGCGAGAGCAGCGCCTCGGCCGCCGCCGACCAGGTGTCCTCGAACGGCCCCGCGAACTCGTCGCTCTCACAGTCCAGGAAGCCGACCGGGGCATGTGGCCGGTAGTCCTCCGCGATCCGCCGCAGCAGCACTGTCTTGCCGAGCCCCCGGCCGCCGGTGAGCGCGATGACGGGCAGGTCCTCGGCGTGCTCGGGGCGCGCCTTGGACCGGGCGGCGGGGGAGTAGCCGGTGAGTCTGGGCACGAGAGCGGCGAGAACCGGCTCTCTGCCATGGAGTTCCCCGCCCACGGAGCCTCCCCCAGCACCAAGGGACTACGGTTTGCGCCGTGCCAACTCCATTGTAGCCACTGGCGGTTGAGGTGGAGGTCCTTTCTGTGGTGGCTTCCTGAAGGTTTTTCAGGGGGCTTTGGACTTCCTTCGGCTATGGGGTGGTTGAGGAGTGGCGTGAGTGCGGCGGACTCGACGCCCTTTGCGGCGTATGGGCGGGGCTCGGCCGCTCGAAGCCCTGACTGCACGGCTCTGGCCTTGAGGCGAGTGGCTCCGGGGCATCCGGCCGCGGAGCCTTCGTAAAAACCCGTTTGGCGGACCACGGCGGCCACTGCTACCTTTCCGGAGGCCGTGCGAGAGAACGAGGAGGTGGTACCCGTGAACAAAACGACATGGGTGCTCTCCTCCGGGGTCACGGTCGGGCGATAGGTCGTCCGGGAGCGCCGTTCAGCAGCACTCCCGAAAGGCACGACCATGCAATTCACTTCCGAACAGCGCCTCGACGACGGCGTCCTCGAACGCGAATTCACCCTCGGCGAGATCCCCGGCACCCTGTGGACGCCTGAGTCCGCCGAACCGGCCCCGCTGATCCTGATGGCTCACAACAACGGCCTGCCCAAGAGGGAACCCCGGCTGGTGGCCCGGGCCCGGTACTCCGCGGCGTGCGGCTACGCGGTGGCCTCCATCGACGCCGCCGGGTGCGGTGACCGGCCCCGTTCCGCCGCCGACGAGCAGACCCGCGCCGACCTCCGGCGGGCGATGCAGGCGGGCGAGCCGGTCGACGAGATCTTCGAGTCCCTCGTCGGCCCGCTGGTCGAAAAGGCGGCCCCGGAATGGCGGACCACCTTGGACGCCCTCCTCGCGCTGCCCGAGATCGGCGGCCCGGTCGGGTACTCGGGGTGGACTGCCCTCGGCATCCGACTGGCGACGGTCGAGCCGCGCATCAAGGCCGCCGGTTTCTTCGCCGGGGGTTACGTGCCCCACGCCCAGCGCGAGGAGGCCCGGCAGGTCACCATTCCCCTGCTGTTCCTGCTGCAGTGGGACGACGAAGGGAACCCCCGGCAGCGAGCCTTGGACCTGTTCGACGCCTTCGGCACCAAGGAGAAAACCGTGCACGCCAATCTGGGCGGGCACACCGGCACCCCGTGGTTCGAGGTGGAAGACGGGGACCGGTTCTTCGGTCGGCACCTGAAGTGAGGCCGGGCCGTCAGGCCGCCAGCACACAGTAGGCGGTGTCGGCCAGGCCGCCGCTCATCGAGGACGGGTCCCGGCCCTCCTCGATGAGTGCGGCGGCCGACAGATGCACAACCGCCGTGCTCGCGGCGCTACCAGCCATCGGCGGTACCGGCCCACGGATTTGTCGCAGTGAAGGTTGAGCGGTCTCATCGATGGTTGAGTGAGATCATGGACAGCTTCGAGATCGATGAGAACTTGGTGCGCTCTCTGGTGCGTGAGCAGCATCCGGACCTGGCCGGACTGGACCTGCGTGAGGTGGTCGGCGGCTGGGACAACCAACTGTGGCGTCTCGGAGACGAGTTGGCCGTGCGGATGCCACGCACGGAGCGCGCGCCGTCTCTCCTGCGCAAGGAGCACCAGTGGCTGCCGACCCTGGCCCCACATCTACCACTTCCCGTCCCGACCCCCGTGCGGATCGGTGAACCGTCCGCACGCTTCCCCAAGCCATGGACAATCGCGAAATGGGTCCCCGGCAACCCAGCCGACCACGCTCCCATCAGCCACGCCAGCGCGGCCGACACCTTGGCGGGTTTCCTCAAGGCACTCCATATGAAGGCGCCTGCAGACGCACCGGTCAGTCAGGATCGCGGTGTTCCCCTCAAAACGCTCTCGGACGGTTTCGAAAAGGGACTTGAGGAGGTCACCTCCGAAGGCGATGCCGCTGACCTCCAAAAGGTCCGGGATGTATGGGACGAGGCCGTTGCCGCTCCCGATTGGGAGGGCCCGCCCGTATGGCTGCACGGCGACCTTCATCCAGCGAATGTCGTCGTCTCAGACGGAACCCTCTCGGGCGTGATCGACTTCGGCGACATGTGCGCCGGTGATCCGGCGGCCGATCTCGCGGCTGCTTGGGTGCTCCTTCCCGCAGGGGCGGCTGCACGGTTCTTCGACGCGTACGCATACGCGGACGAGTCGATGATCCGGCGCGCACGAGGATTGGCGGCCGCGAAGAGCCTTTTCCTCATCCTCATGGGCCGCGCCGGGGAGCGGGGTTTGCCAGGCGGCAAGCCGACGTGGGGACCCGCTGGCCGGGCGGCGCTCGACCGTGTTCTGGCATCGATCTAGGAGGCAGACCGCCTGCTCGGTCGCCACTGCGAGGGGTCGAGGGGAGCGAGTCGGACCGTGGAGCGTCCGCCAGGGCCCAGGGAGGGTGTGAACTCCGCCCAGAGCCGGGCGATGTTCAGAGTCGGCTCGCCCGTCGGGGGGGGGGCTCCCAGAAGCCCAGCGGAGGCGGATGGACGTCGCCGAGTTCTTCCAGCAGGTCGAGGGCCAGTTCCCACTCGTCGTGGATGAGGTAGTCCCAGACATCGTTGACCGTGATGTCGTTCTCGGTGGCGATGTCTTCGGGAACCAGCAGGGAAGCGGCTTCGAGCAGCTTGGGGACGTCCATGCCCTGATTCTGGACCACCGCTTCCTGGCTGCGTCCGCAGGTCCCCGGTGGTGACGATCGGGCCCATCGCGACATGGGCAACGTTGGGGGTGGTGTGGGCAGTTCTGGCCGTTGCCGCGACCCGGCGGACGCGCGGATCAGCGGCCGGTCGCACCGTCGATGAGTTCGCGGATGATGTCCGCATGCCCCGCGTGACGGCCGGTCTCCTCGATCATGTGGGTCAGCGCCCAGCGGAGGCTGGGAGCGGGGCGCTTGGGTTGCCGTCGAGGGATGGGTGCGCCGAGGTCCGTACACCCGTCGAGTACGACATTGGCGCGCTCGACAGTGTCGCGGTAGCTGGCGATGACATCGGCCACGCTGTCACCGGGCGGGGCCTGGAAGGTCGCCTGCCAGTCGCCGACCTCATCCCCGAGGAACACCGAACGCTCCACGAATGTCAGGTGGTTGAGCAGGCCGAGCAGATTCGTGCCCGACGGCACGGCTGCCGCTCGTACGTGCGGCTCGGGCGCGCCCTCGGCCTTCGCGGCGACCGACGTGCGCAGATAGTCGAGGAACCCGCGCAGGACCTCGGTCTCGCTGCTCCCGGTACGCGGTGGCGGGGTGTCACGGCGGCGGCCGCGGGGCATGGTGCTGGACAACAGGTATCCCTTCCCCTACGCCTGGGCGGCGGCGGTACGGCGGATGACGAGCACATGGTCGGTGACCTCGTCGGCGCCCCGCGCACCGGCGATCCCCGGATCCACCTCAAGCCGATCAGCCGGCACGGGATGACGTTCGTCCCGCTGTCCCGGCGCCCCGGCGGGGTCCACGCCTTCAAGCTGATCATCCCCGCCCGCCCGACACCGCTCGCACCGACCCCGAAGACCCACGAAGGCGTCGAATGGCTCTACGTGCTGAGCGGCCGCCTGCGCCTGGTCATCGGCGACCGCGACCTGACGCTGCCATCCGGCGAGGCGGCCGAGTTCGACACGTCCTTGCCGCACTGGCTGGGCAGCGCCGACGGTGAGGCGGTCGAACTCCTCGTACTGTTCGGCCTGCAGGGGGTGCGGGCGCACGTACACCCCGACCTCCAACGGCCCGACGGTTCGTTCCGGGCCGAGTCTCAGCGGTGAGCGAAGCCGGTGAGTTTGCCGCTGACGAACTTTTCTGAGATTTCCGCGCCGACGCTGTCACACATCGGGGCCGAGGCGGTTCAGCCAGGTGTGAGGGTGCGCGGCGATGCCGACGCCGTCACTCCAGATCGTCCGCTGAATCTGCATCACCACGCATAGGAGTGTCCGATGTCCATCACCTACGTCATCGTTGCCGTTCTCACCGCCGCCTGGGTCGGCTTTTCCGGGTTCTCGCTGCTGCGCCGGGCCGACTTCGTCACCCAGCCGCTCATCGAGTACGGCGTCCCGCGTTCGTCGTGGACCCTGCTGGGGCTGGCCAAGTCGGCCGGGGCGATCGGCCTGCTGGTCGGTCTGGCGGTCCCCGCGATAGGTGTGACGGCCGGGGTCGCCCTGGTGCTGTACTTCCTGGGCGCGGTCGTCACGGTGCTGCGGGCCCGCTCGTACAAGACCGTCGCCTTCCCCGTCCTGTATCTCGCGCCCATCGTGGCGACGCTGGTCCTCGGTTACGCCGCCTGAACGGGAGCGGGGGTGCCCGGTTCCGTAGCGCCGGTAGGCGAGCACTCTCGCCTACCGGCGGCAGAGCCGGCCGGACCAGCGGCCGGCTGGAGTGCGTCAGGCCGTGCCGGTCGGGTTGAGGATGGTGAAGCGCCAGGTGCCGTCGGTGTTGCGGCCCGCCACGTTCGCGGTGGTGCCCGACGCGGCGACGCGGTGGCCGTCCGGCGTCGTCAGCTGCATGCTCCAGTCGACGATCACCAGAGCGGTACCGTCGCCGATGAGGACATGGCGGGTGGTGTTGGTGATGTGCGGGTGGGCGGCGATCGTCTGCTCAACCTCCTGCCGCAGTGCGGTGCTTCCGCTGATCACCTCGCCGGTGACCGTGCGCATCGTCGCGTTCGGCGCGTACAGCGCGAGCACCCGGTCGGCGTCATGAGCGTTGAGCGCGTCCTCGAAGGCGATGGGCAGCAGCGCCGGATCCGTGGGCGTGGGTTTCATGGTTCGGTTCCTTTGGCAGGGCTCAGGCGTGCTGGTGAAGGAAGGCGGTCAGTGGGCCGTTGACCTGGTCGGGGTGGGTCAGACTCGGGGTGTGTCCCGCGCCCGGCACCACGATCAGGTCCGTGGCCCCGGGCAGGTTGTCGCGCAGCATCTGCCCGAGCGGCAGTGGGACCGGTTGGTCGGCCTCGCCGTGCACGATCAGGGTCGGCTGACCGATCTGTCCGAGGCGGGCGAAGACGTTGTCGACGCCCATGAGCACGGCCACCGCGTCAGCCAGCCGCTCCCGAGGTTCCTCATGCCACACGCGCAGCCATTCCTCATGGATCTCGGGTTTGCCGAGCAATATGTCGAGCAGAACCGGAGCCACCGCATCGGGGCCGTTCGCACGGAAACCTTCGCTGATACCGCTCATCTGGGCCAGGGCCTCCTGGGGCCAGGCCACCGCGGCGCTGTCGATCAGGACCAGGGCCGTGACGCGTTCGGGGGCGCGCAGCGCGGCGCGGAGCGAGAGGAACCCGCCCTGGGAGTGACCGACCAGGGCTGCCCGCTCGACACCGAGATGGTCGAGCAGGCCCAGCAGGTCGTCGGCGGAGTCCCAGTAGGTGTGCAGGGCCCCACCGTCCTTGGTACGGCCGTGCAGCCGCTCGTCCCACACCACGCAGCGCAACTCGCCTCGCAACGCCTCGACTTGCGGCGACCACATCCGGCGGTTCATCAGGTTGCCGTGGCTGAAGACGACCACCGGCCCGTCGCCTCCCGTGTCCTCGAAGTACAACTGCTGGCCGTTGACTGGCGCGTAGGGCATTTGTCATCTCCCGTCGGGGTAGCTGGTGGGTTCCAAGGTGCCCGGTGCGGGCATGGTTGGTTTGTTCGCAGGCGCACGCGCGCTTGTCGGTACGCGCACGGGACGTACGGGAATGGGGCATCGGCCCGATGTGTTGCCCTGCCATGTGCGGCGGACAGAAACGAACGAGCAGGCCATGACCGTCCTCTTGCGCACGCAAGACCATGCACCGGGGGAGCGGCGGGCCTTCTGGCAGGACGTCGTGTGCGACAGCTTCGTGCCCGTCCACGTCGAGCCGCTTGTCGAGCCGCTTCAGGACGAGCCGTTCCGCGGCGAGATCACGGCAGACCGCCTCGGCGCGGTCCAGATCGCCAGAGTGTCGGCAGCTCCCAGCCGCGTCGACCGGACGCCACGGCTGATCAGCCGTTCAGACGCCGAGTACCTGCTGGTCGGCATGGTGCAGCGCGGCAGCGCGGTGGTCCTCCAGGACGGCCGCGAAACAATCTTGGGCCCCGGGGACATCGCCTGTTACGACACCACCCGGCCCTACACACTCGTATGCCGCGAGGCCTTCTCCATGCTGGAGTTCATGCTTCCGCACCGCCTGGCCCACCTGGACAGCAGCCGGACCGGCGAGGTGACGGCGACCCGCTTTTCGGCGACCGAAGGGGTCGGTGCACTGGTCGCCCCCTTCCTCACCCGCCTGGCCGGACATCCCCACGACTACGCGGACAGCGCGGAGAGCCTGTCGCGGACCACCGGTGACCTGCTCGCCACCATGTTCGCCGAGCGGCGGCGACCATGCCCGGAGAGCGACCTGCAAGCAGTTCGCCGCACCACCCTCCTGCGCGTCCGCGCCTACATCGACCAGCACTTGGCCGACCCGGACCTGTCCCCGGGGCAGATCGCGAAGGCACACCACGTTTCCCTGCGCTATCTGCAGAAGCTCTTCGCCGAGGAGCAGACGACGATCACGGCCTGGATCAGACAACGTCGGCTGGATGGCTGCCGCCGTGACCTGACCGGCCCGTATGCGACCGACCGCACGGTGGCTTCGATAGCAGCCCGCTGGGGGTTCATGGACCCGGCCAACTTCAGCCGCCTCTTCAAGACCACCCACGGCCTGAGCCCCAGCGACTACCGGGCTGCCCACGGCGACGGACACTGAGGGCTCACCCAAACGAAGGTCCTAGGCCATCCGTGCGTACGCATGAGCATGCGTGGCGGAGAAGCGGGAAGTGATGCCGGGACACGATCGGAGGCAGTCATGGCAGGTTTTCTCGACCGGGCCAAGGAGCAGGCGCAGAGCGCTCTGAACCAGGGCAAGCAGAAGGTGGACGAAGTGCAGGCGCAGCGCGCCGGCAACGATCTGCTGAAGCGACTCGGCGCGGCGTACTTCGCCGAGAGGCGCGGCAGCGGGTCGGCACAGGCCACTCAGGATGCCCTGTCCGCTTTGGAAGCCCACATCGCCGCTCATGGGGATGGATTCCTGCGAGCCTGAGCCGCTGGCGTCTCGCGCGTACGCACGCGATCCGGCGCGCGGCCCCCACCACAACGTCAAAGCCGCCCCGCGTCAGTCCATCAGCGCGGCGGCTTGCTGACGTGCCTCGTGCAGCCAGGACGAACGGGTCTCATCGGCCGAGTCGGTGACCGTACGGAACACGACCCGGCGGACGTCGGTGACCCCGACGTAGGGCAGGACGCACGCTGCCCAGATCCTTTGCAGAGGGTCGCCGAACTCGCTCTCCTCGCGGTCGGCGGGCGTGTCGGAGGTGTTCAGGATGAGGGCCCGGCCGGCCTTGAGCAGCCCCGCGGGCTCCCCGTCCGCGCTGCCCAGCTTGTACGCGACGCCGGGCGCGAGTACGCGCTGCACCCAGCCGGTGAGGACCGCGGGCGGCATGCCCCACCAGTTCGGATGCACGAACACCAGGGCATCGAGGGTGGCCACTTCCCGCCGGTGCAGCTCAACCTGCGGGTCACCGGCGGAGGTTACCGACTGGACCGTCTCCGTCTCGTCGGAGGTCAGCAGGGGAGCGAACTCTTCGGCGTACAGGTCATGCGCGAGAACGTGGCACCCTCGGTCGCGCAGCTCTTCCACCACGGCATCGAACACGGCGTGGTTGAAGCTGTTCGGACGCGGATGCGCGAGATAGACCCCGATGCGCACTGTTCCTCCCCGGTCGAAGTGTCGGCCTCAATAATGATCTACCGGGTCCGTGGGGGGAACTGCTGACGGGGTGCGCACGTCGTGGTCGCCTTGAACGGGGCCGGCGGGTGACTGCCCGAGCCGGCCCCGCCGTATCAGCGCGCCGGCGCTATGCGTGGGTGAACCATCGCTGGTCCGGGTGGTAGTGGCAGTCCCACAGGACGAGCGGGGTCCCGTTGGCGGTGCTGCCGTTGTTGGCCGGCCCGACGCACTTGTTTCCGTCCGGGCTGGCCGCGCTCCGTAAGCTCGACGAGATCGAGTCCCCGGCACACCGACGCCGCCGCTTCACCATGGGGTACTGACCCGTACGGGCCGCAGCGACCACGAGCAGCGCTGATCAAGCAAGTCGCCGTACGCGGCAGTTGCTGGGCGGAGATCGGCCCGCCGGTGCCCGAGGGCTGATCCGGTCCCCAGGCTCCGTCCAGCAGGAACACCGTGCCTATCAGCGACTGTTACTCGGCGCTCTCGCGTACGCGCAGGAGATCCACATACACCTTTCCAGAACCTGATCAACCGGGGTGGATCTCGAAACTTCCGAAACCCCCGCTCGACCTGTTCCAGATCGTCATCCTGAGAGACTTTCCGTCGCCTTCTCCGCGCCAGATGATGAACTCTCCTTGGGAACCGGTTCCGCTCGCGAGGAATTGAACCCGGTACGCGTCGGATATCGCCGCGCCGAAGTATCGGTTCCCCGCATCGTCGATGGCGATGGAACTGCCCTCGTGGACCAGCGAGAGCCCCAGCTCTCCATCGGTCCAACGTCCTGTCAGGTTCGTCGGGGAGGGCGCCATGGCGGCCTGGTGGCTGGGCTGATTCGCGGATCCCCAGTTGTGGATCTTGCCTGCCAGGTCGATGACGTTGGCGGCGTAGTTGGCGGTGCTCGGGCCGATCGGCTCGTTGTTCCTCGCCTTGTTCTCCATCTCCATGAGGTTGGCGAACGCGCGGAACGCCGACTCCAGTATGGGATAGATGTCTTCACGTGCTGACACATTTCCCCCAGTTGATCGCCGTGACTGGGCCCGTGAGGGAACGCGGCACAACGGATTCGTCCGTTCACCGGCGGAGGCCGCAATCCCCCCAACGACTGCGCGCCAAAAGTAGCAGTCCACCGCAACAGCGGAAGTTGAAAGCATGAAACTGGTACCAACGAGGTGCGAGTGAACCCGAATCCATCGACATGATTCCAGGGCCCCGGATGTGTCCAGTCGCGAGGTGCCGATCAGGCGGGTCATGACCACACTGTCCTCGCCACCGGTTCAGGACCGTCTTGGCCCATCCGGCGGTGCTCCCACCTACCGCCGCACGACCGACGGCATCCTCTGACGCCCGCCCTGCATTCGGTTACGGGCTCTCTCGCGGCTCTGGATCCGCCGGTGTGCCCTTGGCTGCGCACTGATCGTCGGTGAGCGCGACCAGGCGATGCGGGGCAGCGTGGACGCTCATGGGTTGGCACCGAGGCCTGCGGCGCGCTCCATCGGGGGCATGGCCCGGGCCGTGGCAGGGGCAGGACTCAAGGAGGGTTGGTTGACATCCTCAACCATTGAGGTTTACCTTCATTGTATTGCTTGAGGATATGAATCATCCAGCCCCTTCAGCATCCCCGTCGGGCCTCTGCAGGGGTTGTTCGGTGGATCTGTCCATGTCTCGGTCGCCGCACCGGGAGGCTCGGGCGGTCCGGGGATGTCAGGGGCGTCGCCGTTGAAAGGACACCAGCATGCACCCCGCCCAGCACGGCGCGGCCGTCGTAGCCGAGACCGCCGCATTCGTCGCCACGGTCAAGGCTGCCGATCTCTCCACCCCGGTGCCGTCCTGCCCGGGCTGGACCCTGGCCGACCTGACTCGGCACACCGGCCACGTGCACCGCTGGTTCACCGAGCTGCTGCGTCAGCGCGTCCAGCAGCCGCCCACCAGCCGTAACGTCGACCTGCGTCTGCCGGAGAACTCCGACGGCTACCCGGACTGGCTGACCGACGGCGCGGCTCAGGCCGCTGAGGTATTCGCCGCTGCCGACCTGGACGCGCCGATGTGGGCCTGGGGGCTCGACCAGCATGCCCGGTTCTGGGTGCGCCGCATGCTCTTCGAGACCCTCGTCCACCGGGCCGACGCTGAACGCGCCCTCGGGCTCACCCCGCACATCGACCGCGACCTGGCGGTGGACGGCATCGATGAGTTCCTCACCAACCTGCCGTTCGCGGCCTTTTTCGCGCCGCTGACCGCCGAACTGCGCGGCCCCGACCGGACCATCCGGTTCCGTTGCACTGACGTTGACGGCGACGGCTCCGGCGACTGGCTGATCGGCCTGCGCCCCGACGGCTTCGGGCTGGTGGCCGACAGCACCGCACCCCGCACTGCGGACGCCACGGTGACGGGAACAGCGGCGGACCTGCTCCTGCTCCTCTACGGCCGCCTGGACCGCGAAAGCGACGCCTTCCACCTGCTGGGCGACCCGGACTTGCTCGCCCACTGGTTCAGCCACTCTGCGTTCTGACGCGGACTCGTGGAAGTCAGTGGTGGTTCCGCGCGCCTGAAGGGGCGCGGAACCGCGCGCATCGCCACGCACAGTCCGCAGCCCGATCACTGACGGCGTCCGTACGGCCCGTGACATGAGATAGCCGGCCAACCTGGTCTTCCGGGTTGTCTCCAAGCGCCACGACGAAGTCGCCTGATGCGGAGCCTCAAACCTGCCCCAGTTCCTCGCCCGGTGGGATGAAAGCGTCGGCGCTGTCGGGATCGTCAACATGCCCATGAGCGTTCATGGTGATGGCTGTTGGCCGTCCCTGTTGCCGTCCCTGCGCGGTGATCAGCCATGCGAGTGCCTGTTCCGTGAGCGCGGTCGTCCCCGAGCCTCCGGCCTTCCAGTAGGCCCGCCGCCCGCCACCGGGCACTGCGGCGGACGGAGACCGACGCCTCGTCACCGCGCGGCCGGGCGCAGGGTCCGCCGTGGTGCCGGGCGTGCGCCCGGTGGGTGCTGCGTAGCAGTCGCCGAGACAGCGGAGGTGCGATACCGGTGCCTCATGGCCGAGTCTCGTCGGGGGTCGGCGGACCGACGGGGAAGAGGATGGGGCTGAGCAGATAAGGTGCGCGGCCTGGTGTCGGCTGGTTGGTCAGCCGAGGGCTCAACACCGCGCGCAACTGAGCTGTCATCTCGGTGAGTTCGTCCGGGCTGAGCCAGAGCGTGCCTTGGCGATAGGAGACCGCGTCGGCCACCGGGTCGGCGCCGTCGCGGTCGAGGTAGGCGTTGAACTCCGCGATGAGCACGGCCATGGCGGCGGCGAAGCCCCGGCGGTGGTCATCCGGCGTCATGGCGGCGGCGTCGTCGGCATCGACGACCGGGCGGTCCTGGCGTAGCCGGTAGTGCCGTTCGACCGTGCCGCGCACTCGCTGCTCTGCGGCCACCTCCAGGAAACCAGACTCGGCCAGCAGGGCGACGTGCCGGTACATGGTCACCTTCGGCACATCGGGCAGGCGCTCGCACAACTGGGCGGTGGTCAGCGCCTGGTCGCCGGCGAGGGCGTGCACCACGCGCAGGCGCACCGGGTGGAGAAGTACGTCGGTCGTGTCCATGGCTTCACAATTCCATACTCGATACTATTTCCAAAAGTGGAAACAATGAGGCTGGGAGGGGACATGCGTCAGGCAACGGGGCGGGCGGTGCAGGTGAACGGCCGGACTGTCCATGTCGAGGAGTCCGGCAGTGGCGTGGACTGGGTGGTCTTCGAGGCGGGCGGGGGAATGGGGCGTACCAGCTGGGACCCGGTGGTCGCACTGCTCGCGGACCGGACGAGACTTGTCGCCTACGACCGCGCCGGCTTCGGCCGCAGCGGCCGAACGGCGACCCAGCTGAGCATCGACGACCTGGCCGCGGACCTGGTCGCGTTGGTCGAGGCGGTCGTGCCCGCCAGTTTCGTGCTCGTCGCGCACAGCATGGGCGGGCTGGTCGCCCGCCGCGCCTTGGCGGGACTGGGGCCGCGGCTGCAGGGGCTGTTACTGCTCGATCCGGCAGCGGAGAGCGCGCCCGTTTACGACACCTTCGACCGGACCGCGGCGAAGGTCGACCGATCCCTGGGCGTAACGCAGGCGCTGTTCCGCTCCCGTTCGCTGGCCCGTCTGGCCAGCAGGGACATCCGGCGCCTCTTTCCGGCGGACACCTACGCGACCATGCTCGCCGAAGACTTCGTCCCCGCAGGCATCGCGCAGACACGGAAGGAGATCAGAGCCGTGGCCGAAGCCATCCGCGGCTTCCGCGCCGAGCCGCCCGACCTACCGACGTGCCCGACCATCCTCCTCTCGGCCTCCCGTTCCCAGAGGGGCCGGGCGCGGCACCACGCCGCTCTGACCGAGCATCGGCGCCGCTGGGCCGAGTCACTGCCCGACGGCCGGTTCGAAACAGTCGACTCCGGCCACCTCATCCAGGCCGAGCAGCCGGGAATCGTCGCCGACTGGGTCGAACGCCTCGGTGGCCGGACCACCTGGATAAGCGCCGGGAGAGTCTGAAGGAGCCGCGCCACCCGCTGGGGCGGCTGAGCCTGTCCCACACGGTGGCATCAATCCCTCGGCTTCCCCGCCTCGTTGGCGGATACGGATGTCGCGGAGGTCGGTGGCGGTCAGGTGCAGGTCGAGAGCGGCCAGGTTGGCGGGCGGGCAGGCGGGCGCGGTGGGAAGTGCCGGGGATGGGAAGGACGCCCGTCACCTCTCCAGGGCCGTGCGGAGAAACGCGAGGATCTCCGCCTGGGCGGCCTCGGCCTGGGGTTCCACGCCGGGCAGGGTGAGGAACGCGTGCCTCGCGCCCGGGTATTCGGTGAGCCGCACCGAGGTTCCGGCCGCGCGCAGCTGCTCGGCGTAACGGCGGCCGTGGTCGGCGAGCGCGTCCTGGGTGGGTACCACCACGAGTGCGGGGGCGAGCCCGCTCAGGTCGTTGGCGTACAGCGGCGAGACCAGGCGGGCGTCGGCTCCCGGCGGGACGGCGAGCCGCTGGACGAGCCGCAGTTGGGGCAGGGTCAGGGTCGGGGTGTATGCGTACTCGGCCATCGAGGGGTAGTCGAACATCGTCCCGGTGACGTCGACCGCCGGGTTGACCAGCACCTGCGCCTTGAGTTCCAGGCCGACCTCCCTGGCCCGGATGGCCGTCAGCGCGCTGATCAGCGCGCCGCAGCTCTCACCGAAGACGGCCGCGCGCGTCGGGTCGGCGCCCCACTGCGGCGCGTGCCGCACCACGTGCTGGAGCACGTCCCAGCCGTCGTCGGCGGCATTCGCGAGCGGGCTGTCGGGGGCGAGGAGGCGGTGCTCGACCGAGACGACGAGGGCGGGCAGCGCTGCGGCGAGGTGGCTGTTGGTCCAGTCGCACTGCGCCGCCGTGCCCACGAAGCCGCCTCCGTGGACATGGACCACGAGCGGCAGGTCGGTTCGGGCTGCGGCTTCGGCGTCTCCCGTCGGGGCCGGACGGTAGACCCGGACCGGTAGGTCGCGGCCGGGCAGCGCGATCTCCTGCCAAGCGATCGCGGCGCCGGTGTCCGGCTCTCCGAGGATCGTCCGCGCCGCACTGGAGGCCCGGAAACGGTTCTCCGCGTCACGGTAGGCACGCAGTTCCTCGGCTGTGATCGCCGAGAAGTCCGGCTCGGCCGGCCGTGGCGCGGTAGCGGTCTCGCTCATGTGTCCTTCTCCCCCTCCCGGCCGGAGCCGGGTGTAGTTGTGGCCGTGGCCGGACATGCGTTGCGCGTTGCCCTCATTATGCACGCACTGCGTGCATCAACAAGTGCATAAGTGAGTGCGTGCGTTACGCTGACGTCCGGACGAGAGGGGCGAGATGACTGGCCGACGGCGATGGTCGACCGAGGAGATCCTGGACACGGCGGCGGAACTGCTGCGTACGAGCGACGCCGAGTCGTTCAGCGTGCGCAAGCTCGCCGCAGCGCTCGGGACCGACTCCTCCAGCCTCTACCGGCACTTCCGCAACAAGACCGAACTGCTGCGCGCGGTTGCCGACCGGATCCTGCTGGCCGCCATGGACGGCTACCGCCCCGAGGGCGACTGGAAGCAGCGCATCACCGCCTTGGCCCTGCGCCTGCGCGAGGCCTTCGGCGAACAGCCCCAACTCGCCGCGATCTGGGGACGTTACGCGTCCGGCGGTACCGGATCCCGATTGGTCATGGAAGAGCTGCTGCAGGCCCTGCGCGCGTCCGGCCTGCCCGACAAGGAGGTCCCGGTGCGCTACCACCGCATCGTGATCCTCCTCGCCGCGCTGATCGCCTCCGAGGGCGGTATCAGCACCCTCACCCCCCAGGAGTACGAACAGGGCTTGGAGCAGTTCCGCGTCGCGGTACTCGGCGCCGACCCCGAACGCTTCCCCGCCCTGGCCCACTTCGCCCGCGACGTCCGCCCCCTCGGAGCAGACCGCCGCGCCGCGTTCGAAGAAGTGCTCGCCGCTCAACTCGCCCACATCGAGGCCCAGATCCCCTGACGCGCGTTCATGGGCGGACGGCCCCTGCGCGCCGGTGTCGCCGAGGTCACCTGAACCGCAGTGGCTGCCCGGGCCGGACAAGGCTGGCGCGGTTCCGGGCGGGCGCGAAAGGGGACGATGGGCGCGAAGTGCCGTTCCCTGTCAAAGGGATACGTCGTCACGCCTGCATCGGCTGACGACATGGGTCACGGGCGCACCACGCGAGCGCCGCGACTTTCCCAGGCGCCCCACAACGCACTTCACCCCCGCCGCGCAAGTCCGGACGTCCCCTGCCGAAGCGGTTCACAATGAGGCTCTTCAATTCGTCCTCGATCGGGTGACGTGGGCCCTGGTGGAAACGGACGAGGCCCCAGCGCCGTTGGTCGAGATGTTCGACGTCTCAAGTCCACGGCGATGGAGCCTCGTTGGTTCCCTGCCCTGCCGCACTCGACCTGCCGCACGCGCTGGTCGAGTGGGTCACCATGCTCATCGTCACGCCAGATTCGGCATCTCCATCGACACCGCCCACACCTACGCCGCCACCGTCGTCGACCTCCTCATCGCGAGAGCACCGGGCCTATTGAAGGTCCTGGGGGAGAACGATCCGGCGGCTCTCGCCGGCCCTGCCCGGCCGCACACACCGTCCTCGCCCTTGAGAGGCAGCGTTGAAGAGGCTCACCGAACCATGAGCCGAAACTCGGGCGGGCCCTAGTCCTGGCCCTGCAGCTGCCGGAGCAGGTCGGCGTCGCCCTCCATCCGCAGAGAGTCGTTCGGGATGCGCATGTACATGAGCAGGGCCATCTCGCTCGCCGTGCCGTAGATGGCGGCGGTGGGCTTGCTCTCGGCGGCCTCCGCCGCGGTGAGGCGGGTGAAGCGGGAACCGGCGGCGTCCACCGTCTGGCGCCAGCAGCCGACCTCGGCTGCGTGGTAGTCCATGGTGGCGGGCTCGCCCGGCCACGGGGTCGTGACGGTGCAGACGGTGGCGAGGAACTCCTCGATGGCGTCGACCGCCTCGGTCGTCGGCAGCTCCTGCGGGGTACCGGAGGCCAGTTGGGCGTCGTAGGTGTGGATCAGCGACTCCGGGACGCGGCGGCGGGTCACGGCGGCCACCGTGTGCGGCGAGGCCAGCGGCTCCCACCAGGCCCAGCAGCCCCGGTCCGGGCCGGCCTCGCGCAGAGCAGCAAGCAGTTGCTCCGTCGAGTCGGCCAGCCAGGTTATGAGGGCCTCGCGCTCCCTGGGCGCCGCCAGCCCGTCCTTGCTCGGCCGCTCGTCGCCCGGCGCGGTGTTCAGCACGATGTAGGCCCAGAAGCGGTCCCCCTCACTGAGGTGGTTCGCCAGGTCGTACAGCGTCCAGCCCGGGCAGGACGGGACGTCGGCGTCGAGGCTGGGGGCCGCGGCGACGGCAGCGCGGAACGCGGCGGACCGCTCGTCGATCATCCGCAGCAGGGTGGGGAAGGGGAGATATTCAGTCACAGAGACCTTGTATCACCCGGCTCGGGACTCCAGCACTCGATTAATTGGCTCGGGGAGAGATGCTCGGGGAGCGATAGAGGCAGGTCCTCGGCCGTGACGTGAAGGCGGCCGTGCCGTGCTGCTCCTCCAGCACCCCACCCGGTGACGGACGCGGCCCGAAACTCCGTGGACCGTCCGCCCCGTCTCGGCCATGATCCTCGCGTGACCACCTACCTCGCGTCCGAGCGCCTGACCCTGCGCCCCTTCGCCGCCACCGACGCGGACCTGCTGATCGAGTTGGACAGCGACCCGGCGGTGATGCGCTACCTGACCGGCGGCGCTCCGACCCCGCCGGAGGAGGTCCGCGACCTCGCCATCCCCAGCATCCTTGCCGGCTACGAGCGTTGGGACCACGACCTCGGCCTGTTCGCGGCGTACGAGAAGGACGGCGGCGCGTTCGTCGGCTGGTTCTGCCTGCGTCCGCTGCGCAGCGGCCCGCGTGAGGAGGCCGAACTCGGCTACCGCCTGCGCCAGGCGGCCTGGGGCCGGGGCTACGCCACGGAGGTCTCACAGGCGCTGCTGGCGAAGGGGTTCGCCGAGCTCGGCATCCGCATGGTCTGGGCCGAGACGATGACCGTGAACCGCCCTTCGCGCAATGTCATGGAGAAGCTCGGGATGACGCTCGCGGAGAGCATCCCCACACCGGACGACATGATGGCGGTCGAGGGTTCCGAGCACGGGGGTGTGCGGTACGAGATCACGAAGGAGCAGTGGGAGCGGCGGCAGGCGTAGGCGGCGCGAGGCGCGGCGCCCGTGGATGTGAAGTCATCAGCCCTCACGGCCTTGCCTCATCAAGCCCTATCTGAGCTTGTTCCGTTTTGACGGACATCGTTGATGTGTAGTCAGGCTGTGTGGTTGGTGGTGCTCGGTGTGGGCCAAGGGCCACGACGACGGGCCGGTCCTGCGACTCCAGATCCGGCCCCGGGCCGCCTACCGGGCGAACGGCGCCGGTGACGAGGCCGACGCGGCCCCCATCGGATACGGGTGGAACGGCTCGTTCACCACCCGGCCCGAACCGCAGGCCGCCGTCCTGCTCGACTGCGCACCCGTGCCGGGCAAGGGCCTGTACGTCATGGCCGACACCACCGCCCCCATCGAACGGCTCTCGGCCGAGCAGATGCCCAAGTCGCCCGCCTCGCCACCGAAACGGCCCGCCGGGCGGCCACCGCCCACTCCTGCGAGGGCAAGCCGGGCGAGCGCCCCGCCACCATCGACCGTACGAGGGACACGACCCAACGCCCCGCCACCCAGGCGACCGGCACCTGCACTCACGTCGTGGACGCCCGCACGGCAGCCCGGCTGACGGTGACGACGGTCTCCGAGCGGCCCGCCGGACGCGCACTGACCGAACAGTGCGCGCTGCGGCGGGCCGACCTGGGCCTGTTCCACATGACCGCCTACTACGGCCCGTCGGCCGAACAGGAGATGCGCCTGGACGGCCGCTACCCCGGCACCGCGAAGGACGCCTTCAAGCGGAGTATGGAGTGCAAAGGCGCCCTCGGGACCGCGTACTTCAAGCTCGTCCGCACCAACGACCGTGCCCCGGACGGCACGTCCGGTCCACACGGCACCAGCGATCCCAAGGAACTGAACCAGCTCCTCGACTCCTTCGCCACGGCCTCGGCCGCCCGCCACGGCTGCTCCGGCGCGTAGGAGCGGTCGTCTGCGGGGGCGGCATCCCGCCCGGGCTCGGGCCCGGCAGGCTTCGGTATTGCGCTGGCCGGGCGCCTGTATGGCTCCCCGAGACGGTCCGGACGGCCGAGCCGTAGGAAGGGTCCGGCGACGACCGATGAGTTTCTCCGCGATCCGCAGTCATAGATTCTGGTTGGTGCGCCGCAGCCGCCAGTGTGGTCACAGGGCGCGCCGGCCGAACCTGCCGCGAACCGGTCACGAAACATTGAGGAGCCTTAAATGCGCACCCTGATCAGCTCTGCCTTCATCTCGCTCGACGGCGTCATGGAGGCGCCGGGCGGTGAGCCCGGTTACCGCAACTCCGGGTGGACCTTCAAGGACGTCGAGTTCCTGCCCGAGGCCTTCGAGATCAAGGGCCGGGAGCAGCAGGAGGCGACCGCGATGCTGCTGGGCCGTGCCAGTTACGAGGCGTTCAGCCCGGTGTGGCCCGGCATGGCGGAGTTCGCCGAGTACAAGGTGATGCCGAAGTACGTCGTCTCCACCACCCTCACCGAGGACGACCTGGTGACGAACTGGGGCGAGACCACCATCCTGCGCTCGCTCGACGAGGTCGCCGCGCTGAAGCAGACCGAGGGCGGCCCGATCATCGTCCACGGCAGCGCCGCCCTCAACCAGGCCCTGTCGGACGCCGGCCTGATCGACCGCTACCACCTGCTCGTCTTCCCGCTCCTGCTCGGCGCGGGCAAGCGGCTGTTCAGCGCCACCGACAAGGACACGCAGAAGCTGAAGCTCGTCGAGCACGAGGCCTACGCCAACGGCCTGCAGAAGAACGTGTTCGACGTCGTCCACTGACAAGAGGGCCCGCCTCCGTGCTGCCGTCGCGTCCCCCGGACACGGCACTCGTCGTGAGCACCTGCTCGGTGAGCGTTGGATCGCCGAGCCGGCCATCGACGGACAGGCTTACAGCCGGGATCTCAGCACGTCGACCTCACAGCCCGGCGCGGACGGGTCGAAGCCGTGCTCGACCAGCCATCGAACCACCAGCAGGCTTCGCACCGACCACCACGCGCGGATGACGTCGAGGTCGACGTCGGTGCCGTAGCCGGAGACGACGTCGCCGAGGTGATCCTCGTGTCCGAGCGTCAAGATGGCGAGGTCGAACAGCGCGTCACCCTGGCTCGCCTCGGACCAGTCGATGATGCCGGTGATCTCGTCGCCGTCGACGAAAACGTGGCTGATCTGCAGGTCGCCGTGCGTGAACACCGGAGTCCATGGCCGCAGCGCGGCCTCGGCGATCTGGCGGTTGCGGGTGACCAGGTCGGCGGGCAGGACGCCGTTCCTCACGAGCCACTCGCACTCGTCGTCGAGATCCGCTGCCAACTTGTCGAGGCCTCGGCCGGGCCAGGGCGGCAATGGCGCGTCGTGCAACTTCCGGATGGCGGCACCCGCCGCGGCCCACGCCTGCGGCGACGCCGTCGACGGCTCGCCGAGGCGGCCGAGTGCCGTCCCCGGGACCGCGGCGATCGCGAGCACGGGCGGCTTGCGCCACAGGACCTCCGGGGTCGGGACGGGCGCCAGGGCCATCGCCTGGACCTCGACGTCGATGCGCGCCTGATCCGCGTCCACCTTCAGGAACACGTCGCCGACGCGCAGGGTCGCCCGCTCGGAATGGGCGACGACGACCTTGACCTCATCCATGACGACCAGTATCCGGGGATGACCGTCGCTGTCGCCGGGTTTATCGCGTGCGATTGCCGGGATGAGTGCGTCGCGGGGCCCAGTTGAGGTGCGCCGCACCGGCTGGCTCATCCGGCCGTGCCGGGCGACCGTCTCGGCGAGGGCGAGGACCCGGCAGTGGCGGCCGCGCACGAGTTCGGGGAGGGGGCCGGGTGGCGACCCGGGCCGATGCGACGCCTCCTCGCCGTCGATCCGATGCCGGGCATCTCGACATCGCACCACCGGGTGTACTGGGCGGACAGCGCTGAGCACGTTGGGCATCCCGAGGACGGCACTTGTTCTTCAACCTCATAGCCAGTCATCCCAACAGGGCAGCCGTGAACATCTCGTGGTGAGCCACCAGCCACTCCTGGATGCGGTCCCAACGCTGCCAACCACCGTGCTCGGACAGCGCCCGGGTGTAGACGGGGTCACCATCGGCCACGCGATCAGCGACGAAGGCTCGGCAGGATGCGGTGGCCTGTTCGATGACGTCGGGCAGTTCAGCGCGCTGCTGCGGGGAGAGGCCGTAGCCGTCGGCGAGGATGCGCAGTCGTGTCGGGGCGTCCAGCCCCGCGGGGTAGAAAACTGCCGCGGACGTGGGATCGAGCATGGGAGCTCAGTAGCGGGCGGTCATGGCCACGTCCCACACTGCCCGGCCGGGGGCCGCCAGGTCGAAATCGATCAGGGCTGCGGCATGGCCGTCGCGGAAGACGACGTTGTCCGGGCACACATCGTTGTGGCACAGCATCGTTCCTCCCGCCGGGTCGGCCAGGGATCGGGGCCACTCGACGCCTGCGTCGACCGCGATGGCCGCGCTGGCGTCGTGCAGGCGTCGCAGTAGGCTCCCCACCGATCTCAACGCGGTCTCGGTCATCGCCCAGCGCGGAAACGGTGGTAGAGCGACGTCGCCGGGGATGAAGGTCAGCTCCTCGCGGCCGTCTGCGGTGAGACGGATCGGCCTCGGAGCCGCGTCGAACCCGTGCTCTTTGAGCGCGAGGAGATGGGCATGGAGGGCGGGCGCGGTGCGCGGCGCCGGGCGTTCCACCAGGGCACCGTGGCGGAAGACCGCGCCCGTGTTCACCATGCCGCCGACCAGGGCTTCGCCCTCTGCCTTCTCGCCCTCAGCCGTCACGTCGATCACGCTACCGTCAGGTCGGTCGCGTGTGGGAGGGCCCTGAAATGCGCTTCGAACCAGGTCGCTCACTTGGGTATTTGCCAGCCGAGCGAAGCGTCACGCTTGCGGGAGGACCTGTTCGCCTCTCCGCCTGCTCGCGGGGACGAACTGTGCCGACGCCATGGCCACGGCCCTAGTCGAAGCCTGCCACCGACTCCACGGCCGTCGTCCGCAGCTGTCCACTCGCCTGGCTCAGCGCTTAGCGCGTCACCGTCCGCACTGGCCAGGCGTTGTGACGGGTTGTCAGCCCAGGTCCGCCAGGAGGGTGTTCAGTTCGCTCTCCTGCTGTGCCGGCGACATCGGCGGGTTCGAGTGGTCGATGCCGAAGGTCTTGAGCACCGTGTCCATCTGGGCGTCGATGGAGGTCCAGCCGGTGTCGTCGAGCGGCTGCAGCGAGTCCTGGTCGGCATCCCACAGGTCACGCAACGACTGGGCGGCCGCGTGGGCCCCGGCCGCGTCCCCCGCGCGTGCGTCCTTGAGCGAGGTGGACGCGAGGGTCCGCAGCGCGGCGACCTTCGCGGGCGGGAACTTCTTCACCGCCTGACCGGGAGGCAGCTGGACGGCGGAGGTTGCGTCGGCCTCCGGCGCCGGGCCGACGTGCGGCTGACCGTGGGCCCAGACCAGCAGGGCCGCGGTGGCGACGGCCAGCAGTCCGAAGCCGGCCAGCGCGATGCGCTCCTTGCGCGGGTCGCCGGTGACCTGTGCGGCGTGGGTCGCCTCGTACGTCTCGGTCACATCCGAGCGCGTCACCGTCAGGTAGACCACCGTCGCCAGGATCAGGCCGAGGAAGATGAGGCTGGTGGTGAACGTGCCCAGCGCGAGACCGGTCGGGTCGCCCGGGCTCTGGGCGACCTTGGGGGAGGCGAGCCAGTCGCCGATGTTCGCGCCCAGCGGGCGGGTCAGGATGTAGGCGAGCCAGAAGGAGAGCACGGGGTTCGCGCCGAACCTCCACAGCGCCGTGATCGCCGCGATGAGGCCGAGCGGCAGCAGCACGGAGACGGCCGGGCTCCAGCCGGTCAGCTCCAGGGTCCAGTCGCCGGTCGCCGTGCCGAGCGCGAAGGTGACCAGGACGGTCAGCCAGTAGAACGACTCCCGCGAGAAGGTGGTGACCGAGTGGATCGACAGCGTGCGCTCACGCAGCCACCACACGCCGAAGACCACCGCGAGCAGCACCGAGAAGACCGCGGAACTGACCCACAGCTGCACGTCCAGCTGGTCGGTCAGGATGTCGGTGTACAAGGTGCCCGTGACGCTGACAACGACCACCGTCAGCCAGTAGACGAACGGGACGTACCGCTTCAGCCGCAGCTGTACGGCCAGGACCACCACCAGGACCGCGGTGAAGATCCAGGCCGTGTTCACCAGACCGACGCCCAGTTGGGTGTTGATCCAGTCGGCGAAGCTCTCACCGACCGTCGTGCACAGGACCTTGATCACCCAGAACCAGATGGTGACCTCGGGAACCCTGTTGAGCATGAGCCGCCCGCTGCGCGTGCGTGCTTCGGTTGTCGTTGTCATGAAGGGAGGTCTACGCGGCGGAACCTGCACGCAACCTGACTACGTAACCGCCCGCGCGGCCGGGAGCGTCACCTCGACGTGACCACGGCCGTCCGCGATCGCGCGGACCTCCACACCGGCCGAGGCGGCGATGCGCCGGACCACCGGCAGCCCCAGGCCGTACCCACCGCCGCCGCTCACACCCGCTTCGAAGACCCGGTCGACCTCCGCGGGATCGAACCCGGGGCCGTCGTCCAGGACATCGACCACGATTGCCTCACCGTGGCTGCGCGCGGTGATCCACACACGCGACCGCGCATGCCGCAAGGCGTTCTCCACCAGGGGAGACAGCAGCGCCACGGCGACTTCGGCCGCCACGGCGACTTCCACCTTCGGGGGAAAGGCGACGTCGACGGCGCGGTCGGCGATCGCCTGTCGCGCGGCGGAGCGCAGATCGCACCGGGTGCCGGCGTCTGTCCGTGCACGTGCGGCGCCCAGAATCGTCGTGATCGCCGCAGTGAGGCGGTCGACCTCGCTCAGCACCGCCTCCGGCGCCACCGGCTCGCCGGACAACTGCGCGAGCTGCGCCTCGCCCCGCAGGACCGTGAGCGGTGTCCGCAGCTCGTGGGCGATCTCATCGGTGAGCCGGCGCTCGTCCGCCAGCGCGTTGTCGACGCGCTCCAGGAGGTGGTCCAGGGTCCGCCCCAGTTCCCCGAACTCGTCGCGCGGGACTCCGAGGTCGAAACGGCGCCCGGGTTCGTGATGGCCCCAGTCGTCGGCGAGGGCGGCCATCTCGTGCACGACCCGCAGCGCGCGGCGCACCACGAGGTGCGCGACACCACCGGCGAGGAGGATGGCGAGGCCGCCCAGGATCAGCGACAAGGTCAGACTGTGCTGCTCGGACGTCTCGTAGGGCGTGAGGTCCACCCGGACGATCACCATGACGTGGTGGCCGTCGACCGGGACCTGCTGCGCGTACAGGAGGTAGTGCCCGACGGTGGCGGTCTGCGATCGCCCTGAGCCTGCCAGCGCCTCGACGCGCCCGACCATGCTGCCCGGTACGTTCCCGTCGACCAGGCGGCCGTCGGCGTAGACCCAGGCGACCGCGTCCAGCGCCTCGCTGTCGTTCTCGGTCAGCACGACGCGGCCGCCGACGGTGGTGACGTTCGCCGCGACGGCCTCGGCACGGGTACGCGCCAGATCGTGCGCGTCGGCGTCCGTCACCCGGCTCAGCAGTACGTGCGAGACCACGACCAGAATCGCGACCACGGCGGTGGCGACCAGCACAGTGAGCGCGACGACCCTCCTGCGGAATCGCGTCACTGCCATCGGTAGCCCACGCCGCGCACGGTCGCCAGACGCTCGGCCACACCCAGCGGACCGAGCTTGGTCCGCAGCCGGCGCACGAAGGAGTCGAGGGTGTTGTCGCTGACCTGCGCTCCGTGCGGCCAGCCGGCGGCGATCAGGGCGTGGCGGCGTACCGCGTCGCCCTGCGAGGCGATCAGGCGGCCCAGCAGCCGGAACTCGGTCGGGGTCAGGCTCTCGCTCACCGAGTCGTAGGTCACCACGTGCTTCGCCGGGTCGAGGACGACTTCGCATGGTGCGGGCGCCACGGTGGCCCGACGCAGCAGTGCTCGAACGCGCACCAGCAGTTCCGGGATATCGAAGGGTTTGGTCATGTAGTCGTCGGCGCCGGCCTCGAAGCCGCCCACCTTGTGATGCAGGCCGTCCAAGGCGGTGAGCATCAACACCGGCACGTCGACGCCGCGAGCCCGCAGGGCCAGGCAGACGTCGCGGCCGTCGGCGTCCGGGAGCCCGAGATCCAGAACGACCAGATGGGGAGCCGGTGTGAGCCGGCACAACAGGCTGTCGGCCGTGGCGGCGGTGGAGACGGTGTGACCGTCGTGCTCCAGGGCGCGCTTGAGGACGCCGCGGACCGCCGCGTCGTCTTCGCACACCATGATGAGAGCCACGCGCTGACCCTAGATACTCCTGCCCCAGTTCTCCATCTGCCCTGGTCAGCCGCCTGACAGCCGGGATCGGTCGGTCGATCCCTGGCAGCGGGGGTTCGCGGGGGACGACAATGGGCCGCATGGACGCTGTCCAGGAGTACATCGACGCCATCGCGCCAGGTCACCGCGCGCTCTTCGACCGTGTGAGCGGGCTGATCCTGACGGAATTCCCGCAGGCGAGCGTGGCGCTGTCCTACGGAATGCCCACCTACCGGGTCGACAAGCGCAGACTGCACATCGGTGTCTGGCAGCACGGCGTCTCGATCTACGGGTGGGGAGCAGACCGGGATGGCGGCTTCAGCTCCCGCCAGCCCACGCTCATCAGCGGAAAGGCCACCATTCGACTGCGGTCCACGGACATGGCGGCCGTCACTGACGATGAGCTGCGCGCCCTCATCCGTGCCGCGCTGAAGGCTTGACCCGAGGCGGGTCATGACGTTGTCGACGTGGCATCGGCCAGCGGTTTGTGAGGGTGGGCGCGAGGCACGAGGGATGTGGTGACAGGGCCCCACGGTGCTCGGTCGCCTTTCGACAGCGCGGGCGTACGCCTCGGGTTTGCAGGTCGGTGGCCCTCCTCGACGGCCTGCTCTGTTACGGGTGGCGCAGTGATCGGTCGAAGTGGCGGACGAAGACGTCCGACTTGCCGTTGGTGTCGCCCGGCACGATGTCGTCGGCCGTGGACTCGAAGATCACATCCCGCCCACCGGCGCTGACCGCGTTGGTCCCGGCCGAGGCGGGCTGGTCCGAGACGACCTGGTCGGTGTCCGTCTGCAGGTCGCGCAGAGTGAGCGACGGCCTGGTCGTGTCGTTCGGGGCGTACAGCAGGTAGCGGCCGGTGGGATCGATGGCCACGCCCCGCGCGTTCGGCACCAGCTGGGTGGTGCCCGAGGGTACGTCGTAGACGTAGGTGTCGGAGTCCGAGAGGTAGACGACCTTGGTGCCGTCGCTGCTGAGCTGGACGAGCGTCGCCCCGTTGGAGGAGTCTTCGATCGGGCCGGAGGTGGTGCCGTCCGTGCGGTCCCACACGAAGACGTCCCCGGCCTGGCTGTCCTGGTAGGCGACATAGCGGCCGTCGCCGCTGATGGACGGCCGGGAGGGCTCGGTGTGATCGAGGGTGGCGACGGTTGCCCTGGTGCCCCCGTGGTTCCAGTCCTGAACCTCGATGCGCTGGCCGGGCGACGGTCGCTGGTAGAAGATGGTGAGGGCGATGTGCAGGCCGTCCGCGTTCAGCGACGACTCGTTGCAACTGTAGGCCGAGCAGTCGGGGGAAGCCTCCCTTCCCGTGCCCACCTGGTACTGGTGAAGCCGCACGTTTTTCATCCACCGCACCGGATAGACGACGTACTCTCCGTCACCGCTGATCACGGGAGGCTGGAGCGCGGTCAGGTCCCCGATGCGCTTGATCGCTCTCGTCTGCTGGTCGCGGACGAATACCTTGTTGCCTCCCGTCGTTTGATCGGGCGTGAGGTTTTTCGCCGACGACGAGAAGACGATGTGGCGGCCGTCGGGCGTGATCGAGGCGTCGCCGGAGTTGTCATCGGCCTGGGTGCCGTCGGCCGCGACACTGACCCTCTCGACACCGGCTGAGCGGATGCCCGCGAGGCCCGCCACGGCCGTGGGCTCGGCCCAGGCGGCTGCGGGCAGCACCGTCGTGACCGCGCAGACCACGACCGCCGCGCTCAGGGCGGCCCGCACACGTCTGGTGGTGCTCCGGTTCGTTTTTACCCTCATTTTCCCCCCAGAAAGGACATGGTCTCTTCTCCGGCTCCCCACCGGAGGACCACAAGCATGCAGCCGCAACGGCGCTGTGGGAGGCGGGGTTTCGGTCATATAGGAGCGGTTCGCTTCTCCACCACGCGGCGTTCCCCGCGACCGGCATCCGCGGCACCGACATCTGCCAAATCTGTTAGTGATCACTAAGCTCGCTGTCACCCGCGCGTGCGACCGGCTGGGCCGGCACCGGCACGCCCCGGCGCCCAACGGCTTCTCAACGCCCTCTGAGAGCGAGGCTTGAAGCCGCCGCAGCGGAAGCCTCTACCGTCGTGAGCAGGGCCGGAGAATCCGGCTCGGTGAAGTACGTGTGAGGGAGACGGCGATGGCCGGGCCGATCGCGGAGGTCGCCCGGATGTCGGGTGTGACGGCCCGGACACTGCGCCACTACGACGAGATCGGCTTGCTGGCGCCGGCCTGGATCGGGGCCAACGGCCACCGCTACTACGAGGAGCGCCAACCGCTGCGGCTGCAGCAGGTCCTCGTGTTGCGGGCGCTGGGCGTGGGACTGCCTGAAATCGGGCGGATCCTGGCCGCGCAGGTCGTCGCGGCGGAGCCGGGAGAGCAGCGGGTGGGAAGGGGAGCGTGGATCGCCACTTATGATTCAAGGCGGCTGCGGCAGGGTGGGCCCGTCGGCGTATGCGGCACTTGCAGAGCGGTCGGTCCGGCCGGTTGTGGGCGGCGGCCTGCGCAGGGGCCTTGGCTTGGCCGAGGACCAGGCGAGTACCACATGGTGCTGAGCGCGAGGGTTTGGGGGGATCGGGTGACCCCGCTGGTTGCGTCTCGGCGATGTGGGCTGCCCGCCCGCGCACAGATGACCCCGGGGAGAAGTGAGGTATGGCAGTGATCTGCGTCGGTGGCATGATCGGGATCGGCAAGACGAGCGTGGCCGAGCTGCTCGCCAAGGAGCTGGGCAGCAACGTCTTCTACGAGAGTGTGGACGACAACCCGATCCTTCCGCTGTTCTACACGGCGAGCCCCGAAGAGATCCAGGCGAAGCGCTACCCCTTCCTGCTCCAGCTCTACTTCCTGCAGACGCGGTTCGCCTCGATCAAGGAGGCCTACAAGCAGGGCGACAACGTCCTGGACCGGTCGATCTACGAGGACTGGTACTTCGCCAAGGTCAATCACGATCTCGGCCGGATCAGCTCCCTTGAGATGCGGGTGTACGAGGGACTGCTTGAGGAGATGATGCGCGAGATCGACGGCCTGCCGTACCGCAAGGCGCCCGATCTCATGGTCTACCTCAAGGCGGACTTCGAGACGGTCCTGCACCGCATCGGGCTGCGAGGCCGCGATTTCGAGCAGGACAGCGCTCTCGTCGAGTACTACCGCACCCTGTGGTCCGGCTACGACGACTGGGTGCACCAGCACTACTCGGCCAGCGACGTCCTCGTCGTCGACATGAACCACACCGACGTGGTGAACAACCCCGAGGACGCGGCCCGCGTGGCGCGGGAGGTCAAGGACGCCCTGGCCGCGGCCAAGCACCGGATCTGAGCACGTTCCGCCCGGCTGCCTTTCTGCCTGAGTTCGTACGCGGTTGCCGTGCTGCCGAGCAGTTTGATCAGACGCCGGTAGGTGTCGCTGTCCGGCGGGGGGATTCCTCTTCGCGGGTGGTGCGGTGAGTTCGTTCGATGCTCTGTCCCCAGTACGTTCCGGTGACCATGAGCGCGGCCCCGAGGCCGGCCAGGGCGGTGACCTTTTCGCCGCCGAGGCCGATGCCGACCGCGACGGCCCACACCGGTTCGGTGCCCAGGAGCAGACTGGCCCGGCTCGCGGAGCTGTTCTGCACCGCCCAGGTCTGGGCGAGAAAGGCGAACACGCTGCAGAACAGGGCCAGATAGAGAAGCTGGCCCCAGACAGCGGCATCGACCTGAGTCACCCTCGGCAGGCCGCTTGAGGCCGCCGGCACGGCGAACAACACCGTGCCGAGAACGGTCTGGACGGCCGTGAGCGGCAACGGCCGCAGCACACGGCCCTTCGTCAGTCGCCCCACCAACGCAACGTGCACGGCGCGCACCACCGCGGCGGCGAGCATCAGCAGGTCGCCGACGCGGGGAGTGTGGAAGCCGCTGCCGGACATGAGCAGCGTCACCGCCAGCAGGCACACGCCGGTGGCAGCGAAGAAGCGCGGAGGCAGTGAGCCGTTGCCCGCGGTTCGGTCCAGCAGTGGCGTGAGCACGATGGTGAGGCTGATGATCAGGCCCGCGTTGGCCGCGCTGGTGTGCGCGACGCCGTACGTCTCCAGAACCAGGACGGCGGCCTGGGTGACGCCCAAGAGGGACCCGATACGTATCTCATCGCGCGTGTAGCGCCCCTTGCGCCGGGTGGCAACGAGGGCGAGGCAGGCGAGCGCCGAGATCGCATACCGGGCGAACAGCACGACAAGGACGGGCACGGCGTCGGTGGCCGTCTTCGCGGCCAGGTAGCTGGAGCCCCAGACGATGGCGACAAGCAGAAGCACTGCGTCAGTGCGGCGGGCGTAGAACACGCACTTACGCTCCAGTGTTTTCACAGTGAAGCCAAGAGCGAGCTTCTTAAGGGATCTTGAAGTATCACTACACTACGCGGGTGAATGAACGGCAGTTGCAGATCTTGCGGGAGCTCGGCGAACTGGGAAGCGTCACCGCGACCGCCGAGGCGCTGTTGATGACTCCCTCGGCGGTCTCCCAGCAACTACGACTGCTGCAACGCTCGATCCCCGTCCCGCTCACCGAGCGAGAGGGACGGCGGTTGGTGCTCACCGACGCCGGGAAGGCGCTGGCCGACGCGGCCATCGAGGTGGAGACCGCGCTGGCCAAGGCGCGGCACACCATCGAGGAGTTCATCGACCGGCCGGACTTGGGCGTGTCGGTGGCGGCTTTCCACAGCGCGGCCGCCGCGTTCTTCCCCCTGCTGCTGCGTGGCCGGACCAGCTCCGGGCGCCCACAGCTCTCGCTCGCCGACGAGGACGTCGCGCAGGACCACTTCCCACGACTGACGCGGGACTACGATCTCGTACTCGCCCACCGACTCGACCAGGCGCCACCCTGGCCGACTTCGGTGGCCGCCGGCACGCTGCTGCGCGAACCGCTCGACATCGCCCTGCCGGCCGACCACCCCCTCGCCGCCAAACCGCACCTCACCCCGCAAGACGTCGCCGATGAACCCTGGATCACCGTTCACGACGGCTTTCCCCTGATGGCGACCATCGACGCGATCGCGATCGCCGCGAACCGGCGGCTCAACATCGTCCATCGCATCAACGAATTCGCGGTGGTAGCCGAAGCCGTGGCCGCCGGAGGCGGTCTGGCTCTGATGCCACGCTGGACCACTCGTCCGCACCCCGCACTGATTTTCAAGCCGCTCACCGGCGTGCACACCCGACGCCATATCGATGTGCTCCACCGCCCTGAACGTTCGGCACGGCGAGCCGTACGAATGGTGCTCGACGAACTCCACCATGCAGCCGCGACGATCCAGAACCGAGACGGCAACGCGGGTTGAGGTGCGCATGAGTCGCTCCCTGACGACGTCTGAAGCGGCGAGCGGTCGGAGGCGTGCAGTCACGCCCCGGTGGTGGTCATCGTGAGGACCACCAGGTCGACGGGGTGACGGCGGTGAAGCCCAGCGACTCGTACAGCGGCCGTCCGAGCCGTGAGGCGGTGAGTGTCACCGGCAGGTTCGCCATGGGCGCGAGAGAGCCGAGCATGACGGCCCGTCCGGCGCCGCGCGAGCGCTGCGTCGGCGGTGTGCCGACCCAGTAGTGGCTGCCGAACCCGTCGCTGACGACGGTGACACAGGCTCCGACCGCCTCGCCGTCGAGGACGGCGAGGAACACGTCCACGCCCGGCTGCTCGATCAGCGCCGTCGGGAACAGCTCGCCGGGACGGTAGGGGGCGAATCTGGTCAGTTCGAAGCCCGCGATCACGATCCGCTCGGCAGCCTGCAGCTCTTGCGTCCGTTGGGCCGGGATCACCTCCATCGCGGGGGCGGAGACAGGGCCGGGCGGGCGCACCATGATGGGCATCTGCCAGTTGCGCATGCCCAGGTGACCGAGGTCGGTGGAACTGAACGGGTCCTCGGCATCCACCGGGCCGGTGGATCGGCCGGCCAGCTCGGTCAACTCGGCGAGCTCTTGCGCGTCCAAGTCGGGTTCCTGCAGCAGGATTCGCGTTCCGGCGCGCTCGCCGCCGAGCACGGCGAGGAAGCCGCGCCGGTGGATCACCTCGTGACCGCGGGATTTTCCGGTTGCGGCCCAGAACGCGGCGGAGTTACGGGCCTGACGTATCGCCGCATCGTCGAGGGCCAGGGGGTGATCCGGACGGTCCTGCCTGCTCCGATCCTCGACATGAGCGTCGGGGGTGGGGTGCGGCGTGTCGGCCATGGGTGCTCCTGTTCGGTAACTGTGCGGTGATCCGGGCGAAGTGGGCAGGTGGGGGCCGGAGGAGAAGCCGACCCGGGTCTTCTTCAGGCCTCCAACCTAACGACGCAATGTCCCGGATAACTGGGCCAGATTCAACCGAGATTCCTGGGCCATTCGCCTGCTGCGATCCCGCCCGAGTCCGACGTGGCGTATGTCGCCCACGGGCCGGGTTTCTACCGCCGGTGAGCCGCGGCGCGGCGGCTGCGCTCAGGAACCCTTCAGGAACCTCAAATAGAAGGCACCGAACACCAGGACGATGCCGACGTTCACCATCAGCCGCTCCCAGAACTGGTGCCTGAAGAACAGGACGTCCACGCCCACCACGACGACCACCAGCGCGAGCACGCAGAGCACGACGACGACCGTCTGTCTTCCCATCCTCCCGTTCTACTACGGGCGGTCGCGACGGGAGGGAGTGAGCCGGAGCGACACACTCTCTGAACACCGGCGGGGCAATGCGCCGGGCCGCGGTGCGGGGGCTGTCTGGCTACTGCCCGGCGGTGGTTGGCAGGTGCTCGGCAGGGGTGTCGCGGACGCCGAGGCGGAGGTGTTCTACGTGGTAGAGAGCTTGGTCGAGAAGCTCGGCGACGTGGTTGTCGTAGAGGGCGTAGATGATCGACCGGCCGTGGCGCTCGCCGGTGACCAGGCCGAGGTTGCGCAGCAGGCGTAGCTGGTGGGAGCAGGCGGAGGCTTCCATGCCGACGGCTTCGGAGAGTTCGCCGACCGAGCAGGGGCCTTCTTGGAGGCGGGCCAGGATGTACAGCCGGGAGGGCGTGGCGAGGGCCTGGAGGGTGGCGGCGACGTCGGCGGTGCCGACGGCGTCGAGGCGCTCGCGGGTGGTGGCGCTGCTGGCGGTGTCGGTTCCGTGGCCCATGACTGCATGATACCCACGACACCTGAAGACCTATTCAGATGTTCCTGTATGGTGAAGACGTTGCCCCGGTCCGCCCGTGAAGGGTTGTTTTGTCATGTCTTCTGTCCTGGATCAGCGGCCTGCGGCTGCCGCCACGGAGCCGCGTCCGCCGGTACCGAAGCGGCGCACGCGGGTTCTGGCGCTGCCGGAAGCCCGGTGGGCGCTCGCGGCCCTGATCCTGTTCGTCCTCGCCCTGCCCGTCTATCTGCTCGGGGGCCCGGCGTGGCTGTGGGGAGCGCTCTTCGCCGCCACCTACGTCACCGGCGGCTGGGAGCCGGGTTGGGAGGGGTGCAAGGCCCTGAAGGGCAGGACGCTGGACGTGGACCTGCTGATGGTGGTCGCCGCGCTCGGGGCCGCCGCGATCGGGCAGGTCTTCGACGGTGCACTGCTGATCGTCATCTTCGCCACCTCCGGTGCCCTGGAGGCCGTCGCGACCGCCCGGACCGCGGATTCGGTGCGCGGCCTGCTCAACCTCGCCCCGGCAACGGCGACCCGGCTGCTGCCGGGAGGCACCGAGGAGACCGTCGGGGCCGCCACGCTCGCTGTCGGGGACACCATCCTGGTGCGGCCGGGGGAGCGGGTGGGCGCCGACGGCAAGGTCGTCGACGGGGCCAGCGACGTCGATCAGGCCACTATCACCGGCGAACCGCTGCCGGTGGCCAAGCAGGCGGGGGACGAGGTGTTCGCCGGCACCGTCAACGGGACCGGTGCGCTGCGGGTGCGCGTGGAACGGGATCCGTCGGACTCGGTGATCGCACGGATCGTACGGATGGTCGAGGAAGCCTCCGAGACCAAGGCTCCCACCCAGTTGTTCATCGAGAAGGTCGAGCAGCGGTATTCCCTCGGCATGGTCATCGCGACCCTCGCCGTCTTCGCTGTTCCCCTCGCCTTCGGTGACACCCTCTCGGCCGCGCTGCTGCGGGCGATGACGTTCATGATCGTCGCCTCGCCGTGCGCGGTGGTGCTCTCCACCATGCCGCCGCTGCTGTCCGCGATCGCCAACGCCGGGCGCCATGGCGTACTTGCCAAGTCCGCCGTCGTCATGGAACGGCTCGGGCAGATCGACACCGTCGCCCTGGACAAGACCGGCACCCTCACCGAGGGCACGCCCTACGTCACCGACCTGCGGCCGCTGCCCGGCAGCGACCTGAACGAGGCTGGTCTGCTGGCGTTGGCGGCTTCCGCGGAACACCCCAGTGAGCACCCCCTCGCCCGCGCCCTGGTCGCCGCGGCCCGCGAGAGGAACCTGCGCCTGAGCGAGGCCGTCGACTTCGCCTCCGTGCCGGGGCAGGGCGTCACCGCCACTGTCGAGGGACACACCGTCCAGGTCGGCTCGCCCTCGCGACTGCTGAACGGCGCCGCTCACCCACCCCAACGGACCGTGGTGGCCGAGCTGGAGAACGTCGGCCGAACCGCTGTGGCCGTCCTGCGCGACGGGGTACCCGTAGGGGTACTGGGAATCGCGGACCGGCTCCGTCCGGACGCGGCGGCCACGGTCGCCGCCCTCGCCGCGCTCGCAGGACGTACTCCGGTGCTGCTGACCGGCGACAACGAGCGCGCCGCGAAGCACTTGGCCGACCAGGTCGGCATCACCGAGGTCCGCGCCGCACTGTTGCCCCAGGACAAGGTCCGTGCGGTGAGGGAATGGGAAGGTGAGGGCAAGCGGGTCCTGGTCGTCGGCGACGGTGTCAACGACGCACCCGCCCTGGCCGCCGCCCACACCGGCATCGCCATGGGCAAGGCAGGCTCCGACCTCGCGCTGGAGACCGCCGACGCCGTCGTGGTCCGCGACGAACTCGCCGCCATCCCCGCCGTCGTGCAACTGTCCCGCGCGGCCCGCCGCCTCGTCATCCAGAACCTGTCCATCGCCGCGCTGTTCATCACCGCTCTGGTGATCTGGGACCTGGCCGCTACCCTTCCCCTGCCGCTCGGCGTGGCCGGGCACGAGGGCTCCACCGTCATCGTCGGCCTCAACGGCCTGCGCCTGCTGCGCGAGGCCGCATGGCCCCGACTCGCCAAGGACACCACCGTATGAGCAAACGCGGCCGCCGTGCGGCCCCCGGCCCAGGGGCCACCCAGCCCACGGTCACGGTCTGCCGCGGCTGTTGCTGCGGCAGCCCCAAGGTCCCCGGCCTCGACCACGCCGCCCAGCTTCGCGACCTGCGCCAGGGGCTCGTCGGAACCGCGACCGTACGGGTGACCGACTGCCTCGACGCGTGCGAGCGCGCCAACGTCATCGTCGTCCAGCCCTCTGCCGAGGGCCGCCGCAAGGGCGGACGCCCGGTCTGGCTCGGCCTGGTCAACGACCCCGACGCCACCTCCGACATCACCACCTGGATCAAGGACGGCGGCCCCGGAATCACCGACCCACCCGCCATCCTCGACCTCTACGCCTTCCGCCCGTCCCGCCGCGTTCAGGCGGAACTCCACGACGGATGACCCGACGTATCGATGTGCACTCAGAACTCGCTGCGTCGCAGTGCGTCCGTGAGCATCAGGGCCGACATCACCTGGTGCACCTGACCGGTGTTCGCGTAGGGCACACCACTCCCGAGCTGCGTGGCCAGGCTGTTCCACGCCGCCAGGGGCAGTGAGGTCAGCGACTTCCGGCCGTCCGGTGTCTGCGCGTGGAACGGTGCGACGCCGCCCGTCACACCGAGCTGGGCGAGCAGCGGCGCGAGCTGGGCCGGGTCGTTCTGCGTGTACAGGCGGGCGTTCTTCGTCCCGGACGTCCCGCGCGCGGCCCATGCGGTGACCTGGGTCAGTGGGGGGAGCGTCTCGGAAACCAGGTCGGCGTGCGGGTCGAACAGGTAGATCTCCTGGAGAGTGTCCAGGTAGAGCGGGTGGGCCTGGTTGTTGGTGTCTCCGAGGAAACAGGTCAGCGCGGCGTGACCACTGCTGAACGACGCCATGCCGAGCCGACCGATCGGGCCGAACTGGAAGTTGCCCCTGCGCCGGAACATGAAGGCCTGGATCTCTGGCAGGTACTCCTGCAGGAAGACGGCGTCTGCGAAGGATACGACCTCGTCGCACGGGGTGTTGGCGACCCGCATCAGCGGAAGCACGAGCACGACGTTCCGGCCGGAGCCCTCGATCTGGAGGGCAAGGCCCTTGGCGAAGGGGTTGGTCAGGAAGGGATCGTCGATGTACCGCAGGTAGTTGAGCAAGCCGAAGAACTGGTAGTCCCAGCCGAACGGATAGGTCTGGTTCGTCGTCTGGTCGTGGCGGTCCCGGGGGTCGTCGTAGAAGGTCGGGGAGTTCTGAGCCATGCCCGAGTGGAAGTAGATGAGGAAGGGTGCGGGCGAAGCGCCGGGGTCTCGCGGTACGTCGGCGGGCCAGTGGACGGCGACGAGCTGTGGCGCGGTGACGCCGGGAATCTGCAGGACGACGGTCTCGCCGGAGGGCGTCACGGTCCGTGTCTCGACCTGGATCTTGCCACTGGCGATCGGTGGCGAGGCGATGAAGGTCGCGTCGGTGGCTGGCGGCAGCGGGGAGTAGTTCGTCGGCGGCAGTGCCACGCCGGGCGCGCGGAAGCTCATGTCGCCGGGCGTCGGGGCCGGCGGACTGCCGGGGTAGTCGTTGCCGGTCTGCGCCAGGCTGAGGCGTGCCTGCTCCGTGGCGTCACGCAGCGGAGTGAAGTGGACCGTCATCATGACGGTCTGGCCGACCGCCGAGGACGTGATGGTAGGCGGCGGCCAGTTGCTGGTCCCTGCCGGGAAGGTGGGCGTGATGGTGCCGGTGGCGTCGATACCGAGGTGGGCGGTGAGCGTTCCGTACTTGGTCTGGTCGAGCGCGGCCGCGTTGATGTCGATCTGCGCGTCGGCGTCCGGGATGGTGAAGATCGACTGGTCCAGAACGACGGTGTCCGGCGGAACGGGACTGCCGCCGTCAATTGATATCGTGAAGTTGCAGAGCGTCGTGGTCTGGCCTTGGATCTGGCCGGTGAGGACGAGCTGGGCCATCGGAAGTCTCCTCCCGCCCGTGCTGCTCACGGCCCCGCACACGGCCCCCGTCGCGGACAATCCGCAAGCTGGAGAGCGAACTTCGATCCTCTTTGACCATACTCTTCGGTCCCCCCAGTCGCACCTCGTCACTCCCGTCACCGGCTGTGCGCATCACCGGCTGGGAGAACAGGGTTTACGGACCCGCGCGCCCGGCCACGCGGACCTCAGCGGAGCGCGAGAGCGATGGCGCGGGCGATCGGCTGACCGGTGTGGGACTCGAAGTAGTCGAAGGCCGGGCTGGGGTTGACCTCGAAGCAGTAGGCCTCGCTGTCGTCGGCCAGCATCAGATCGACGCCCGCCAGGGCCAGTCCCAGCCCCTCAGCCAGGTGCAGGCACCGTTCGGCGAGGTCGTCGGGCAGCGGCCATGGGGTGAGTTCGGCCCGGCCGCCGTCACGGTGGGCGTAGCGGTAGTCCACCCGGTCGGTGTCGATCCGGGTGGCGTACACCGCGCCCGGGACGGTGTGCACGCGGATGTTGGTGCCCGCGATGCGCCGCTGGAACTGCACCGGGCAGGAGCGGATAAGAGGCAGCCGGTCCATCGCCGCCCGGTCGAGGACGCGGACGATGGATCGCTGGCAGCTGATCGACTTGTAGACCAACTCGCCGTGGAGCGACCGGAATTCGTGGACGAGCTCGGGGTTGTTGGTCACCAAGGTCTCCGGCACGCGGAATCCGGCCTCCTGGATGAGCTGCGCCTGGTAGGGCTTCGACAGGTTCGACGCGGTCGCGGCCGCCCGGTTCATCACGCATCCCGGGGCGAGTTCGATCCAGGTGCCCAGGGCCTCGTGCCAGGACTGGCACCTGCGCACAGTGTCCTCGTCCGCCTCACGGGCCTCGGGCAGCCGGCGCCAGTCCATCAACCGGGCATAGATGCCGGTGACCGTGGCGCAGTCGATGGATCCGCCGTTCGTCGTCAGCCGTCCCCGGATCCCGGTGCCGGTGGCCTCCAGTTCGAACGGCAGGTCCAGGAAACGCCGTTGGTGAAGAACCGTGCAGGGCAGGCCCAACCTGTCGAGTGCGGCGGTCACCCGGGCGATCGGTGACTCGCTCGCGATGCCGCAGACGATGATCATCGGGTTCCCGCCGAAAGCCCGGTGAGGTGGTTGAGCAGGCGGTCGAGGAAGGCGTCGCCGCCTGGGCGGAGGTCGGGCAGCGGGTTCGCTCCTGCGAAGACCACTCGCTGTCCGCCGTCGCGATGCAGGCCGATCCCGAGCAGATCCGTGTCGGCGAGCCGTGCGAGTCGTACGCACGCCTCCTCGTCCCGGGCCGTGGACGCGCCGAAGACGTGCTCGCCGAGCACCAGGACGTTGCAGGAGCCCGGCGTATCCCGTCGCGGCTCGATGCCCGGGCTGCTGGAGATCCGGGCCGGTGAGACCGGCAGTCCCGCCCTCGCCGCGAGCACGGTCCATTCCGCGGCCGAGCGCCAGGCTCCGCACAGGCCGGTCGCGCAAGGTCGGTTGACCGAGACCGGGGCGAGGCACGTGAGCAGGCTGAGCAGGAGGGCGCTCAACTCCTCCCAGGCGTACCGGGCATCGGCCTGTGTGGCGAACGGGAGGAACCCGAAGGGCGCCCAGGCCACCCGGTTGAGCACGCCGTCGATGTCCTGGCTGGCCAGGACGTGTCCGTCGGGCAGACCGATCTCGAAGCCCGCCCCGAGGCGGCCGACGCGATGCGCGGACCTGGAGGAGCTGAGGAGGGTTTGCGGGGAGAGCAGTTCGAGCGGGTCCAGTCCGCGATCCCGCAGTCCCTCGTAGGCCCACAGTGCCGCTCGGTCGCCAGGATCGCAGAGCACCAGCCACATGCGCCGCGCCTACCTTCCGCTCCGGTCCGCCCCCGGGTCCTCTTCCATGAGAGCGCTGTCCGCCAGATCGGGCCGCAGAGCCGGGGGGATGAAGTGCTCGGACGTCCGACCGGTCGAAGGATCGCCGAGCGTCCCCGCGAGTGCTTCGAGTTCCTTGGAGATGTCCTTGTGCTCTTTGTCCTTGCCCTCCTTCTCCTTCTCCTTGTGCTCCTTGCCCTCCTTCCCCGTCTTCACCTGGAGGCGCTGGAGCTGGAGCGTCTTCTCCTGATCCGCGGCGTCGTTGCAGTCCAGTGTGAAAGCGGCGTTCTGGGTGGGTTCGGCGAACGGGCCGCCAGGGGCGACCCCGAGCACGAGTTCACCGCACGCATTGGGCGCGAGGACGGCCGGGAAACTCTTCAGAGTGAAGCCGGCCCCCATGGGCACGTCGCCCGATCCGTTGAAGGTCAGCGCACCCGGGCCGATGTTGGCGATGGGCACGTGCATATCGGGCGCGGTGCCCTGCACCTTCACCTGGACAGAGGTGTTCATCACGAGGCGCGGCTGCTGCCCGTCCGTCACCGACCCCGCCGAGGTCCAGACGAAGCTGAGCTGCTGGGGGTCGTTGTTCGTGATCCGTACGTTCCAGGCGCGGTTGTCGGGGCTGGAGATGTCCACTTGCACCGTGAAGACGTCGGTGTGATCACGGGTCCAGGACGCGGTCGCGACCTGGTTCCCGGTCTCGTCCGCGATGGCCGCCGTGGCCGGGCTCTGGGGGAGAGCGGTGATCAGCCCTTTGCCCGCCCTCAGCTCGATATCCGGCGCTCTCCCGCCCAGCGGCTCGCAGTTCGGCCCGATGGCCACCACCTGAAGGAACCAGGTGGACGCCGTGGTGTCTACGAGGAAGGGGACCAGCCCCGTGGTGGCTTGGTTCCCGAGCGTGACGCGGTCGGCGGTGGGGAACATCTGGAACACGGCTACGGACATGAGGGCCTCCTCCGGTTGTCGAGTTGCGGCGCCGGTCGTTCACCACGTCCCCAGCGGGACGACGTCGACATAGACCGGGCGCCCCGTTCCGTCGCTGTTCGTGGGAGCGGGTTGGGTCTCGAACTCACGGACGACGAGCCGCTGGGGCCGTTGCCCGGTGTCGGGAATGCCGAGGGTGCTGGTCTGCCCGAGGGTGGCCGTGGCCTTCAAGACCGTGGACCAGCCCGTGACGTCGGCCTGTGTGGTCACGGCGGTGTCGCGGGTCTGGAGCTCGGCCCGGACGGTGTTCCCCGGGCCGCCGGGCCCGAGGCCGTCCAGGACCACGGTCGCCTGCGCCGTGCTCCGAGTGACCGTCAGCCGCCGGTGCGGCGGGAGTTGGACGGGTTCCGTCAGAACCACTTGCGACACGTCGGGGACGTCGGAGACGGTGTACTTCTGGTAGCGGGCCAGGGCGAGCCGGACGAACGGGAAGTAGGACGAGGCGACGACCGGGGCCAGGTCGAGGTCGGTGAACCAGCGGTCGCCCTGCGCGTCGAACTCGACCGGGTACAGGCCCGCGTTGAGCAGGCGCTGCGCTTCGGGCACGGACACCTGCACCCAGTTGGGCGCGTTGACCTGGCCCGGGGTCAGGATGCCGGGTGGCGCTGCGGTGTCCCGGATCGGGTCGCGCCCGGCGACACTCACGTACAGCGGGGCCTCGTCGGGTGCCAGTGCGGTGGGGCAGGTGAGTACGGCCAGGGCCTCGTCGTCCCCGGAGGCGAACCAGGGCCGTTCGAGGAAGACGCGCACGCCGCCGCCCTGGCGCAGCCGGGTGAGCTTCTGCTGTCCGTCGACGGTCTGGGTCCAGCGGAACGTCGGCATGCAGTAGAGGAGCTTCGGGGCGGGGGGCCGCACAGAGCTCGGCACGTCGGTGTCGGCGAGCGCTCCGGTGGCGAGGCAGGCGTCGGGGTCGGCGGCGAGGGCGTGCCCGAAGCAGTCCTCGAACCGGGAGACGGCCGTCACGGTGTAGCTCACATGGTGATGGCGGGTGTCCCCGAACTCCTGGCGGATCACGGGGAGGGCCTCTCTCGGTGGCAGGTGCTGGACCTCGTAGGAGCCGACGTGCGCGGTCCGCTTCACCGGTGTCGGCGCCGCGGGCGGGCTGTCCTCGTGGTCGGTCCACTCGGCGTGGAGGTCGATCCGGCCCGTGCTCGCGATGTCGAGGGCCAGGCCGTCCGTCCCGAGGACGGTGTCGTGGTCACCGGACGTGCGCTGGGCGGTCAGCTGCCCGCTCGGGTCGGTCAGGGGCCGTTGCACCGCGTGGATCATGGTGACCGTTCGGGGTGGAGTGATCAGGCGGTTCTTCCCGAAGACGATGTCCTGGAAGGTCGCCGGGTCCGCCGGGTTGATGCCCAGCCAGAGCGCGATGCCGAAGAGCTGGACATGCCCGTACTGCATGCACGACGGGATGTCGAAGGTCACCTGCTCCGCCTGGCCGAGGGCGACTGTGAGATGACGGGGGTCCGGCCGGGCCACGGTGCAGCCGCTCGCGGCCGGGACCAGTTTCACGGACGCGCTGTGGGTGTCGGGCCAGGTGCCCTGCCAGATGGCGGTCAGGGATTTGTCGGACGGGACGATCGGCCCGGGCTGCCCGTTAGGGCCGATGGGCCGTGGGCGCGCGTTCATGGCGATGAAGGAGCTGCTCGGGTCGGTCAGCCACGGCAGCACCACGTCCGTCTCGGGCACGATGACGTACGGGGACGGCACGCCTGATGCGGGGTCGGCTCCGATGGTCTGGGCGTGCGGGATGTCCGTCAGCTCGCGGTCCGCGCGCTTGGCGGCCTCGAAGAGCCTGGTCACCTCGGTGGCGGGCGCGGTGGGGCCCAGGGCCTTGTCGAACCCGGGGTCGTACTGCATCGCCAGGGCGAGCGAACACTTCGGGGGCAGGAGATGGCGCAGGTCGTAGGCGCGGTACCCGTGGAGGGCCGCGTAGTCGGCCACCGATACGCCGCGGTCACTGCGGATGATCATGCGGGCCTGGCCGTCGCCATCGCTGAACTCCCGGGTCGGCACCAGTTCCGGCGGCGGCAACGGCTCGAAGCGCCAGTACGTGAGCTTGTCGGTCCGCTCTTCGGTGGCACCGACCTCGTCGGCGTGCAGGCCACCCCCTGACAGGTCAGCGATCCTGACCCGCAGCCAGTAGTCGCGGCCGAAGCGCAGTCGCGGCAGGGAGCCGATGTCGCACGCCACGACCGCTTCCAGGGCCGACGCGACCGGGACCGGCAGGGTGTCCCCGGTGTGGACGACCCGCTCGGGCCGCTGGGTCACCAGGCTCCAGCCGTCCCACCGGGCCACCGTCTGGTGCAGGTACAGCACGTCGGCCGGGCCGGCGCCGGTGGCTGCCCCGCCGGGCCTGAGATACCCCTCGTCGATCAGCCCTGCCGAGGTGCTCGCTCCGAGCGGCACGCCGCCGATCGTGTAGGACACCTTGCGTCGGCACAGTGAGTGCCACGTCCTGCTCGTGTCGTCGAACACGTCCACCCGGTAGCCGCCCAGGAGGGAATCGGCCAGCAGGGCGGACGAGAGCAGACCGGCGTCCGTCGCGCGCTGCTGTGCCCGCTGGAGCTCCTTGTGGTGCTCCTTCTCACGGTCCCGGTCCACGAGGGCGAATCCCATCGAGTGCAGTGCGGGCAGCGCGCCGACCGGGGTCGGCCCTCCGGCCGGCTGCGAGGTGGCTGCCGCGTCCGACCGGGCTGTGCTGACCAGCCGCAGGGCGGCGCCGTCCACGTCGAAGGGCATGACCTCGAAACGGGCGTTGGGGGAGGGGGCGAGACTGGCGCCGGTCAGGGGGAGCAGCCCCTGGCTGAAACCGGTGGAGGTCGGCCCGTCGACGGAGGCCGGCACGAACCGCGTCCCGTTCAGCGTGTAGGCCGTGGACGGCGACAGGTCGCTCTGCGCCGCGTCGGTCCAGCCGGGCGGCGGGTTCGGCTCGGGACTCGGCCACCGCGGCACCACATGCAGCTCCGCCGGGTTCGCCTGGCCCAGGGAGGAGGCCGTAACGGCGAGATCCGTCAGCAGCCCGAGCGCACGCAGGACGACAGGGTGGTCGGCGAGGTGTGCGACGGTGTCGTGGAACTCTCTCTCGGGCGGGGCGCCGCGGTGGTCCAGCGGGGTGAACTCGGCCGGGTCACGCCGGTAGAAGGCGTACGCCTGGGCGAGCGCCGGCTGGTCCTCGGCGGCGTGGGCCGGTTCGGCGTCGGATGACAGCAGCCCGGTCTGCCACAGATCGGTGATCGCCCGCAGGGCGTTCTGGAGTTGGTAATCGCTCTCCGGTGCGGCTCCCTGGTGCGCGCCGTGGGCCTGGGCGGTGGCCGTGTAGATGCTGCGGACCTCCGCACCGGCCTCGCCCGCGGGGAACGTCCTGGTGTCCCGTCCCTCGTATGAGGTGGCCTGGTAGGGCTCGACCAGCATGTCGGCGGCGAACAACGCATGCCAGGCGGCGAGTTGCTCGGTGAGCGTGAACTGGACTGTGGTCCCGTCGAGGGCGATGTACGGGACTTTCCGCGACGTGAGCGGCTGCTCGGCGCGGAAGACGTCGAAGGGCAGGGCGGTGAACCGCTCCGGCCAGCTCTGCATCCCGAAGTCCGCCACTGTGAGCCGGCCTTGGCCCGGGCCGATCAGGCGCGGCGTCAGCAGCACCGAGAACACCGCCATCGGCTCGGACCCGCCGGGCACGGTTGCCACCCGGCCCGCCGGGATCACCGTCCAGACGAACTGCCTCTCCAGGCCGGTCGACGACATGAGTTACTCCCCTGCGAACGCCTGGCAGTACGTCTGCCAGGGGAACGACTGCCCCTGCGGCCCGAGCGCGGCCTCGACCGACGAAGGGTCCGGGCCGCTCGCCAGGGCGGGTCCGCCGTGGGCGGAAGTGGCCGCGAGCGAGGCACCGTTGAAGCTCTTGTGGCACTCCAGCGTCACGGTCTTAGAGAAGAACGTCAGATCCACCGTGATGACGAGCTTGGCCGAACCGCTCAGCACGTTGGTAGTGGTGTCGTACGCCAGGCTGAGCGTCAGCTCGATCGAGACACTGATCAGTCCCAGCACGGAGACGCTGCCGCCGATCCGCAGATAGCCGGTGATCTCGGTGTCGCTGCCGTTCTTGGCGAAGACCACCCCGCCGAAGACGTGCACCTCCGCGGATGCGATGGTGAAGTCCATGACGACAGCGGCGCCGAACTCGATGCCGCCGGTCAACCGCTGCAGGCCGCTGTCCGGACCGCCGGCGCCCAGCCCCAGTTCCAGGTATCCGCCGCCGCCGAAGCCGGAAACCGTGACCAGGAACGGTCGCTCCCGGGTGCCGAAGGTGAAATCCAGAACGATGGGCTCGTTCGTCAGCGACAGCGTGACGGCGATCTCGATGGTGAGGTTCTGCAGACTGAACACCATCAAGCCGGCGCTGGGAACGGCGAGGGTATACGACGCCGTGATCGCCTTCGCCGACACGTCGATGTGCGGCCCGCTGCGCCCCGCCTGCGGGATCAACTCCTGCAGTGTGCGCAGGAACTGGAGGTTTCCGTTGAGTTCGACCTTGGACAGCGTGACGTCGAGGTTCAGGCGCTTGCCGGCGTCGGCGGTGAAGACCACGCCCGCGAAGGTGAGCGTGACCAGCGCGTCCGGCCCTTGCGAGGGGATCACCAGTTGGAAATCGTTGATCTTCCCGGTGGCGTGCATCTCGGGTTTTCCGCCTACCAGTTGCGCCAGCGCTTCGATGTACACCGACGACGTGGCACCGGGACAGAACGGCCCGACCGCCTTGTCGAGCCCCTGCTTCCAGGTCAGCTTCGCGGACGGGGTGTCGGTGCCCTCCCCGAGCCAGAGGAGTTTCGGCTGGTCGGTGACGACGGAGATGAGGTCACGCAGGGGGACCACGCCGAACAGGGTCGCGTCCGGGGCGAACAGCTTGCCGGGGTCCGTCGGGAGTGCGTCGCCGACGGACGGCCCGAGTGTGCGTGAGATCTGCGTCATCGTCATGTCGGGGGCGGCCAGCGACCCCACACGTGCCCCGGCGGCCCCGAAGTCGAGCGGTTGCGGGGTCACGAGGTCGAGCAGCGCGTCGGCCGGCGGTTGGCCCCACGGGGTGTTGACGAGTGCCTTCGAGATCGTCGCGGGCAGCGCCGGCAGGGGGCCGAGCAGCTGTCGGGCGGCTGGTAGTCCCACGGCCAGCTGGGTCACCTGTGGGTAGAAGCCGACTCCGGTGGGGGAGAGCCCGGCTCCGAGACCACCGAAGGTCATCGACTGCACTTCCTGCACCGCGCCCTCGGCCGCCTGGGTCGGCGCCACCATGGCGAGCGGGATGCGGCTGCCGACGTCGGAGACGGGTCGCCCCAGGCCGGCGAAGGCTCCAGTGCCGGGGCCGTGTCCGTAGATCGTGTCGAGCGCCGTGGCATAGGCGGAGCCGGTCGCCCTGTCCTCGACGAACAGCAGCGGCAGACGCAGTTCCACGTCCTGCTGGCCCGCCCGGGCCCAAAGGGTGAACAGCACGCGCGCTCCGCCCCGCATCGGCCAGAAGCACCTCGGGTCGTCGGACGCGGGGCCCAGCGGGATCCAGGAGGCGTCCTCCAGGTCCGATGTCTGCCCGGGGTCGATCGCGATGCGCTGGAATGGGAAGCTCCGCTCGTGCGAGCCGCCCTTGCCGATGCCGTAGTCGTCGCGGACGGGCTCGGTGACGATCAGGAAGCTCTGCCGGTGCAGCGCGGCTATGGCGGGTTCGGTCCCGTCGAACCGCCGGTCGGTCACTTCCACATAGGCCGCGCGGTGGCCGAACGGGAACAGCGCGCCGGTGACGGCGATCTTGACGTGGAAGTCCCGGCCCAGTGCGGCGTCATGGGTCCATTCCAGCTGGGGCCAGTTGGCGGAGGCGGAGAACCGGGCTCCGTAGGCGCTCAGGATCAGCCGTTCGACCGTCACCGAGAGGTCCGGATTCTTGCCTGCGGCCGCGACGATCTGGTCCAGCCAGGCGTCCAGTGGCGTGCCCAGGCTGGTTCCGTCGGGCAGGGCCTGGACGGGGCGCGCCGCGAGGCGGCCGTCCGGGCCCGAGATACGGCTGTGCCACAGCTCGGTGCCGCCACCCGTGCTCGTGGCGGGCAGAGTGCGGTGGGCACAGTGGATGCACTGGGCCCCCTGCTGCAGGGCGAGTACGAGGCGCCACGGGAGTTCGAGTCGGGTGACCTCGTCTCCTGCGGAAACCGCGCTGGTGACGAGGCAGAGCTGGTTCATCGCGTCGAGCAGGCCGTCCACGGTGAGGGTGATCGGATCCTGGCCGACGGCGAAGCACAATGTCGACGGTCCGGCGAGGTAGCCCTGGAGCGTCAAGCCGGATTCCACCACGGTCTCGGCCAGGTGCTGCGCGGGGACGTCCACGATCAGGCGTCCGCCGCCCGGGTCGGCCACCAGCTGCACCGTGCCGTCGGTCCGGGTCTGTTCGTGCAGTCCCTGGCCCCTGACGGTCAGCGTGACGAGGTCGTCGGGGCGCAGCACGGTGTAGCTGTTCGACGCGGTGCTCGGCAGGTCGACCAGGTGCCAGTCGGACCATGCGGTGTCGAAGCGTCGGTGCATGAGTGCGCCACCGGCCCAGATGGCGAGTACGTCGGTCCGGCCGCTCCCGGCCGCGACGGCAGCCAGCCGGGGGCGATCCGTGCCATGGGCGCAGAGGTCGCCGCCGAGGTGCTCCCAGCCGAGCCACGGTGCCAGGGCGGAGTGCCGCAGGCCATGCTCGCCGCCCAGGAAGACGTCGCGTTCCGTGGCGGCGAGGCAGGTGAAGGTCTGCCCGTCTCCGTCGGGCAGGGTTCCGAGCACCTCCCATATCGGTGGTTCGTCGACCGGTGACCCCTCCATCGCGAAGCGCCCCCGGATCAGGCGCCGCTCAAGGGTGTCCGTGACCAGGAGATTGACCTGTCCCCGTGCGATCGTCACCGCGGTCTGCGCGGGTGTTCGGTCGCCCGCGCGGAGCAGCATCGGCCCGCCGACCGGATGCCAGTGAACGATCTCCCAGTCCGGCGCGCCCGTGCTCAGGAAGACGTGCAGATCACCAGGCTTCGTCGTCACAGCGGTGAAACCCGTCACCGCGGAACTGTGGGCGAGTACGCCGAGCGGCGTCCACTCCGGTCGGTCCTCACCGCCCAGGCGCATGAGCCGGAGCTCGTCGGCGGCATTGAGCGCGAAGATCTCGACCGGGCCGCCCTCGGCTGCCGTTGCGCTCAACCAGTCGAAGTCGGGAACCCTCGGCGAGAGCCAGGGACGGCCGAGCTCGTGCCATGCGCTCCAGATACCGTCGAACGACCTGTGCCGCACACTGCCGTCGTGTGCGCCGACGAAGAGGTGAAGTCTGCCGTGCCCTGGAGAACAGACGGCCAGGGCCCGCGCCGAGTGGTTCTGCATGGGGTACCCCCAGCAAATGAACGGCGACGGTCGAGGGTGCCGAACCTTCCGGCAACTGCTGGCTCTCGGTCATTTCAGGCTATTGCTGGTCCGATCGCGCATCAAATTTTGGCACTGTGTGTAGGGTCCAGAGTGAAGGTACCATCGATTTATGAGGCGACATCAATCTGGAGTGCTTCCTGCACGTTATAGATCGGCTGGGCGATGCCACCGCTACTCAGCTTGGGCCCAAGGTCCTCGTTCGGTATCGCAAAGAGGAGGCCGATCACCTGGTTGCTTGAATTGAGCACCACGGATCCGGAGTCACCCCCTCCGGCGAACAGAGTCACGGAGGGAACCGCGCCGCTCATCTCGAACTCGTCGATCGCCGGTACAAATGCTGAAGAGATCAGCCTGACTACGAAGCCGTTCGTCAGCAGGGTCCGCTTGCCACGTTTCTTCACAACTTCGCCCAGGGGCGGCACATCGGTCAATGCGCCCTGCACCGGACCGATATCCTCGATGGTTGCCTTCCAACTGCGAGACCCATTGAGATCGATGACCGCGCAGTCGAGGAACAAGGGATTGAACTCGCTTCGCAGAGCCAAAATGGTTCCTACTATGTCCGTTGTGGGCGACGTGGACACCTGTCCGGGCTGATAGACATTGAGGTCGGTCCGCTGTACCACATGGGCACAAGTGAGCAACTGTGCTGCACCGTCCACGCGGCTGGTGACGATTGCCCCCAATGTTCCCGTCGGCGGAGCGAAGATACCGTCGTCGATTATGCGCTCTCTGGAGATCTCAATTCCTCCGTGCAGGGGATCGTATCGCGCGGAGTCCTCTATGAGCGTCGGCTGTACCTCGACCACGTCCGTGACATAGCCTCCGAACTCGGATGGGACGAGTTCCCCTTCCGTAACGTCCTCTGGGGGCCTCTTCAGCGGGACGTAGACGAACAGTGAGATCTGGTCGGTGAACACTCCTCCTGTCTGCTTCAGGCCAACGCCGGTCGTGTATTTCCCGGCCTCGCGAGCATTGAGTCTATTACGCAGTGCCACTGACGCCTCAATAGCGTCTTGGGGAACCGAAATCGGTCGCTCCGGGATCATCTGACTCTCTCCTTTCCTTCCAGATTCCCGAGATGAGGGGACCACTCTCTATTGCAGCGGATTGGATGTTCCCTCGCCGGACGAGTCGCTCCAACTGTGCCCCTCTGGACTGCAATTGGGTATCAAAAGGAAGAGTGATCGAGCAATGACGAAATGGTCGTCTGATCTGGGATATTTCTCGGCGGGCGGATCTCCTTGAAGCCCTGAGATCATTCCCCGTCACCCGTATCGCATCTAAAGTGCCCAGACATTTAGCGAGTTCTGTTCCTGCCCCCGCCTCGCTCAGATCAACAGCGCACCCGGACAAACCAATATCTGGCTCGCAGGCCGCGCACAGTTCTACTTCCAGCCTTGCGCGGCCACCTCGCGTCCGCAACTCGGCGGCGCCTCATGGACCGTTGGCCCAGACAGTTTGCTGTTCATGGTTGTCGCGCTATCGGCCGCGGGCTCTGATCGCGCTCAACTGCACGATCCGCACGAGGCGATGTTGGGGCGGGCGGTGGCTGGCATGACGGTCGTCGCGATCGACGTGACAGGTTCTGTCGTGATCGTCAAGCCTCGAGCGCGTGACGAAGGCGCTGAGCTATTGCCTTGACCTTCCGCGAGAGTACTGGGTGTCGCTCTGAGTGGTTACTCGCAGCGGCTTCCGTAGGGGGTAGCCGACCATACCTCCACCGTACGCCGCCCGGTGGGCGATGTACCTCGTGTGCCTGACCAGCTCGTCACCGGCGAACATCCGACCCTGGCGGGAGTCATGCGCGAGGACCAGGACGCGATGGTCCACCGCGATGCCACTCCCTGCAGCTTCGCGATGAACGAAGGCCGTGTCACCGACGTGAAGCTCCAGGAGCGGATCACGAGCGGCCGCGCCGGGCGTCACACTGCAACGCAATGCGTCATCCTGATCGTGCACTTGAGACGCCACTACGCCAACCAGGCCGCGTCGCAGGGTGATCGAGCATCTCGCGAGAGCCACGTTCACGTATAGGTCGCCACCAGGGCGTTCTCGCCAGCACGTTCCGGTCTTGAGCGAGTTCGGTGTCGGGCTGTGCGGCGAGCCTGCGGCATTGCCGGGACGGATCACCTTTCGATGCGGTAGCGGATTTGGGTGATGACGGCTTGCCGGAGCTTGGTGGTGAAGTCGGGTGTGCGGGCGATGCGGTCGACGCCGCCGGCTTTGCTGTGGCGCAGGGCGGTTTTGAAGTTCTGTTCCAGGGTGCCGGTCATGCGCGTCATGAGCGTTTCGTTGAGGTGGTCCAGGTCGATGTTGAGTAGATCGCGTGGGGATGGCTGGCGCAGCCGGGTCAGGGTGTAGGCCGACATGGAGGCCAGTGGGTAGAGCCAGTTCTCGAGGGTCTCTCCGAGCAGCGGGCGGTCTTCGGCGTACTGGGCCAGGAAGGCACGAAGCTGGGTGTGGACGTCGAGGCAGAGCCGGTAGATGTCGAGGTCGTGCCGGGTGGAGAAGATCTGGGCGTAGTGCTGGTCGTCCAGGAGTAGGGCGTCCGAGTGGCGGAGGGCGACGTGGGGTTCTCGGAGTGCGAAGGCGGTGAACTCTCTGGCCAGCCGGGCCATACTGACGACGCGGCCGAGAGGAAAGCCGAGGTTGCGGTAGTAGCTGGCTCGGCGCTCATAGTAGTAGCCGCCGGATTGGTGGAGGCTCTCCTCGATGTCTTTCTGGATGGATTCGGTGGCACGCAGAGCCCCAGCGGGTAGCTGGGTCTGGCTGTTGGTGGCGCGGATGATGCGGTCGCGAGCGGTGCCGGAATCGGGCGCCACGACGATCTTCACTAAGAGAGAGCGGTCGCGGTGCTGGCCGCCGTTTTGTACGTAACTGTAGATCTCGTGGCTGGTCTGCAAGCCGTTGACGATCTGGGGCTCTTTGACCACGATCCGCTTGCCAGCGATCTGGGCGGCGTCGGCGACCACAGTGACGCCGTTGTTGAACCACCAGAAGTCCTCGCCCGTACCGGACTTGAGGGTTTCGCCGATGGCGTTGTTGACCACAGTCGAACCAGCGTAGTCGCGCACGTTGGACTCGAACAGCTCCAGTCGCAGGGCCTGATTGTCCGACGTGATGAACCGGTAGTACTCGTCCAGACGCGCCAGGCACACGTACCCCTCGCCGAGTGAGGTGCTCATGGGTGTTTCGGTGAAGACAAGTTGAGCGACGGCTTTCGCACCGCGTGCGGTGCGCTCGCGCAGATCCGCCGCGTTGACGTACTCGATGTCGGCGGCGGTGTCCGAGGTGATCTTGGTGAGCTCCCTGCGGAGTCGGTCGCCCTTGGACTTAACGTTGGGGTGTGGGGTCTCTGCCGCCTTGCTGGTGTAGATGACCTTGATGCGGACCTGCGGGAAGGAGGAGGCCAACTCCTCCAGCACGCGCAGGAACCGGCGAGTGCGGTTCAGTAGCTTGGCGTTGGTGTGGTCGATCAGGCTGTCTTCCTCGCGTCCCATGTCGAGGAGCGTGGGGAGATGGAAGTGGAGCTTCTCGATCACTGTCTCCTGGTAGCCCGAAGTGTTCTTCGCCTGGAGGATCACCAGCTCGATCTTGTTGGCGCGGGAGGGCAGGTACTGATGGGCGTCAGCGGTGATGTAGCGCTCGTCGACGAAGGTCCAGATGCCGTCGATGCCGCAGTCGTGGGCACCGTCCACGATTCCGTCCGTGATCTCGTCGATGTCGAGGTCCCAGTCCTGCAGTGCTTTGTCGGCCGCGAAGAAGGTGAAGAAGTCGTCCCTGCTCTTTTCGGGCGCGAGCTTGCGGTGCTGGTCTTCCAGGATCCGGTCGAGCAGTCGCTGGTCGTTGTTCTGCGCCGGTGCCATGCAACACCCCCACTGATGCATTGGAACGTAGACAGAAGATGCTGACACTGACCGCCGTGGGTGAACACCCGGCGCATTAAGGTGTGTGGAAGCGCGCGAGGGGGCGCGGATGTGACGGGCCATCGGCGACGATGCCCACTGTAGCGCCGCGAGGCATAGACCCTGGAGGATCTGAACGCGGCCAGGGTCATAGACGACGAGATCGCTCCCGGTCTGCTTCGTTGCCGATGACATGCCCGGCCGTCCGCTGTGCGGGCGTGACCGGTCGCCGACGGTCCGCGGGCGGGATATCCGCGCGTCCCCTCAAGCGTTCGCTCAGCCCTCGGCGGAGCGGCGGCGGGCGGCTATCAGCAGGCCCGCGCCTCCGACGAGTGCGACGGCGGTGCCGCCCGCGGCCCACGGCAGCGCGGAACCGGCTCCGGTGGAGGCGAGGGAGGTGCCGGCGGAGGTGGGTGCCGGGTCGTTCTTGGCCGCGGTGGTCACGGGCTTACCGCTGCTGTCGGTCGTGGGGGTGGTACTGGCGTCCTTGGAGGCGTCGGGCTTCGGCTTGTCCTTGCCCTCGTCCTTCGTGTCCTTGTCCTTCTTGTCCTTCGCGGCAGCGGCGTCGGCCTCGTCCTTCTTGCGGGCCTCGTACTGGCCCTTGTCGATGAACGCCTGCACGTCCTCGGGCGTGCCCCGGAGCGCTTTGATTCCAGCCTCCTTCACCCCCGGGCCACCAGCGTTGATGATCTGGCTGACGAGGACGCGGTTGTCGATGATGCGCTGCTCGAACTGCCCCTTCTCCAGGAACCGCACCCGGTCCTCGGGGGTGCCCAGGAGGGCTTTCTCGCCCGCCTCTCGCACACCCCGGCCGCCCTTGTTGATGATCTGGGAGATCAGCACCTGGTTGTCCGCGTCGCGAGCCTCGTACTGGCCCACCTCAAGGAACTTCCGCACGGCGGCCGCACCCTCGTCGAGCGCCTTGCCCGCGGCCTTCTTGAACCCCGGCCCCGCATCCTTGGCCGCCATCATGCGAAGGAGCTCGACGCGGTCGTCGTCCGCCTGCTGGGACGGGGTCTTCGTCCCGGCGTCGGGCGCCGAGACGCCAGGCGCCTTCACGTCGGCGGCGTATGCCGGAGAGGTGAGCAGAACGCCCGGCGCGACGGCCGCGGACGCGAGGAGTACTGATATACGCGTGAACTTCATGTGATTGCCCCGGTTACCCAAGAAAGTCAGAAATAGTCACCCGCATCCTATGTCGCCCTTGACTTTCTCTTTACGCAGGCCCCCCTCTCGCGGAGGCCTTCTGTGTGCCGTGGGTTGGGCAGGCGCCCTGGCAAGGAGGTGCTGGTGCCAGGGCGCACCCCGAATGGGCGTCAATTACAAGTTGACGATGCGTCATCGTCAACTTAAGGTTGACGCATGAGCCCACTCGACATCAGCCTCGCCGACTTGATCGCACGGCTCGACGAGGAACTCCCCGACGCCAACGAACTGGCCCGTATCAGCGAGGCGCGACTTCGCGCGCAGACGCTGTCCGACCTCGGTGACCAGCTCATCGACCACTACGTCAGCAAGGCCAAGCAGACCGGCGCGTCCTGGACCGAGATCGGCGACGCCATCGGCGTGACCAAGCAGGCCGCCCAGCAACGCCACGCGCCCGCCGCGTTCGAGCGGTTCACCAATCTGAACCGGCACAGCATCGTGCTGGCACAGGAAGTCGCCCGCACGCACAAGCACGACTTCATCGGCACCGAACACATGCTGCTGGGCCTGCTCGGCGAACCGCAGGGCCTGGCGTACGAGGTGCTGGTGGCGAAAACCGAGTCGGAGCAACGCATCCGCGACGCGATCGGGGAAGCGATGCCGCCGGCGGGGGAGAAGGCGCTGCGGGGGCACATCGCGTTCCGGCCGGAGAGCAAGGAGGCCATTGGGCAGGCGCGTCGCGTGTCGGCCGACCTCGGCCACGACTGGGTCGGCACGGAACACACACTGCTGGGCCTGATCCGCGTCGAGGAGAGCCCGGCCGCGCAGATCCTGCGCAGCCTCGGCTTCACGTCGGACGAGCTGCACGAGACGGTCAAGACCGAGATCGCCAAACGTCTCGCCGTGCGCGACAAGCAGTAACTGAACGATCAGCAGCCGTGGGGGACCGGACTGACGTGGCTTTTCCCACCCGGCGTCGCCGAGCGGTCGCGTCGTTCTCGCGACTATGCGGTTTGGTCACTTGGTGTCCAAAGTGTCTCAAGGCGCGACCGGCGGCGGGCGGATCCGTCTGGGGAAAGGAGCGGCAGAGTCCCACGTCTCCTTGGTACGGTGCGCCGATGTCAGTGATCAAGAAGTTCCAAGTCACCTTTGACTGCGCGGACCCTGAGCGCGTCGCTCGTTTTTGGTGCGAGGTGTTGGGGTATGTCATGCCGCCGCCACCGGAGGGGTTCGCCACCTGGGACGACTTCAACCGCACCCTGCCTCCTGAGAAGCGGGGTGCGTGGTCCGCCTGCAGTGATCCCTCGGGTGTGGGCCCGCGCCTGTACTTCCAGCGTGTCCCCGAAGGCAAGGTCGTAAAGAATCGGGTGCATCTCGACGTCCGGGTCGGCACCGGGCTCGTGGGGGACGAGCGTCTCGCCGCGCTCGAAGCCGAGTGCGCACGACTGGTCGCTCTCGGCGCCACCCACGTGCAAACTCTGTATGCCGATGAGGAGAACGAGTCGTGCATCCCGATGCTGGACATCGAGGGCAACGAGTTCTGTATCGACTGAGCATTCTGCGAGCCAGAGAGGCCCAGGGGAGCCGCCTCCCCTGGGCCTCTCTGGCTCCGCTTACCGACTCGGTTCCCGTGTGCGGTCGGGACCGAAGCCTCGTATGCCGCGCTGGGACAGCACCGCCGAGCGGGCATGCGCGGGGATTCCCACGCCCCTCACCTGATCCGAGATCCGGTGGTTCAGGGCAGCGGTCCTCCGGTGGCGGTCGGCGCACGGCTCCCTGAGTCTGGCCTGGACGAGGCTCCGCGCTTGCATCCGGGCCGTCCGGAAGGATTGACTCCCATGGCTGTCACCACGACCGACCACATGGTCCCCCATAAGTCGACCGTCCCCGCCACGGACGGCCAGCAGGTCGACCTCTTCGTACGAGAGCACGACGGCACACCCTCCGGCCCCCCTGCGGCCCGCGAGGTCGTCCTCATGCTGCATGGCAGGAGTATTCCGGTCCTGGCCGGCTACGACCTTCAGTACACCTCGTACGGGTGGGCCGATGCGTTGGCCCAGGCCGGTTACGACGTCTTCATGATGGACCTCCAGGGCTCTGGCCGGTCGCCGCGTCCCCGGATGGAGGACCCGTGCAACGTCAATCCCAACGAGCAGGGCGCCATCAACCCCCCGCTGTCGGGCGCGCGCACCGCGAGCTACCCCTTCGTACTGACCAACTCCCAGAGCGACCAGGACGAGCTCGGCACCGTGGTCGACTACATCCGGAGCATTCGCAACGTCTCGAAGGTCTCTTTCATCGGCTGGTCGGCGGCCGCGTTCGCCATGGGGCCGTACGCGATCAAGAATCCGGGGAAAGTGGAGAGCCTGTTCCTGCTCGCGCCGATCTTCCCGCCGCTGGGCCCCTCGAACCCGCCGACGCTGCCGGCGCCCGGATTTCCCACCCACGTGCTCACGCGCACGGGCTTCGAACAGGCGTGGACCAATGAGGTGCACTGTACGAACCAGCGCGAGCCCGGCATCGTCGACGTCGTGTGGGGCGCCCTCATGGAGGAAGACCCGATCGGCCGTACGTGGGGGAAGGTCCTGCCCGCGACCGGAAGGCCCGAGGGCGTCAGCCGGTTCCGGAACTTCGTGACGTGGGGCTGGAACAAGACCACCGCGGGACAGGGCGGTGTCCTGGGCGGAAGCGTGCCCGTGCTCATCGTGCACGGCGAGTTCGACAAGACCGCCAACACCACACCGCCCAGCTCCAACGCTGTGCTCGACTTCCATGTCCCCGCGCTCTACGACGCCATCACGGGGGCGCACAAGCTCCTGGTCACGGTGGCGTGCGCCGGCCACTCCATGCCCTGGGAAGGGCAGCACAGCAACCTGCACGCCCTGTCGAAGCACTGGCTCAAGCACACCAGCGTCGACGGCAACACTCAGGGCCGCTTCACCATGGACGAGAACGGCAACATCACTCCGGCGCCTTAGCTTCGGGCATGCCGGCGCTGCGGCGGGGGAGTCCGTCGGACTGTTCAGCCGCGTGGCCGCACCGTCATCCGGATCCCGTCCCGTGCCCACAGTACGAACCGTTCCACCGGTGTCACCTCGTGGCCCGGCGCGGGCCAAAAGCGCAGGCGCTTGAGGAGCACGGCCAGGACGAGCTGGGCCTCGACCGTTGCCAGGGCGGCGCCCTCGCAGCTGCGCGGTCCGATCCCGAAGGGGACGTACGCGTACCGTGGCCGCTTGGCCACTTCCTGCGGTGTGAAGCGCTCGGGGTCGAAGCGTTCTGGGTTGGGCCAGTGTTCGGGGTTCAGGTGTAGCGCCCAGAACGGATAGAACACCGTTGTGCCGGCGGGGATCTCGTACGGGCCCAGGACCAGGTCGTCGGTCGTCTCGCGCGCACCGTAGGGGCCGGGCGGGAACAGCCGCATCGACTCCTTGAGCACCATGTCCAGATACGTGAGCCGCCGCAGATCGCTGAAATCGGGCGCGGCGCGCTCGCCGAGCACCTGGTCCAGCTCGGCGGCGACGCGGTCGGCCGCGTCGGGGTGGCGGCCCAGCAGGTGCAGCGTCCAGGAGACGGCGACGCCGGTGGTGTGGTGGGCGGCGAGCAGGGTCATCATCACGGTGTCCCGGATCCGTGCCGGACGCTCACCCGCCTCGACCAGCGCCCCGATCAGGTCGCTGCGGTCGGTGCGACCGCCCGAGCGGTGCGCCGCCACCACGCGGTCGACCGTCCCCCGCAGATACGCGAGAGCCTCGTCGGCCCGGTCGGCCGAGCGCGGGTCGGCTCGCGGTACCTGATAGAGCCGCCCGAGGTGCTCGGTGAGCACCTCCTCGAACGCGGCGACGATACGGTCCACGTCCGCCTCGGCCTCCGCGCCGCCGAGGGCGAACCCGCAGATCATGCGAAGCGACAGAGCGGTCAACTCCCTTTGCAGCTCGACTGGTTCGCCTCCGTCCCGCCCGGCCCAGCGGTCCGCGAGCTCCAGCGCCAGCTGAGTGAAGCGTGCGAAGTGCCGCTCGTGGGCCGGGCGTCCGGCGAGCACCGAGAGCATCAGCCGACGCCAGGGTGTGTGCTCGTCGGCGGGGAGCACTTGCAGGTTGCCCGCCTCGCACAGCGGGTCCAGGAAGGCGAAGAGCTTGTCGGGGCGCTCGTCGAGGTGCGCCGTGGCCTCCAGGAGCACGGGATCGGCGACCGACACCGCCGTGTCCGCGCCGGGGAGTTGGAAGCGCACGACGGGTCCGTACGTGTCGTGCAGACGTAATTGGTACTGATGCAGCCCGCCCGCGGCGGCCACGGCGCTCAGCCCGCCGTCCGCCTGGTGCTCGGGCCCGGGGACGTGCATGACGGTGCCTCCTGTCCGGGCGAGGGCTCACGGGTCCGTCCGAGGGCCCGCCCGTCCCTCAACTCGCCTTTACCATCCGCAGCTTCCCCTGTTCCCGTGTCCTACCCATGACGGGCCCCGTGCGGCACCGGTCTCACCGGCCTCGGCGAGCACTTCGCGGATCAGGTGGACCACGGACAGTGCGTCCTGGGCTGGTCTTGCGGGATCGCGGTTGGAGGTCTCTCGGCGGGTGTTCTGCGAGTGCTTGGCGGACTCGATTCAGGAAAGAGGAGCATGTGAGCACCGCGAGTTGGAGCGGGTGCTCTGCCGCTCCCGCAGTGTCGCATTACTACAAGATGAGCGGCAGCGCCGGTGGGGATAGTTGCGCCGTGGGCGCGGTTCCTCGCCTCGGGAGAGTCGGGTCCGCTGTCCTGCACGAGAGATTCCTGCATGAGAGATGAGGACGCCATGCGCAAGATCAGCCTGAAGACGCGCGAGCTGCCCCGCGAGGACCGCACGGTGCCGCCCTGGGACGTGTAAGGGCTCATCCACCTCAGCTATTGCGCCATGTGCCGGGGCCGGCTTCGGCTGGTCCCGGCACTTCTTCGTCCACCACCCAGACGGGAGCGGTCTGTGCAACTGAGGCGCGCGGTCACCCTGGTGTGCTACTGGCACCACGACGACTTCGTGATCCACGACTACCTGCGGCGGACCACCACCGTGTTCGACCCGGTCGCCGCCGAAATCCTGAGCCTGTTCGACGACTGGACCGACAGCGAACAAGCCGTCAAGAACCTCGACGGCTGCGACCCCGAGTCCGTCGGCCAGGCCATCGCCGCACTGCGCGAGCGTGGACTACTGCTCACCCCAAAGGAGTTCGGTGCCGACGGGGGCATGTTGGAGCGGGCGTGGGGGACGTGGGCACCCGAGGCGGACATGTTCCACTTCGCGACCCGTGACGCGTCCTTTGAGGAGCCCACCCCCGAGTCCCGCCAGGAGCGGGTACGTGAAGGGCGACCCGCTATTTTCAAGAACTACCCCGGGGCCGACCGGATACTGCTGCCTCGCCGACCGGCCCGTCTGACCGACGAGTTCGGAAAAGTCCTGTACACCCGGCGCACTCACCGCGCCTTCACCGGCGAGCCCGTACCGCTGGATGTGTTCGCCGCCCTGCTGAGCACGGTGTTCGGGCCGGCGGGTTTCATCGATGCCGACGCCTTCGGCACCTTGATGCTGCGCACCAGCGCCTCCGGCGGTGCCCGGCACGAACTGGAGGCCTATGTCGCTGTCTTCGATGTCACGGGCATCGAATCCGGCGTGTACCACTACAACGTGCTGGAGCACTCACTGGAACTGCTCCGCCAGGACTGTTCCCGCGAACACGCCGCCCGTCTGTGTGCCGACCAGAGTGCGATCAGGGACGCCGCGTTCGTCGTCTTCGTCACGGCCGTGGTGGAACGGATGGCCGTCAAGTACCGGCACCCGCGGGCATACCGGGTGATGCTCATGAACGCGGGGCACTTCGGGCAGACCTTCGCCCTTACGGCCACGGCGCTGGGGCTCGGACCGTTCCAGACCGCCGCGTTCAACGACAGCGGCGTCGAGCAGATGCTCGGCGTCGACGGCATGGCGGAGGTCGCGCTGTACGCCCTGGCGGCAGGATGGCCGACAGGACCGGGTCCCGCCCGTTCTCCCGCAGGCCTTGAGTCCTTCGGCCGTACGGTGCTGTGCACCGAGTCGACGGTGCCCCGCGACTAGCCGATGCGTGGTGCCCTGCTGCCCGCGGCACTGGGACCGCGTGGCGCGCGGAAGCTGGTGGCCGGCACCGTCGCCGGGGACCTCGCGGGAGGGCTCATCCTGGGCACGCTGCCCCTGGCCGTCCTCGCACACGGGGGTGGTCCGCTGCTGATCGGCCTGGTCAGCGCAGCGGTGACCGGTTGGTGGATCCTGGCCATCCCCCTGGGTGCCTTCGTCGACCGCCGAGGGTGTGGCCCGGTCCTGACAGCGGCGACAGCGCTCCGATGCGCCGCGGCGGTGCTGCTCGCCGCCGGTGCTCTGCGGCCCGGTGTCGGTGCCGAACTGCTGCTCGGGGCGGGGGCGTTGGCCTACGGTCTGGCCAGTACCGGCACGGACATCGCGGCGGCCGTGGCGCCCGTGCGCCTGCTGGATCCGGCCGCGTGCGACGAGGTATACGCATTGCTGTACGTCTCAAGCCGGGTCGCCGGCTTGGCCGCGGGCCCCGCTGCCGGGGCCGCACTGTTCGCGGTCTCCCCGACACTGCCCTTCGCGGCGGGCAGTGCATGTCTGGCGCTGTCGTGCTTCACCTTCGTACGACTGCGCCGTCCGCTCGCCGATGTCGAGGGACCGCCGCGGGCCGCGGAACGCCGCAGGGTATGGGCCGGGGTCGCGGTGATCCGTAACGATGCCTTCCTGCGCCCGGTGGCCATCACGCTGATCGGCGTCGCGATGGCGGAGGAGACCGTCGCCACCGTCGTTGCCCCCTACTTTCGCGCAGGCCACGCGGCAGGCCCGTGGATCCCGCTGCTGGGCGCGCTGCGGGGCGTTTCCGGGGCGGTCTCGATCGGTGCCGCGCTGGCAGCCGGCCGCCTTGCCCGGCGATTCCGGCTGCATCGCGTACTCATCGCCGTGGCCACACTCGGCGCCTTCTGTCCCGCGCTCATGGCCATCGGCCCCGGCCTTCTCACGGTGGGCGGCGCGCTGGTCCTGTCCGCTTGCACCGAAGCGATCTGGGTGCCGCTGGTCCAGAGCGAGACGGCCCGCCGCACCCCCGCCCATCTGGTGGCACGCACGCGCGCCACCATCACCTTCATCGTCTGGGGGAGCCTGCCCCTCACCAGCACCGCCGCCGGCGCGCTGGCCCAGCTCATCGGAATCCCGGTCACGCTGACTCTCGCGTCCGTACTCGCCTTCACATCCTGCCTGTTCGGTGTGTGGTGGCCTGTGATCACCGGGACAGGCGTCGGCCAGAGGCACCACTGACACCTTCGCCATGCCCGACGCGAGCAGGCGGCAGACCGCTTCCACCACCAGCGCCCTTGCCCGGCTCGACGCGCTCCCGAACCCGGGCTGATCAGCAGCATCCCGCCCCTGCGCACGGCGCCACCCCGAGGCCGTGGAACCCGGCGCCCACCCGACGCGACAGTTGGGCAACGGCGAGACCGGTCATGCGGGCCCGGGGCGAGGCGGCGCGGCCGTCATGGCGAGGCAGACGAGGTTCACTGTCCTCGCCGGCGGAGGTCCCCTTTTTGGCGGCTCCGGCAGCTGTGCCCGAGCGAGGGAAGTCAGTGGGCGGGGACCGGCTCGGACGGCGGTTGCCACTCCCGCCTGAGCAGGCCGTAGACCCACGAGTCCGAGACGTCGCCGTTGACGACGCAGTCCTGTGGCAACGTCCCTTCACGTACGAAGCCGAGCTTCTCCAGCACGCGGGCAGAAGCGACGTTGCGCGTGTCGGTCTCGGCCTGGACGCGATTGAGGTCCAGCGTGTCGAATGCCCACCGCAGCAGAGCGCGCGCGGCCTCGGTCGCGTAGCCGTGGCCCCATGCCGCATCGCCGAAGCAGTAGCCGAGTGACGCGCTGCGGTAGTCCGGATTCCACCTGTTCAGGCTGCACCAGCCGATGAACGCCCCGTCCGAGACACGATCCACGGCCAGCCGCGCCCCGGTGCCCTCCTGTGCCATCTGTCGGCACGCCGTGATGAACTTCTCGGCGCGCACGCGGTCGCTCCACGGTGGCGCGTCCCAGTAGCGCAGCACATAGGCGTCGCTGTGCAGCGCGAAGAGGTCGTTGGCATCCGCGTCTTCGAAGGCACGCAGCCGAAGGCGAGCGGTGTGCAACGAGGGTGCGGGCAGCGACGTCCTCATGTTCCCTCCGTTGATCGGTGGCCGATCCATCACACATCCGACGAGGGTCACCCGCAACGGGTTTCTCGGCGGCCCGGCAGAGCGACATATCCGCTCATCGACGTTGACCTCGGCGTTCTCGTGGCGCGATGCCGCTTGGCGATCCGCCAGGTGTCCGCTGTCGGTGACCGCCGTGCCTGGTAAGTCCTTCACGACTGCTGCCAGTTCCGCGCGGATGACCTCCCGCTTGCCGTCGTTGTCGCCGGGGTGAAGGCCCTGGCTGTCGGCCACCACGTTGCTGGTGGAGGCGATCACCCAGTCCGCTGTGACGCCGTTCCTTGTCCGGGCCTCGGCTGCGCCGCCCACAGTGCTTTGGACGAAGATGATGGTGGACGCCATGCCCGACCAGCAGGGTGAGTGGGGTGATGACGGCGGCCGCCTCTTGGCGTTCGCGCGGGCGTTGTTGGCTGCGAGATGGCCCGTGACGCTGAACAGCCGCAGCGGAGCGCCCAGGACAGCAAGCGCTCCCTTGGCGGTGAGCGGAACGAGCAGCGCGAGCCCGATCGAGATCACGAGGACCACGAGGTAGGTCACCGGCATCGAGGCTGGTTCGGTGTGCGGTGTGGCCCGCGCCACGGCCCGACACACTGGCTGCGAATCGCTCAACAGCGGTGGCCTGCCCCGCAATCGGGTCCCTGCGATCTCGTCGTCGATCGTCACGTACAGTGCGGTCGAGAGCGTGTTCAGATCGGTCGTCACAAACTGATCGTGGATACCTTCGTCCCTTTGGCAGCGCGGAACTTCGGATTTATTCGAGATCGGTCCCGGTTGCGACCGGGGCAATACGAGGGGGAGAGCCAATCATGGGGGAACTGGACGGCAGGACCGCACTGGTCACGGGCGGCTCGCGCGGAATCGGTCGCGCGGTTGCCCTGCGGCTCGCCGCCGAGGGGGCGCTGGTCGCGGTCCACTACGGCGGCAACGACGAGGCCGCCGCGGAGACCACGGCGCTGATCGCCGAGGCCGGCGGCCGGGCGTTCGCGGTGCGGTCCAGGTTCGGCGAGAGCGGTGCGGTGGACCGGCTGTTCGAGGGGCTCGCCGCCGGGCTGGTGGACCACAGCGCGGACGGTTTGGACATCCTGGTCAACAACGCGGGCATCCACTCGGTCAGTTCGATCGGGCAGCTCACGGAGAAGGAATTCGAACAGCTTCTGGCGGTCAACGTGAGCACGCCGGTCTTCGTGGTCCAGCGGGCGCTGCCGCTGCTGCGGGACGGCGGACGGATCATCAACATGGGCTCGGCGGCCACCCGGATCGCGAACCCCATGCAGATCGGGTACACCGTCACCAAGGCGGCGCTGGCTGCCCTCAGCCCGTCGCTCGCCAACGAGCTCGGCCGGCGCGGGATCACCGTGAACACGGTCGAACCCGGGGTGGTGTTGACCGACATGACCGCCGGGTGGACCGGCGTGCCCGAGGCAATGGCCGGACTTGAGTCGATCACCGCGCTCGGACGGATTGGCGAGCCGGGGGACGTCGCAGATGTGGTGGGCTTCCTGGCGGGTCCGCAGGGCCGCTGGGTGACCGGCCAGATCATCGACGTCTCAGGCGGCACCTACCTCGGCCCGATCACGGGCAGGTGATCCGCCATCCGGAGCAGGTGCCGGTCCATGCCGTCGCGTGCGGAATCAATCGCCTCAAGCGCCATCGGGCCGTCGCCACGAGGTACCACAAGCTCGCCGTCCGCTACGAGGCGACAGTGCTGGTCGCAGTCCTCAATGAACGGCCGTGACCAGCACTTTCCCAACAGCCCCTAATCGACACGTCCGGGCGAGTGCCCCGGCCGCCGCTCCGCGCCCTGGATCAGGCACTCGATCAGGTAGTCGCCCGTGTCCTCGTCGATGGTCACGCCGTGGGTCTCGCTGCGGAAGCCGGGGAAGCGGCGGTCGAAGGACTCCAGGGCGGTGAGATAGCGCAACAGCGGGCCGTCGGGTGCGCCGGTGGACTCGCCCGGCATCAGGACCGGGATGCCGGGCGGGGTGACCGTGACCATGGCCGCCGCCACCCGGCTCGCCGCCTCCGAGATCCGGACCCGCTCGGTGTCACCCCGCACCAGCCGCTGGTAGCAGTGCTGAGGTGGCGCCACGGGCTGCGGGAGCTGCTGGAAGGCCGTGTCCAGAAGCTCCACCAGGCGTACCGAGCGCAGTTGCTCGTGCATCTCCCGGCACAGCCCGCGCAGAGTCAGGCCCGTGTACCGGCGGGGATGCGCGGCGACGGCCTCCGGCAGGACGCGCTCCAGTGGGGCGTCGGCGTCGTAGAGGGCCTTGAAATCCGTCAGGGCGTCCAGCAGGGTGCCCCACTTGCCCTTGGTGATGCCCATGGAGAACAGGATCAGTGTGGTGTAACTGTCGGTCTTCTCCACCACGATCTTCCGGGTGGCCAGATAGGCGGTGAGCACCCGGGCCGGGATGCCCTCCTCGGCCATCTCGCCGGTGGCGCTGATGCCCGGGCAGGTCAGCGTGACCTTGACGGGGTCCAACATGCAGTGGCCCTCGGTCAGCCCGGGGAAACCGTGCCAGTCGGCGCCGGGCTCCAGCAGCCAGCAGGACTGCTCGGTGCGCAGCAGCTCCGACGGGGCTTCCTCGAAGGGCAGCCGTTCGCCGGTCGGCGGGTCGGTGACCGTGTCCGGCTGCCACACCCCGAAGAACCACGGCGGCCGGTCCCCGGCACTCTCGATCCGCCGTCGCAGGTGCACCATCTCCTGACGGAAGCGGATCGCCTCGGTCACCGCCTCGTCGATCAGCCACTCGCCCTGCGGGCCGTCCATCATCGCCGTCGCCACGTCGAGCGAGGCGATCATCGGGTAGAGGGGCGAGGTGGTGCCGTGCATCATCAGCGCCTCGTTGAACCGGTCATGTTCCACCGGTGCCCGCGCTGCGGGTCGCAGGTGCACCATCGCGCTCTGGGACAGCGCCGCCAGCAGCTTGTGCGTGGACTGGGTGGCGAACACGGTCGGGCGGTCCGGGCCGGGGAAGGCCTCCTCGTCCACCGACATGCCGTAACGGCCGGCGTAGAGAGGGTGGAAGCGGGCGTACGCGAACCACGCCTCGTCGAAGTGCAACCGGGGCGTGCTGGCGGCGAACGCGCGAGCGGTGGCTACCGCGTCGTAACTGAGGCCGTCATAAGTGGAGTTGGTGAACACCGCGTACTGCGGGTGCGGGGACACCGCGCCCTCGGCGAGCGGGTTCGCGGCGATCCGGGCCGCCACCGCGTCCGCGGCGATCTCGGCCGGGGGCAGCGGCCCCGCCAGGCCGTAGCCGTTGCGGGTGGGGACCAGGTAGACCGGCCGGGCGCCCGAGACGACCAGGCCGTGCAGCACGGACTTGTGGCAGTTGCGGTCCACCAGCGCGATCTCGTCGCGGGTGACGCTGAAATGGCCGACCAGGCGGTTGCAGGTGGAGTCGCCGTGCAGCACGAAGTAGGTGAGGTCGGAGCCGAACACACGGGCCGCGTTGCGCTCCGCCTCGCCGATCGGGCCGGTGTGCTCGAACAGCGAGCCCAGTTCCTCGACCGAGATCGACAGGTCGCTGCGCAGCAGCCGCTCCCCGAAGTAGTCGTGGAAGGCGCGTCCCGCCGGCGACTTGAGGAAGGCGACACCGCCGGAGTGGGCCGGGGTGTGCCAGGAGTATTCGTGGGCGTCGTCGAAGCGGCGCAGTGCCCGGAAGAACGGCGGCAGCACGGATTCCCGGTAGGCGCGGGCAGCGGCGGTGATGCGGCCCGCGATGAAGCCCGGGGTGTCCTCCAGCGGCCAGACGTAGCCCACGACCGACTCGGACACCCACAGCGGCAGGTCCCGTACGCCCTCGTCGGCCATCACCAAGAAGATCGGCAGGTCCCGGAAACGGCGGCCGATCCGGTGCAGCACCGCGCCGCCGCCCGGGGTCCCGTCGAGGGTGCTGCCCGGCGCGGCGAGTGCGGCGCCGGCCCCGTCACCGGCGGCCCTGGGAAGGTTCCAGGCCACCAGCGCCGCCGCCAGACCGGCCTCGGTGCGCAGTACCGCGTCCGCGTCCTTTGCCGTGACCTCCCACCGGACTTCGAAGCCGCCCGCCTCGATCGCGTCCCGGATCTTCCGTAACTGCTGGGGCCCGGCGCCCTCGCCCCGAGGGTGTTCCGGTACCGCGACCAGGATCCTGCTGTCGGCCATGCGCTCTCCCGCCCTCCCGGCGGCGCCCCCGCCGCCCCGGCCAGTGTCCTGGCGGCGCACCGGGCACAACGGCGGCCGGGACGGCAAACCACCGTTATGGCGGAAGCCGCCGTCCCGACGTTGACTCTCGCAACAGGCAGGGCCTAGGGGAGAGCTCCTGGCAAACCCCTACGGGCAGGCGTCGTGCGTGCCCGTCTTCGGGCTGATGCCGGGTCAGGGGGCCAGGGCCACATTGGACGCCATGAGACGAACTCATCGCATCGCCGCGTCCGGCACTCTCGCGATCGTGCTGTCCCTTCCGCTGGTCCTGCCGGCCGCCTCGGCGCAGGCGGCCACCCCGGCCCCGGCCGTCACCACCGCCGCCAGGGACGTCCAGCTGACACTGCCCCGCCCCACCGGCCCGCACGCCGTCGGCCGCAGCACGCTGGACCTGGTGGACACCCACCGCCCGGACCCATGGGTGCCCGCCGCCGGCCCGCGCCGGCTGATGGTGTCGGTGTTCTACCCCGCACGGCCCCACACCGGCGCACCCGCCACCTACATGAGCACCGAAGAGGCCGCGCTGTTGCTGCAGCGGCGGGCGCCGGGAGCCGGTATCCCGCCCGCCACGCTCAGCGGCACCCGCTCCTGGGCCCGCACCGGCGCCCGCCCGGCCCCGGGCCGCTTCCCGCTGGTCGTGCTCTCACCCGGCTTCACCCTGCCGCGCACCACGCTCACCGGCCTCGCCGAGGACCTGGCCAGCCGCGGTTACGTGGTCGCACTCGTCAACCACACCTATGAGGACTCCGGAACCACGTTCCCCGACGGCTCAACGCTCACCTGCGCCATCTGCGGCGGCAACCTTCCCCCGGGTGGCTGGGTCGCCGTGAACGAGAGCCGGGCGACGGACGTCTCGTTCGTCATCGACCAGCTGACCAGCCGTCATTCCCCGTGGCCGTACCACCGCACGATCGACCGGAACCGTATCGGCATGGCCGGCCACTCCGTCGGCGGCAGCGCAGCTGCCTCGGCCATGGCCGTCGACCGGCGGGTGCGCGCCGGTGTGGACATGGACGGCACTTTCGACGTCGTTCCCCCGGCCGCGGGCGTGGGAGAGCGGCCCTTCCTGCTGCTGGGCACCGAGTCCGCGCACGCCCCGGGCAAGGACACCTCGTGGGACCAGGCGTGGGCGGACCTCGGCGGCTGGAAACGCTGGCTGACCGTCGCGGGAGCCGACCACTTCAACTTCAACGATCTCCCCGCTCTCGCCTCCCAGTTGGGCCTCCCCCTCCCGGGCGAGACCATCGCCCCCGAGCGCGCGGCGGCGATCACCCGCGCCTACGTCGGCGCCTTCTTCGACCTCCAGCTGAAGGGAATTCCGCAGCCCCTCCTCGACAACCCCTCGCGGGCCTACCCGGAGGTCACGTTCCAGCACCCCTAGGTGGTGACGGGCGGGCAGGGGAGGGGGAGGCCGGGTTACCTGCGCCGTGCGGTGTCGGAGGGCAGTTCGGTGAAGCGGTCGCGGTACTCGCCGGCGAAGCGGCCGAGGTGGGAGACACCCCACCGGTAGGCGATCGTGCCGACGGGATCGGTGGAGGCGAGGATGTCCTGACGAATCCGGTCGAGCCGCAGGTTGCGGACGTACGCCATGGGTGACAGGCCGAGCCGGGCGCGGAATGCGGAGCTGAGGGTCCGCGGGCTGCAGCCCGCGGCACCGGCGATGGCGCCGAGGCTGATGTGCTCCGGGAGGTTCGCTTCGATGAATGCGAGGGCTGCCCGTAAGGAGCGCGGGTAACTGGGTTGTGGACCGTCGTGCAGCTCGCCGGTGTGCGAGTGCGGCTGGGCGAGGAGCAGGGCGGTGACGAGGCAACGCAGCTGGCTGCGCTGCAGCTCCGGGCGCTGGAACAGGGGGTCTTGCGAGTCCAGCTGTTCGAGGAGGGAGCGGACCAGCAGTCGCACCGCCCGGCCTTTGGGCTTGGCCAGGTCGAGGGCGAAGTCGAAGCGCACGGTGGACACCGGGGCATGCCCGGTCAGCGTGGCGAATTCCTGGTCGACCAGGGCGGCGTCGATCCGCAGGCCCAGGAACCGCGTCCTGCGGCCGCGCAGGGGCCGCAGTTCCTGGGTGTCTCCGGGGTTGGCGACTCCCGCCGTCGCCTCGTCGAGCGTCGCCCGGCGGCCGCCGCAGGTTGCCGAGATGGCGCCGGAGACACCGATGTTGACGAAGTAGGAGCCGCGGTTACGGCCTTGGGTCGAGGCGACGCGTACATCGAGTGGCGAGACGAAGTAGCCCACCGCGAAGCCGTGTGCGGCGACGCCGCGCAGTTCGTGATCGCCGCCGCACGGCTCGTCCAGGGGCGTTGCGGCGATCGAGCCGCCGAAAAGGCGGGCGGCGGCGTGGAGCACGTCGGCGGGGTTCTGGGATCTGGTGATGAGGTGGTTGCGCAGCGGCGTCGGCACGATGGTGGGCTCACCTCCCTGAGAACCTGCGGCGAACGGGGCAGGACGAGCGTCGCTGACGAGGGCTGGCCACACGCTGGACGGCCAAGTTCCTGGCCGGGTAGGGCTGTTGGCTACCCGGGTCGGCCGTGGGCATGGCCCTTACCTGGTGGTGTGCGTGGGGTAGACCTGAACGTCGGTGTACGCCCCCTTGATCTTCCCCGCGCCCGCGGGCCAGTTCAGGGTCACGGTGTGGGTCTCGTTCGGGGGCGTCACCAGGATGTTGGTCGGGTGCGCGAGGCTGCCGCCGGTTTTGTCGATGTCGTAGGCGAGGTCGAAGACGGCGGCGTCGCCGGGCTTCAGGATGGTGATACGCGGCTGGGCGTGGCCGCGCTCGATGGGGCTTGAGGTGTGGTCGGCGTCCTTGATGTCGACGCCCGCGAAGCCCGTTGCCGAGCAGGTGGTCGAACCCCGGTTGATCATCGTGATGTTGATCCTGCCGGAGTCCTTGTCGGGTGCGGCGTCGCCGGCGTCGATGGCCAGGTCCCGCGTCTTGCAGAACTTGACCTTGCCGTCGGTGTTCGTCGTGCCGTTCGCGGCCCCGGCGCCGGCCGAGGTGTCCGCACCGGAGCCCGACTTCGCGTTCCCGGCCTCCGAGCCGCCCTTCGACTTCGAGCCACCGTCCGAGGACGAAGAAGAGGATGAAGGGGCGGAGGACGAGGAGCCCTTGGCGGACGAGTCCTTCCCGGAGTCGTCGCCGCCACAGGCGGTGAGCGAGAGGGTGGCGACGACGCCTATGGCGGCGAGAGCGGCGATGCGGGTGTGCTTCACGATGTTCCCCCGGGAGTAGCGCGGTGCATGTGGTCGGAAGTATTTGTACCTCGCACCGAGTTACAGGTGGTCCTCCGTGACGTCTTCGTTCTGTCACAGACGTATCGAGTTGCACGCCACGGCCTTGACCCGCCAACTCCCGCTGTGGGGAGAGGAGTTGGTGAAGCTTGCGCCCGGTCGGTCACCATCAGGTGGTCGCTCATCGCGTCAGATGGCTTACGCGGGCTCGGCCATGAGCCGGTGGCAGGAATCGGCCAGCGGATACGCCTCGTGGTGGCGCTGCGCCTGCTCCAGGGCGGCGATCGCCACCGAGGTCTCCACGAGCGTTCGGCACCGCTGTGAGCGTCGGCCGACGAAGGCTTGAAGCCCCGCGCCGACGGACTCGTGCCGCCTGATTTCCCTGGCCAGTACGAGCCCGTCCTCGATGGCCAGGGCGGCGCCACTGGCCATCTGAGGTGCGGGCGCATGCGCGGCGTCCCCGATGACCACGCTGTTGCCCCGGCTCCAAGTGCCCTCCAGGAGCCCTGTCAGCACTGGGCGGCGCACCACCGATTCCGACACGGATATCAGGGAGCGCATCTCCTGCACCCGACCCGGGAATGCCTCAAGGAGCTGCCGCAGACGCGGGGCGAGTTCGGCATCCGGCAGGACGCTCTGCTCCACTCCGTTCTCCGTCAGGAACACGTATGCCTGGCTGTCCGAGAGGGGCACGAGTCCGGCCGTGTCGGTCTTCCCGGCGAACTGGTGGATCCCGGTGGCCCACAGCGGGCGGGGCACCAGGGCGCGCCAGACCATCTGCCCGTGAAAGTCGAGCGAGGCCTCAAGACCCAGCAGGCCCCGAGTCGACGAGCGGATCCCGTCCGCGCCCACCAGCAGCGCGACTTGCCGGACCGTCCCGTCCGACAACCGCACGCGGACCAGTTCCCTGTCCTGATCCACCGCGGCAACGGTCACTCCGTGACGTATCACTGCGCCGCACTTCTCGGCTTCCGCGTAGAGGATGCGGTGCAGCACGGGACGCGCGATCCCGACCATCGCCGGTCGTCGCGCGCCCATCAGGCGCGGTAACCGGACCTCGTCCGCGGGCTCGCCGTTCACATCCACGTGGGTGATCGTGCTCATGCCGTAGCCCTCGGCCAGGCACGCGTCCGCAAGGCCGAGCTCGTCGAGCGCGCGCAGTGACGGACCGGTCAGGCACAACCCCCATCCAGAAGGTGCCTCCGGCGGGCCGACCTCGGCGATTTCCACCCGCCATCCGCCGCGTGCCAGGGCGGTGGCCGCTGTCAGACCAGCCACGCCCGCGCCCACGATCACGGCCGTCCGAGCACCGCGGCAGCTGTCCATGTACGCCTCCAGAGCGCTGATTTCGTCGAAACCTTCAGGGTTCCTCGAAACCGTAGGACCCGTCGGCGCTCCGCCTTGTCCGAATCGGGCAGCGGCCATCCGCTGCTGGCAAGCGGTCATCACAGAGGAGCGGCCCACGACCAACACAGGCACCCAGAACAGCGTCACTGGGCCGGGATCGGCTGGGTCAGGTTCACGGGGTTGCCGTCGGGGTCCTGGATGTGGGCGACGCGTTGTCCCCACGGCATGTCGTTGGGGCCGCCGTGGAGCGAGCCGCCCAGCGCCGTCACCCGGCCGAGCGTCTCATCGACGTCGTCGACACCGATGCTGAGCACGATCCGCGGTGCCACTTCGGGCCCCAGATCCGTCCTGGCCACCAGCCCGAGGTCGGTGTCGCCGATGCGCAAGCCGACGTAGAAGGTCGGCCCTTCCGCCGGTACCCGGAAGGTCTCCTCGGCGCCGAACAATCTCGTATAGAAGCCGAGCAGGACGTCATGGTTGGCAGTCAAGATCACTGGCTGGATGGTGGACATGGCACTCCTTCGAGGACGGTCGTGTCGCTGGGCAGACCCTTCGAGGACGGTGAACTCATCGGCAGACCGCCCTGCCGGACGAGCGCGCGGTGTCCCGCATCGCCTGCCGTGGTGCGCGCCGCGGCCAACTTGCGCAGGAGCGGCGGACTCTCGCGCCGGTCAGTGAATTCCGGAAGGCCGTGCGAAACCCCCTTGCGCAATGGTCAAGAATCGTTGACCATTGCTCTCATGCCTGCCGATGATCTTCCCGAGACGTTTCACGTCACCACTGACGAGCAGCTACGCGCCGTCTCCAATCTCACGCGTCACCGCATCATGGCCGTGCTCCGCTTCGAGCCCGCGACGATCACGCAGATCGCCGAGCGAGTGGGCCTGGCGAAGGGGAGTTCCAGCTACCACGTACGGCTGCTGGAGCGGGCCGGCCTGGTGAAGGTGGTACGGACGCGGAAGGTGCGGGGGGTCACCGAGCGGTACTACGCGATGGCCGCACGCTCGATCGTGCTGCCGGATCCGGGCGAGGGAGGGCCGGATGTGCTGATGCGACATGCGGTGGCGGACCTGGAGGCGGCGCCGGCGGACGGCGAGCGGCATGTACGGATGGCGCATCTGCGGCTCACCGACGAACAGTTCGCGGAGCTGGGGGAGCGGCTGCAGGCACTGGCGGACGAATACCGGGAGCTGTCCGACCCGTCGCTGCCGGACGCGTCACTCGTCTTCGCGCTGTTCCACCCGGCACCGCGCCGGCAGACCGAAGGGGACGCCAAGTGACCACAGATGTCCGGAAGTTGCCGACCGGGTTCGGACGGCTGTGGACCGCGCAGACGGTGTCCTCGCTCGGTGACGGGGTGTCACATGCCGCGCTGCCACTGCTCGCGTTGACGTTGACGCGGGATCCGATGGCGCTCGCCGTCGTCACGGCCTCCGGAACGCTGCCGTGGCTGCTCTTCGGGGTACTCGGCGGCGCGCTGGTGGACCGCTGGGACCGACGGCGCACGATGTGGGTCACGGACGCGGCGCGTGCGGTGCTGCTCGCGATACCGGCGGCAGCGGCCGCGCTCGACGTGCTGAGCATTGCGCTGCTCGCGGCCGTCGCCTTCCTGCTCGGCCTCGGCGGACTCTTCTTCGACACGGCCGCCACGGCGTATCTGCCGGATCTGCTCGGCCGCGACCCCACGCTACTTGAGCGCGCCAACTCCCGCCTGCGCGGCGCCCAGACCGCCGCGTCCGGTTTCGCGGGGCCGCCCGCGGGCAGTGCCCTGCTCGCGCTCGGGCGGGCGTTTCCGCTGCTCGCCGACGCGGTGTCGTTCGCGCTCTCCGCAACTCTCGTACGGTCGCTGCCTGCCGCGCCCCGGCCCGTACCGCAGGCCCGTGAGTCGCTGCTGCGGCAGGCGCGGGCGGGTGCCTCGTACGTGTTCCGGGATCGGTTGCTGCTCGGGCTCGCGCTGCGTCCCGCGGTCGGGAACATCGCCTTCATCGCCGTGGAGACCGTGCTCGCCCTCTTCGCGCACGATCGTCTCGGCATCGACACCTTCGGCTTCGGCCTGCTCCTCACGGCGGAGGCCACCGGCGGTCTGCTCGGCGCGGGCATCGCCTCCTTCCTGGGTCGACGACTCGGCACCGGTACCGCGCTGACCTGCACGGCCGCGGTCGAGGGGTTGGCCATCCTGGGGCTTGCCGCTGCCCCGAACCCGTACGTGGCCGGGCTCGCGCTCGCCGTCTGCGGGGCGGGCATGGGCGCCACGATGGTGCTCGGGCCCTCCCTCCGGCAGGCGATCGTCCCCGCCCACCTGATGGGCCGGGTCGCCTCCACCTCCCGCATGCTCGCCATGTGCGCCGCCCCGTTCGGCGCCTTCCTCGGCGGCTGGCTGGCCACCACCTACGACGTACGCACCCCGCTCTACACCGCCGCCGGCCTCCTCCTCACCATGACGGCCATCACGGCGACCATGACCAGCAACCGCCGGGTCGAGGCGGCGTTGCGTGACGCTGCCTCGGCCGGCGGTCCAGGTCACCCGGAATCCGAGGAACCCGTTCGGGAGGGTGTACGCGTATCGCAATAGCGCACCGAGGGTTTCGGAGCGCTGGCGGTTTTCACTGCGCTCGACCGCCGAATCCTCGGATGCCACTATCTCCGGTTCGGTTTCCCGTAGTTGGTGGGCGTGACGCTGCTCCGAACCGCGTCAGGGCTTCGTCAGCCGTCCTCAGCCGTCCTCGATGTCCGAGATGAGCTTGGTGCTCAGGTCGCTCTGCACCGCCAGCCGGGTGTGCCCGGCGTCCGGTCCGGTGCCCCAGGTGAGGGTGACCGTGGTGAACAGGTGTCCGGCGCCGGAGTCGTGGTAGCGGACCTCCCAGCCGGTGGGCACGTCCTGGGCGCGCAGGACGCCGTCGGCGTGGTTGGCCTCCTCCCAGGCGGCCAGCCGCTGCCGGAGATCCTCCGTGAGGTAGTGGCCGCGAAGCTCCGAGCCCAGGTCGTCGACGCCGTCGAAGACGGCGTCGACGTAGGCGCCGTAGAAGTCGGCCACCCTGTCGACCGCCGAGTCCGGGCTCCCTGAGCGCACCGGGCTGCCCGCCTGATCGTCCGGCATGAACTCCTCCTTTGGAACACTGTTGTTGAGCCCACTCCATTGATGGCAAGCTGCCCCGGTTCCTCTGGAAACAGTCACTTCAGGCGATATATAGCTGAACGTGATGGTCTGGCCGTTGCCCGATGAGCGGGTCAGTCGTTGAATGCCTTGGCCACGGCGTCTGCGAGCTGGTTCAAGACGTCACGTGAGAGCTGCACCGACCCGGTGAACGAGAAGAAGGCGTGGGTGGCGCCCTTGATCGGGAGGTGGGTGACCGGCACGTCGGCGGCGGCGAGCTTGCGCGCGTACCGGTCACCCTGGTCCCGCAGCGGATCGTGTTCGGCGGTGACGATGACGGCGGGAGGAAGCCCGGCCAGTTCGTCGGAGCGCACCGGCGAGACGCGCAGGTCGGCGCCTTCGTCGGGCGTGTTGAGGTAAAGGCCCCAGAACCATTCGAGCCAACTGCGGCTCAGTAGCGGTCCGGCCATGTTCTCGTACATGGAGGGGCTGTCGTCGAACCGGTCGACGGCCGGGTACGCCAGTACCTGGAGCGCGATGTGAGGTCCCCCGCGCCGCTGCGCTTCCTGCACGAGGGCCGCGGCGAGGTTGCCGCCGGCGCTCTCGCCGAGCACCGCAATGCTTTGTCCGTCGCCGCCGAAACTTGCGGCGTTGGCCGAGACCCATGTCAGGGCGGCGTAGGCGTCTTCGATCCCCGCCGGGAAGCGGTGTTCGGGCGCGAGCCGGTAGTCGACGGAGACCACGATCGTGCCGGAGCGGTTGGCCACGATGCGGGCTATGTGGTCCTGGCTGTCCAGGTCTCCGAGGACCCATCCGCCGCCGTGGAGGAAGACCGTCACGGGGCGCGGCCCGGAGCGCGGGACGGTGGCGGGGGTGTAGATGCGGACGGGGACTTCGATGCCTTCGGCGGTGGCCACTGCGTCGTGCACGCGGGCGACGGGCTCGATGTCACCCGCGAGGGTGGAGAGGCTGCGCGCGAGGTCGCGGTTCTCCGCGACCGTTCGGCTCTCCGGTGCCGGTTCGCCTCCTTCGGCCAACTTCTTGAGCAAGGCATCGATCTGGGGGTCGAGGGACATGGTGAGGCGACCTTCCTGGAGCTGGCGAAACGACACGGTAGGGGTGGGTCAGCGGGCGATCGAGATCGCGAAGGGTGTGAATCCGGTGGACCGGATGACGTGCGGGACGAAGAGGATCGCGGCCTCCGTGGCGCGGGCGGTCTGGATCCGGCCGAGGTCGGTGATCCATTCCTTTTGCCAGCCGAGGTCGGTGAGCAGTTCGCGGACGGTCTGCTTGGCCTGCGGGTCGTCGCCGGAGAGGAACGCGGTCGGTGACTGGGTGAGCGTTGCCGGTGCGGTCATCACCGGGAAGAGCATGGTGTTGAGTGTCTTGACGACGTGCGTTTCGGGGAGCGCTTCCTGGAGTTGTTCGGCGAGGCTTGAGCCGGGGTGGATCAGGTCCGCGGGCAGGCCGTCCGGTCCGTCGGTGGTGGCGTTGGAGACATCGACGAGGATCTTGCCGCGCAGTTCCTCGCGCAGGGCGGCGAGCCGCTCCAGCGAGCCGGCTCCCGGGGTGGCGTTGATGACGATCCGGGCGGTCCGGGCGGCGTCGGCGGCGGCGCCCGGCGCGCGGTCCGCCACGGTCACCTCATGCCCTGCCCGGGTGAGGGCCGCGGCCAGGTTTCCGCCGACGCGGCCGTTTCCGAGAACTGCGATCGTGGTCACGATGATGTGGTCCTTTTCGTGGGTGCGGGTTGTGGTGCGCGGTCAGCGTGAGAGCGTGGCGACGGCCTCGGCGTGGACGCCGGGCGCGGCGGCCAGGAAGCTTTCGCTCTGCGGGGTCCAGGGGCGGCCCTGGGCGTCGGAGATCCGGCCGCCGGCCTCGGTGACGAGCAGCGCGCCGGGGAGCAGGTCCGCGCGGGCGCCGGCGAACTGCCAGAAGGCGTCGATCCGGCCGGCGGCCACGTTGGTCAGGTGCAGGGTCGCGGGCACGGCGGTGCGCACGACGAGGGCGTCGAAGAGCATCGCGGTGATCGAGGAGCCGACGCGCCGCACGACCTTCTCGTCCTCGTCCGGCCGGGCCTGGCTGGTGGCCACGATGCTCAGGCCGAGGTCCGCAGTGGAGGAGACGTGCAGCGGTCGGCCGTCGAGGTGGGCGCCCGCGCCGGTGAGCGCGGTGTAGGTCTCGCCGGTCAACGGCAGGTGGACCGCGGTGAGTACCGGCTGGTTGTCCCGCACGAGGGTGGCGGTCACCGCCCACTCCGGCAGGGCGTGCAGGTGGTTGACGTTGCCTTCGGCCGGATCCACGACCCACCATTCGCCGGGCGGTAGCGCCCCGCCGTCCAGTTCGTCCTCGACCCAGCCGGCGTCCGGACGCAGGCTCGTGAGGCGGGGGCGCAGGATGCCGAGCGCCGTGTCGTCGTTGACGGCGAGCGCGCGCATCAGCTCTTGGCGGGTCTGGTAGCGGACCACGTCGCCGAAGCGCTCGCGCAGCAAGGAGCCGGCCGCGCGCACGGCGATCGCGGTCTGGGCGAGCAGGTCGGCGTCGGAGGCGGCGACGTCAGTGGTCTGAAGCGTTTCGGGCATGGTGAACTCCCTTGTGAGTAAGGGGTGATGAGGCCGTTCGAGCTGAACTGCGCGCTCTGTTCGGCGCTCTGGTCTCGAAGGTATCCAGCCTCTTGATTAACTTCAAATGCATGTAAAGCACGGCTAGGATTACTCGCATGCAATTGGATTTGAATCTGCTGGCCGCGTTCGACGCGCTGCTGGAGGAGGGCAGTGTGGCCGGGGCGGCCGCACGGCTGCATGTCACCGCCCCCGCGATGAGCCGGAGTCTGGGCCGAATCCGGCGCACGACCGGGGATCAGATCCTGGTACGCACGGGCCGCACGATGACCCCGACGCCCTACGCGATCGCCGTCCGGGAGCAGGTGCACGAGCTGCTGCACCAGGTCCGGGGGGTGCTGGCGCCGAGCCGTGAACTCGATCTGGCAACGTTGGAGCGCACCTTCACCCTGCGCTGGCACGACTCCCTGGTCGCCTTGAGCGGCCCCGCACTGCTCTCGGCCGTACGCGAGCAGGCGCCGGGCGTACGACTGCGCTTCGTCGCGGAATCGCACATCGACACTCCGGAGTTGCGGCGCGGCGAGGTCGACCTGGAGGTGAACGCCAACCGCCCGAGCGCACCGGACGTCCGTGCCGAGACCGTGGGCGAGACCCGCCTGGTCATCGTCGTGAGGCAGGGGCACCCCCTCACCCGCGTCGGGACCGTCACCGCCGAGCGGTACGCCGACGCTGAGCACGTCACCGTCTCCAGGCGTGGGAACCTCGGCAACGCCCTCGACGACGCCCTCGCGCGGCTCGGCCTCAGCCGCCGCGTGGTCGCGACCGCGGCCACGGCGGCGGCCGCAATGGAGTTCGCGCGCGGCTCGGATCTCCTGGTCTCCGTCCCCGAGGCCACCACGCGCTCCGCGGTCGCCGACCTGGGCCTTGTCGTACTCCCCCTCCCGCTCGAACTGCCGCCGGCACCGGTGTACCTGTCATGGCACCAGCGCTACGACACCGATCCCGCCCACACCTGGCTGCGCGACCTGGCGCGAACCGCGCTGGCCGTGTGCGGAGCGTCGTCGTAGTCGGCGCCGTCCCGCTTCACCCGGACGTGCACGCGACCCCGTCGGTTCAGGAGGCCGTCGCGGGGACGAGGTTGTCGAGTCCCTTCGCACTGCCTGTCGCGGCCTCGATCGAGCGCGGCAGCATGATGCTCTCGTAGGCGCGGACTGCGTCGCCGAGCCTGGATTCGGTGACGACGGCGTGGGCGAGGTCGCGGCCGTCGAGCATGGCGAGGTTGGCACCCAGCCCTACCGGGGGCATCAGGTGTGCGGCATCGCCGAGCAGCGTGACGCCGGGAACGTGTTCCCAGGTGTGCGGGGCGGGCAGGACGAACAGGGACCGTTGAATGAACCCGTGGTCGCTGTTGCGCAGGATGTAGCGCAGGCCCTCGTCCCAGTCGTCGAACATCCTCAACAGGTGTGTCCGCACGGCCCGTTGGTCGCCGAGGTCGATACCGGCGGCCTCATGCCAGTCCTTGGGCGCGCGGAGCGCGATGTAGGCGCGGATGTGGCCGTTGCTGTTGCGCTGGGCGACCAAGGTTCTACCGGCGCCCTTCGCCAGCATCGATCCGTTGCCGACCAGCCGTGCGAGGTCGGGATGGCGGGTGTCGCAGTGGTCGAATCCGGTCTCGACGAAGGTGACACCGGTGTAGTCGGGTACGGCGGGCGACAGAGCAGGGCGCACGCGGGACCAGGCGCCGTCGGCGCCGACCACCAGGTCGAAGTCCTCGGCGGTGCCGTCACCGAAGAGCAGGCGGCAGGTGCCGTCCGTCAGCGGAGTGACTCCGCTGACGGCGCGGTCCCACTCCACCGTGCCCTCGGTGAGCGAGTCCAGGAGCAGACCGCGCAGTTGGCCCCGGTCGATCTCCCGGCGGCCGCCGGTGGCGGAAGGCACCTGATGCGTCAGGAGGGCGCCGGTGGCGAAGTCGAGCACGCGCCACTCGTCTCCCTCGGGGCGGGCGAGGGCGTCGAATCGATCGAGGAGCCCCGCCGCACGCAGGGCGGCCTGGCCGGTGTCGGCATGCATGTCCAGGGTGCCGCCCTGCGGGCGGGCGTCGGCGGATTCCTCGCGTTCGAAGACGGTGACGGAGCGGCCGTGTTGCTGGAGGACTCGGGCGCAGGTGAGGCCGCCGAGGCCGGCGCCGACGATCGCGATGCGCGGATCACGAGCAGAGTTCATGGGAGGTGTCCCTCGGAAGGTGGGTGAACCGCCGGGAGACCCGGCATCACCAAGAAAGCACACTCGATAAATAAGCGCAATGACTACACTTTCACAGCGAATACACTTCGAGGTACGGTGTGCGAGTGACCGAACCGACCGGGCGCCGCGAGCGCAAGAAGGCCCAGACCCGCCAGTCCCTGGCCGACGCCGCACTTGAGCTCTTCCTCGAACGCGGCTACGACCAGGTCGGCGTCAAAGACGTCGCCGACGCTGCCGACGTCTCGGTGACCACCCTGTTCAAGCACTTCTCCGGCAAGGAGGCCCTGGTCTTCGACCAGGACGACGACCTGGAAGCAGCACTCGTCGCGGCCGTGCGCGAACGCGCCCCGGGCCGGTCGATCCCGCAGGCCCTGCGCGAGCACCTCCTGCTGAAGCAGACCCAGCTCGCCGTCCATGCCGCGGACCCGCGGTTCGCCGACTTCACCCGCCTGGTACAGGAGACCCCCGCGCTGCGCGACTACGCCCACCGCATGTGGACGCGCCACGAAGCGGCCCTGACGAGGGCCATCGCCGACGCCGTAGGCGCGCCCGAGGACGACGTCAGCTGCGCCGCCCTGGCTCGTTTCGCCCTTGAGGCCCACAGCCTCATCCTGCGGCACGCCGAACCGCGCCGAGCCGCCGACGAGACGTTCGCACTGCTCGAACACGGCTGGGCAGCCTCCCATCCGAGCAACTGACCGGGCTGCCAGGCGCCCCGATGCGCGCGGGTGACGCACGCGCTTGAGACTGTCCGCCCTCCGGACGGGTCTCGTTGACTGCAACCCACCCGGATGGGTCATTAGATCGGCGGGCTCGGGAGGGACAGTGGGGGTGTACCGCTCTACGCAGAGGAGAGTGATGTGAGCCCCAGCTATCCCCGCTTCGACGAAGCCCTGGCGCACATTCGTCATGCCGCCTCCAAGGCCGAACTGAACCTTGAGGGGATCATCACCTCGAAAAGCCCAGGGGTCGAGGAGGCAACCAAGGCCCTGACTGTCGAGGCGCCTCGCGGATTTCGGAAGTGGCAACTGCCGGTCTACCTCGACGGCCCCGCAATCGAATACCTCACGGTCGCCGATCCCGGCGCCAGCGTGGGTCGTCATTCCCATCAGGGAGATGGCATCCGATACATCATGAGCGGATCAATCATCTTCAATGGCACCGAGCTGACCACCGGCGACTGGATGTACATCCCGGCCAACGTCGAGTACGCCTTCGAGACCGGGCGCTTCGGCGCCGTCATGTCATCGAAGTACCAATGCTGCTGCGAGACCACGGATGAGCTGTAAGCGCTCCTGACGCAGTCGCCGCGTATTCGGCGACGGGCGGGCAACGCCGCAGGAGTGAGCGACTGCGGGCGGTGAACGCGGCCGGAGCCGGGTCACGAGCTGGACGCGGGCCCGTCCGCTCCGTACCGCAGGCCGTCGAGGAGCAGGTCGAGGAGGCGGCCGGCCCGTTCGCGTTGGTCGGGAGCGCTGGTGATCAGCGCGACGCCGGCCAGGCTGAAGCCGACGTCGAACGGGTCGATGTCCGGACGCAGGAGACCGGCGTGGGCGCCGGCCCGCAGCAGCGTGGTGAGCGCGGTGCCGAGTTTGTCGAGGGTCTCGGCGAACGGGTCCGCACCGGATGCGACCGCGGCCCGCAGGGCGTCCGCCATGCCCTGCTTGGCGGCCAGGTAGTCGATGAAGTCGTCCATCCACAGACGGATCGCCCGGTCGGGCGGGTTGTCGGCGAGGAGCTTCACGGCGCTGTCGCAGACGCGGGCCAGCTCGTTGCGGTACGCCGCCTCGACCAGCGCCTCGCGCGTGGGGAAATGACGGTAGAGCGTGGCCGAGCCGACGCCCGCGGTCTTGGCGATCGTGTCGATCGCGACGTCCGGGCCCTTCTCGGAGAAGGCACGCACGGCCGCTTCGAGGATGCGCTCCCGGTTGCGGCGGGCATCGGCGCGCAACGCGCTCGGCTTGGTGGTCAAAGCTGCTCCGTTCGTCGGGGACCAGTCTAACTGGACAACCGGGGAGCTCCCCGTTTACCGTTGCAGATAACTGGGGAACTCCCCGGTTACGGGTGTCGGCCCGTTGTGTTCCCCAGGCAAGGAAGCCCCTCATGACCTCCCCGAAGACGGTTCTGATCACTGGTACCTCCTCCGGCATCGGCCTGGCCGCCGCCATCGGCGCCGCCCGGGCAGGCTGGGCGACCATCGCCACCATGCGCGACCCCGGCAAGGCCGAGGCCCTGCTCAAGGCCGCCGCCGAGGCGGGTGTCGCGGACCGGATCCAGGTCAAGCGCCTGGATGTGACCGACTCCGCGGGCATCACCGCCTGCCTGGACGAGGTCGTCGCCGAGCGCGGCCGTCTGGACGCGCTGGTCAACAACGCCGGCGCCGCCCAGGTCGGCACCATCGAGCAGAGCAGCGTCGACGACGTCCGGGCGGCCATGGAGGTCAACTTCTTCGGCGTGGTGGCCGTGACCCGGGCCGCCCTGCCGCACCTGCGGGCGTCGAAGGGCCGGGTGATCACCGTGAGCAGCGTCGGCGGCGCCGTCGGCCAGCCCTTCAACGAGGCGTATTGCGCGGCCAAGTTCGCCGTCGAGGGCTTCATGCAGTCCCTCGCGCCGGTGGCCGCCACCGTCGGCGTCGATGTCAGTGTGGTCGAGCCGGGCGCGGTGGCGAGCGAGTTCGTCGCCAACCTCGGCCTGGACGTCCCCGCGCTGCTCGCCGCCGCCGGGCCCTACGCCCCGGCGCTGGAGGCCTACATCACGCGCACCCGGCAGTCCTTCGGCAACGCCCAGACCCCCGCCGAGGCAGCCGCCCCGATCGTCGACGCCCTGACCGCCGCCCGCCCGCCCTTCCGCGTCCAGACCTCGCAGTGGGCCCGGGACTTCGTCGCCACGACACTCGCCGACCTCGACGGCTCCGCCGTCCAGACCCTCACCGGTACCTGGGTGCGCTGACCGCGGTGCACTGCCGACGCCGCGTTCGCGAGCCCGGCGGTCAGATGACCAGTCCGCCGGAGATCTCGATGACCTGGCCGGTGATGTAGCGCGCCCGGTCCGAGGCGAGGAAGCAGACCAGTGCGGCGACATCGTCGGCGGATCCGAACTCCCCGGTGGGGATGAGCGTTTTGAGATGGCACGCCTGTGGTGGAGGGATCAGGTCGGTCATGTCCGTGTGGATGAACCCGGGGGCGACGGCGTTGACCGTGACAGCGCGGCCGGCGACCTCCTTCGCCAGCGCCTTGGTGAAACCGATGATCCCGGACTTCGAGGCCGAGTAGGCCGTCTGGCCCGGGGCGCCGTGCAGGCCGGAGGCGGAGGCGATGTTGATGATGGTGCCCTTTCCCCCCTTCGTCAGCGGCATCACCAGCGGCCGGGTGACGTTGAACATGCTGCCGAGGTTGGTGTCGACCACCTCGTCCCACTGCTCCCGACGCATGCGGGCGAAGACGACGTCCTGGTTCACCCCCGCGTTGTTGACGAGTACGTCCAGGCCCCCGCTCAGGCAATCCAGCGCCGCGGCGGCGAACTTCTCCGCACCGGTGCTGTCGGAGACCCGCCCGGGCAGGGCCGTGCAGCGCCGGTCGGGGTAGGCGGCGTGCAGTTCGTCGCACAGCGCGTCCGCCTGGTCGGCGCTGCGGTGGTAGCCGAAAGCCACGTCGGCGCCCTGCGCCAGCGCGAGCCGCACCACTGCGGCGCCGATGCCGCGCGCGCCGCCGGTGACGACGAACCTCCTGCCGCGCAAGGGGAGTTCGTCAGTCGTCATCCGGTCCTCCGGCTCCGTCGCCGATCTGCACGAGCTCGGTCCGCTTGCTTTCGACTTCGTGCGAGCGCAGTGTGCGATAGCGCTCCTCGGCCAGCAGAGTGGAGATCATCGGCGTGTAGAACGGGCCGTCGCCGACGAGAGTGATCTGTTCGGGGGTGATGTCCGCCAGCCCGCGCTCGGCCAGTGCGTCCCAGATGGTGGCGAACTCGTCGTAGACGTCCACGCCCAGCGCCGATCGCAGCCTCACGCGGTCGAGTCGCATGCCCAGCAGGTGGCGGAAGAGGGTGGTGAGGACCCAGTCCTCGGGTTCGTGCCGGAAGGCCCGCTCGATGGGGAACCGGCCCTCGTCGATCGCGGCCTTGTAGTGCTGCAGGCTGCGGTGGTTGATGAAGGACCAGGAGCGTCCGGGCCCCAGGCGGGCCGCGCCGAAGAAGGAGATCGCGGCGTACCCGAGGCCGACGGCGTCCGAGACGTCGTTGAGCTGGGGGCGGTATCCCTCGCGGAAGTCGCGGCCGGCGGGGTCCCCGGGCTTGCGGAAGCTGTAGGCGCCGTGCTGCTCGTAGCCCTGGTCGAGCAGGAAGTCCCGCCCCTCGCGGTACATCTCCAAGTTGCTCAGGGCGCTGGGAAGTTCGTGGTAGCGGTTGAGTGCGAAGTCGGTCGGGCCGCCGACGTTGAGCTCGTAGTGGGTGATGTCGTGGACCCCCCAGGAGACCACCGTCCGTAAGTCCTCCAGCATGGTGGCGACGGTCTGCTGTGGCCAGCCGAAGATCAGGTCCACGTTGGCGCCCAGGCCGAACTCCCGTGCCCACTCCAGGCTCTGGGTGACATGCCTGGTGGTCTGCCTGCGTCCGCTCAGGCTGTTGAGCCGTTCGTTGATCTGCTGGACGCCCATGCTGATCCGGTTCATCCCGGAGTCACGGATCGCCTGCATCTTGTCGCGGGTGAACACCTGGGGGATGCCCTCCAGGGTCAGGTCGGCCGAGGGGGCGATGTTCGGGTAGAGGCGGCGGACCAGGTCCATCAGCTTGTGATAGTGCGATGGCCGGTACAGGTTCGAGGTGCCTCCGCCGAAGTACGCCGAGCCGAGGGCGGATCCCTCCAGTCGCCCCTGGTAGAGGTCGGCCTCCCGCTCGACATAACCGAAGTAGTCCTCCAGCGCCTCGTTCCCCTGGAACTCCTCGACGGGGAAGAGGCAGTATCCGCACTTCCCGGGGTTCGTCTTGATGCAGTACGGCACGCCGACGTACAGGAAGGCCGCGTGCTCCGGCTCGGCCTCCAGCAGGCGACCGCGGTCCTCGGTGATCTCGTCGACGGGCACGGTCGTCGCGTTCCAGAATCGCGGCGAGGGAAATCCGTGCTGGATCTTGTTGACCTGTCGTTCTTCGAGATGGCTGTCGATGTAGTCCTTGACGAATACGGAATCGAGCATCATCCGCTCCACTGGCTCGTCTTCGGTGGCCGCTCAGGCGGCTGTGTCGGCGGACTTGCGTCCGGCGGATTCCCGGTCCGCGGGGGCGAGGTCGAGCACCCGGTCGAGGAGGAAGTCGGCCAGCCCTTCGAGGGTCTGGTAGTCGATGGTCTCCATCGCCTTGAAGCGGAACTCAAGCTTTTCCTGGATGCGTCGCTGAAGGTCGGTCACCTTGAGAGAATCCAGGCCGATTTCCAGCAGCGCGATGGACGGGTCGATGTGTTCCGCCTCGAATTCCAGCTCCGCCGACGCCTTGCCCAGGGTCGCCCCGACCTCGTCGGCGAGCCACCGGACGACCGCCTGCCGGCGCTCCTGACGGCCGAGCGGTCCGAGCAGGTCGAGCAGTTCCCGCCGGGACTTGCCGCCGTGCTGCCCGATGCCCTCCTCCGCGTCCGCCGGGCCACCGGACAGCAGACCGGCGTGCCGGTACTCGACGCCCTCGTACTCCGCCACGACGCGCCCGCTGTCGTCCGTGACCCGCAGATCGACGACGAACGCGGTACGGGCGTCGTGCGGCCGGCGCCGCACATGGGCCCAGATCTGGTCCGGCAGGGGGCCGTCCAGCACCATCCGCCGGATCCCGACCGGGACGTACCCGCCCGGCAGCAGGTCCTGCCCGGGGGCGAGGAACAGGGCTGCGGCGATCTGGAGGCAGCCGTCGAGCATGGTGGCGGTCCGGTGCGCATGACTCTCGGCGGGCGCGCCGTCGGGTACGGCGGTGATCCGGGCCAGGGCCTCCCCGCGGTCGGCGGCGGCCAGCCACAGTTCCCGGACGGTGGAGAAGTGGAACCCGTGCTCCAGCCCGCCGTCCCGCAGCATTCCGTACAGCTGCGCGGGGGCGACGGAGGTGGTCATCCGCGCGCGCAGCGCCTCGGGTGCGGCCTCGCCTCCGCCGGTGTGCTCGGCCCGCCCGATCGTGCCGTGGCAGTGGTCGGCCCATGGGGCGCCGTCGGCGCCGGCGCTGATCGTGAACTCCCGCCCGCCGGCCGTCCCTTGCCCGAGGTCGGTCAGGGCGATCCGGGCCACGGTGGTCCCGCCGCGCGCGATGACGAGCGGGCGGGTGAAGCCGACGCCGGTCAGCACCACCGGGCCGGGGCGCCCGCCGTCCGCCTCCGCGTGCGCGCGGACCACCAGGTCCAGATATCCGGTGGCGGGGAAGACGGTCGTCCCGTGCAGCCGGTGGTCGGACCAGGGCGCGGCGGCGGTGAGCCGGTGTTCGCGCACCGACGGCTCGGGCCGGGGAGCCCGGACGGCGGGGGCGGGGGCCGCTGCCTTGCGGTCGGCCTGGTCGTCCCACCAGTAGCGGTCCTTGCGGAACGGGTACTGCGGGGCGGCCGCGGTGCGACGGTAGCGCGGACCCGGGTAGAGCCGCGGCAGGTCGATGTCGGCCCCGCAGGTGAACAGGGCGCCCACCGCGGTGAGCAGGTTGCGTACGTCCCGGCCGTCCGTGGCCAGGGTGGGGATCGCGGTGACGCCCGAGTTGCCGAAGGCCTCCCGGATGTGCCGCGTCAGGGCGGCCTGCGGGCCGATCTCGACGATCGCGGTGCAGCCCGACTCGACGACGGTGCGCATCGCGTCGTGGAAACGGACGGCCTGGCGCGCCTGATCGGCCCAGTGGTCCGGGCCCTCGTCGCCGGTGAGGGGCCGTCCGGTGAGGCCGGAGACCACGGGGACGGCCGGGCTGGCGGTACGGAACGCGGCGGCGTGTTCGCGCAGTGCGGGCAGCGCCGGGTCCATCAGGGGCGAGTGGAAGGCGTGCGAGGTCCGCAGCCACGCGGTCTCGGTCCGCGACTTCTCGGCCAGGGCCGCGATCTCGTCCACCGCCTCGGCCGCACCGGAGACGACGACGTCATGCGGTCCGTTCACCGCGGCGAGAGCGACCTGGTCGTCGCGGCCGGCCAGCCACCCGCGTACCGTCTCCTGGTCGGTACGGACCGCCAGCATCCGCCCTCCGCAGGGCAGTTCGCCCATGGCGCGGCCGCGCGACACGCTGAACCGGGCCGCGTCCTCGAAGGTCAGCAGACCGCCCACGCAGGCGGCGACGATCTCACCGATGCTGTGCCCGGTGACGGCCGCCGGCTCGACGCCCCACGAGCGCAGGAGTTCGGCGAGGGCGTACTCGACCGCGAACAGCGCGGGCTGGGCGAGACGGGTCTCGTGGAAGGCTTCCGGGGTGTCCGGGTGGAAGAGCAGTTGCCTGAGCGGGATGTCCAGGTGGGGGTCCATCACCGCCGCGCAGCGGTCGATCGCCGCCGTGAACACGGGTTCCCGGTCGTCGAGTTCGCGGGCCATCCCGGGGTACTGCGTACCTTGTCCGGAGAAGACGAAGGCCGTCCTCGCGGCCCCGGCCCCCCGGGCGCGGCCGGTGCGGACCGAGTCGCAGGCGCGGCCGGTCTCCCACTGGCGGAGGCTGTTGGCCAGTTCGGTGCCGTTGCGGCCGGTCACCGCCAGCCGGTGGCGCAGCGGGGCGCGGCCGGCGGCGGCGGTGAACACCGCGGCCGGCAGGTCGGGCATCCGTGTCCGGGACAGGAAGGCGGCCCAGCGGACGGCGAGTTCCCGCAGGGTTTCCGGGGCCTTCGCGGACAGGACCAGGAGTTCCTCGGAGCGATGCGCGGCGGCCCGGGTGTCCTGGGCGGTGGGTGTGGCGGGCCGGGGGACAGGCGCCTCCCGCAGAATCGCGTGGGCGTTGGTGCCGCTGTATCCGAAGGAGTTGACGGCCGCCAGCCGGGGCGTGTCGCCCCGGGGCCAGTCCACCGGTTCGGTGGGGACCTCCACGGACGCGCCGGTCAGGTCGATCTGCGGATTGAGCCGGTCCAGGTGGAGGCTGGGGTAGACGGTCTCCCGGTCCAGGGAGAGGGCCGCCCTCACCACGCCCAGCAGTCCGGCGCCCGCCTCGATGTGGCCGACGTTGCTCTTCCCGGAACTCACGTACAGCGGTTTCCCGGTGGAGCGGGCGGCGCCGTACGTCTGCATGATGGCGTCCATCTCGATCGGATCGCCGACCGGTGTGCCGGTGCCGTGCGCCTCGACGTACCCGACCCGGGCCGGGTCGACGCCCGCGGCCGCCAGCGCGGAACGGATCACCCGCTGCTGGCTGCGGCCGTCGGGGGCGGTCAGGGTCCTGGTCCGGCCGGTGTGGTTGACCGCGGTGCTCAGCACGCTCGCCAGGACCGGGTCGCCGTCTTCCTCGGCCAGCGACTGCCGCTTGACCAGTGCGGCCACGCAGCCCTCGCTGCGCACATATCCGTCCGCGCCCGCGTCGAAGGACCGGCACTGTCCGCTGCGCGAGAAGAGGCCCATCTTGGAGAAGGAGATGTGCACGTGGGGGGTCAGGATCGCGTTGGCGCCCGCCACGATGGCGGCGTCGCACTCGCCGGCGAGGATGGACTGCCTGGCCAGGTGGAGCGCGACCAGCGATCCGGAGCAGGCCGTGTCCACGGCGATGCACGGCCCCTGCAGGCCCAGGAAGTGAGAGATGCGGCCTGCGGTGATGCTGTCGGTGTCCATCGCCTCGTACGCGGTGACGCTGTCGTAACCGCCGTCCCGTTTGAGGGTGTTGTAGTCGTACGACATCAGCGAGAGGAACACACCGGTGTTGCTCCCCATGAGCTTCTCGGGATTCTGCCCGGCGTGCTCCAGGGCGTGCCACACGGTCTGGAGCAGCATGCGCTGCTGTGGGTCCATCCGGGAGGCTTCCTGGTCGGAGATGCCGAAGAAGGCCGCGTCGAACCGGTCGATGTCGTCCACGAAGCCGCCGTGACGGACGTAGGTCCGGCCGGGTAAGAGGGGATCGGCGGCGTAGAAACGGTCCACGTCCCACCGGTCCGGCGGGATCTCGCGGACACAGTCGCGGCCCTCCTCGAAGGCCGCGCGGGCCTCCTCCAGATTGTGCACGCTGCCGGGGAGTGTGCAGCCGACCCCGACGACAGCGATGGGTTCTGTAGGCAAGAAGTCCTCCTCGGTACTGAAATCGGTGAGCCTCGCGGAATTCCGTGATCTCGCGGACGGCGGCGGCGCAGGCGAATATCCCGGCCGACGGGCCGATTCGGAGAAAGGTGAAAGAATGTGTGCGTGCGTGAATTCATTGCTTACGGGGCGGTGCTGGCGTGGTGTTTCGCGGAGGCGCCACTCTTCATGACCGGCATGGTCGGTCGGATTGCCAAAGCACTGTTCGGCCAGCTTTGAGTAGAGCAGAGCAACTCCGGCCTGCGCAATTGCTCTCGTGTTCGACGGGAGCGCGTTCGGCCGGTGTCCGGATGGCGCGAATTGGACGGTTGCGGCATGCGTCCGGCGGCGAATAGAGTGATTGCGTCCGGCATATTGCCCCGTCATTCCTGGGTTCTGCCATTCTGCCCCGAGTCGCTGTGGGGGACTTGTGAGGGACCAGTCTGATCTGCTTTCGGAAGTGGCCCGGTACGCGCATTTATTTCTTGGCCGGGAGCGTCCGATATGCGCGCACGAACCCGGTCGGCTCGCGGAGTTATTGGGCGGTGAATTGCCGGCCGCGGGAAATCCCGCACCGGCGACCGTGGAACGGCTGATGCGCGCCGGGGAGGCGGGTGCGCTGGCCTCCGGCGCGGCGCGGAGCTTCGGCTACGCCGTGGGCGGCGCCCTCCCGGTCGGTATCGCCGCCGACTGGCTCACCAGCCTGTGGGACCAGTGTTCCGTCTTCCACGACCTCAGCCCGCTGGCAGCCGTGGCGGAAGAGGTGTGCGAACGCTGGCTCACCGAGCTGCTCACCCTGCCCGGGTCCACGGTGATGGGGCTGACCTCGGGCTGCACGACGGCGAACCTCGTCTGCCTGGCGGCGGCCCGCGAACACCAACTGGTCCGTGCGGGCTGGGCCGTCAACGAACAGGGCATGCCGGGGGCGCCGCCGCTGACCGTTCTGCTGGGCAAGGAGACCCATATCTCGGTCCTGCGCTGCCTGCGTCTGCTGGGCCTGGGCGGCGCGGTCCGCTATGCCGAGGCCGACGACGAAGGCCGGATGGACGTCCAGCATCTGCGGGAACTGGCCTCCCGGGCCGCCGGCGGCCTGATCGTGTGCGGCCAGGCCGGATCCATCAACTCCGGCTCCGTCGACCCGCTGCGGCAGATCGCCGAGGTCACCCACGAGTACGGGGGATGGCTCCACCTGGACGGGGCCTTCGGCCTCTGGGCGGCCGCCTCCCCCCGGTTGCGGGGCCTGCTGGACGGCGTGGCGTGTGCCGACTCGTGGTCCTGCGACGGTCACAAGTGGCTCAACACCCCTTACGACTGCGGTCTGGCGTTCTGCGCGCACCCCTCCCCGTTCCGCCAGGCCGTGAGCATCCACGCCGACTACATCCACACCAGTGCCCGGACCGGACGCGATCCGGTGGACTACCGGATGGAAATGTCCCAGCGGGCCCGCGCGTTGACCCTGTGGGCCGTTCTGCACCACCTCGGCCGCGAAGGTGTCGCCGATCTCGTCGAGCGCAACTGCGACGCGGCACGCCACCTCGCCCTTCGCCTGGCCGGCGAACCCGGCGTCGAACTCCTCGTCCCGGTCCGGCTCAACCAGGTGCTGCTGCGGATCGGGGACGACGACCACACCCGGCGGGTGATCGCCCGGCTGAACGCCGAGGGGACCTGCTGGGTGACCCCCACCCAGTGGAAGGGCCGGCACGCGGTGCGCCTTTCGGTGTGCAGCTGGCGCGCGGGCCGGGAGGCCGTCGAACCGGCCGTGTCCGCTTTCCTCACCGCCCACCGGGACGAACAGCGGCTCGGCGACCTGCAACGGGAGGCACAGTGACGTACCAGGCGGAAAAGTCCGAGGACTTCGAGGAGATCGCCGGCATCCTCGCCGCCGCGTTCGCCGAGGACCCGGTGATCGGCTGGGCGCTCCCGCCCGGACTTCCCGGGCGGGAGCGGTGCATCGCCGGATTCATGTGCGCCTGGGTCCGCTTCATGGTCGAGCATGAAGGAACCGCGCTCGTCTCGCCCTCCCGCGACGCGGTCCTCGTCTGGGAGCCCTCCGAGCGCGCCCCCGTTCCGGCCGAGGACCACGAAGCCTTCCGCGCGGACATCTCCGCCTCGACCGGCCCGGCCGCCGAACGCTGCCTCGCGCTCATCGACATCCTGGACGCGCGCTATCCACCCGGCCTCCCGCCCCACTTGCACGGGGCCCTGGCCGCCGCCCGCCCCGGAGCCCGGAGCCGGGGGGCCTTCCTGCTCCTCGCGGCCGAGATGCTGGTCCAGCTGTACCACGGCGAGCTGGGCCTCTACGTCGAGGCGTCGTCGGATTCGAGCTCCGCGCTGTGGCAGAGGCTGGGCACGTCACCGATCGGCCCGACGATCCCGCTGCCGGACAGCGACGCCGTCGTCACCCCGCTGTTCCTGTCCCCGGACGGTGTCGCCCGGCACCCGGCGCTGCCCGTCGCGCTGTCCCTTCCCTCCGCCAGGACGGCCTGACCGCGCATGGCACGCGCTCGGCCCGCGGCGCAGGCCACGCGGCGACGCGCCTGGTGGGTGATCGGATACGCCGTGCTGGCGGCGGTGTGCGCCGTCGCCCTCGCACCCCTCGCGCTGGCGGCGCTGGGGACGGGCGGCTCGGCCGCGACCGGCACCGAGGCGAGGCGGGCCCGGAGCCGGGCCGAACGGCTGGGCGTCCAGGCCCCCGACCTGATCCTCGTGCTCTCCCTCCCGTCCGGGCGGCGTCCGGACCAGCCGGGGAAACGCCCGGACCCGCAGCTGCTCCGGGACGGCGCCGGGGCGGTGGTGACGGCCCTGGCCCGGGAACCCGGCGTACGCGGGGCGTGGTCGGCCGACAGCGCGGGCGATCCGTGGATGCGCTCGCGCGACGGGCGGAGCGTGCTGGTCGACGCGCGGCTGACGGGGGAGAAGAAGGAGCAGGCGCGAGCGGCGGGCCCGCTGGTCGACACGGCCCGGGGCGCCGCCCCCGGTCTGCGGGTGGCCGCCGCGGGAGAGGCCTGGACCGACCGGGAGGTCAACGAGACCCTCGACCGGGATCTGCGCCGGGCCGAACTCCTCGCCGCACCCGTCCTCTTCGCCCTGCTGGTCCTCGCCTACGGGTCCGTGGTCTGTGCCCTGCTGCCCGTCCTGACCGCCGCGCTGGCCGTCGGCTGCGCGCTGCCGGTGATGGGCCTGCTGGCCCACGTCGTCGACGTGCCGCGGGTGGCGCTGAGTGCCGCCGCGGCGATCGGTCTCGGCCTGGCGGTGGACTACAGTCTCTTCCTGCTGACCCGGGTGAGCGAACACACCGCGCGCGGCGAGGACTTGGAGGATGCCCTGGGCGCCGCGCTGCGCTCCACGGGGCGTTCCGTCGTCTTCTCGGCCGCGGCCGTCACCGCGTGCCTGGCGTGCGCGTGCGTGGTGCCGGTGCCGTTGCTGCGCGCGCTGGCCCTCTCGGCCATGGTCGTCACCGTCCTGTCCGCGTTGGCCGCCCTGCTCGTGCTGCCGGCCTGCCTGCGCCTGCTCGGCCCGCGCGCGCGGGCGTGGGACCCACTTGCGCGGTGGCGGCGTACGAAGCCGGGGGAGAGCAGCCGGTTCTGGCGGCGGACCGCCCGCGTGGCGACCGCACGCCCGCTCCTCGTCGGCGGGCTCGCGGCGCTCCTGCTGGTTCTGCTCGGTCTGCCGTTCGCGCACGTGCGGCTCGGCCTGGTGGACGACCGGACCCTGCCGCCGCAGGCGCGCGCGGCCGCCACCGCCGAGCAGTTGAGGACCCACTTCACCGCGGCACCGGAGCGCCTGCTGACGGCGGTGGTCACGGGCGCGCACGGCGGCGAGGACGTCACCGCCTACCGTGACCGGCTCGCCGCCCTCCCCGGCGTGACCGGCGTACGGGTCATCACCCCGGCCGCCGGCGGGCAGGGCAGGAGCGCCGTCGGTGCCGTCCCGGGGGCGGCGGTCCTCGAAGTGGCCGGTGAGGCAGCCCCCGACACCCGGCGGGCGAGCTCCGTGGTACGAGCCGTACGGGCCGCGCCCGCCCCCGGAACCGTCGCCGTGGGAGGACAGGCCGCCGAGATCGCCGACACCTCCGCCGCCGTCCGGCACGCGTTGCCCGGGTGCCTGCTGTTACTGGCGGCGGCCCTGCTGGTCCTGCTCGGCATCTTCACCCGTACCGTCGTCGCACCGCTCAAGGCGCTGGTCGTGGCTGTCATCAGCCTCGGCGCGACCCTGGGGGCGACCGTCCTGCTCTTCCAGGAAGGCCACGGCAGCCCCCTGCTCGGCGACTTCACCATGACGGGCTCCCTGGACGCCGCCGTCCTGCTCTTCACCCTCCTGATCACCCTCGCCCTGTCGGTGGACTACGAGGTGTTCCTCCTGGGCCGGATCCGCGAGGAGTACCTGCGCGGCGGCGACAACCGCACCGCCATCGTCGACGGCATCGCCCGGACTGGGCGACTGCTCACCTCGGCGGCGGCCGCGATCGTCATCTCCACGGCGGCCATGGGCACGTCGCACGTCACCATCATGAAGATCGTCGGTATCGGCGTGGCCCTCGGCGCCCTGGTGGACGCCGTGCTCGTACGAGGTGTCCTGGTACCCGCCGTGATGACGGCCCTGGGCCCGGCCAACTGGTGGAGCCCCTTCAGCGGTCGCTCCTGACCCGACTCCGGCACCGCGGCCCACCGGCTGTCTCCGGGGCGCAGGACCGGATCACCGGCCGAGCTGCCGCAGCACCGCGGTGATGTTGGCCCGGTACGTGCGCAGCGCCGTCAGGCGGGAAGTCCGGGTGGCCGAGACCGGCCATGCACTGGCGGACCAGCAGCGCCGACGCCCGCTGGGATCGTTGGTAGTCCTGGGGCGTGGCGGTGTAGCGGTCGGCCGGGAGGGGGCCGGGGTCCGTCGCCGTGCGGGTATCGTCGGGGCGTTCCGGGCCCGAGGCGCAGACCGCCGCCAGTACCGCCACCGCCACGGCACCCGGCCGCCACCCCCGCATCGCCATGCGAGGGGATGCTAGCGGGCGGCGTATACGCGGTCGGTCACGGCCCCGGCGATCGAGCCGGGCGAATGGCCGCTTCCGCAGGCGGCTCCTGACGTCCGCCGTGCGTTTCCCGGCCGTATGGCACCGCGTATATGAAACGTAGATGCCCGGTTGCCATAGTCGGGGCAGCACACCGTACGCAGGCCGGGGCCAGCCGATGGCCTCCCACACGAAATGAGCCAGGTTCTCTCGTGCAGCGCAACCAGACGTCCATGAACCGCCGTATGACCGTTCTCGTTCCGGTCCTCCTCGCCCTTCTCGTGGGTGCCTTCGGATCCGTCGTTGCCGAGTCCTCCTCCGGTGCCACCGCTTGGAGCACTTCCGCCAACGGCCCCGGCGACCACGGCAAGGGGACCGACGAGTACAACACCCGGGCGTAACGGCCCTCGCCGCATACGAAGTCCCCGGCCGATCAGGACTTCAACTGCGCCGCGGCCTGCGCGGCCTCCGGCAGACCTGCCCCGGTGAAGACCTCCAGCGCCTCGGCGGCGTGCGCCCGAGCCTCCGTCAGGTGTCCGGCGTCGAACGAGGTACGCGCGTGGATCAGCAGCGCGTAGCCCCGGTCCCGGGCGCGGTCCGGCACGGTCCGGAAGTACGACACCGCCCGCCCCGCCGCATCGAGCGCGGGCTCGATGCGGCCCAGGACGCGCAGGGTCTCGGCGGACCGGTAGTGGGCCTGCGCCCGCTGGCCGGGAATCCGCTCGGTCTCGCACACCTGAAGGCACTCGGCGTAGCTGGCCAGCGCCTCGTGCGGACGGTCCAGCTCGTGCAGGGCTTGCCCGCGTACGCACAGTGCGTGGGCCACCCCGTGCGGGTCCGCCATGGCGCGCAGGGCGCCCAGCGCCTCCTCGCAGGAGGGCAGCGCCTCGGCGGCGCGGCCGCCGCGGATCCGGGCCAGGGCCGCGTTGAGCGTGGTGAACAGCTCGGCCGTGCGCTGGCCCTGCTCCCGCGCCAGGGCGAGCGCCTGGTCGAAGTGGGCCGCCGCGTCGTCGTACCGCTGCTCGAACTGGGCGATGACGCCGAGGTCGTTGTAGGCCTGCTGGAGGATGGCCCGGTCGCCGGCCCGGCGGCAGGACTCGGCGGCCAGCTCGGAGTGGGTGCGCGCCTGGCCGAGCCGGGTAGCCTGGAGCGCCGCGTTGCCGCAGATGAAGTGGGCGCGGCCGGCCGCGCGATGGACACCGGCACGGGTCGCGGTGTCGGCGAGCGCCGTGGAGGTCACGGCCATCTTGGCGTACGGGATGTCCTGACCGAAGGAGCTGAGTGCCACCAGGAGGTCGGCGGCCGTCGTCAGCAGGACCGGATCGGGACTGCCCGGTCTTCTGAGCAGCAGCCCGACGGTGTGGACGGCGCAGTCCGACTCGGCCACGACCCACTCACGGGCTTCGGCGAGCCCGGCGAATCCGTCGCCGGGCTCGGCGGCGGTGGCGGCGATGGTGCTGTGCACCGGGTCGCCGGGCACCATCCGCTGGAACGCCGCGGCCGCCCGGTGCAGCAGATGGTGCAGGAGGCGGCGTGCCACGGCGAAGTCGTCGTCCGCCGACGCGCCATCGGGCCGGGGCAGGTGGAGGGCGAAGTCCCGGCCGAGGTCGTGGTAGCGGTAGCGGCCCGGCTCCGGGGACTCCATCAGCGCCGCGTCCACCAGCGCCTCCAGTAGCTCCTCGGCGTCGTGTTCGCTGAGGGCCAGCGCCGCCGCGGCGGCCTCCAGGGAGATGCTGGGCCAGGTCACCGGGGCGAGCGAGCGGAACGCCCGGGCCTGCTCCTCGGGGAGCTGGCGGTAGCCGAGTTCGAAGACGGCGGCCACCGCCAGGTCGTCGGCCCGCAGCTCGGTCAGCCGCCGGCGCTCGTCGGCCAGCCGGGCCACCAGATGCGCCACCGTCCACCCCGGCCGCGCGGCCAGCCGGGCCGCCACGATGCGTACCGCGAGCGGCAGATGGGCGCAGGCGCCGACGAGTGCCACCGCGGCCGGTTCTTCCTGGTCGATGCGCTCCGCGCCCGCGATGTGCCGCAGTAGCGAGAGGGCCTCGGCGCGGGTGAACTCGGCGAGCTGGACATGGCTGCCGGACGGCACACCGGCCAGGCGGGCCCGGCTGGTGACGAGCACCCCGCAGCGCACGGCGCCCGGCAGCAGCGGTTTGACCTGGGCGGCGTCCCGGGCGTCGTCGAGCAGCAGCAGGACCCGTCGGCCGTCGAGGACCGTACGGAACAGCCGGGCCCGGTCCTCGACCGAGCCGGGTATCTCCTGGCGGGGCACGCCCAGCGCGGACAGGAAGCTGGCCAGGACCGTGGCGGGAGTGGCCGCGTCCGCGCTGGTGCCGCGCAGATCGGCGTAGAGCTGGCCGTCGGGGTAGGCGTCCTTGACCCGGTGCGCGACCCGCAGCGCCAGGGCGCTCTTGCCGATGCCGCCCATCCCGCTGACGGTGGCGACCGCCAGCGCGCCGCGCTCCTCATCGGCGAGGGCCTTGTGCAGGGAGGCGAGGGCGTGCGCGCGGCCGCTGAAGTCGGCGATGTCCGCGGGGAGTTGTGCCGGGCGCACGAAGGCGGCGGTGGCGCCGCGCCCGGCGCCGTCGGGATCTTCGGGGATGGCCGCGCCGACGGCGGGGGCCTGGGTCCGTACCGTTGTCAGCAGCGCGGGGTCGCCCTCAAGGACGCGCTGGTGCAGCGCCCGAAGCTCCGGGCCCGGGTCGAGGCCGAGCTCCGCGGCCAGCACATCGCGGGCGCCGGCGAACACGCTCAGGGCATCGGCCTGGCGTCCGGCGGCGAACAGGGCGCGCATCAGGAACCCGTACGGCCGCTCACGCAGCGGCCGCTCCTTGATGAACCCGGTGAGCGCCGGGATCACCTGGGCGGGGCGGCCCAACAGGATGTCGAGGTCGAACCGCTCCTCCAGCAGATGCAGCCGCAGTTCGGCCAGCCGGGAGCGCTGGTGGTCGGCGAACGGCCCCGGCACCCCGGCGAGCGGCTCACCCCGCCACAGCGCCACGGCCTCTGCCAGCAGCTCGGCGCACTCGTCGTAGCGCTCGGCCTTGCGGGCGTGCGCCGCATCGGTGGCCAGGTGCTCGGCGCGGAGCGCGTCGACGCACAGCGGCTCGGCGATGAGCCGGTAGCCGTCGCTGGCGGAGGCCAGTATCTGGGGGTCGCGGCCGCCGTTCTCCAGGAGCTTGCGCAGCTTCCAGACGTAGGTCCGCAGGATCATCACCGCGGAGCCCGGTGCCGCCTCGCCCCACACATCGCTCATCAGCTCGTGCAGGGGCACGACATGTCCGGCGCGCAGCGCCAGCGCGGCCAGCGTCGCCTGCTGCTGGGGGGAGCCTCCTGGCACGACGGTGTCGTCGAACCGGATGCCCACCGATCCGAGCACGAAGAATTCCACGGTCCCCCCGGGGTGTTCCGCATGGCTCTCACCGGCCGCGTTCCCCCTGGTCAAGGCGGTGGCCGGTAAATGGAGCGTCATCCTACGGGCCGAAGGTGTCTGGTGGTGAATCATCCGGACGGGAGTGCTCCGTGTCGGGCCCGGACCGGTGGGTGCCGGTCGTCCTCGCCCGTGGGGCAGCTGCGTTTTCGCCTGCGGGTCCGGTGCGTGCGTGGTCGGCCCGCCGGTCAGACCCAGCCCAGCCGCGCCGCGCGCAGCCCCGCCTCGAACCGGCTGCGGGCGCCCAGCCGTTCGTTGAGCGATGCCATGATCCGCCGGGCGGTGCGCGCCGAGATGTGCAGCTGGACCGCGGCGGATTCGTCGGTGTGTCCCTGGGCGAGCAGGGTGAGCAGGGCCCGCTCCTGCTCGCTCGGCAGATGACCGGTCCCGGCCGCGTCGCCGCCCAGCGGGGCGGCCCCGCCCCAGACCCGCTCGAAGAGGGCGAGCAGCGGGGCGATCATGCCGGGGGCGGAGAGAAGGAGCGCGCCCTTGGCGTTGTCGGCCGGGTCCATCGGTACCAGCGCGTGCGAGCGGTCGACGACGACCAGCGAGGTCGGCAGCGCGGCCACGGTGCGGAATTCGCCGCCCTGTGCGGCCAGTGCGCGGGTGTGGGCCAGGGTCGCCGCGTCGTCGCGGACGGCGTCCGGGCCGACGGTGCGGATCGCCACCCCGCGCTGAAGGGCGAGCGTGTCGCTCTCGCGCGTGGCCTGAAGCGCGGCCGGTGTCCGGGCGTCCGCCATGAAGGTGAGGATCTCGTGCCGGGCCTCCAGGGTCAGCCGATCCAGCCGCCGCCGCACCGCGTCCGGCCCGGTCAGCCGCTCGACCCCGTCCGCCTGCTGCGCGGGACCGCTCGAACCGGCGAGGATGCGGACCAGCGCCTGATGGCTGCTGGCCATCTGGTGCTGGCGGCGCAGCAGTTCGTCGTGCTGCTGGTCGAGCAGCCGCTTCACCCCGAGCACCGGATCGACCACGGTGAACCGACTGGGCGCCTCGCACGACATCTGCACCAGTTGCAGCGCGAACAGCCGGTCGAGGCAGGCGCGGATCGCGTCCGGTGCGACGGACAGCTCGGCGGCGAGCTCCGCCACGCCCAGGGCCGGCCGGTCGAGCATCTTCTGGTACACCGTCCGGTCCAGCGCCTCCAGGCCGAGCGTCGCGGTCAATTCCCCACCCCTGTCGTGTGCCGATTCCCCAGCGGATCCGCGCTTCCGGCGGATGCGAGCCCCAGTGTGGAACGCGGCCATCTACACCCCATAGATCTCGCGTCTACGCATATACGCGAGGGACGCGGCGCGGTGTCACAAAGCGGCCTGTCCGCTTCTGACCAGCCAAAACCTGTTCCCTGCGGGGGTGGACGCCGGTCAGGATGAGGCCACCGCCACGGCGCAGCGCCGGGCGGTTCCCACCTCTTCTTCCTCCCATTCCTGCCGAGGGCACCTCCATGACTTCTTGCATCCCCTGCGCCGTCCGTACGACCTCCGCGGTGGCCGGTCACGGCCCGGCCGGGCACTGACGTACTCCCGAGTGGAGCTGACCGTCATCACCCTCGACGCGGTCGACCCCGAGGCGGTCCGCACGGCGGACGGCGCCCGCATGGTCGACCTGCTCTGGACGGCGGCGGCCCGCGGCGAACGCCTGGAACACATCAGCGTCCAGGCCGGCCGTCCGGGCCGCCTCCACCTCGGGATGTTCCTCGCGGCGACCGGAGAACGGACCACCCGGTCCACGGCGCTGGCCATCTGCCGCCGTGCGCTCGCGATGTCCCCCCTGCCCGGCGGCTGGCGCATCGCCGCCGCCCCGTCCCTGACCCAACCCCTCTGCCATGACCTTCCTTCGATGACACAAGAGGAGCAGCACCCGTGACCAACCCCTTCGAGGACGAAGAGGCCGTCTACCTCGTCCTGGTGAACGAGGAGAACCAGCACTCGCTGTGGCCCGCCTCGCTCGACATCCCCGCCGGCTGGCGCACCGCCCACGGCCCGGCCGCCCGCCAGGCGTGCCTGGACCACATCGAGACGACCTGGACCGATCTGCGCCCGGCCAGCCTGATCGCCGCGACGAAGGAGGCCTGAGCCATGACGACCCAGCGCACCGCCCGGCCCCGGCACTATCTGATGTGCCGCCCCAGCCACTTCACCGTCACCTACCAGATCAACCCCTGGATGGACCCGGCCAAGCCGACCGACACCGCGCTCGCGGTACTCCAGTGGGAGCGGCTGTACGCGCTCTACCAGGAGCTCGGCCACACCGTCGAGCTGATCGACCCGGTGCCGGGCCTGCCCGACATGGTCTACTCGGCCAACGGGGCCACGGTCCTCGACGACCGCGTCCTCGTCGCCAACTTCCGCCACGCCGAGCGCACCGACGAAGCCCCCGCCTACCAGGCGTGGTTCGAGCAGCGCGGCTACCAGGTGGTGCACGCCGCCCGCCACACCAACGAGGGCGAAGGCGACTACCTGGTCGCCGGCGAGCGCATCCTCGCCGGTACGGGCTTCCGCACCGACCTGGCCGCGCACGCCGAGGCCCAGCAGGTGCTCGGCGCTCCCGTGGTCAGCCTCACCCTGGTCGACCCGCGCTTCTACCACCTGGACACCGCGCTCGCCGTACTCGACGACGACGAAGTCATGTACTACCCGGGCGCGTTCTCCCCGGAGAGCCGCGAGGTGCTGCGCCAGCTGTACCCGGACGCGCTGCTCGCCGAGGAGGCCGACGCCGAGGTGTTCGGGCTCAACGCCGTCTCGGACGGGCGCAATGTGCTGCTCCCGGAGGCCGCGGGCAACCTCGCGGACCGGCTCGCCGACCGCGGCTTCACCCCGATCGGCGTGGACCTGTCGGAGCTGTTCAAGGGCGGCGGCAGCGTCAAGTGCTGCACCCTGGAGCTCCGCCACACCGCGGCGGCCCCCGGCGGTGCGCGATGACCACCGTGCTCCACTGGCACACCGAGCCGGGCGCCCCCGCCACCGTCGACGCGCCCGAGCTCGCCGACGCGGCGGCCGCCCGCGACTGGCTCGCCGCCCACCGCGAGGAACTGCGCGCCGGGCTGCACCGGTTCGGCGCGGTCTACCTGCGCGGCCTGCCGATCCGCAGTGTGGACGACTTCGCGCTGGTCCGCGACGAGCTGATCCCGACCGCGACCCCGTACCGCGAGAAGGCCACCCCCCGCAGCGACTACGGCGGCGGGGTCTTCTCCTCCACCGACCTGCCGGCCGCCCAGGCGATCCGGCCGCACAACGAGAACAGCTACACCCTGACCTTCCCCGGGCTGCTGCTCTTCGGCTGCCTGACCGCGCCCGAGGAGGGCGGCGCCACCCCGGTCGCCGACTGCCGCGAGGTGCTGCGGCTGCTCCCGTCCGAGCTGGTCGAGCGGATGCGCGCGCACGGCTGGGTGCTGACGCGGAACTACTCGCAGACCCTGTCGGTCGCCTGGCAGGCCGCGTTCGCCGCCGAGGGCGCCGAGGACGTCGAGCGGTACTGCGCCGAGAACCTGATCTCCTGTCAGTGGAGCGAGGAAGGCGATCTGCGCACCGCCCAGCTGCGCCCGGGCATCATCCGCCACCCGCACACCGGCGACGAGGTGTGGTTCAACCACCTCGCGTTCTGGAGCCAGTTCTCGCTGGACGAGGACATCCGCGAGGTCCTGCTGGAGGAGCTCGGTGCGGACGGCCTGCCGTTCTCCACCGCCATCGGCGACGGCATCGCCCTCACCGCCGAGGACCTGGCGGCCGTCAACTCCGCCTACGAGCGGGCCACGGTGCGCCGCACCTGGCAGCCGGGCGACCTGATGCTCGTCGACAACGTCCTGGCCGCGCACGCCCGCGACCCCTACCGCGGTGACCGCCGCATCCTGGTCGCCATGGGCGACCCGGTCGCGGTGGCCGACTGCGCCCCGACCGTCGCCCCCGCCCCGGCGGTGTCCCATGGCTGAGCCGCAGGACCTGGTGGCGCGTTTCCTCGCCACCGCGGCGGCGGTCCCGGACCGGATCGCGATCCACGCCCCGGACGCCTCCCTCACCTTCGCCGAGCTGGGCGAGCGCACGGCCCGCCTCGCCGGGCGGCTGCGCGCGCTGGGCGTCGGCCGCGGCGACCGGGTGGGCGTCAGCGCCCGCCGGGGTGTGCACTGGGCGGTGGCACCGCTGGCCGTGTGGCGGGCGGGCGCCGCGTATGTGCCGCTCGACCCGGCCTACCCCGACGACCGGCTCGCCTTCGTCGCCGCCGACGCGCGGCTGCGCGCCGTGGTCTCGGACACCGGCGCCCTGCCGTGGGCCGACGGCCTGCCGGTGCTGGGGCCGGACGAGACGGGCGAGGACCGGTTCGACGACGTGGCCCCGGGCGCGCTCGACCCGGCTTACGTCATCCACACCTCGGGCTCCACCGGCCGCCCCAAGGGCGTCGAGGTCACCCGGGGCGCCGTGAGCGCGCTGGTGGACGGTCTGGAGGAGCGCGGCGTATACCCGGCCGGGCACCGCGTGGTCGGCTGGAACGCCAGCCTGTCCTTCGACGCCTCGGTGCAGCAGTGGGCCCGGGTGTGCCGCGGCGACACCCTGGTGCTCCTCTCAGACGACGACCGCACCGACCCGGCGCGACTGGTGGCGCTGTTCGACGAACACCGCGTCACCGAAGTGGACTTCACCCCTTCGCACTGGCAGCTGGTCGGCTCCCGGCTGCGCGGCCGTGGGCTGCGCCTGCTCCTTGGCGGTGAGCCCATACCGCAGCGGATGTGGCAGTCGCTCGCCGAAGGGGAGGAGGCCTGGAACCTGTACGGGCCCACCGAGTGCACCGTGGATGCCACCGCTACCCCGGTCGCCGGCCCCGCCCCGCACCTCGGCCACCCGCTGGCCCATGTGCGCGCCCATGTACTCGACGAGACGTTGGCGCCGGCCGATGCCGGTGAGCTGTATCTGGCGGGCCCGGCCGTGGCCGTCGGCTACGCCGGACGGCCGGGGCTGACCGCCGAGCGGTTCGTCGCGGATCCCTTCGCGGCCGACGGCAGCCGGATGTACCGCACCGGCGACGAGGTGCGCCGCCGGGCGGACGGCACGCTGGAGTTCCTGGGCCGCAGCGATCGGCAGATCAAGGTCCGCGGCTTCCGGGTGGAGCCGGGCGAGGTGGAGGACCGGCTGCGCGAGCACCCGGCGGTCACCGCCGCCGTCGCCGCGCTGCGCACCGGCCCGGACGGGGACACCCTGCTTGCGGCGTACTGCGTCACCGTGGCGGACGCGGCGGTGAGCGACGACGAGCTGCGCGCGCACTGCGCGGCCACGCTGCCCGGCCATGTCGTGCCGTCGGCGTTCGTCCGGCTCCAGGCCCTGCCACTGACCCCCGGCGGCAAGGTCGACACCGCCGCACTGCCCGAGGTCACAGCGGTCGCCACCGGCGAAGGGCGGGCGCCCGAGGGCGAGTTGGAACAGCTCATCGCCGAGGTGTGGGCCGAGGTCCTGGGCCGCGACAGCGTCCACGCGGACGAGAACTTCTTCGCGCTCGGCGGCCACTCGCTGGTGGCGCTGAGGGTGGTGTCCCGGCTCAAGCGGACCACCGGGATCGTCCTGCCGACCAAGGACGTCTACCGCTTCCCGAAGCTGAGCGATCTGGCCCGGCACGCGGAGTCGGTCCGGGCGGGCGGTGCCTCATGAGCGCCCCCGACACCACCGTGGTCCGTCTCACCCAGCGCCCGAACCCCGCCCGCACCCTGGTCTGCCTGGGCTTCTGCGGCGGCGGCACGGCCTCCTTCCACCCCTGGATCCCGGCGTTGCCCGAGGACACCGACCTGGTGGCCATCTGCTACCCGGGGCGCGAGGGTCGCTTCCTGGAGGAGTGCGCGACCAGCTGGGACGAGCTCGCGGCGGACGCCGCGCACGCCGTCGCCTCCGTCGCGGCCCAGGGCCCGTACATCCTGTTCGGGCACAGCATGGGCGGCTGGATGGCCTTCGAGGTCACCGCCCGGCTGGCGGCGGCCGGCGCCCCGGTGCCGCGGTCGCTGGTGGTCTCCGCCTGCAACGCGCCCGACCAGGGCCTGACCGAGCGGGACCGGTTCCCCGCCCAGGGCCAGCACGACGGTGAACTCCTGGACTGGATGCGCACCCACGGGCTGCTGCCCGCGCATGTCCTGGACGAGCCCGAACTCACCGAGATGGCCGTGGAGTTGATGCGCGCCGACATCCGGGCCCGTGACACGTTCACCTTCGCCCCCGGCACCCGCATCGACGTGCCCCTGCAGATCCTCTCGGGCGCGGACGACCCGGTGATCGGGGACGACCTCGGCCCGCGCTGGGCGGGCCTGACCACCGGCGGATCCCGCCATGACGTCCTGCCCGGCGGGCACTTCTACACCCCCGCCGTGTGGAACGCCCTGCCCACCCGGATCGCCGCGCTCGGCGCTCCCGCCCCCGCCACCCACTGACGAACGGCACAACCATGACCTACGCACCCGCGTTCGGCATCAGCCATGTCGAGCACTACGTCGCCGATCTGACGACGGCCGCCGCCGAACTGACCGGGGCCTACGGCTTCCGCCCGGTGGCCCGCGCGGCTTCCGGGGAGGCCGAGTCCCTGGCGCTGCGCCAGGGCCGTATCACCCTCGTACTGACCCAGGCCCGCTCGCCGCGCCACCGCGGCGCCGACTACGTCCTGGCCCATGGCGACGGAGTCGCCGACATCGCGCTCACCGTCGCCGACGTGACGGCCGCCTTCGACGAGGCGGTCTCCAGAGGAGCGGTGCCGCTCGCCGTGCCGCGCAGCCATGAGGACGGCCGCACCACCGCGGTCATCAAGGGCTTCGGCGATGTGGTGCACACCCTCGTCGAGCCCGGCCCCGACGGGCTGCCCCCGGGCTTCACCGCCCTGCCGGACGCCGCCCCCGCCCCGGCCGACGAACTCCTCGAAGAGCTCGACCACTTCGCGGTCTGTCTGCGCGCCGGGGAACTGGAGCGCACGGTCGACTTCTACACCCAGGTGCTCGGCTTCCGGATGATCTTCAGCGAGCTGATCAGGGTGGGCGCGCAGGCGATGGAGTCCATGGTGGTGCAGAGCGCCACCGGCGAGGTCACCTTCACCCTGATCCAGCCCGACACCAGCGCCGAGCCCGGGCAGATCGACCGCTTCCTGGAGGAGCACGGCGGCTCGGGCGTGCAGCACGTGGCGTTCGCCGCCCGCGACGTGGTCCGCGCGGTGGGCACCCTGCGCGAGCGCGGCGTGGAGTTCCTCTCCGTGCCCGACGCCTACTACGCGATGCTCGCCGACCGCCTGGAGCTGACCCGGCACAGCACCGGCGAACTCCACGGCCTGCACATCCTGGTCGACGAGGACCACGACGGCCAGCTCTTCCAGATCTTCACCCGCTCCACCCACCCCCGGCGCACCCTCTTCCACGAGGTGATCGAGCGGTTCGGCGCCCGCACCTTCGGCAACGGCAACATCAAGGCCCTGTACGAGGCCGTGGAGGCCGAGCGCCTGAGCACCGGGGACGTGCTGCGGTGAGCACCCACGCACCGGTGTCCACGCAGGACTTCGCCGCCCTCGCCGAGCGGAGCCTGCCCGCGCCCGTCTGGGACTTCCTCACGGGCGGCAGCGGCGAGGAGCTGACGCTGGCCGCCAACCGCGCCGCCCTGGACCGGATCACCCTGGTGCCCCGGGTACTGACCGGCGGCGCGGGCCGCACCACGGGGACCGACCTGCTCGGCTCGGCGGCGGCCCTGCCGCTGGCCGTCGCCCCCATGGCGTACCAGCGGCTGCTCCACCCCGAGGGCGAGGCGGCCACGGCCCGCGCGGCCAAGGCGGCCGGGGTGCCGTTCGTGCTCAGCACCCTCAGCAGCGTGCCCGTCGAGGAGATCACCGCTCTCGGCGCGGACACCTGGTTCCAGCTCTACTGCCTGCAGGACCGGGCGGCCACCACCGAGCTGGTCCGGCGGGCCGAACGGGCCGGCTGTTCGGCGCTGATGGTGACCGTGGACGTCCCCGTGATGGGGCGCCGGCTGCGGGATCTGCGCCATGGCTTCGCCCTGCCGCCCGAGGTGGCGCCCGCCCATCTCGACCCGGCCGCGACCGGCCGTACCCACCAGGCACGCGCCGGCAGCTCCGCCGTGGCCGAGCACACCGCCGAGGCGTTCGCGCCCGACCTGGACTGGGACGACCTGGCCCGGCTGCGCGCGGACACCCGGCTGCCGCTGATCGTCAAGGGCGTCCTGGACCCGCGCGACGCCGCCCGCGCCGCCGCCCTGGGCGCCGACGCCGTGGTCGTCTCCAACCACGGCGGGCGCCAACTGGACGGCGCGGCGGCCGGTGTCGACCTGCTGGCCGCCGTCCGCGAAGCCGTCCCCGACGGCTGCCGCGTGCTGCTCGACAGCGGCATCCGCAGCGGCACCGACGTCCTCAAGGCACTGGCGCTCGGCGCGGACGGAGTGCTGCTGGGCCGTCCGGTGCTGTGGGGCCTGGCCGCCGACGGCGAGCAGGGCGTACGCGAGGTGCTGCGGCTGGTGGAGAGTGAACTGCGGACCGCGCTGGCGCTCTCCGGCTGCGCGGGACCGGCCGATGCCCGTCGGCTGGGTGTGCGGGGAGCGGCCCGATGACCGCACCCGTACTGCTCGACCGCACGGATCTGCACGCCTCGCTCGCCGACCCCGCGCTGGTGTCGATGACCTTCCTCAACGAGGTGGCGGGCCGCTATCCCGACGCGATCTCCTTCGCGCCGGGCCGGCCCACCGAGGAGACCTTCGACGTCGCCGACCTGCACCGCTATCTGGACGCCTACGCCCGCCACCTCGCCGAGGACAAGGGCTACGACGACGTGCGGGTGCGGCGGGAGCTGTTCCAGTACGGGCGGACCAAGGGCGTCGTCCACGAGCTGATCGCCCGTCAGCTCGAACTGGACGAGGGCATCACCGTCGACCCCGAGGCCGTCGTGGTCACCGTCGGCGCCCAGGAGGCGCTGTGGCTGGTGCTGCGCGCCCTGAAGGCCACCGACCGCGACGTGGTGCTCGCGGTGACGCCCGCCTACGTCGGACTGACCGGCGCGGCCCGGCTGCTCGACCTGCCGGTGTGGTCCGTCCCGGAAGGCCCCCACGGCGTACGCCCCGAGGACCTGATCGAGCGGATCCGAGCCGTGCGCGCCGCGGGGGAGCGGCCCCGGGCCCTGTATCTGGTGCCCGACTTCTCCAACCCCAGCGGCCACTCCCTCGACCTGGCGACCCGTCACCGCCTGCTGGAGATCGCCGCCGAGGAGGACATCCTGCTCCTGGAGGACAACCCCTACGGCTACTTCCGGGCCGCCGACGGCGAGCGGCCGCCGACGCTCAAGGCGCTCGACACCGGGCAGCGGGTGGTCCACATCGGGTCGCTGGCGAAGACCTGCTTCCCCGGCGCCCGGGTCGGTTTCGCCGTGGCCGACCAGAAGATCGCGGGGCCGGACGGGGGCCTGCTCGCCGACGAACTCTCCCGGGCCAAGAGCATGGTCACCGTCAACACCTCACCGGTGAGCCAGGCCCTGGTCGGCGGCATGCTCCTGGAGCACGGCGGCAGCCTGCTGCGCGCCAACGAGCGGTCGATCGCCGTCTACCGCCGCAACCTCGACTGCCTCCTCAAGGGCCTGGAGCGCCGTCTTTCGGCCCTGCCCGGCGTCTCCTGGAACACCCCGGCGGGCGGGTTCTTCGTGGTGGTGAGCGTGCCGTTCCCCGTCACCGACGCGCTCCTGGAAGACGCGGCCGTACGGCACGGCGTGCTCTTCACCCCGATGCGGCACTTCGGCGACGACGCCCGATCGGCCCGCCAACTCCGCCTCTCCTGCAGCTATCTGACGACTGATCAGATCGAGTCGGGGCTCGACCGGCTGTCCGACCTGATCACCGAGCACACCCGGGGAGCGGCGGATGCCTGACCGCCCCTACCGGGACCGACACGAAGGGATCCCCATGCCCACCGACGCGAGCGGCCCGACCCCGTCGCTCAGTCACCTTTTGGTGGCCGCCGTACGGCGCCACCACGCCTCGGTCGCCGTCGTCGACCAGGACGTCCACCACACCTACGCCGAACTCGACCGGCTCTCGGCCGAGATCGCGGGCGGACTCGCCGCCCGCGGTCTGGGGCCCGGCACGGTGGTCGCCGTCCACGCCCACCGCTCGTGGGCGCGCTGCGCCGCGGTGCTCGGCGCCTGGCGGGCCGGGGCAGGCGTGGTCAGCGTCGACCCCGCCATGCCGGCCCCCCGCGCCGCGAAGATCGCCCGCTTCAGCGATCTGGTGGTACGCGCCGACGGCACCGCGCCGACCGGTCTGGGCCCGGCCGAGTGCACCGTCGACGAGGTGCGCGCCACCCCGCTGGAGGAGCCGCTGGAGGGACCGGTCGGCTATGTCATCCCCACCTCCGGCTCGACCGGCGAACCCAAGTCGGTGGCCGTGCCGCCCGGCATCCTGGCCGCGCTCGGCGAGTGGCACCGCGCCCGCTGGTCCCACGACCGCCCGCCGCACACCCTGCAGGCGTCCTCCATCGGCTTCGACGTCGGTTACGAGGAGTTGGTGGCGACCTGGCTCGCCGGAGCGTGCCTGGTGGTCGTGGACGACGAGCAGCGCCAGGACCCCTTCACGCTGATGGAGGTGGTCCGCGAACACCGGGTGGCCCGGCTGTTCCTGCCGGTGGTGGGGCTGCACGCACTGGCGACGGCCGCGGTCTTCGAGGACGGTCCGATGCCGGACCTGCGGGAGATCGCGGTGGCCGGCGAGCGGCTGGTCGTCAACGCCGAGGTGCGGGAGTTCTGCGCGGCCGGCGGCGTCACGCTGGTCAACGAGTACGGGCCCAGCGAGACCCATGTCGTCACCGAGTACCGGATGGCGCCCGAGGACGCGGACAACTGGCCCGACCACCCGCCGATCGGCCGGGCGGTCGCCGGGGCGGAGCTGCTGCGCCACGCCGACGGCGTGCTGCGGCCGTTCACCCCGGGCGAGGAGGGTGAACTGTTCGTCGCGGGGGAGTCGGTGGGTCTGGGATACCTGGGCGACCAGGAGCTCACCGACGCCAAGTTCCGCACCCTGGCGCACCAGGACGGTACCCCGCGCCGCTGCTACGCCACCGGCGACCTGGTCCGCTTCGACGGCAGTGACCTCCACTTCGTGGCCCGCGCCGACGACCAGCTGAAGGTGAGCGGCTACCGGGTCGAGCCCGGCGAGGTCGAAGCGGTCCTCGACGCCGTGGCGGGCGTGCGCCGGGCCGTGGTGGTGGCGGTGACGGTCGCGGGCTCCACCCGGCTGGCCGCCGCCTACACGCGGACCGGGAGCGCCGACGCCGACGCCGAGGCGCTCGCCGCGGCCTGTGCGGCCCACCTGCCCGCGTACATGGTGCCCAAGCACTTCCAGGCGCTCGATGAGCTGCCGGTGACCGCCAACGGAAAGGTCGACCGGGCCCGGCTGCGCACGCTGTTCGGCGCCGGCCGCACCGCCTGAGACCCCACGACATCACCACCCGAGGAAGGGACAATCGAGTGACACCGCAGGAGCAGATCCTGTGCGGCGTGCTGGCCGACCTGTTCGCCAGGCCCGGCATCACCCCCGCGGACAGCTTCGTGAGGCTGGGCGGCGACAGCATCATCGCCGTCCAGGTGGTCGGCGCCGCCCGCCGCGCGGGCTGGGCCGTCACCGTCCGCGACGTGCTCTCCCAGCCGGACCTGGCGCACCTCGCCGCGACCGCCCGGCCCGTGACCCGGCCCGCCCGTCCCCGCCAGGAGGACGGTGTCGGCGCCGTCGTGCCCACCCCGATCATGCACTGGCTGCGCGAGCGCGGCGGCCCGGCCGACCGCTACTACCAGTTCATGGTGGTGCGCACCCCGGCCGACCTCACCCTCGACGGCGCCCACGCCGTGCTCCAGGCGCTCCTGGACCGCCACGACACGCTGCGGCTGCGCCTGACCGACGACGGGCCGCACACGCTCCCCGTCGGCGCGATACGGGCCGAGGAGTGCCTGACCCGGACGGTCGCGGCCACGGCCGCCGACATCGAGCGCGAGGTGCACGCCGCCCGCGACCGGCTCCGGCTGGCCGACGCCCAGGTCGTGCAGGCGGTCTGGTGCGACGCCGGGCCCACCGCGCCTGGACGCCTCGCCCTGGTCGTCAACCACACGGTGATCGACGGCATCTCCTGGCGGATCATCACGGACGACCTCACCCGGGCGTGGCAGGCCGTCGCCGACGGGCGCACACCCGGCCTCGACCCCGTGCCCACCTCCTTCCGCCGGTGGTCCCAGCTGCTGACCGCCGAGGCGGACCGGCGCCTGGACGAACTCCCGTACTGGAACGAGGTGGTGCGCCCGGGCACAGCCGCGATCGGCCGCCGCGAGCTCGACCCCGCCCACGACCACGAGGACCGCGCCGCACACCTCACCCTCACCCTGCCGGCCACCACCACCGGGCCCCTGCTCACGAAGTCGGCCGAGCGGCTGGGCGCCGACGCCAACGAGGTCCTGCTGACCGGCCTGGCGCTGGCTCTTGCCCACTGGCTGGAGCAGCCGGGCGACGTCCTGGTGAACCTGGAGGGCCACGGGCGCGAGGAGATCGCCGAAGAGGCCGATCTCTCCCGTACCGTCGGCTGGTTCACCACCCTCTTCCCCACCCGCTTCGACCTCGCCGGACTCGCCGGCCCCGACGCCGAGGCGGGCGGTCCCACCGCCGGTCTCGCGCTGCGGCGGGTCAAGGAGCAGCTGCGCCGGATTCCCGGCAAGGGCCTGGGATACGGGCTGCTGCGCCATCTGCATCCGGCGGGCGCCCCGCTGGCGGGCGCCGACCGCCCGCGGCTCGGCTTCAACTACCTGGGCCGCTTCCCGGGGACCAGTGACGCCGACTGGCAGATGCTGCCCGAGTACGGCGCCCGCCTGGACGCCCCCGGCCCCGGCATGCCCATGGCACACCCCGTCGAGGTCAACGCCATCGTCCTGGAGACGGCGGACGGACCGGTGCTGCACGCCGACTGGGCCTGGGCGCCCGGGGTGCTGGACGAGCCGGAGGTGCGCGCGCTCGCCGAGATGTGGTTCCGGATGCTCGCCGCACTCGTCGCCCACGCCGAACGGCCCGACGCCGGCGCCACCGTGGCCGCCGACCTCACCCTCGCCGCGATCGACCAGGACGAACTGGACGACCTCGCGGCCTCCCTCGAAGCCCTCTGACGACCTACCGGAAGTGAACCAGCCATGAACACCAGCCAGTCGGCGGTCGAGGACATCCTGCCCCTGTCCCCGCTCCAGGAAGGCATGCTCTTCCACTCCGGGTACGACCAGGACTCCCGGCACCTCTACATCGCCCAGTTCTCGGTCGACGTGCGGGGCGCGCTCGACGCCGCCCGGCTGCGGGAGGCGGCGGACACCCTGCTGCGACGCCACGCCAACCTGCGGGTCTCCCTCACCCACCGCAAGAACGGCGACCCGGTCCAGGTGGTCCGCCGCGACATGCCGCTGGCCTGGCAGGAGAGCGACCTCGGCCACCTCGGCGAGGAGGAGGCCCAGGCCCGGGCCGCCGAACTGACCGAGCAGGACTGGGAGCTGGGCGTCGACAGCCGTCGGCCCCCGCTGGTGCGCTTCACCCTGCTGCGGCTCGGCGCCGAGCGCCACCGACTGCTGGTGACGGCCCATCACATCCTGCTGGACGGCTGGTCGTTCGCCCTGCTCTTCAAGGAGCTGTTCACGCTGTACGGGACCGGGGAGCTGCCCCCGGTCCGGCCCTACCGCGACTATCTGACCCACCTCGCCGGACGCGACCGGGCGGCCGCCGAGAGCGCCTGGCGCACCGCGCTCGCCGGTCTCGGCGAGCCCACCCGGCTCGCCCCGGGCGGCTCGGTCTCGCCCGGCACCACCCCCGAGGACGTCACCTTCCGGCTGACCGAGGAGCAGACGGCGGCCCTGACCGCGCGGGCCCGCGAGGAGGGCCTGCTGCTCACCTCCGTCGTCCAGGGCGCCTGGGCGGTGCTGCTGGCCCGCACCTCCGGCCAGGACGACGTCGTCTTCGGATGCACCGTCAGCGGCCGCCCCGCCGAACTGCCCGGCGCCGACGACATGATCGGCATGCTCATCAACACCGTGCCGGTCCGGGCCCGCATCGAGGCGAGCTCTTCCCTCGCCGACCTGTGCGGCCTCCTGCAGCGCCAGCGCACCGACCTGCTCGACCACGACCACCTCGCGCTCACCGAGATCCAGCGCCTGGCGGGCTCCTCGGCCGCGCTCTTCGACACCAACGTGGTCTTCGAGAACTTCCCGCTCAGCGACTACCGGCTGGATGTGCCCGGCCTCGACCTGGACACCCGGATCTCCTTCCGCGACACCACCCACTTCCCCCTGACCCTGGTGGTGGAGCCGGGCGCCGCGCTCGGCCTGCGGCTCAGCCACCACCCCGAACTCCTCGACCGCGACCGCGCCGCCGACCTCGGCTCCCGGCTCGTCCGCCTCCTCGACCGCTGGAGCGCCGACCCCGCCACCCCGCTGGCCGACCTCGACACCCTCACCGACGACGAGCGCCACCGCGTCCTCGCCGAGTGGAACGACACCGCCGCCGCCCTGCCCGCCACCACCCTGCCCGAACTCTTCGAGGCCCAGGCGGCCCGCACCCCCGACGCCACCGCCGTGGTCTTCGAGGGCGAGAGCCTGAGCTACCGCGAACTCGACGAGCGGGCCGGCCGGCTGGCGGGTGTCCTGGCCGCCCGGGGGATCGGCCCCGAGAGCCTGGTCGCGATCGCGCTGCCCCGCTCCCTCGACCTCGTCGTCGCCCTCTACGGCGTCCTCAAGGCAGGCGCCGCCTACCTCCCCGTGGACCTCGGCCAGCCGGACGCCCGCAACCACGGCATCCTCGCCGACGCACAGCCCGCGCTGCTGATCGGCACGGACTTCCGGGCGCCCGGAGTGGCGACCCTGCGCCTGGACGCCCCGCTGCCCGAGGCGCCCCCCGCGACCCGGCCCGCCCTCGACGCGGACCACCCCGCCTACGCCATCTTCACCTCCGGCTCCACCGGCCGCCCCAAGGGCGCCCTGATCTCCCACCGCGCCATCGTCAACCGGCTCGCCTGGATGCAGCGCGCCTACGGCTTGGCTTCCGATGACCGGGTGCTGCAGAAGACCCCGTTCGGATTCGACGTGTCGGTCTGGGAGTTCTTCTGGCCGCTGCTGAACGGCGCCACCCTGGTGGTCGCCCGGCCGGAAGGACACCAGGACCCGGCCTACCTCGCCGACCTCATCGCCCGCGAGTCGGTCACCACCGCCCACTTCGTGCCGTCGATGCTGGACGTGTTCCTGCGTGAGCCGGACGCGGCAGGGGCCCGCTCGCTGCGCCGTGTCATCAGCAGCGGCGAGGCGCTCTCCCCGGCCACCCAGGACGCGTTCTTCCACACCCTGCCCACCGCCGAGCTGCACAACCTGTACGGCCCCACCGAAGCAGCCGTCGACGTCACGCTGTGGGCCTGCCGCCCCGGCGCCGCCACCGTGCCCATCGGCCGACCCGCCGCCAACACCCGCACCTATGTCCTGGACAGCCGCCTTGAGCCCACCGCGCCCGGCGTGGCCGGTGAGCTCTACCTCGCCGGTGTGCAGCTCGCCCGCGGCTACCTCGGCCGCCCCGCCCTGACCGCCGAACGGTTCGTGGCCTGCCCCTTCGCACCGGGCGAGCGCATGTACCGCACCGGCGACCTGGTCCGCTGGACGGCCGACGGCGTCCTGGAATACCTCGGCCGCACGGACGACCAGGTCAAGATCCGCGGCTTCCGTATCGAACTCGGCGAGGTGCAGAGCGCCGTGGCCGCCTGCCCCGGCATCGCCCAGGCCGCCGCCGTGGTCCGCGAGGACCGGCCCGGCGACCCGCGCCTCGTCGCCTACGCCGTGCCCGCCCCCGGAGCCGAGCCGTCCGCGGCCGCCCTGCGCGCCGCCCTCGCCGAGAAGCTGCCCGGACACATGGTCCCGGCGGTCGTCCTGCTCGACGCCCTGCCGGTGACGCCCAACGGCAAGCTCGACCGGCGCGCCCTGCCCGCCCCCGGCCACCGCGCGGGCGGCCGCGCCCGGCGCACGGCCCACGAGGAGATCCTGGCGGGCCTGTTCGCCGCCGTACTCGGCCTGCCCGAGGTCGGCGTCGACGACGACTTCTTCGAGCTGGGCGGCCACTCGCTGCTCGCCATGCGCCTGGTCGCGCAGATCCGCGGCGCGCTCGGCGTGGAGCTGGGCATCCGCGAGATCTTCGGCGCGCCCACGGTCGCGGCACTGGCCGCTCGCCTCGACGGCGCCGGGCGCGCCCGCCCCGCACTGCGCCCCGCCGAGCGTCCCGCCACGCTGCCGCTGTCCGCCGCCCAGCGGCGCCTGTGGTTCCTCAACCGCCTGGACGGGCCGAACCCGGCCTACCACAGCGTGGTCGCCGCCGAGTTGACCGGCACGCTCGACACCGACGCGCTGCGCGCCGCGCTGGCCGACCTGGCCGAGCGTCACGAGAGCCTGCGCACGGTCTACCCGGAGAGCGACGGCGAGCCGCGCCAGCTGATCCTTCAGGGCGCGGCGCCGGAGCTGGAGCTCGTCGACGCGGACCGGGCCGACCTCGCCGAGATCGCCGCCCGCCCCTTCGACCTCGGCGCCGAGGCTCCGCTGCGGGCCGCTCTGCTCACCGCCGGACCCGACCGCAACACCCTGGTCCTGGCCCTGCACCACATCGCCACCGACGGCGAGTCCTGGGGCCCGCTCCTGGGCGACCTCGCCCGCGCCTATCGCGCCCGAACCCGGGGCGAGCGGCCCGACTGGACGCCGCTGGCGGTCCAGTACGCCGACTACACCCTCTGGCACCGGGAACTGCTGCGGGAGCAGGGCGAGGAACAACTCGCCCACTGGCGCGAGGCGCTGGCCGGGCTCCCCGAGGAGCTGGCCCTGCCCCTCGACCGCCCCCGGCCCGCCGTGGCGAGCCCGGACGGCGCCGCTCACGCCTTCGACCTGGACCCGGCCCTCACCCGCGAGCTGGACGCCCTGGCCCGCGCCCACGGCTGCACCGTGTTCATGGTGGTGCAGGCCGGTCTCGCGGTGCTGCTGTCGCGGCTGGGGGCGGGGACGGACATCCCGCTGGGCACGGTGGTGGCGGGGCGTTCGGACGAGGCGCTGGACGACTTGGTCGGGTTCTTCGTCAACACCCTGGTCCTGCGCACCGATGTGTCGGGCGATCCGACCTTCGCCCAGCTCCTGGGCCGCGTCCGCGAGGCGGACCTCGCCGCCTTCGCCCACCAGGACATCCCGTTCGAGCAGGTCGTGGAGGCGGTCAACCCGCGCCGCTCGCTCGCCCGCCACCCGCTCTTCCAGGTCGCGCTGAGCATGCGGGGGGCCGGCACGGCCGCCGCCCTGGAACTGGCCGGACTGGAGACGCAGACCACCGAAGTCGACGTCACGCAGGCCGAGTTCGACCTCGCCTTCCAGATCACCGAGCAGGCCGCCGGACTGCGCACCGTGGTCAAGTACCGCACCGAGCTGTTCGACGCCCGCACCGTCGAGAGCCTTGGCGAGCGGCTGCGCGCGATCCTCCAAGCCGTGGCCCGCGCACCCCGGGGCCGGATCTCCCAGTTGGAGACCGTGCTGCCGGACGAGCGCGCCCGCCTGCTCGGCGAGTGGCTGCCGAGTGTGCCGCGGCCGCAGGACGCCCCCGACACCGTGCACCGGGCGTTCGAGGCCCAGGCGGCCCGCACCCCGCACGCCACCGCCCTGAAGTGGGGTGCCACCCACCTGAGCTACCGCGAGCTCGACGCCCGCGCCGACGCGCTCGCCCAGCGCCTGACCGCGCTCGGCGTCGGCGCCGAGACCCCCGTCGGCATCCTGATGCGGCGCTCCCCGGACGTCGTCGTGGCGATGCTGGCCGTCTTGAAGGCGGGCGGCGCGTATGTGCCGCTGCACACCAGCTACCCCGCCGCGCGCATGCAGCGGATCCTCGACGACACCGGCTGCCCGGTGCTGCTGGTGGACGAGGAGTTCCAGGCGTTCGGGCCCAGCCGCGCCCGTACCCTCCTGGTCACCGCCGCCGACGAACCGGCCGGCCCGGACACCGCCCCCGCGCCCCGGGTCCTGCCGGGACAGCTCGCCTACCTCATGCACACCTCGGGCTCCACCGGCGAGCCCAAGGGCGTCGCCGTCACCCACCAGGACCTGCTCGACCTCGTCGCCGACCGGGGCTGGCACACCGCCGAAGGCCACCGCGTCCTCTTCCACGCGCCGCACGCCTTCGACATCGCCGACTACGAACTGTGGGTGGCCCTGCTGTCGGGCTGGGAGGTGGTCGTCGCCCCTGAACGCGAACTCACCGTCGCCGCGCTGGGCGCACTCATCCACGACGAGCACATCACCGCCGTCCACCTCACCGCCGGACTCTTCCGCGTGGTCGCCGAGGAGCGCCCGCAGATCCTCGCGACCGTACGCGAGGTGCTGACCGGCGGCGACGTCGTCACAGCCGCCGCCGTACGGGCGGTGCGCGCCGCCTGCCCCACCATCGCCGTGCGCCATCTGTACGGACCGACCGAGGTGACCCTGTGCGCCACCTCCCATCTGATCACCGACGACGTCCACGGCCCGGTGCCGATCGGCCGCCCCCTCGACAACACCCGCACCTACGTCCTGGACGAGCGGCTGCGCCTGGTGCCGCCGGGCACGCCCGGCGAGCTCTACCTGGCCGGCGCGGGAGTCGCCCGCGGCTACCGGGGCCGCTCCGCGCTCACCGCCGAGCGGTTCGTCGCCGACCCGCACGGCGCACCGGGGACCCGGATGTACCGGACCGGCGACCTGGCGCGCTGGAGGGCCGACGGTCTGCTGGAGTTCCTCGGCCGCGCGGACGAACAGGTCAAGATCCGGGGCTTCCGGGTCGAGCCGGGCGAGGTGGAGACGGCGCTCGCCGCCTGCCCCGGCGTGCGCCAGGCGGTGGTCACCGTGCGCACCGCCGACGACGGCGACAAGCGCCTGGTGGCCCATGTGGTCGGCGAGGCCACCGAGGCCGAGCTGCGCACCCGACTGGCGGGCCTGCTGCCCGACTTCATGGTCCCCACCCACGTCGTCGTCCTGGACGAACTTCCACTCACCCCCAACGGGAAGGTCGACTACAAGGCGCTCCCGGCGCCCGCGCTCACGGCCGCCGCGGGGCGCGCCCCGCGCACCCCCCAGGAGGAGATCCTGGCGGGCCTGTTCGGTGAACTGCTGGGCCTGGCCACCGTTCCCGCCGACGCCGGCTTCTTCGACCTGGGCGGGCACTCGCTGCTCGCCACCCGCCTGGTCAGCCGTATCCGCACCGCGCTGGGCGTCGAACTGTCGCTGCGCGACGTCTTCCAGGCCCAGACGGTCGCCGCCCTCGCGGAGCTCGCCGCCCGCGCCGAGGACGCCCGCCCGACACTGCGCCGCCACGAGCTTCCCGCCCGGCCGCCGCTCTCCTTCGCCCAGCAGCGGCTCTGGTTCGTCCACCAGGCGGAGGAGCGCTCCGCGAGCTACAACGTCCCCTTCGCCTACCGGCTGCGCGGCCCCCTGGACACGGCGGCCCTGACCGCGGCACTCGGCGATCTGACCGCCCGGCACGAGGTGCTGCGCACCGTCTTCCCCGAGACCGACGGCGAGCCGCAGCCCCTGCTGCTCACCGGCGCCGACGCGGTGGTGCCGCTGGAGAGGGCACGGGTCACCGAGGCCGCGCTGCCGGACGCCGTACGCCGGGCGGCGGGCCACGAGTTCGACCTCGCCGAGGAACTGCCCCTGCGCGCCCACCTCTTCGAGCTCGGCGCCGAGGACTTCGTCCTCACCCTGGTGATGCACCACATCGCCACCGACGGCTGGTCATGGGGCCCGCTCCTGGACGACCTGGCCACGGCGTACGAGGCGCGCCGCGACGGGCGCGCGCCGGAGTTCACGCCGCTGCCGGTGCGCTACGTGGACTACACGCTCTGGCAGCGCGAGACGCTGGGCGCGCAGGGCGACCCGGAGAGCCTGATCTCCCGTCAGCTCGGTTTCTGGGGCAAGGAGCTCACCGCTCTGCCGACGGAGCTGGCGCTGCCGTACGACCGGCCGCGCCCGGAGGTGGCGAGCTTCGCGGGCGGTTCGGTGCCCGTGCGGGTGGACGCCGACCTGCACGCGCGGCTGTCGGCGGTGGCCCGTGAACACGGCTGCACCGTGTTCATGGTCGTCCAGGCGGCACTGGGCGCACTGCTGTCGCGGCTGGGCGCCGGGACGGACATCCCGATCGGCACGGTGGTGGCGGGGCGCGCCGACGAGGCGCTCGACGACGTCGTCGGCTTCTTCGTCAACACCCTGGTCCTGCGCACCGACCTGGCGGGCGATCCCACCTTCGCCGAGCTGCTGCACCGCATCCGGGAAACCGACCTCGCGGCCTTCGCCCACCAGGACGTGCCCTTCGAGCGGGTCGTGGAGGCGCTCAACCCCGAGCGCTCCCTCGCCCGCCACCCCCTGTTCCAGGTGCTGCTCCAGGTGCAGAGCGAGGCCCCGGCCGTGCCCCGGCTGCCGGGCGTCGCGGCGGAGGGCTTCCCCGTCGAGTCAGCGGTGTCCAAGTTCGACCTCGGCGTCGATGTCGTCGAGAGCCGCACCGAGGACGGCAGCCCGCTCGGCATGAGTGGTGAACTGACCTACGCCACCGAGCTGTTCGACCCGGCGGGCGCCGAGAGTCTGGCGGCCGACCTGGTCGCCGCGCTCACGCAGTTCGCCCACCACCCCGAGCGGAAGGTGAGCGCGCTCGACGGGCTCTCCCGCCGCGCCTCGGACGAGGGACCCGCGATCGCGACCGGCCCGGCCGAGGAGGTCGGCGCGGCGGACGGCGTCGAGCGGCGCGTGCGCGAGCTGTACGCCGAGGTGCTCGACCGCGAGGAGGTCGGCGCGGACGACAACTTCTTCGCCCTCGGCGGCCACTCGCTGCTGATGACCCGGCTGATCAGCCGCATCCGGGCGGAGCTCGGTCTGGAGCTGAAGATCCGCGACCTGTTCCAGCACCCCACCCCGGCCAGGACCGCCGCCCGCCTGGCCACCGCCCCCAAGGCGCGCCCCGCGCTGCGCCGCCTGAACGGCTGAACCACCCCGTCGCTCCCCGCACTTCCCAGGAGAATCCCGTGTACCCCGTTTCCTTCGCCCAGCGACGGCTGTGGTTCCTCAACCGGATGCCCGAGACCGGCCCGGCCTACAACTGCCCGCTGACCACCCGCCTGAGCGGCAGCCTCGACCGGGTGGCGCTGGCGGCGGCCCTCGACGACGTGACCGCGCGGCACGAGGTGCTGCGGACCGTCTACCCCGAGGTCGACGGCGAGCCCGTACAGCAGGTCCTCCACCGCACGCCCGCCCTGCGGGTGGTCGAGATCACCGAGGACGCCCTGCCGTCCGCCCTCGCCGACGAGGCCGGTCACGTCTTCGACCTGAGCGTCGAACTGCCGGTACGGGCCGCTCTGTTCACCCTGGGCGACGACGAGTTCGTCCTGTCGCTGGTGATCCACCACATCGCCACCGACGGCTGGTCGTGGGGCCCGCTCCTCGGCGACCTGGCCACGGCGTACCAGGCACGCCGCGACGGCCGCGAGCCCGAGTTCGCGCCGCTGCCGGTGCAGTACGCCGACTACGCCCAATGGCAGCGCGAGACGCTGGGCGAGGAGGACGACCCGGAGAGCGTGATCGCCCATCAGCTCGGCTACTGGCGCGAGGAGCTGGCCGCGCTTCCGGCGGAGCTTTCGCTGCCCTACGACCGGCCGCGCCCGGCGGTGGCGAGCTTCGCGGGCGGTTCGGTGCCGGTGGAGCTGGACGCCGCGCTGCACGCCCGCCTGGCCGAGGTGGCCCGGGAGCACGAGTGCACCCTGTTCATGGCGCTCCAGGCCGGTCTCGCGGTGCTGCTGTCGCGGCTGGGGGCGGGGACGGACATCCCGCTGGGCACGGTGGTGGCGGGGCGTTCGGACGAGGCGCTGGACGACTTGGTCGGGTTCTTCGTCAACACCCTGGTGCTGCGCACCGATGTGTCCGGTGATCCGACGTTCGCCGAACTGCTCGGCCGTGTACGCGAGGCGGATCTGGAGGCCTACGAGCGGCAGGACGTGCCCTTCGAGCGGGTCGTGGAGGCACTCAACCCCGAGCGCTCCCTCGCCCGCCACCCCCTCTTCCAGGTCATGATGACCCTGGAGAGCGGCGAGGGCCCGGCGTTCGCGCTGCCCGGTGTGGCCTGCGCCGAGCAGCCGGTCGGCTGGGACATCGCCAAGTTCGACCTGACCGTGGACTTCCACGAGCGGCGGGACGCGGAGGGCGCCCCGGCCGGAATCACCGGAGCGCTGGAGTACGCGACCGACCTGTTCGACCGGGAGACCGCCACCGGTGTCGCCGCCGCGCTCGCCCGCGTACTGGAGCAGTTGACCGCCGACCCCGCGCGGCCCGCCGCGCTCGCCGACCCCCTCTGCGCCGAGCAGCGCCACCAGGTCCTCGGCGGGTGGAACGACACCGCGGCCCCCGTGCCCGAGCAGCTGCTGCCGGAGCTGTTCGAGGCGCAGGCCGCCCGCACCCCGGACGCCACCGCCCTGGTCTTCCAGGACACCGCGCTCAGCTTCGCCGAGCTCAACAAGCGGGCCAACTCCCTCGCCCACCGCCTGGTCGCGCACGGAATCGGCCCCGAGGACCTGGTCGCGCTTGCACTGCCCCGCTCGGCTGAATCGGTGGTCGCGCTGCTCGCGGTACTCAAGGCCGGAGCCGCCTTCGTCCCCGTCGACACCGACTACCCGGCCGAGCGCATCGCCAAGCTGCTCGCCACCTCGACCGCCGTCGTCACCGACCGCGCCACCGCGCCCGACCTGCCGGCCACGGCCGCGGGCCTTGTCCTGGTCGACGCCCCCAGCCGCTTCCCGGCGAGCGACCTGGGACGAGCGATCCACCCGCACCACGCCGCGTACGTCATCCACACCTCCGGATCCACCGGCGAACCCAAGGGCGTGGTGATCGACCACGCCGGACTGCGCAACCTCTACGCCTTCCACCGCGCCGGGGTCATCGCCCGCGCCGAGGAGCTGGGCGGCGGCCGCCGGATGCGCATGGCGCTGACCGCCGCGCTCTCCTTCGACACCTCCTGGGAGGGGCTGCTGTGGATGGTCGCGGGCCATGAGCTGCACCTCGTCGACGACGACACCCGCCGCGACGCCGCCGCCCTGGTGCGCCACCTCGCCGCGCGGGGCATCGACGCGCTGGACGTGACGCCCACCTACGCCGAACAGCTGGTCGAGGAGGGGCTGCTGGACGGTCCCGGCCACCGCCCGAGCGTCCTGCTCCTCGGCGGCGAGGCGGCCGGCCGGGCCCTGTGGAGCCGGGTCCGCGCCGCCGAGGGCCTGCTCTGCCACAACCTCTACGGCCCCACCGAGTGCAGCGTCGACACCCTGTGGTGGGACGCCGCCGAAAGCGAGGAGCCGCTGGTCGGCCTCCCGCTCGCCAACACCCGCGCCTATGTCCTGGACGAACGGCTGCGCCCGGTCGGCCCGGGCGTCGCGGGCGAGCTCTACCTCGCCGGCACGGGCCTGGCCCGCGGCTACCTGGGCCGCCCGGCCCTCACCGCGGGCCGCTTCGTGGCCTGCCCGTACGAGCCGGGTGCGCGGATGTACCGCACCGGCGACCTGGTCCACTGGGACCGCCACGGCCGCATCGACTACCTCGGCCGCGCCGACGACCAGGTCAAGATCCGCGGCTTCCGCATCGAGCCCGGAGAGGTGGAGGCCGCGCTGCGCCGCTGCCCGCAGGTCGCCCAGGCCGCGGTGATCGCCCGCGACGGCGGCCCCGGCGGCAAGCGCCTGGTGGCGTACGTGGTCCCGGCCGCGGGCCACAGCGCGCAGGCGTCCTCCTTGCGCAAGCAGCTCGCCGAGCACCTGCCCGACCACATGATCCCCTCGGCGTTCGTGGCCGTGGAGAGCTTCCCCATGAACCGCAACGGCAAGCTGGACCGCGCCGCCCTGCCCGCGCCCGACTTCACCGCCGAATCCGCCTCCCGGTCCCCGCGCGGCCCGCGCGAGGAGATCCTGGCGGGCCTGTTCGGGCAGGTGCTCGGCGTGCCCTCGGTCGGCGCCGAGGACAGCTTCTTCGACCTCGGTGGGCACTCGCTGCTCGCCACCCGGCTGCTCTCGCGGGTCCGTTCGGCGCTCGGCGCCGAGCTCGGTATCCGCGACCTCTTCCAGCACCCCACCGTCGCCGGGCTCGCCGCCCGCCTCGGCGGCGCCGACGGCCCGGCCCCGGCGCGTCCGGCGCTCGCCCCGGCACCGCAGCGCCCCGCCGCCCCGCCGCTCTCGCCCGCCCAGCGCCGCCTGTGGTTCCTCAGCCGGGCCGGCCAGGGCGCCGCCTACCACTGCCCGTTCGCGCTGCGGCTGCGCGGCCCGCTGGACGCCGACGCCCTGGCCTCGGCCCTCACGGACGTGACCGGCCGCCACGAGACGCTGCGCACGGTGTTCCCCGAGACGCACGGCGAGCCGTACCAGCGGGTGCTGCCCGCTGCCGACGCGGCCGTCCGCCTGGACGTCGTCCCCTGCGGGCCCGAGGAGCCCGGCGCCGCCCTCGAGGCCCTGCTGGCCGAGCCGTTCGACCTGGCCACCCGCCCGCCCGTCCGCGCGGCGCTGTATCGGACGGCCGAGGAAGAGCACGTCCTCGCGCTCGTCGTGCACCACATCGCCCTCGACGGCTGGTCCTGGGACCCCCTCTTCCGTGATCTGGCCGAGGCGTACGAGTCTCGTCGCGACGGGCGTGCGCCCGAGTTCGCGCCGCTGCCGGTGCAGTACGTCGACTACACGCTCTGGCAGCGCGAGCTGCTGGGCGAGGAGGACGAGCCGGCCTCACTGATGTCCCGTCAGCTCGACTTCTGGCGCGGTGAGTTGGCGGACGCCCCCGTGGAGCTGGCGCTGCCCTTCGACCGGCCGCGACCGGCCGCGCCGGGCTTCACCGGCGCGGCGGTGCCGGTGGAGGTGGACGCCGCACTCCACGCGCGCCTGCTGGGACTGGCACGCGAGCACGGATGCACCCTGTTCATGGTCGTCCAGGCCGGTCTCGCGGTGCTGCTGTCCCGGCTGGGCGCGGGCGGCGACATCCCGATCGGCACCCCGGTGGCGGGGCGCGGTGAGGAGGCGCTGGACGACTTGGTCGGGTTCTTCGTCAACACCCTGGTGCTGCGCACCGATGTGTCCGGTGATCCGACGTTCGCCGAACTGCTCGGCCGTGTACGGGAGGCGGACCTGGAGGCGTACGAGCGGCAGGACGTGCCCTTCGAGCGGGTCGTGGAGGCGATCAACCCCGAGCGTTCCCTGGCCCGTCACCCCCTCTTCCAGGTGATGCTCCAGGTCCAGGACGGCACCGACGGCGCACTGGAGCTGGCCGGTCTGGATGTGCTGCCCGAGCCGTTCCGCTTCGACGTGGCCCAGTTCGACCTGACCGTGGACGTCCAGCAGCGGTACACCGCCGACGGCGCCCCGGCGGGCATCGCGGGACACGTGGAATACGCGGCCGAGCTCTTCGACCGGGCCACCGCCGAGACCGTCGCCGCCGCGCTGACCCGGGTGCTGGGACAGCTCGCGGCCGAGCCGCACCAACCCGTCGCCGCCGCCGACCCGTTGACGCCGGCGGACCGGCACCGGCTGCTGACCGAGTGGAACGACACCGCGCTGCCCGTCCCGGCAGCCACCGTGCCCGAGCTGTTCGCGGCGCAGGCGGCCCGCACCCCGCAGGCCACCGCGCTCGTCCACGACGAGACCCGGCTCTCCTTCGCCGAGCTCGACGCCCGCTCCAACCGCCTTGCCCACCGTCTGATCGCCGCAGGTGCCGGTCCCGAGCGGGTGGTCGCGCTGGCCCTGCCGCGCTCGGCCGACTCCGTCGCCGCGCTGCTGGCCGTCCTCAAGGCGGGCGCCGCCTTCGTCCACGTCGACACCGAGTATCCGAAGGAGCGGATCGCCCACATGCTGGCCGACTCCGCCCCGACGCTCCTGGTGACCGACACCGCGACCGCCGCCGGGCTGCCCCTGGACGACACGGTCCGCCCGCCCCGGCTCCTCGTCGACGACGAGGCGGCCCTGGCCGCGCACCCCGCCGACGGGCCGGGCACGGCGCCGCGCCCCGGCGACGCCGCGTACATCGTCTACACCTCCGGCTCCACCGGCCGCCCCAAGGGCGTCGTCGTCGACCACGCGGCCTTGCGCAACCTCCACGCCTTCCACCGCGCCCGCACCATGGCCAGCGCCGAACAGGCCGTGGCAGGACGGCAGCTGCGGGTGGCGCTCGCCGCATCGCTCTCCTTCGACGCGTCCCTCGACGGCCTGATGTGGCTGGTGGCCGGGCATGAACTCCATCTGATCGGCGACCAAGTCCGCCGCGACGCGGCCGCGTTCGTGCGCCACATCGCCGCGACCGCCCTCGACGTCGTCGACGTCACCCCCACCCACGCCGCGCAACTGGTCGAGGAGGGGCTGCTCGACAGCCCGCCGAGCGTGCTGCTCATCGGCGGCGAGGCCGCGGACGAGCAGCTGTGGACCCGGCTGCGCCGCACCGACGGGCTGGTCGCCTTCAACCTGTACGGGCCGACCGAGTGCACCGTCGACGCCCTGTGCTGGGAGACCTCCCGCAGCGAACGCCCGCTGATCGGCGAGCCGGTCGCCAACACCCGCGCCTATGTGCTGGACGAGGCCCTGCGCCCGGTGGCCCCGGGTGTACGGGGCGAGCTCTATCTCGCCGGGGCCGGGCTGGCGCGCGGCTACCTCGGGCGGCCGGGGCTGACGGCGGAGCGGTTCGTGGCCTGCCCGTTCGAGCCGGGTGCGCGGATGTACCGCACCGGCGACCTGGTCCGCTGGGACCGCCAGGGCCGTCTCGACTACCTCGGCCGCGCCGACGACCAGGTCAAGATCCGTGGCTTCCGCATCGAACTCGGCGAGATCGAGGCCGCCCTCGCCGGCGCCCCGGGCGTCGCACAGGCGGCGGTCGCCGTACGAGGCGACGGGCCGGCCGGCGAACGCCTGGTCGGATACGCCGTCCCGGCGCAGGGCGCCGCCGCGGCTTGTGAACCGGACGCGCTCCGGGCCCACCTGGCCGCCGTGCTGCCCGACCACATGGTGCCGTCGGCGTTCGTCGTCCTCGACGCGTTCCCGCGCACGCCCAACGACAAGCTCGACCGGGCGGCGCTGCCCGCACCGGATCCCGCCCGCACGGGGGGTACGGCTCCCCGTACCCCCCGGGAGAAGGCCATCGCGGACCTGTTCGCCGAGGTCCTGGGCCTGCCGGAGGGCAGCGTCGGCGCGGACGACGGCTTCTTCGCGCTCGGCGGCCACTCCCTGCTGGCGGCCCGGCTCATGTCCCGTGTCCGCGAGACGCTGGGGGAGGAGCTGGGTGTCCAGGACCTGTTCGCCGCCCCGACCGTAGCGGGCCTCGCCGCGCACGCGGCGACCGGCCGCACCGACGACGAGCCGACGGCGCCGCTGATCACTCTTCAGCCCGGCACCGCCACCGAGCCCCCGCTGTTCTGCGTCCACCCGGGCGCGGGCATCGGCTGGGTCTACCGGGGACTCCTGGACCACCTCGGTCCCGACCGGCCCGTGCACGCCCTGCAAGCCCGCGCGCTGAGCGAGCCGGGGGCGCGGCCCGCGAGCGTGGCGGAGATGGCCGACGACTACGCGGCCCTCATCCGTACGGTGCAGCCGTCCGGTCCGTACCACCTCCTCGGCTGGTCCTTCGGCGCCCTCGTCGCGCACGCGGTCGCGGTGCGGCTGCGCGAGGCGGGCCAGGAGGTGGCGCCGCCGGTGCTGCTCGACGGCTATCCGGGCGCGGAGGCGGGGCCCATGGCGGACCCGCTGCGGGAACTGCTGGACTCGCTCGGGTACCCCACCGGATCCCTTCCCGCCACCGGCCCGCTGTCCGCGCCGGACTTCCTGCGCACGGCCCGTACGGAGGACGGCCCGCTGGCGGCGCTCGACGAGCGGACGGTCGCCGCGCTGGGCGAGACGTTCGTCCACCACGACACGCTCGCGACGGGCCACCACCCGGGCGTGTTCGACGGGGACCTGACCCTGGTGTCGGCCGCGCACGAGGCCGACACACCGGATCCGCAGACCTGGCGGCCCTACCTGACGGGCCGGATCACGCACCACCAGGCGCCCTGCACCCACGGCGAGATGATGACGCCGAAGGCGGCCTCGGAGATCGGGGCGCTGCTGCGCCAGGCGCTGGTCGGCGAGGTACCGGTCGGCGAAGCGCTGGTGCGCCGATGAGGGCGGCGACGACGGCCCGGCCGGACCGGGCGCCGGGCCCCCTGCGCCACCGGGACTTCCGGTTGCTGTGGACGGGGGAGTCCGTGAGCCAGTGCGGCAGCGCGGCGACCCGGGTCCTGCTGCCGCTGATCGCGGTGGACGCGCTCGGTGCCGGGTCGTTCACCATGGGCCTGTTGAACGCCGCCGCTTGGCTGCCCTGGCTGCTCATCGGCCTCCCGGTGGGCGCCTGGACGGACCGGATGCGACGGCGGCCGGTGATGATCGTGTGCAACACGGTCTCGGCGGCCCTGATGTTCTCCCTGACCGCCGCGGCGTGGCTGGACGCCCTGACGACCAGTCAGCTTCTCGTGGTGGCGCTGCTGCTGGGCACGGCCGATGTGTTCTTCCGGGCGGCCTACAGCGCGTATGTGCCGGCTCTGCTGCCCGCCGAGGAACTCGCGGACGGCAACGCCCGGCTGCAGACCAGCGAGTCCGCCGCCGAAGTCGTGGCTCCGGGCGTGGGCGGCGCCCTGGCCCAGGCCGGGAGCGCGGCCGTCGGCTTCTTCGCCGACGGGCTGAGCTTCCTGGTCTCGGCCGTCCTGCTCGCCAGGATCCGCACCCCGGAGAGCCCGCCGGGCGGCGCGGAGCGCGTGCCCGGGGAGAAGGGGCTGGTGCGGGAGATCCGCGACGGCGTCGCCTTCCTCTCCCGTGATCCGTTCCTGCGGACGATCCTGGTCTGCGACGCGGCGATGAACCTCTTCCTCGCCGGTGCCCAGTCCCTGGCGATCCTCTTCCTCAGCCGCACGGTCGGCGCCGACGGCACCGTGGTCGGCGTGCTGATCGCCCTGGCCGGGCTCGGCGGCGTCCTGGGCGCGGTGCTCTCGCCGCGCCTGGCCCGCCGGTTCGGCACGGCCCGCGCGGTCCTGCTGTGCGCCTTCGGCGCCGGTCCGTTCGGCCTGTTGATCCCCTTGACCACGAACGGGGTGGGGCTACTGGCCTTCCTGGTGGGCGAGTTCTGCCTGATGGCCGGGATCGTCGCCGGAAACGTCGTCATCGTCAGCTTCCGCCAGGTGTACTGCCCGCCCGAGATGCTCGGCCGGGTCAGCTCCGGCATCCGCTTCGTGATGTACGGAACGGTGCCGGTCGGCAGCCTGCTGGGCGGCGCCCTGGGCACGGCCGTCGGCGACCGCGACGCCCTGTGGATCCTGTACGCGGGCAACGCCCTGTGCGCCCTGCTGCTGTTGAAGGGCCCACTGCGAACCCTGCGCGACCTGCCGACGCCGACGGCGCAGGCCCCGAACTAGCCGAAGCGGCACCCGGGGCGGGGCGCCCTCTGCGTGGGCGCCCCGCACCCGCCCGGAGGGCGCCCCGGGACCGCATGCACAAACGGAGTGCCTGTCTGTTCCGGGGAGCGGTGTGCGGTGGCTGGTGACACCGCGATCCCACGACGAAACGAAGTGACCTGTCGTCAAAGACCGCTTTGAGATTCTGAGTTACCCCGCCCTGCACACTTCCGGTGCGCTCTCCTTCAGGCCGAGCATCCGGTAGTAGTTCTCCCCGAGGGCAATGTCACGGAAAGCCCGGTCGTCCAATGCCTTGTTGATCCGGCTGGTGACCTCAAGCTCCTGCTCGTATACGTGGTAGTCCTTGTCGCGTGAGGCCACGAAGTCCGTCCCGGGAATGGCCCTGGTCGGATACCGGTCGAAGAACGCGGCGTACTTCCGCCTGACTCCCGGCTTGCTGAAGTAGCTGTCTTCCAGCACCCGCCAGCTGAGGTCCAGCGTGAGATTGGGGTCCGCGTCCAGGAGTCTCTTCATCATTCCGATGTGCCGGTCGGGATCCATGGTGGTGAGTTCCTTGGACAGGCCCATGTGCGCCCACACGATCTTGTTCTTTGGATACAACCGAAGGGTCTCCTCCATCAGATGGAGATACTTCGTCTGGTCCGTGTCGCTCCCGAGATCCGAGTGGATGGTGATCGGAATCCTGCGGTCCCGCAGCACCTTCATGAACGGCGCCCAGCTCTTGATGTTCTCGCTCGTCGCGGGCGTGTGGCGGTTGGGGAACAGCGCCTGCTTGACGAGGTTCACCTCCCCGGCCCACCGGAACACCCCGGGGTACTCCTTGTCGTAGAGGGCGATTCCGGGCGGGATGGTCTTCGGGTTGTTCAGGTCCATAAACGTCATGGAAACCGTGAGCCCGGGGTCCTTGGGCTTCGTCTCCACATAATTCTCGGCGTTGGCGAAGTCGTTCTTCATACTCGGCACCACGGGAGTGCCGGGACAGTTCAAGTAGTACGTGCAGTTGGAGTTCACCGGCAAGGTCTGCCCGATGCCGTACATGCTCGCGTGCCGGACACCGCTCTTGTGCAGATACCCGGTGAGTTCCTCGAACGGAATCGCCTGCCCGCCGAACGGGCGGAAGTGCAGATGGCTGTCGACCTGCGAGGTGTAGGGATCTCTCGCTCGGTCGAAACACCCCGTCCCCGCCCCCGCCGGGGACGCGGCGACAGCCACTGCTGTCAGTACCGCGCCGGCCACCCCGAGGCGTCGGCTGATGTGTGACATGACGATGATGACCTCCGTTTGACACAGGCGTCCGTCGCGCCCCGGGAACGATGGCGGGCCACTCCGCTACAACACCTGGACCTCATTCAGGAGGGTGCCCAGGGGGCGCATCTCGAAGTCTTGTCCCAGACGCCCGGTGCCGACGTGAAGTTGTTCGACAACTCACCCGGATGCCGGTCCCCTACGGCCCGGCGCGTGCCTCGGTCTGGCCGGGCTCGTGCTCAAGGGGTCGGCTTCAGCGGAGAGAGGGGCGGTGTGTGGAGATTGTGTTGCTTTCGAGGTGATGGCGTGAACATCGAGGCTGGAAAGCGGCTGTTGTGCTGTGTGGCCAGGCCGATAGGAACGGGATGTCAGATCGCGTTGGCTGATTTCGGATCCAAGGAGCTCACCATGTCCCGTTTGCGTACCGCCACCATGGCCCTGGCCGCTGCTGCCGCGGTGTCCGGCCTCGCCGCCGCGCCCGCCCAGGCGGCCCCGGGTGACGTGACGACCACCTGCGCCAGCACCGCCACCCCGGCCGGCTACGTCGACGTGAACTGGGGTTACAGCAACACCTGCGGCGGCCAGAACTTCGCCCCGAACATCAAGATGATCAAGCAGCTCACCGGCCTGCCCATAGGCACCGTCGTCCAGGCCTGTGGGTCCACGTACTACCCCGCCGGCTGGGTCCAGACCAGCTCGTACTACAGCGGCTCCTGCGTCTCCTTCCCGAACCAGGGCTTCAACAACAACGCCTGGACCATCCAGCGCGTCTCCTGATACCGCGGCGGGCGTGCCCCGTATGTGTCTTCGGGGGCCGTGCCCGTGGTGTCTTCTGGGCGGTGTGACGGGGACTCGGTCCTCGTCACACCGCCCCGGCGTGGCGGTGCCGGGGCGGGAGTTGGTCTCGGCTATCGGTGATGTGCGCCGTCAGCCCGCGGTCTGCTCCGGGGGGAAGTCGGCGCCGAGAGTCACCTCCCGCCAGTCGTCGAAGGTGGTTTTGAGGGAGTCGAGTTTGGCGGTGGCGATGTCGTACGCGGCTTTGCCCAGCAGCAGGCGCAGCGGTGGCCGTTCGGCGGTGACGGCGTCGATGACGGCCTGGGCGGCGCGTGCCGGATCCCCGGGCTGGTGGCCGTAGGTGGCCAGGGTGCCGGTGCGTCGTGTGCCCGCGGTGGGGGCGTAGTCGTCGATGGTTGCGGCGGACTGGCGCATGGAGGGTCCGGACCAGTTGGTGCGGAACGCGGCGGGTTCGACGATCGTCACCCTGATGCCCAAGGGGGTGACCCCGGCGGCGAGGGACTCGGAGAGACCTTCCACGGCGAACTTCGTGGCGTGGTAGTAGCCGGTGGCGCCGAAGCCGACGAGGCCGCCGAGTGAGGAGATGTTCACGATGTGGCCGCAGCGACGGGCCCGCATGCCGGGCAAGACGGCCTTCGTGGTGTTGACCAGGCCGAAGACGTTGGTGTCGAACAACGTGCGAACCTCGTCGTCCTCGCCCTCTTCGACGGCGGCGAGGTACCCGTACCCGGCGTTGTTGACCAGTACGTCGATCCGTCCGAAGGCTGCCTGAGCCTGGGCGACCGCCTTCGCGATCTGCTCGGCGTCGGTGACGTCCAGCGCCACGGCGAGGGCGCGTTCCTCGTGCCCGGCGACCACGTCGGCGACCTTGTCGGCATCCCGGGCGGTGACCACGGCACGCCACCCGTGTTCCAGCACGGCGCGGGCGAGTGCCCGGCCCAAACCCGAAGAGCAGCCGGTGATGAACCACACGGGCGAGTCCACGGAGGAGTCAACGCAGGAGTCAGGGGCGCTCATGCGGGATGTTTCCTTCGTCTTGAACGTCGTGGAAGTCGGTGAGGGCGAGGCTGCCCAGCAGGGCCAGCGACTGTTCGGCGGCGCTGCCGGGCTCAGCCCGGTAGACCACCAGGTGCTGGCCGGGGGCGCTGTTGACGGAGAAGGTCTCGAAGTCGAGAGTGAGGTCGCCGACCAGCGGATGCCGGAAACGCTTGGCTGAGGCCGTCTTGGCCCGCACGTCGTGGCGCGCCCACATGCGGGCGAACTCGGGGCTGCACACCGACAGTTCGCCGACGAGTTCTTGCAGCCGCTGATCGTCCGGGGTGGGATTGGCGGCCCGCAGCGCGGCCACGCACCCCTGCGCCACGACGGCCCAGTCGCGGTAGAAACCCTGGGCGGCCGGGTTGAGGAACATGGCCGTGATCAGGCTGGTCTCGCTGCCGAGCCAGGAGAACAGCGCCTCACCCAGGGAGTTGACGGCCAGCAGGTCGAGGTATCGGCCGTAGACCAGAGCCGGGGTGTCCGCCCAGGCATCCAGCAACGACACCAGTTGCGGGCCGACGTGCTCTCGAACGGGCCGGGTCCGTGGTCGCTGCGGCGGATCGACCATGGCGCGCAGGTAGGCGGCTTCCTCGTCCTCCAGCAGGAGCGCGGCCGCCAGGGCCCGCAGGACCTGGGAGGAGGGATTGCGCTCGCGTCCCTGCTCCAACCGTACGTAGTAGTCGGTACTCACCCCGGCGAGGACGGCAACCTCCTCACGGCGCAGACCAGGAGTACGGCGCGCCCCCGCGGGCATCCCGTGGTCCTCGGGGCGCACCAGTGCGCGGCGGGCCCGCAGGAACTCACTCAGCCGGTTGTTGTCCATGCCGACCAACGTACGGGCCGACATCGCGAAGAGGGTGGCCGTGCCGCACCCACCCGGAGGACCGGATCAAGAGCTGCCGGAGGCCGACCCAGACGCGTTCAACGTCGAGGATCGGCCTCGGATCGGTTCAGCTTTCCCGGACGAGCCCGATCGCCTCGATCTCGATCATCCACTCAGGGGCGGCGAGGGAGGAGACCTCCACGAACGACTCCGCGAGGTGGGGCTTGCTCGGGAAGTGCTCCGCGCGCAACTTGGCGTAGATGCTCCGACGGTGGCTCCCTGGGCGTCGATCGGGGCCTGTCCGGATGTGTAGACCAAGTTCCCGACCCGGACGCCGAGCGAGATACCGGCCGACTCGTACCAGTCGGGGTCCGCGGAGACACGTACACGCTCGACGGCGGGCTGTATAACGGCCATGCTGCTGACACTCCCTCAAAAACCACACACACGAAACCGGGTGGCCGCAAGCGCCACCTGGCATGATCCATGGACAACAGCCACGGGATGCCGAGATCCATTCCCGAAGGCCCGCAGCGGGCAGCGGCGCACGAACGCTCCGCGTTCGGCAGTTGGAGCGCTCCGTACTCCTTGGTGGACACGCGGTGCGGCTCCCCGAACGCCCGGTCGGTCGTTGCCTGATCGTAATCTGCGGCTACCTGGTGGTAACAACATGTCGTGTGTCACCTTTCCGTTGCCACCGGCCGGCGGTACCCCCACCTTCCCCAGCCATGCAACGGAGTTGATCCTGGCTTCGCCATGGCCGAACGCAGGAGTTCCGCCGTGATCGAATTCCGCAACGTCAGCGTGAAGAAGGACCGGGCCGTTGGTCGGGTGCGACGGCTGGTCGCGATCGGGATGGCCGTGCCGCTTGCCGCCGGCGCGTTGGTGACCGCGGGTGCCGGGAGCGCCGTCGCCGCACCCGGGAGCGGGCCCACCGCCGTCGTGTCGATGGGCGACAGCTATATCTCCGGTGAGGCCGGGCGCTGGAAGGGCAACAGCCTCACTGACTCGGGCAGCAGGGACGGCACCGACCGGGCGTGGAACGGGAGTTCCTACGACCCGGTGAACGTGTACGGGGCCACGTCGGGCGGGTGTGACCGGTCCGACTCCGCCGAGGTCAGGAGCGCCGGGGCGATCGCCGATGTGGCGGTGAACCTGGCCTGTTCCGGGGCGACCACGGCGAACGTGTTCCGCGCCTCCGACGGCGGCGTCGCCCTCAAGGGTGAGGCGCCGCAGGCCGATCAGCTCGCCGCCGTGGCCGCCACCGACAACGTGAAGGTCATCGCGTTGTCGATCGGCGGCAACGACCTCGGCTTCGCCGACGTCATCGCGCAGTGCGCGCGCGACTACATCGTCTGGAACTCGTACTGCTCCGACGACCAGCAGGCCACGGTGGACCAGAAGATCGACGGTGCGATGGCGAACGTCGGCAAGTCCCTGGACGAGATCAGGGCCGTGATGCGCGCGGCCGGATACGCCGACTCCTCGTACCGGATCGTGCTGCAGTCCTACCCGTCGCCGATCCCGCGCGGCGCCGAGAACCGCTACACCGAGAGCGGCTGGAGCCGTGTCAACACCGGCGGATGCCCGTTCTGGGACCGGGACTCCGACTGGGCGCGGGACTCGCTGGTTCCGCAGATCGCGGGCCGGTTGAAGGACGTCGCCGCGGCCAAGGGCGCGCAGTTCCTCGATCTGCGGGACATGCTGCAGGGGCGTGAGGTGTGCGCCACAGGGAGCACGTTGGTGAGTTCCACGGCGTCGGCTTCGGCGAAGACCAGCGAGTGGGCGCGCTGGATCGACAGCAGCGAGACGCAGGGGCCGCTCCAGGAGGACATGCACCCGAACTACTTCGGGCAGCTGGCCGCCGGGCGCTGCCTCTCCCTGATCGCCGCGCAGCCCGCCACCGCCGTCGGTTTCACCTGCCGGAACACGGCGGGGGCCGACCGGAGCGGGATGTATCTCGCCCCGGTGTCGTGACCGGCGGCGTGTGACCGGCCGCATGTGAGCGGCCGGGCGTCACCGCTCGACAGGCTCCGGCTCCGTTGCCGGTTCGGGTTCCCGGTCCGGTTCGGGCTCTCGGTCGAAGGCGAGCGGCTGGGCGGCGTAGGTGATGCGGACGACGCCGTCGGCGTGCCGTTTCGTACGGCCCCGTACACCGAAGACGCGGCGCAACAGGTCCGGGGTCAGGACATCGAGCACCGGTCCCGCCGCCACCACCGCACCCTCGTGGAGTACGACGAGGTGGTCGCACAGCCGGGCGGCGAGGTCCAGGTCGTGCAGGACCGCCAGGGTGGTGATCTCGGTGCTGCGGATCAGTTCCAGGAGCTCGAAGCGGGCGCGGATGTCGAGGTGGTTGGTGAGTTCGTCCAGGACCAGGAGCTGCGGCCGCTGGGCTAGGGCGCGGGCGAGCAGGACACGTTGGCGTTCGCCGCCGGAGAGGGTGGCGTAGTCGCGGTCGGCGAAGGAGGCGACGCCACAGCGGGCGACCGCGTCGGCCACGGCCTCGCGGTCGTCCGCGCCGTCGCGGCCCATCAGGCCGTGGTGGGGGGTGCGGCCGAGGGCGACGATCTCGGTCACCGTCAGACCGGTGGTGGTGCCCGCGTCCTGGAGGACGGCGGCGGTGCGGCGGGCGGCGGTGCGTGCGGACAGCTCCCACACGTCGTCGCCGCCCACCGTGACCACTCCACCTGCCGGGCGCAGCGAGCGGTAGACGGTGCGCAGCAGAGTGGACTTACCGCTGCCGTTGGGGCCCACGAGACCCACGATGTCGCCCTTGGCGGCCTGAAGGTTCACCGCATGGAGGATCGGTCGGCCGTCCAGGGCGACATGGAGGCGGTCCACGGTCAGTTTCATACGGAATCCAGGCCCTTGTTGCGGCGCAGCAGCCACAGGAAGAAGGGGGCGCCGAGCAGCGCGGTGAGGATGCCCAGCGGCAGTTCGTTGGGGCGGGTCAGAGTGCGCGAGAGCAGGTCCACCACGACCAGGTAGACGGCGCCGAGCAGCGCGGTCAGGGGCAGCAGTCTGCGGTGGTCGGCCCCGACCGTGAGGCGGATGAGGTGAGGGATCATCAGGCCGACGAAACCGACACCACCGGCGACGGCGATGACCGTACCGGTCAGCAGTGCGCTGATCACCAGCAGGACGGCGCGCAGCCGGTTGACGTCCACGCCGAGTGCGGTGGCGGACTCGTCCCCGGCCAGCAGGGCGTTGAGCCGCCGCCCGAACAGGGTCAGCACGACCGTGCTCGCCAGCACCACCACGGTGACGGTGGGCAGTTGGCTCCACTGCGCGCCCGCGACACTGCCCAGCATCCAGAACATCACCGTCCGCAGCTCGGTCGGCGTCGCAAGCAACTGGACGAAGCTCGTCACCGACAGCAGGACGTAGCCGACCGCGACCCCGGCCAGGACCAGCCGGGTCGGGGCCAGCCGCCCCCGTCTCTGGCCCAGGACGAAGACCAGCGCACCGGCCGCCAGGGCGCCGACGAACGCCGCTCCCGACACCCCCAGACCGCCGAACCCGCCGAGCGCGACGCCGCCGAGGGTGATGACCAGTACGGCCCCGAGCGAGGCGCCGTAGGAGAAGCCGAGCACCACGGGGTCGGCGAGCGGGTTGGAGACCAGGGTCTGGAGCACCGCCCCGGCGACGGCCAGGCCGGCGCCGACCAGGGCGGCCAGGGCGACGCGGGGTGCGCGGAAGGTCCAGACGATCTGGTCGAGCGCCAGGTCGTCGGTGGCCCCCTGGCCGGTGATGTGGTGCAGCAGGATCCGCCACACGTCGGCCACCGGGACGTTGACCGCGCCGATGCTCACCGCCGCCACCATGGCGGCGACGAGCGCGACCAGCAGTCCGAGAACCGCGAGCGGCAGCCGCGGCCGCCCCGGGAGGCCGGGCCTCAGAACGTGTCGGGGTGCAGCATCCTGGCGATCTTCTCCACCGCCAGGTCGTTGCTGGGGCCGAGGTACATCGAATCCGACAGTGCCACGTACTTGTTGTTCTTCGCGGCCGGCCACTGGGGGAACTCCTTCAGCAGTTTCTTGGCGTAGGCCGCCGGGTCGGGGTCGTTGTAGCCGATGACGACGAGCGCGTCGACGTCGGTGGCGGCCACCTTCTCCTTGCTCAGGTCGGCGAAGGAGGTCTTGGAGGCCGACTCGAAGGCGTTGGTGCCGCCGGCCTTGGCGAGGATGTCGTTGTAGATGCCCTTGGCGACGACCGAGCTGAAGTCGTTGCCGCCCATGGCCATGTTGGAGAACAGGACCATGACCTTGGGCTGCTTCCCGCCGTCGCCCTTGCCGTTGCCTTCACCCTTGACCTTGGCGGAGATCTCGGCGATGTGCTTCTGCGACGCGGCGACGATCTTCTCGGCGCGGTCGGAGACGTGGAAGACCTTGCCCAGGTCGCGCAGCAGCGTGTAGCTGTCGGCGATGGTCATCTTGGAGGTGTCCTGGTCGCAACCCTGCGGCGAGACATAGGTGTTGGCGCCGCCCTGCTTGAGCTGGTCGCGGGTGGCGAAGCCGTTCTTCTGGTCGAAGCCGTACGAGGTCGTGGACAGCACCAGGTCGGGGCGCAGCCCGATCATCGCCTCGCGGGGGATGTCGGAGGCGTCGTTGAGCTTGACGTCGCCGGTGGGCAGGGCCTTGATGGCCGCGGCCCGCCCGGGGACCTCGGACATGCCGTAACGCTGCTGGTTGGCAACGATCTTGTCCTGGAGCCCGAGGGCGAGCAGTGTGGACACCTCGGCGACCGAAGCGCCGTTCATGACAACGACCCGGCCGGGCTCCTTGGTGAACTTCTGCGACGTTCCGCAGTTCTCCAGGGTTACCGGGTATCCGGACTTCGCGTCGGCCGCGGACGCCGCCCCGCCGCCGGTCGCGCTCTTGTCGGTCGAGGAGCCGGAGCATGCCGTACTGACCAGACAGAGCGCCCCGGCCAGGGCGACGGCGACCGGCCGTTTCTTCGACATGATGGCTCCTTGCTGCGGGGGTGGTGATGTGGTGATGTCGTGGTTCTGCCGCAGTAGTCGGGGTGCCGGGTCCGTGAGTTCCCGCAGCTCCCGGACTACTTCGCGGACATGGCGGGACGGTTTCGTCCGGCGGTCGGGGCAGGCAGCGTTCCGGCGGCGACGCAGTGGTCGAGGTAGCGGAAGACGAGGTCGCGGTCGACGGGCGGGCACGTGATGCCGCTGTCGCGCAGGCCGTTCACGACGTTGTCGGTACGGATCCGTCCCAGGCGAAGGTCGGTGCCGGTCGCTTCCTCGGTGTCGGTGTCCCCCTCGCGGGAGTCGAAGAAGGCGAGTGTGGTCGCCGCCACCCCCGAGGCGGCCGACAGCCGCGCACGCCACTGGCCCAACGGCATACGTCGCAGCGGGTAGCCGTACTCCTCCAGCCAGTCGTATACGTCGCTCAGCCGCACCGGGTCGGTGGCGGCGTGGTTGAACACCGAGGTGACCGACGGGCGTTGTCCGAGACAGAGGTGGATGACGGCCCGCGCGGTATGGTCGACCGGTGTCCACGTCTCCTCCTCGAACAGCTCGGGGACGATTCCGGCGGGCACCCCCGCGCGCAGCACGCTCCACAGGAAGTCCCGCTCGTTGACGTACCCGGTGGAGCGCGGGCCGACGATCCTGCCGAGCCGGTGCACGGTGACCGGCAGACCCCGTTCGGCGGCCTGTTCCAGCAGGCGCTCGGACGCCCACTTCGACTGCTGATAGCCGTAGCGCAGCCCGGGGTGGGGCGCCAGGAACGCCTCCGGGACCTCGGGGCTGAGGGCGAGGGGCGGGGCGACCGAGAGGGTCGACACGAAGTGCAGGGGTGCCGAGCGTACGGCCGCCATGCGCAGCAGGTCCCTGGTGGACTCGGTGTTGGCGGCGCGCAGGGTGGCGTACTCGCGCAGGATGCTGACGGTCGCCGCGTTGTGGAAGATCGCCCCGCAGGTACGCGTGAGCTCGCCGAACAGCCGCTCGTCCAGGCCGAGCCGGGGGCGGGCCAGGTCCGCCGGGACCGCCGTGATACGTGTGTGTGCCGCGTCGGGGAGTGCTATCCGGTGGGTCCGCAGGGATTGCCGGATACGGGCGGTGGCCTCGGCCGGGCCGGTGGCCCGCACGGTGCAGACGACCTCCGCGTCCGTACGCGCGAGGAGTTCGGCCAGCAGGTGTACGCCGACGAAGCCGGTGGCGCCGGTGAGCAGGATCCGGTCCGGTGCGGCGCTTGCCCGGGGGGCGTCGCCAGGGCGGATGTCCGGGGCGAGGACGGTGTCGGCGAGCAGGGTCCGGGGGAGCCCGGAAGCGATCGGCGGCGCCTGGTGGTCCAGGGGCCGGGGGAGCTCGGAAGCGGTTTGCGAGGCCTGGCGGTCCAGGAAGCGCGCGAGTTCGCCCGGGGTCGGATGCTGGAAGAGCCAGGCGACCTTCAGCTCGCGACGCAGTTCCGTACCGAGACGGTTGGCGACCTGGATGGCGTGGAGGGATTGGGCTCCCAGGTCGAACACGTCGTCGTCGGCGTGGACGGCGGCCACGCCGAGCACCTGCTGCCAGGCGGCGGCGACGGTGCGCTCCAGCGTGCTGGGGGTCGCCTCCGCGCGCGGAAGGGGCGCACGCGCGGCGAGTGCCTTCCGGTCGGTCTTGCCCGAGCTCGTCCGGGGCAGGCTGTCCAGGAACTCCACCGCCGACGGGATCATCGCGGCGGGCAGGGTCGCCCGGAGGCGGTCCCTGATCAGCGCCACCGCCGGGGTGGGTTGGTCCGCGACGACGTACGCGGCAAGGCGCCGCGCCCCGTCCGCAAGTACCTGTCCCACGACGGCGGCGTCGCGGACGCCCGGGTGCGCCAGGAGGGCGTTCTCGACCTCGGCGGGCTGCACGCGATGTCCGCTGATCTTGAACTCGGCATCCGAGCGGCCCAGATGGCGCAACTGCCCGTCGCCACCGATACGTACGAGATCGCCAGTGCGGTACGCGCGCGGTGCCCCGGGCAGCGCGTCGAGAGCGGCGAATCGGGCGGCGTCCGCGATCTGCTCTCCTCGGCTCGGGGCACGGTAGCCGAGGGCCAAGTTGTCGCCCAGCAGGTGGAGTTCGCCGTCGACGACCGCCGCGCGGGTGCCGGGCAGGGGGAGCCCGATGGGGACGTCCGACGGCGCGAGGGCGGGGTCGTGGAGGTCGGCGACGGTGGCGACGACGGTGGCCTCGGTCGGGCCGTACGTGTTCAGCAGCCGCACCTGCGTACCGACGGCCGCGCGCCAGCGGTCGACCCGCTCGGCCAGGGCCGCCTCGCCGCCGATGACGACGGTGCGCACCTCGGCGGGCAGCGCGGCGAGGCCGGTCGAGACGGCGTTGGCCACTTCGTGCCAGTACGCGGTGGGCAGGTCGAGGAAGCTGATCCGCAGCCGTGCGCAGGCGTCGAGGAACGCGGGGACCGACTCGGTGATGTCGTCCCCGCGCACGACGAGCGTGGCGCCCACGCACAGGGTGAGGAAGACCTCCTCGACGCTGGCGTCGAAGTGCAGGGGGGCGAACTGGAGGACACGGTCGCCTTGGTGGATGCCGTAGCGGTGGGTGGCCCCGGCGACGAAGTGCGCGAGCGCGCGGTGGCCGATCTCGACGCCCTTGGGGCGTCCGGTGGAGCCCGAGGTGTGCAGGACGTAGGCGAGGTCTTCGGGCGCGGGAGCCGTCGGCCGGGCGGCCGCCGGCCCGGGCCCCAACTGGTCGAGCAGCAGCACGTCGTGCTCCGGGAAGTCCCCGGCCCACTCGCCGGTCGTCAGGACGAGCGCGGGGCGGACGTCGTCGAGCAGCTGTGCCCGGCGGGCGGCGGGCGCAGCCGGATCGAGCGGGCTGTAGGCGGCGCCCGAGAGCAGTACGCCGAGGATGGCGGTGACGGCTTCGATGCCACGGGGCAGCGCCATGGCCACCAGGTCGCCGCGGCCGACCCGGCGGTCGGCGAGCCGACGGGCGAGTTCGCGTGCCGAGCCGAGGAGCTGGGCGTAGGTGACAGCGCGTCCGTCCTGCTCGACGGCGACGGATCCGCCGCGCCGGGCCGCGTGGTCGGCGATCAGGTCGAGGACGGGACGGGCGGGGCCCGGGAGCGGCCCGCCGTCCAGGACGCGGACGCTCGCGCGCGCCCGCAGGCCGCCGAGCGGCCGGTCCGGGGCGGCGACGGCCGCGCGCAGCAGGGCGAACAGCCCCTCTTGGACGGCTACGACGTCCGCCTCGTCGTAGAGGTCGGGGTTGGCGTCGACGGCGATGCGCAGGCCCGCGCCCTCGGAGCGGTCGTAGACGTTGACGGCCAGGTCGTCGACGGGGCCCGCGGAAACGTTGTGGACCGTGCTGGGGCGACCGGCGAACCGCAGGTCGTACGCGAACGGCATGATGTTGACGCCCGGTCCGGACAACCGGCGCTGTCCGCCGACGAGTTTGAGGTCGCGCCGCAGCTGTTCGTAGCGGTAGCGCTGGTGCGGCAGCGAGGCGCGCAGTTCGCGGGAGATCCGCATCGCGAGGTCGCGCAGGGTGTCCGACTCGGTGACTTCGACGCGCAGCGGCAGGATGTTGCGGACCATGCAGGGCACCCGCAGCGAGACCGAGCCGAGGCGGCCCATCGCGGGCAGGCTGAGCACGACCTCCGGGGCGCCGGTCGCCTGGTGCAGCTGAGCCGCTGTCACTGCCAGCAGGACCTCGGACCAGGTGACCTTCAGGTCGCGGCCGACGGCGCGCAGGGTTTCGGTCCGTGCCGCGTCGAGGTCGGCGACCTTGCGGTGGAAGGTGCGGGCGGGCAGGGCCGTACGGGCAGCCCAGGTCGCGACCGGCGGCCGGTCCGCGTACCGGTCCGCCCAGTAGGCGCGGTCCTTGGCGAAGTGAGGCGAGTTCCGGTAGGCGTGTTCCTCCTCCCGTACCGACGCCAGGGTGCCGAATCCGCTGTCCGGCACCGGCTCGCCCGCCGTCAGGGCCGTGTAGACCTCGGCGACCCGGCGGGCGACCAGCGACAGGCCGAAGCCGTCGAGCGCGATGTGGTGCACGCGGTGGTACCAGAGGTACTCCTGCGGTGCGACCCGCATCAGGGCGTGGCCGAACACGGGGCCGTGCACGGGGCCGTGCGCGAGATCGACGGGGCGGGCCATGTCCTGCTCCATCCAGGCCAGGGCGGCGGCATGCGGGGCGGATTCGGCGGTGAGGTCGGCCGTGTGCAGGCGCCAGCCGTCGGCCGGGGCGGCCGTCTCCCAGGGGCGACCCTGCCCGTCGACGACGTAGGCCACGTTCAGGGCCTCGGTCTCGGCGACCACATGGCGCAGGGCCGCCTCGAAGGCGGGCACCTCCACGGGGCCGTGGATGTGCACGTACTCGGCCGTGTTGTACGCGGGGCTGTCCGGGTCGAGTCGCTGGCCGGTCCAGATGCCCTCTTGGGCGGCGAGCAGCGGACGGCGCGCGTCCGTGCCTTTGTCAGACGTCGGCACGGTCCGCGCCCTCCTGCCGCGCGGAGAGCAGCTGCCACCACTGGGCGAACGAGGTGCACTCCGCGAGTTCGACGAAGGTCACGTCCGCGCCGCTCTCCCGCCACCGTTCCATGAGGGTGACGATGCGCAGGGAGTCGAGTCCGGCGTAGAGGGGGTGCTCGTCGAGGTCGACCTCGTCGGGCTGCTGGTACAGGTACTCCGCCAGGTCCGCGCGGAAGCCCTCCAGCGTGAGCGGGGCAGGCATGTCGGTCTCTCTCGATAGGGCTGTCTCGGCAGGGTGGTGTGGTCGTGGTGGGACTGCCGCAACAGGGTGTTCCGGTTGGTCAGTTGACCTTGCGCGCGGACTCGCCCCAGAAACGGTCGCGCAGTTCGCGGCGCAGGATCTTCCCGCTGGGGTTGCGCGGTACGGCGTCGAGGAACTCGTAGCGGGCCGGCAGCTTGAAGGCCGCGAGCCGTGGCACGAGGAAGGTGTGCAGGTCCCGGGGGCGGGGCTGGTGTCCGGGGGCGGGGACGACGAAGGCGTGCACGTATTCGCCCCAGCGTTCGTCGGGGGCGCCGACGACGACGGCCTCGGCCACCTCGGGGTGGCCTTCCAGTACGTTCTCGATCTCGGCCGGGTAGACGTTCTCACCGGCGACGAGGATGGCGTCCTTGACGCGGTCGCGGATGAACACGTAGCCGTCCTCGTCGATGTATCCGGCGTCCCCGGTGTGGATCCAGCCGTCGACCAGGGTCTCGGCGGTCTTCTCGGGCAGCCCCCAGTACTCGACCATGCGGGCGGGCGTGGCCAGGCAGACCTCCCCGACCGCGCCCGTCGGCAGTGTGCGGCCCTCGCCGTCGATCACCTTGGCGCGCACGCCCGGATACGGCCGTCCCGCCGCCTGCATGAGCGGTCCGCCGGGAACATGGGCGGCCGGGGGAAGGCACACGGCGGTGTTGCCGGTCTCGGTGAGGCCGTAGATCTGCGCGAACTCGCAGTCGAGCACGGCGAGGCTCTGCTCCAGCAGGGCCTCGGAGATCGGGGAGCCGCCGTAGACCGTCTTGCGCAGGGTGGTGAAGTCCTCGGCGCCGACGCCGGGTTCGCTCAGCATCATGCGGAGCATGGCCGGGACGACGCAGGCGGTGGTGATGCCGAGGTCGCGTATGAGGCCGACGGCCTGGCGGGCGGTGAAGGCGCGCATCGCGACCACCGTGGTGCCCGCGTTGAGGTTCTGTGTGGCCCACCACAGGCCGCCGACGTGGAATCCGGGGATGCCGATCAGCGCGATGTCACCCTCGCGCCAGTCGATCCAGTCCAGACCCTCGCTCGCCAGGGCGTCACGGATCGCGAAGAAGCTGCGGTGGGCGAGGACGACGCCCTTGGGCAGGCCGGTGGTGCCGCTGGTGTAGAGCTGGGCGACCGGTGTGTCGGGGGTGACGTCCACCCCCGGCTCGGTGTCGGGGTGGGACGCCTTCCAGGCGGCGAAGGGCTCGCCGAGCGGGACCACCGTTTCGGGCGGCGCGGTCGGCATCTTCTCGACGATCGGCCCGAACTCGTCCTCCAGGAAGAGCAGTCGGGTGCCCGAGTCCTCCAGGATGTGGCTGACCTCGGGCGCGGTGAGCCGCCAGTTGACGGGGACGAGTACGGTGCCGCTCTTGGCGCAGGCGAACAGGATCTCGTAGTAGTGCTCGGACTCCTTGCCGAGGTAGGCGACCCGGTCGCCCGGGGCGAGTCCGGCGGCCCGCAGCGCGTGGGCGATGCGGTTGCTCTCGCGGTGCAACTGCCCGTACGTCAGGGTGCGGCCCTCGCACAGGACCGCGGGGGTGGTGGGCCGCAGGCGGGCGTGCAAGCTCGTGGTCTCGACGAGCGTTCGGGGCTCCGGGGGATGGAGCGTTTCCCGGGTTGTCGGGGATTCCTGGGACCTGTCCATGGTCATGGGAGGTCGTGGTCCTCTCTCCGCGCAGGCGGATGGCAAGGGGGCAAAGTCAAGGACGATGGCCGGGTCACGCCACGTTGACGATCGCGAGGACCGCCTCGCCGTTGCAGCGCCCCGCGTCGGCGTCCCCATAGCGGAAGGCGGTCTCGGCGGCCAGGAACGCGGTGCCGTTGGTCCGGGCCCGCCGGGTGACGGACCGGAACTCCATCTCGCCCCAAAAAGCGCGGGGGTTGACCGGTCGCCGGAAGGTCGCGGTGAAACGGGCGATCAGGATGTCCGGGAGCTGGTGCTTCCAGAAGTCGTCCAGCGTCCAGGACTCGAACCCCGTCCCCAGCCCCTCCTTCACGGACTTGGCGACGAGGTAATACATCATCTGGTTGTAGCAGATGTTCACCTCGACGGAATTCAGATGGCCGGTGTCGTCGATGTAGCACGAATCCGGGATCGCGAATTCACAGCGGGCGACCGCCCGTCCGGCCTCGTTCTCGCTCACGATCGCGGAACGCAGGTATTTGCAGTGGTCCTTGTAGGGTGCAAGGACGCGGCTCAGCAGGTCCTCGTCCGTGGGGTGCTGCTGGGCTATGGAGGAGAGGGTCATGCCGCCTCGATTCCGTCGTGGAGCCTGCGCTCGTCGTGCACGGTGACGCGGTACGAGACGGTCGGCTCGGGGGTGGTGGTGTGCCGGGCGCGGTGGACGAGGCTGCGGTTGTCCCAGACCAGCAGGTCGCCCTGCTCGAAGCTCTGCAGGTGGATGCCGTCGTGCGTGAAGGTCTCGTCGAGCTGGCCGGTGGCCTCGAACAGCCGCTGCAGCAACTCCTCGTCGAGCGCCCTGCCGCCGGCATCCTCGATGCCGACGGTGAAGCCCTCGCTGATGTAGAGGACCGTCTCGCCGGTCATGGGGTGGATGAAGGTGGTCGGCTGGACGACGGCCGGGGTCTTGCGCTCCACCTCTTCGATGATCTCGGAGAGGGGGCGGTAGACGTCGTGCGGCCGGATCTTGAAGTACTTGCGCACGGAGTGTCTGCACCGCGTTCCGGCGATCTCCTTCTTGAGGTCGTCGGGCAGCTGCTCGTACGCCCGGCCCATGTCGATGAAGTACGTGCCGCGGTTCTTCTGCGGAACGACCTGGGGGTGGATGAGCGTGATGCCGAAGGGGTCCGGCATGAACTGGTAGTCGGCGTGCCAGAATTTGCCGGTCTTGGGGACGCCTATCTGCTTTCCGTTCTCGGGCACATTGGAGGAGACGAATATCTCCGTGACCTCCGGGTGGTGGTACATCGGCTCGTAGTACGTCTCGGGGCGCCCGAGGCGCTTGCCGAGCGCGAGGAACTCCTTGGGGGAGAGGTCCTGGCCCTTCAGCACGGCGATCTTCTTCGTGTAGACGGTGTGCTTGAGCGCGGCGATGTCGGCGTCCGAGGCGATGGTGTGGTCGAAGCCCTCGACGGTCGCGCCGAGCGCCGTGCCGGGCTGGTCCTTGATCTGCATGGGGGTACTTCCTTCCGTGTACGCGGAGAGAGGAGTTGGGGCTAGGGCCTGTCCGGTGGATCTTGCCTGGGACGTGGGGGTGTGGCACGCCCATCTGCCGCGTTGTCGTCGGTTGCCGACTCCCCCAAGCTCTCGGCTCCGCTCGACCAGGGGGCACCCCCACGCGTCGCCGCCCTCCTCCGCCTTGCAGCATTGGGGTCTCCCCTGCTCGAACGAGGTTGAGAGCTTGGGGAAGCACCACACCCCCACTCACCGGCACCGAAACGGCGTCCCGGACCGAAGGCGGCCAGATCCACCGGACAGGCCCTAGACGCTGGTCGTCCTGCGGCGGGCGAGCACAGCGACCGGGATGAGCAGGGCGAGCGCACCGCAGCCGATGGCGCCCGCTATCGCGAACACGGCCGTACGGATGCCGTCGAGGAGCCCGGGGCCGGAGGTGTTCTGCCCCACGCCGCCGGCGGCCGCGACCAGTACGGCCAGGCCCACCGCGCCGCCGACTTGCAGGGTGGTCGACGCGAGACCCGAGGCGACGCCCTGGTCATCGGGAGCCACCCCGGCGGTCGCGGCGATCCACATCCCGGTCCACGCCGCACCCTGACCCAGGCCCAACAGCACGATCCCCGGCAGGAGTTGCGCATACGAGCCGTCCGAGGTGAGCGCCAGACCGAGGGCGCCGGCTCCGGCGGTGCCGAGCACCATGCCGCCCACCAGCATGCGCCGCACCCCGAAGGCGGCCACGGCCCGTTCACCGACCTGTGTACCGACGGCCGCCACCACGGCGGGCACCAGGAACGCGAGCCCGGTCGCGACCGCGCTGTAGCCGTGGACGGTGTGGAAGTACAGGGTCAGGAAGTACGGCACCGAACTGAACGTGGCGCTGAACAGGGCGGTCACCCCCATGGCGGTCAGCGGGCCCCGGTGGGCGAACAGCCGTGCCGGTACGAGCGGTTCACGCGAGCGCCGCTCGATGACGGCGAAGAGTGTCAGCAGAGCGGCGGCCAGTGCCGCGCTGGTGAGGGACGCGGGCGTGTCCCAGCCCTCGGCCGGGGCCCGTACCAGCAGGAACACCAGGAGGGTGATGCCGCCCGTCGCGGTCAGCGCGCCCGCCGCGTCGAAGCGCCGCGCGCGCTCGCGCGGCCCGTCCGCCGGGAAGCACAGCCATCCGGCCACCGCCAGGGCCGCACCGACCGGCACGTTGACGAAGAACACCGACGGCCAGCCGAACGCCTCCACCAGGACTCCGCCGAGCAGCGACCCGAAGCAGAGCCCGCCGGCTCCCGCCGCACCCCAGACCGCCAGGGCCCGGTTCCGGGCGGGCCCTTCGGCGTAGAGCGTGCTGATCAGGGACAGCGTCGCCGGGAACAGCAAGGAGCCGCCGATGCCCTGGACCGCCCGGACGGCGACCAATGCGCCCGGCGTCTGCGACAGACCGCCCACCAGCGAGGACCCCGCGTACAGGAGCGCCGCGAGGACGAACATCCGGCGCCGTCCCAGCAGGTCGGCGGCCCGGCCGCCCAGCAGCAGGAAGCCCCCGTTGGCCACCACGTAGGCGCTGACCACCCACTGCAGGTCGTGGTCGGAGAAGCCCAGCCCGGCGCCGATGTCGGGCAGCGCGACGTACACGATGTTGTAGTCGAGCGAGATGACGAGCTGACCCAACGCCAGAATGAAAAGGGGCATCGTTTATCACCTCCTCGGGATCACGATTGACAAAATTTCCATGACAGGAAATTGGATGTGCGGCAGAAAATTCCGGTGGACCGGTTGTTTTGCGTCACCGTAGCAGCCTTGATTGCTCTGGGGGAACGGTCACCCCGGACGGGTTTTTCGCCCGATCGGTCAATATTCGGGCAGCCCGGAAAACCGACAGTCGAAAACTGCCGGGTCGATGAAATGGGGAAGGGGCCGAGATTCCCTCGACGGAATTATTGCCCCCGCTTCATCCGTCCCCCATGAGCCGGCGGACCTCGGTGACGAGGGTGGTCAGCGCCCGGCGCTCGGGCAGCGTCGTCTCCGGGTGCCACAGGTCGATGAGCAGGCATGTTCGTGGCCGGGTGCCCGTGTTACGGGCCTCGTGCTCAAAGGAGTAGTCGAAGAGCAGGCACTTTCCCTCTTCCCATGACCGGGTCTCACCGGCGACCGTGATGCCGCACCCGTCGGGGATGTCCACGGCGAGATGCAGGTTGATGCTGAAGTTCCACAGGTCGCAGTGCGGGTCGATGACCGCACCCGGCAAAAGGGTGGAGAAATGGGATTCGAGGAGAGGGCAGATCTTCTCCGTGTCCACGGCTGCTTCCTTCACCACTCGATAAGCGGTGGGAGCCGTGGCCGCCGACTCCTCGACAAGCCCTCCGGCACGGAACACGTAGAGGGCCTGCCAGTTCTCCTGGCGGGTCAGATAGTGCTCGTAGTCCGAGAACGCCTCCCGCCGTGTCTTCCACGCGGCGCTCAGCTCAGCCTTGATCGCCGGATGGTTCGCCTCCAGTGCGTGGACGACGGGGGCGAGTTCGGCATACGCGTACGGATCGTGCCAGGGAGTGGGGGAGAGGCCGGGCATGATCCACTTCGCTGCCCGCTGCAACGGATGGCGTTCACCCCCGCCGCCCGGCTCCAGCATCCGCTCGACCCGGACGATCGACTCCGCGCCGAACTCGGCTCTGAGCGCCGCGAAGACGCGCTCTGTCTCCGGTGTCATACGAGCGTGCCGATCGCCGCCGGACCGGGCCCCGCCGGACATCTGCGTTTCACGTGTGCCGAACCACCTTCGTCCCGAAGTTCCGCGCCCCGCCCTGCCGAGCGCCTGCGCTGGTCGGCGGGCGGGGAGCTGTGCTGTCGGACTACTAGTCGGCCGAGGTCAGGGTCGAGTTCCCGGGCTTGTGGCGTGTTTTCCCGAGCGCGCCGCTGGCTGAAAGGCCCGCAGCCGCAGGCTGTTGGCGACGACCAGCACCGAGCCGGCGGACATCGCCGCCGCGGCGAGAGCGCCGTGGGATCGAGCGGCCGTGCCGTTCAGTATTGAGCGGATTGCATTGGTCGTGCCTGCCCCGGCAAGGGCAGGCACGCAACAGCCGAGGAAGGCAGTCTTCTGTGCCTCTCCGGGTACTGGACCGCCGGCCGGGGTGACCAGGCGTCGGGCTCAGGCGGCAGCCGTCGGCGGGCGCAGGGTCTCCCGGTGTGCCCGAGCCGTGGCCATCAGTCCGTCGAGGGCTTCCCTGGTGCGGGTGAGGTCGGCGATGTGGTCGCTGAGCCGCTCGCGCTCGTGGGCCATCCGTTCCAGCGCGGCGTCGGAGTGCTCGGTGCTCGGCGAATCGACGCACGGCAGCAGTTCGGCGATGGTGCGGCTGGACAGGCCCGCCGCGTACAACCGCTGGATGAACGTGACCCGTTCGATCTCGTCGTCGGTGTAGTGCCGCTGCCCGCTGGGACTGCGGGTGCTGGTCAGGAGCAGTCCCTGCTCCTCGTAGTAGCGCAGGGACCGGACGCTGACTCCGGCCCGTGCCGCGAGCTCCCCGATACGCATGCCGTCCTCCCGATCGTGACCTGGGCCACACAGCTTGCCTCTGACATCAATGTCAGGTTTTAGCGTAGCTGCTGTGCCCGGCCGACGGGCACAGCGGAGCACGAAGGAGCCCTACGGTGACGACCCTTTTCGACAGCCATCGAGTTGGTGAACTGACCCTGCCGAACCGGGTGGTGATGGCCCCGATGACCCGGGTCCGGGCAGCCGCCGGCGGTCTGGCGACACCGTCGATGGCGACGTACTACGCCCAGCGGGCGACCGCCGGGCTGATCGTGAGCGAGGGGGTGCAGCCGAGCCTGATCGGGCAGGCCAACCCGGGGACGCCGGGGCTGCACACCGTCGAGCAGACCACGGCGTGGCGTCCGGTGACCGCCGCGGTGCACGCCAACGGCGGACGGATCTTCGCCCAGATCATGCACGGCGGGCGGGTCTCGCACGCCGACATCACCGGGTTCCAGCCCGTCGGGCCTTCGGCCGTCCCCGCCGTCGGCGAGGTGTTCACCCCGACCGGGCCGAAGCCCATGCCCGTACCCCGTGCCCTGGAGACCGCCGAGGTGCCCGAGCACGCCCGGTCGTACGCCGAGGCCGCCCGCCGCGCCGTCGACGCCGGTTTCGACGGCGTGGAACTGCACGGCGCCAACGGCTTCCTGATCTCGCAGTTCCTCTCCTCCAACGCCAACGTGCGCACGGACCGGTACGGCGGCTCGGTGGCCAACCGGATCCGCTTCGCCGTCGAGGCGGCGTCCGCCACCGTCGAGGCCGTCGGCTCCGCCAGGACCGGCATCCGCCTCTCCCCGGGCGGAACGTTCTGGGGAGTGGCGGAGGACGACGTTCCCGAGCTCTACACCGCTCTGCTGGCCGAGCTCGCCCGCCTTGACCTGGCCTACGTCCATCTTGAGGCCACCATCGAGGAGGACGTGCTCCTCGGCCTGCGCCGGGCCTGGCCGGGCACCCTCATCGTGAACCCGACGCTCCCGATGGGACCGAAGCAGACCGGCCGGACCGATGCGGACCACTGGCTGGGGCTGGGCGCCGACCTGATCAGCTTCGGTCGCGCCTTCATCGCCAACCCCGACCTCGTCGAGCGCCTGCGGCTGGGAGCGCCGATCGCCCCGGTGGACGAGGCCACCTTCTACCAGGGTGGCGACGCGGGGTACCTGACCTACTCGGCGTATCAGCACGCGAGCTGACGCTGATCCCCCGTGCCCCCGGCGGCGGCGCGGCGGCCGGCGGGAAGCCCAGGACGACTCTTGTTGCCGGATCGGCAACAAGAGTCGTCCCGTACTTGCCCGTCCTCGCATGATGGAAGCGCTGATCATGTCATCCGGCCGTGGATCGAGACCTCTGGAGAGTCAATGCCGCAGCAACGCACCGACGTCATACACCGGTTGGTTCCCTCGCCCGCGGGCCGCATCCACCTGGTGGAGCAGGGCACCGGACCGCTGGTGCTGCTCGTGCACGGCTTCCCCGAGTCCTGGTACTCCTGGCGCCACCAGCTGCCCGCGCTGGCCGCCGCGGGGTACCGCGCGGTCGCCGTCGACGTCCGCGGCTACGGCCGCTCCTCCAGGCCCCTGGCCATCGACGCGTACCGGATGTTGGAGTTGGTGGAGGACATGACCGCCGTTGTGGGTGCCCTGGGCGAGCGGTCGGCGGTGATCGTCGGTCACGACTGGGGGTCCGTGATCGCGGCCAACTCCGCCCTGCTCAGGCCGGATGTCTTTCGTGCGGTGGGACTGCTCAGCGTTCCCTACGCCCCGCGCGGCGGGCCGAGGCCCAGCGAGCTCTTCGCCCGGATGGGCGGGGACGAGGAGTTCTATGTCTCCTACTTCCAGGAGCCGGGGCGGGCCGAGGCCGAGATCGAGCCCGACGTGCGAGGTTGGCTCGCAGGGTTCTACGCCGCCTTCTCGGGAGACACCATGCCGACGCCCGATGCGCCCGACCCGCACTTCGTCGGCCCCGGCGGGACGCTCCGCGCTCGGTTTCCCTCCGGCCCGGGGCCAGCGTGGCTGAGTGAGAGTGATCTCGACTTCTACGCCGGGGAGTTCGAGCGGACCGGGATGAGCGCAGCCCTGGGCCGCTACCGGAACATGGATCGGGACTGGGAAGATCTCGCCGACCTCGACGGCGCCCCCATCACGCAGCCCTCACTGTTCATCGGCGGCGGCCTGGACGCATCCACCCACTGGATGGCCGATGCCATCAAGGCCTTCCCCAGCACGCTCCCCGGGCTGACCTGTACTCGGATCCTTGAGGGCTGCGGCCACTGGATCCAGCAGGAGCGCCCCGCCGAGACCAACCGGCTCCTGACCGACTGGCTCGACTCGCTGCCCGCCTGAAACCCGACGTTCGTGGCCCCTGTCCGAGCGGTCTGCCCCGCCCACCCGGCTGGGCGGGGCGGCTGACGTTCGCTCAACGCGGCCGCTCCCGGCCGGAGCACTCTGCGGGTGCTTCCTTCAGGTACGGCCCACGCCTGTCCAGGGCGTGCCCGGGAGGCGAGGACCATCCTCATGGATGGTTTGGAGGAAAGCCCGGACGAGGGCGCTGTTGCTGGATCGGGGCCAGACAGCGGCGTATTCGAAGCGGGGGAGGTGGGGGAAGGGTAGCCAGGCGGTGTCGGGGCGGGCGTAGTACTGCTCGGCTCGTGCGGAGGCGAAGGTGACGCCTTTGCCGGCACCGACCATGGCCAGTGCTTCTTGCCAGTATCCGGCGACGAGGTGGGGGATGGGCCGGCCCGAGGGGGTCTGGCTCGGGCAGTGGTACTCCTGCCAGTACTGGGGTATGGCCGCGTTGAACGTGATGATGGTGGTGGCTGCGAGGTCTTCCAGTGTCACCGCGGTGGCGCGGGTGAGTGGGTGCTGGTGGTGGATCAGGAGCTTGCGGTCTTCGGCGATGAGGGCGGGGCCATGGGCCAGGTCGGGTTCGTCGACGGGCAGTTCGGTGATCTGCAGGTGGACCTGGCCGCTGCGGATGGGTCCCAGGGGGTCGGAAAGCTGGATCTCCTGGATACGGACTTCCGCGCCGGGGCAGCGGGCGGTGAGTCTGTCGGCGGCTCTGAGGACGAGCTCGGCTGCCATTGGGCTGGAGTAGCCCACTCTCAGCACTTCGCGCGCACCCCGTGCGGCAGCCGTGGCATCAGCGAGGGCACGTTGCACCTGCTGATAGGCGGGCAGGAGGTCGTCGCGCAGTCTCATACCCACCGGGGTCAGGGCCACTTTGCGGCTGGTGCGCTCGAACAGCGGCGCACCGATGCGGCGTTCCAGCTTCTGGATGGTCTGGCTCACCCGGCCCTGGGCCAGCCCGAGGCGCTCGGAGGTGCGCCGGAAGTGGAGTTCCTCGGCCAGCGTCAGAAAAGCCTCCATCTCATGCCGTTCCACGGTCGGTGCTCCTTGCGGTTGTTGATTGGTGAGTGTGACGCACCGATCGTAGATGATCTTGGTATTGATCATGGCTTCGCGGACGTGGAGAGTGAGTGCCGGGGAGCAACGACAGCGCACGGGTGGTTTTCCCGGCGCGGAAGTGTCTGCGTCCTGGGCTGTGTCGACGGGCCGGTGTTCGCACGCGAGCCGCAACGTCGTCACAGTCGTCAAGTTATGGTTTTTTGAAAGGTCCGTTGTGAAGTTCATGGGAAGGGCTGCGGCTATTGCCGTGGCCGCAGGGTCGCTGGTCGTACTGACGTCGACGGCGAGCAGCGCCAGCCCGACGACGTTCGTCAACTGGGGTAGCTCGAAGTGCCTGGAGATCGAGAACTCCAGCACCGAGAATGGCGCCCACGCCCAGCAGTGGGACTGCAACGGCCAGGATGGTGCCCACTGGGAATGGGAATGGGTGGGGCCGGGTCGGCAGTACTTCATCAAGAACGTCCACTCCGGCAAGTGCCTTGAGGTGGAGAACGGCAGCAAGGACAACGGCGCCACCGTTCAGCAGTGGACCTGCAACCCGCAGGCTAGGGGCATGCTCTGGATCAAGCCGGGTGCCGGGGGCTGGATCATCCGCAACTACGGGTCCGGCAAGGTCCTGGAAGTGGAGAACTCCTCCACCCGCAACGGCGCCCGTGTCCAGCAGTGGGACGAGAGCGCCACGGCTCCCGGGCAGCGTTGGGGCTAGTGGGGCCAGGCACCCGCTGGCGTCCTGAGTTCGTGATGCGCCGGCAGTAGCGGGCGAGGGGCGCGAGGATCTCGTCGGCGGTGTTGTGCCACACAAACGGCAGGGCATATGGCTCCAGTCCTGGACTCAGTGGGTGACACCGCGGTCGAGCAGCTGGAGTAGCAACTCTCCGCCTTGTGAAACGCATTGGCCGCTCCCGAGTGCATCGATCGGGGGCGGCCGCTCGCTTTGCCATCGCATGCGACGAACCCGGTGACGGCGACGGTCGTCCCCGGATACCGGTCGCCATGGATGAGGTCAAGGTCGTCGCCGCCCATTCCGAGCGGGCGCCCCTGCGCGTCGGCGACTTCGACGTCGCGCCTAGTGCGGGTGCGTCATGCGAGAAGGGAGTATTCGTGACCGTCATGAGACGTGTAGCGGCATCCTTATTAGGGCGGCGGCAGTCATGCTTCACTGTCGGCCTAGACGGAGTCAGCAGCTGCGGATCCGACTCTGGTCAAAACGAAGGAGACCGTGGCAGGATCTTCGAGTGCCCGCCGAATTTGGACACTCGGCCAGTAATTTGGTAAGCGCATTGTCGATAGCGTCCGCGTGACCCCGAATTCCGGGAACGGATCCACGGCGCCTCCTGCCCAGTGCGGCCGCGCGGATCCCGGGGGAGGCGATGCGGCAAGCGCGTGGCGGCCGGGCGCGCGGGCAGCGTCACGGCGAGCTTATCGGTGACGTCTTCAGCGAGGGCCGCGAGCGCGGTCTCGCGTGTGAGGGGCCGTGCGCGGTCGGCCTGGCTGCCGCTCCAGCAATCGCCGGTGTGCACGGCGAGTGGGTGCTGCTCGTCGCGGCCGCCGATGCTGTATTCGATCAGCCAGGCCGAGGTCGCGGCTGGTTCGTGCGGGCTGCGCCACATGTCACGGCCGGCGAGTTGCGAGGGCTGCTGCGCTTCTGGCCGACCGTTCCGGCAGACGCAATTTCTTCGCATTAGGCTGTCCCCATGAGTGCCCGAGCGACCACACGCCCCGGCGGGCGCAGCGCCCGCGTCCAGCAGTCCGTGCATCAGGCGGTCCGTGATCTTGAGGCGGAGGTGGGGCGGGATGCGCTGACCGTGCCGCTGATCGCGGCCCGTGCGGGGGTCACGCCGTCCACGGTCTACCGCCGCTGGGGGGACCTGCGGGAACTGCTGTCCGACGTGGCCGTCGAGCGGCTGCGTCCGGACGCCCCGCCGGCCGACCACGGCGGCCTGCGGGCGGACCTGGAGGCGTGGACCGTGCAGTTCGCCGAGGAGATGTCCTCGACGGCGGGCCGCACGTACATCCGCGACGCCCTGCTGGGCGACCCCGGGCAGGGCAACGCGGCGCGCTGCTCCGACTACGCCGCCGAGCAGCTGAAGGCCATTGGTGTACGCGCGGCCGGGCGCGGGGAGGCGGTGCCGGACCTGGAGACGCTGCTGGACGTCGTGGTCGCCCCGCTGATGTACCGGATCCTGTTCCGCCCCTCGGAGCTGTCCCCGGCGTACGCCGGCCGTTTGGTGGCGGCGGCGCTCGGTCGCGCCGGGTCCCCTCCGGGCAGCTAAAAGCTAAGGGATTGCGTTTCGGGGCAGCATCACCCTAGAGTGCTTAACGCAAAGTGTTCGCCTTAAGGCTCCCGTGTCGCGCGTCGACCGCGCACGACCTGGCCGAGGCCTGCCCTTTCCCCGCACGCCACCCCGCCCGCACCGTCCAGCGCCCCCGGAAGGGTCCACCGATGAGCACTGTCACCCCCCGCCAGGCCACCCCCGCCACCAGCACGGGATGGAGCCTCGGCGGCATCGTCGTGCGCCGCGTCGACGAGATCGAACTGCCTCGCCAGACGGGACCGTGGCTGCTGCCGGGCGCCACCCCGGAAGTGCTGGACGAGGCGTCGTGGCTGCGCCCCGACTTCGCCGACGCCGAGGTCCCGCGGTTGGCGAGCCACAGCTTCGCGGTGGAGGCCGGCGGGCTGCGGATCGTGGTGGACACCGGCATCGGCAACGGCAAGACCCGCGCCAATCCGGCCTGGAACGGTCTCGACACCGATTTCCCGGAGCGGCTGGCGGCGGCCGGTTTCCCGCCCGAGTCCGTGGACCTGGTGATCACTACGCACCTGCACACCGACCACGTCGGATGGAACACCCGCCTCGCCGGCGGGGACTGGGTCCCCACCTTCCCCAACGCCCGCTACGTCACGAGCCGCACCGAGTGGGACCACTGGGCCGCCACCGACCTGGACGAGGCCCGCACCCAGATGTTCCGCGACTCCGTTCACCCCGTCCGTGACGCCGGCCAGTACGACCTCGTGGACGTGCCCGAGCAGGGGCACGAGGTCGCGCCGGGCGTCCTGCTGGTGCCTGCCCCGGGCCACACCCCGGGGCAGGTCGCCGTGGAGCTGCGCGGCAGCGGCCGGCGAGCGCTGATCACCGGCGACAGCATCCACCACCCCGTGCAGCTGTCCCACCCCCACGTGCACAGCTGCGTCGACATCGACCCCGCCCAGGCGATCCGCACCCGCGCCCGGCTGCTCGACACCCTGGCCGACACCGACGCACTGCTCCTGGGCACCCACTTCCCGCGGCCCACGGCCGGCACCGTCCGCCGCGAGAGCGGCCGCTACCGGCTGCTCGCCGAGCACGGCGCCGAGATCCCGGCCACCGAGGCCTGACCACGAAGCCGGTCGCCCGCGCCCGGCGGTGTCACCTGACGCCAATCCTTAGCTTTTAGCGCCTTCGGGTACTCCGCCGCTCCCTCTCGATCAAGAATCTCGACCAGGAAAGAGGAGACTCATGTCCGCCGTCGAACTCACACCACCGGAAGCCGCCCGCTGGGCGGCCCGCGCCGGGCTTGTGCTGCCCGCCGAACGCCACGCCGCGGTCGCCGCCGTCGCCAACCACATCCACGGCGTCGTCTCGGTCCTGCGCGAGCTGGACTTCGCGGACGTCCCGCCCGCCGCCGCCTACAACGCCGGACAGGAGCCGCACCATGCAGCCGTATGAGCTGACCCTCGCCGCCGCCGCGGACGCGGTCCATGCCCGGCGACTGTCCCCCGTCGAACTGGTCGACTCCGTCCTCGACCGCATCGAAAAAGTGGAACCACACCTCGGCGCCTACGTCACGCTCACCGCGGAGCAGGCACGCCGGGCGGCGCGCGAGGCCGAACACGAAGTAGCGCACGGCCGATGCCGGGGGCCCCTGCACGGCATCCCGATGGGACTCAAGGATCTGATCGATGTCGCCGGGATGGCCACCACGGCCAGCTCCCGGGTACGCGCCGACCATCGCGCGACGGCGGACAGCACGGTCGCCGCGCGGCTGAGCGCGGCCGGCGCCATCCTGCTCGGCAAGACCCACACCCACGAGTTCGCCTTCGGCCTCACCACTCCGCAGACCCGCAACGCCTGGGACCACGGCAAGGTGGCCGGTGGTTCCAGCGGCGGCTCCGCAGTCGCCGTCGCATCCGGCACCGCGACCTTCGCCCTGGGCACCGACACCGGCGGATCGATCCGGGTACCCGCCGCACTCAACGGGGTCGTCGGCCTCAAACCGACCTACGGTCTCGTCCCCCGCCACGGCGTCACCTCCCTGTCCTGGTCGCTGGACCACGTCGGCCCGATCACCCGCACCGTCCAGGACGCCACCCTGGTCCTGACCGCGCTGGCCGGACACGATCCGCGCGACCCCGCCTCCCTGTCCGTGCCCGCCATGCACTACCAACCCGGTGCCGGCACGGACCTGACAGGACTGCGCATCGGCCTGCCACGCACCTACTACTTCGACAACGTCCATCCGCACGTGGAGAGCGCCGTGCGGCACGCGATCGGGCAGTTGGAAGCCCTGGGCGCACACCTCGTCGAAGTCGACATCCCGATGACCCGTTACATCCAGGCCACCCAGTGGGGCCTGATGGTGCCGGAGGCCGGTGCCTACCACGAGAACACCCTGCGCACGGTCCCCGAGCTGTACCAGGAGGACGTCCGCATCCTCCTGGAAGCAGCCGAGTTGATGAGCGCCGGTGACTACATACGCGCGCAACGCGCCCGCACGCTCATGCGCGCAGAGTGGGCCCGCATACTGGAGGACGTCGACGTGATCGCCGCCCCCAGCGTCCCGATGACCGCAGCCGGCGCCGACCAGGAGACGGTCACCTGGCCCGACGGCACCATCGAGGCCGTCTCCGACGCCTACGTCCGCCTCAACGCCCCCGCCAACATCACCGGGCTTCCGGCCCTGACCGTTCCGGTCGGCCACGACCCGGCCGGCATGCCCATCGGCATGCAGCTGCTCGGCCCACCCCTCGGCGAGCCCACGCTCCTGCGCATCGGCCACGCCTACGAGCAGACACAGCCAACCCGGGAACTCGCCACGGTGGCTTGAGCGAAACGTACGGGCGTGCCGCGCACATCAAGATCGCGGACACGCCGACGTGGTCCCGTTCTGTGTCCCGGCCGTGGCATTCCAAGCGCATGGCTGCGTGACCGGGACACGAACCCGGTGCGTACCGGTGTGGACGATGACACACACGGTACGCATCGTCGCAATGCCGACAGGCGCGCTCACCCCTCGCGTTCCAGGTCGATCAGCTCGAAGGAGACCTTGCCGTCGAGGGATTCACGGATGATGTCCGCGTGCCCGGCATGCCGGCCCATCTCCTGGACCAGGTGGAGCAGCATCCACCTGATCGTGACGCGCCCGTCCTTCGGGAACCAGGGTGCGGGCGGCAGGGGGAAGGTGTCGTCCAGGCTCGGCACGGACCGGATGAACGCCTCGGTCTCCTTCGCCACGTCCTCCCAGAAGGCCAGGGTCTGCGGGATCGTCTCGCCGTCGAGGAGCCGGAAGGCTTCGTTCCAGGTGTCCTGGGTCCGCTGCCGCTCGTTCGGCCGCTGCTGGGCGAGCCGCAGCCAGGCGAGCTCGACCTCCGCGACGTGCTTGATCAGGCCGGAGAGGGTCAGCTCGCTGGCGCTGGGGCGGCTTGCCGCCTGCTCCTCGGTGAGACCGAGGGACGCCCTGACGATCGCGGCGCGCTGGGCCTTCACGAAGTTGAGGAACGCCCCGCGCTCGTCTCCGGGGGCCTCTGCGGGAACAAGAGCAACCATGACGTCCGCCTTCCGTCTGCTGTAACCGTGGCTGGTGTGCCTCCAACACCTCCACGTTATGCGCCCTTGCGGACAGATTCGGTCCTAGATAGGGGATCGGCCGCGAGAATGCTGGACCGAGATCCGCTTCTGGCTGGTGGTGAAGGCCTCGATCATCGCCTCACCGCGGTGACGTGGCGTGTCGGGCGTGGTTTGCTGGTGCCGGAATCCGAGTAGTGCGCGGGTGAGAGCGCCGGCCCGGCATCCGGTGCCGTTACGGCAAGGGCTTCGATGGCCCGGTCGGCCGCTGTTGGAGCAGCGCAACGCAAGAAGGGGCGTGGCGTACCGCCGCTGATGCAGACGTCTCCCCGCGACCAGGGGCGTCTCCTGGCCGCCAAGTGAGAAACACTCAGTCAGGTCCGGCGACTGCGGGCGGCTGTGAACCTACCTCTGGCACACCGTCACCCCAACCACATCCCGCACTGGTCTCACTGGCGCCTACGACGCCAAGCCGTCGCCCACCACCGCCACCGCCACTACCAACGCCGAACCCGCAGACAGCACCCCCCGGCAAGCCGCCCCCCGATGGACTCGGGGAGCAGACCAACTGTTCTGGGACAGACGGCTGTTGACTCTTGACCAGGTCTTCGTCGGGCGATGAGTGCTGGAAGATCGCGGTGCTGCTCGACGTTGCTCCGGGTGTGAAGATCAGCGAAGCATCCAGAGTCAGCGGCGTGAGTGCGCGATCGTTGCGGCACTACGAGAATGAGGGCTTGATCGTCCCTGGCCGCTTCAGCAATGGGTTCCGCGACTACTGCCAGTCCACTATCGACCGGGTGCTCGTCATCCGCTCGCTGCTGGAGTCCGGGCTGCCCGTGCGGTTGATCAGAGACGTTCTGCCCCGCCTCACGGATGGATCCGGTGCCGGCACGGAGGTGGTGTGCGCGGAGTTCCTGCATGAGGTGGAGAGCTATCGCGATCGGCTCGCTGCTCGCATCGCCGTTCTCAGCGATCAGCAGGCGGCTCTCGACGCCTACCTGTGTTCCAGCCGCCGCACTGATCTGGAGCAACACTCAAGGCCTGTGGATCAGCCCCGGGCGGGACGCGGAGGGCGTGCCTTCCCGAATGATCCTGTGACGGCCGCCGAGTAGGCCCGCGTCCGCAGCGCGGGCCGGGAAGGCACGCCCGTGCTCAGCGCAGTCACTGCCGAGGGTTCACTGCGTCCGGCTCCCTGATCGACGAGATCGTCCGCGAGGGCGCCCGGCGAATGCTTGCCGTCATGCTGGAGGATGAAGTCAACCAGCACATAGCCGAGTTGGCGGCCGAACGGGACGAGCGCGGGCACCGCCAGGTGGTCTGCAACGGCCACCATCGGCCCTGGACGGTGACCACCGCGGCCGGGCTGGTCGAGGTCACGGCGCCCCGCGTGAACGACCGCCGCGTGGATGCGGCCACCGGCGGGCGTAAGCGGTTCTCTTCCAGCATCCTGGCCCTGTGGTGCCGCAAGTCCGCCAAGGTCCGCGAGGTGTTGCCGCTGCTCTACCTGCACGGACTGTGGTGCGGCGACTTCGTGCCCGCGTTGGAGCGGCTTCCCGGCTCCTCGGCGGGGCTGTCGCTCGCGACGGTGACCGGGCTGACGAAGCAGTGGGCCGACGGCCACGCCGCGTTCGGGGGACGGGACCTGTCCGACCGCGATCCCCCGGCTCACTCCTTCCGAAGCGGACTATCGTCGCGTCAGACGATGCTGAGGATCCTCATACCCGACCCCCATCTCCACGCCGTCGCCTAGCCAATGGTGGAAGCGGCCTGCACCATTCGCGACTTCGCTGAGTCCGATGCCCTGGACACCGCGCAGGAAGCCGCACGGGCCGCTCACGACAACTCTTTGCAGACGCCGCCCGGTACATCGAGCCACTTCGGGCGCGTGAGACCGGCAAGCGCCGACCGATATCGGCGTCTGACCTGATCCACGACTCTCGACCCTTGCTCCAGACTCCAGATCTCGATGACCGCCACTTGACCTTGACGTAAGTGTCAGACTCCTACGTTCGGTGCATGGAGATCGACGAGCAGCAGCACACCGCCGAGCAGGCCGTACGAGCACTGGTCCAGCAGTCGCACCGGGGACCGAAGGATCTGGCCCTCACGACCGATCATCGCCGCCCGGCCCCAGGGCCCGGCGAGTACCTGATCCGCGTCGGCGCCGCCGGGGTCAACTTCGCCGACGTCATGCAGACCCATGGAACCTACGGAGGAGGCCCGCAGGCGCCCTACGTGGCAGGTTTCGAAGCCGCAGGCGAGATCGTGGACGTCGGCCCGGAGGTCGAGACTCCGCTCCAGCTCGGCACCCACGTCGTCGGCGCCGGGGCGGGCGCCTTCGCGCAGTACATGACGATGCCTGCCGCGGGTGTACTTCCCGTCCCTTCCGGCTGGAGTGACGCCGAAGCGCTCGGCCTGGTACTGAACTGGGCCACGGCATTGGCGGCGTTGAAGCCGTTGGGCGAGGTCAAGACGGGCGAGGTGGTGCTTGTTCATGCTGCGGCCGGAGGCGTAGGACAGGCCGCCGTCCGTCTCGCCCGCCACTACGGTGCGCGCGTGATCGCCACGGCGTCACCGGCCAAGCACAGCACGGTCAAAGCGCTCGGGGCCGACGAGGTCCTGGACAGCCGACACCCCGATCTGGCCGCGGAGATCACCCGCCTGACCGGCGGGGTCGACCTGGTGCTGGAATCAGTGGGACAGGCCACGTTCGAGACCAGTCTGTCGGTCACGAAACCCTTCACCGGACGGGTCGTCGTGTTCGGCGCCGCGTCCGGAGACGCCACTCTGACCACGCACGACCTGATCTTCACCCATCAGGTCCAAGTCAAGGGTCTGCACATCGGTGCGCTGGCGGACGCGGCCCCGTCCCTCTACCAGTCGCTGCTCGTCGAGATCGACGCTCTCATCGCCCACGGCGTGTACCCTCCCGGCACCCCCCAGGTTCACCCCCTGGCCGAGGGGGCGATGGTCCTGCAGGAACTCGAAGCGGGCCGGACACGCGGCAAGCACGCCCTCGACCCCTGGCGCTAGGAACCGGCCGTGACTCACCATGACGCCCGGAATGCGGCCCGGACAGCGCCTTCACCCCAGTCTCTTCCTCAGGCGGTCGCGCCGGTCACCGGCCTACCGTTGCCGATTTGTGGCACCTGCGGTGTGCAGTACGGCGCCGCCCGCGCTGAGTGCCCGGTCTGTCCGGACGAGCGGCAGTACGTCGCCTGGGCAGGTCGCCTGGCTGGTCGTCGCGTCGGGCGGGATGGACAGGCACCCGTCCTGGCACCCCAAGGTGATGGAGGTCCTGGCTGCGCCGGTACCCGGTGATCTGTCATGAGCGGCAGGCACCGAAAACAGCACGTACCAGGGATTCACGACCGAAGGGTGGGCGGTCGTGACCGCATCTTGCTACCGCATGTCGCTGCCCGGTCGGCAGTCCTCGTGATCCGGTAACACGGGTGCGGCGGCAGTTCTGGCATATGTGCACCGCGCTTGTGGTGGGGTGCTGGTGGCGGTGTCCGGCGCGGTGCTCTCCCTCGCCCGGGTCCGGCCGTGGAGTCGGCGGATCCCGGCCCGCCTGATCGCCGCCCCGGCGGGGATCGCCTCGATCGGCATGACGCTCTGGGGCTTCACGTACTTCGCGATGCGGAACCTGTTCGCCGCCGGCCGCGTTGTCCCGGCCCTGCCTTCGCCGCGCGGGACGCCTGGCGTCGTAGGTGAGATCGGGGTTCTGGTACGGATCTTGGGGAGCGACCGCGGAGCGTCATCGCTGTGGTCGAATGCGCTCGTTGAGTGGCTACTCAAGGGCTCGGTAGCCAGGTGACGGATGAACCAGCTCGGGGTGGTCCACTACGTACCGTTCGCCGTGGATCGCCAGCATCGCCCAGTGCCATGCCTCGTCGTGAAAGATCAGCCCGCGGAAAGGCGCCCCGGCCGGCTCGTATCGGTAGCACTCCAGGGCGGCCTGCCTGGCCTCCTCCGGCGCCAGCCCGCCGTGATGCTGCATGACCCATGCGTAGCCACGCCGCTCGGACCGCAGGCAGTCGAGATACTCAGCTTCGTTCCATGTCACGGGGCAACGGTAGACCGTTCGTCGAAGGGGGCGGCGGCCACTGGAGCAGGATCATCTTGGGGAGGAGTTCGATTCCGGCTCGTCCGTGGAGCTGCCTCTTGATTTTCTTGATGCGGTTCACGGCGCCCTCGTTGATCGAGCGGCTCTGAGGAGAGGAGTGGCGGGACCGGGAACCGCACACCCGAAGGCTGCCGGGCAGGGCTCTGTAGGGCTTGGCTACGGGGATCACTCGTGTGGGTGATGCTGCCCCGGTGGGGTGGTGCGGGAGGCTGCTCGTGTCGTCAGGAAGGAGCGGCCGGTGGTCACCGGCTGGTGGTCACCATGGGGATGAGTCCTGAAGTTGAGCGGGCGCTGGGCCCGTTCGGAGTGTCGCAGGCCCGCGGGGAAGCGCGTCACGCGCGTCACGCGCAGTGCGCGGTGCGCACGGACAAGATCACCGATCGGGCGAATGTGGTGCTGACCGGTACCGAGGACATGCAGGTTCAGGTGTGGTTCACCCACCCCGCGTGCATGCCCTCGACCGTGACACAGCTGCGTGAGCGCTCGCGCAACCCGCACGACGACATGCTGATGCCCGCCCGCTGGCAGCGCACGGCCGGGGAGAGGGGGAGTACACGCTGTACTACGGGCCTGCCGGTCTTGATCTGGCCTGCCGCACCGGCGCCTGGACGTGGCCGTGCGGGACGGCCGCCTTCTGGCCGCCCGGGTGCGGTGCATGAACCGGCGGGCGCTCCAGAAGGAAGCCGCCGACGAACTGGAGCCATCACACCGCCTCGAAAGGACAAAGAGTCCCGTGAGCAAGAAAAGGGTTCGTCCGCACGGCAACGGCCATACGGCTGGGCCAGGCCAGGGAAAGGCCAGCCGATCCAAGCGCGTGTCCGGCAAGTTCGTGCGCATGTACCGCCGCTATCACGCGTGGCGGGCCCCGTTCCCGCTGTGGGGGCGGATTGTGTGCGACATCCTGTTCTGGGCTGTCACCGCTGCCGCGGGGTACGTAGCAATCGGCGGCCTGTGCGGAGCAATCCTCATCGCAGCCCCCCTTCTCGGGTTCTTCGGGCTCGCGTCGAGCAAGGAGCACGACGACGGCATCGACTGGAGCGACCATCGAATGGGAGGGCAGCCCAAGAACCCCGGGCCCAAAATTTAGGTGCGGTGCATCGCTGCGGGCACGCCCGACGTGAAGTTGATCACCGCCGTCATCTGCCGTTGCCAGCGTGACGATGTCAGCGGCGTCCCTTGTTGGTGTGTACTCTCGCCGACCGACAGCACACTCGCCCGGTCCGTGAACGCGCTGACCTTGGCTGCGCCCACCCCTCTTCAACCGGTTCGCCGCATCGCCGAACCGGTTACGCGATCGACACGCCCCCGCGCTGCCGATACCTGGGCCGGGAGGGTTTCTTCGGTGGCGGTGCCGCACCGGTTGAGCGCCGGTGCGGCACCGTGTGGCACAGGGGTCAGGCCTTGACGTTCACCCCGGCCCAGGCGGCGTCCACGGCCTTGACCTCGGCACTGTTCGCACCGTATAGGTCGGCGGCCGCCTTCAAGGTGCCCTGGCGGGCGCCGTGGTAGTCGGTGGTGGAGGTGAAGTACGTGGTCAGCGCCTTGTACCAGATCTGCACTGCCTTGTCGCGGCCGATGCCGGTGACCGTGGAGCCGTCCACGGTCGGGCTGTCGTAGTGCACGCCGTTGATGTCCTTGGCGCCGCTGCCCTCGGACAGTAGGTAGAAGAAGTGGTTGGCGACACCGGAGGAGTAGTGCACGTCGAGGTTGCCGACGTCGGCGCTCCAGTAGTCGGCCGAACCGCGGCCGTCCTTGCTCGGCTTGTCCTGGTAGCGCAGCGGCGTGCCGTTGCCGAAGAGGTCGATCTTCTCGCCGAGCAGGTAGTCCCCCTTGTCCTGGGGGTTGTTCGCGTTCCACTCCACCGCGGTGCCGAAGATGTCCGAGGTGGCCTCGTTCAGGCCGCCGGACTCGCCGGAGTACTCCAGTCCGGCGGTGGCGGAGGTGACGCCGTGGCTGAACTCGTGGCCGGCCACATCGAGCTCGGTCAGCGGGTGCTGGTTGCTCGCGCCGTCGCCGTAGGTGATGGTGAAGGACGCGTCGTCCCAGTAGGCGTTCTGGTAGGCGTTGCCGTAGTGGACGCGGGAGACCGGGGCCCGGCCGTCGTTCTTGATGCCGTTGCGGTGCAGGACGTTCTTGTAGAAGTCCCAGGTCTGTGCGGCGCCGTAGGCGGCGTCCACGGCAGCGGTCTGGTTGTTGGCGGGGCTGCCGGTGCCCCACTTGTTGTCCGCGTCGGTGAAGACAGTGCCATTGCCGCTTGTACGGTGCTTGAGGTCGACGGTGCTGGAGCCGCCGCGCACGCTGTCGACGAGGGAGTAACCCGTCGACGACTTGGTGGTGTTCAGGCTGACGGTGCCGCTGTACTGGCTGGCGCCGGTGCCGACCGCGCCGACCTGGGCGTTGGCCGGTGTGCGGGCTCCGGAGCCGCTCTTGGCGGTGATGCCGTCGGCTATGTCGTCGATCAGTTGGATCTCGTGCAGCTTCTTGCCCGTGTTGGCGTCGGTGATGACGCGCAGTCGGCTCGGCGTGACGCCGTCGTGCTGGGTGCCGGTGACGACGCTCTCGTAGGCGAGGACGGGCTTGCCGTCGGCGGCCCAGATGACCTTGCGGGGGGCCTCGCCGGCGGCGGCACCCGTGGTCTTCGCGGCCTTGGCAGCCTTGACCGCGGCGGACGTGGCGGCGGTCGGGGTCAGTCTCGGGGCGAGCGAGGGGACCTTGATGGCGGTCTTGACGGCCTTGGTGACGTCCTTGACGGCGCCGTCGGCGCCGCGGTGGACGATGAGGTCGCCGCCGAGGACCGGAAGACCGGCGTAAGTACGCTCGTAGCGGGTGTGGACCGTGCCGTCGGCATCCTTGATGACGTCCTTGACGACCAGCTTCTCCTTGGCGCCGAGGCCGAGTGCCTGGGCGGTGGCCGCGACGGAGGTGTCGCCGTGGCCCTTGGGAGCCGCACCGGCTGATGCGGTGGCGGCCCCGGTGGCGAGCAGGGTGCCGGTGAGGACGGCGGCGCCGGTCGTGAGGGCGAGACGGCGAGTCCTGCCGCCGGTGGGGGTAAGTGCAGACATGTGGTTTCTCCAGAGAGGCATGGGGAGTTGGGTGGGATCGCCACCCACCCGTTCAAGGAGGGACTGCCTTGATGGTGAGGGACACTCTCAGCCCGTCGCGCACATGTCACGTGACACAAAAGGGGGTTCGGCTGCTCTTGCCGGATTTGCCGCCTGCCTCTTCACGGGAAGGACAAGGCCCCGATACGCGCCGACACGGGGAACACAGAAATCCGCAACACGCGTGAAAGAAGTCCTGCGGCGCTCGACCCGGGGTTTGTCCTGTGGCTTCAGGGCGCGGGCCGGATCGAGCAACGCACCGCCGTGGGTGGCAAGTTCGGCATAGGTTTGTTGATTCCCGGGTCGTAGAAGTCGGGCCCTTTCAGCTCGGCTTTGAGGCTGGGAACACATGCTGGCCGCCTGTGCCGGGCCGGCGGGGACGGCCACGGTCACGCGGCTCTACGAGGTGGCGTTGGCCAATCCCGCTCAGCCCTGTCCTCCCCGTCGGTCCGCCGTCCCCCGACGAGGCTGACGGTTGGCCTGGGCACCGGTGGGAACGAAGGCGAGCAAGTCCAGGACCGATCAAGGGCATAAGGGCATAAGGGCATAAGGGCATAAGGGCATAGCCGCCTCACGGCGACGATGGTTGCGCTGGAGTGCTCGTCTGGTTCATGTCGCCGATCGTCTGCCACAGCCGCAGCGCCCGCTCTCGGTGTTGGCGCGCCAGGTGGTGGAGGCCGGCGGCGGCGTCCAGGTCGCCGATCAGTTGCCAGCATGTGGCCTCGTCCTGGTGGTCGCCGTGCCGGTGGAAGATTCCCGCCGCGCGCTGCAGCGCCGGGCTCGCCCGGTCCCGGTCGTGTTGGCCGGCGTGCACGCGGCCGACTTCCAGCAGCGTGTACGCGGCGCACCGCTCGTCGGCCAGTTCCTCGAAGGTGGCCAACGCCTGCCTCAGACAGTGCAGCGCCTCATCCGGATCACCGCGCCGATCGTGCAGCCGACTGAACCGCCGCAGCACCACGGCCATGCGATGCCCGTCGCCGAGCGCCCTGGCCTGGCTCAGGGCCCCGTCGAACCAGAACTCCGCCTCGTCGAGTTTGCCCTGCATGAGCTTCATCACGGCCATGGAGCAGGACAGCTGTGCTTCGATGTGCCGGTCGCCCTCTCCGACCGCGATGGCCAGCGCGTGCTCGATACGTTCGAGTGCTTCGTCGTCACGTCCCTGCACCCGGCTGACCGTACCCAGCATGGCCACCGACAGCGCCTCGCCGCGTTTGTCCCCACCGTCCCGGCACAGCTCGATGGAGGACTCAAGGGCGCGGGTGGCCCGGTCGAACTCGTCTTGGTAGATGTGTAGCTGGCCAAGTCCGCGCAGCAGTACTGATACGCCGCGCATGTTGCCGGCGGTCTCGGCGGCGTCCAGCGCGAGCCGGTGCCCGTGCTGCCAGTCCTGGTAGAGACACCGGTGGTCGTAGTAGGTCGTCGCGCCGGCCGCCAGCTCCCAGGCCAGTTCGTCCAGGCCCCAGTGCACGGCCAGTTTCACCGTGCCGAGCAGGTTGTCGCGTTCCGCGTCGAACCAGCCGACCGGGTCGGCGAGCAGCCGGTCCATGACCGCGTCGGGCAGCGACCGGCGGGGTGCTGCACCGGGAGCGGGCGCCAGCAGCCCGCCCGGCAGCCGGTCTGTGCCGCGCCCGATCAGCTCAAGCCAGACGGACAGCACGCGGGAGATCGCGTCCCGCTTGTCCTCCGTAGGCAGCGGGGCGGCGATCTCCACGGCACAGGTCCTGATCAGGTCGTGCAGCCGGTAGCGAGGCTCGCCGAGGGCGTCGGTGGCGGTCAGCCGAACCAGGCTGGCGTCGACGAGGGTGTCCAGCACCTCCTCGCCGTCCGAGCGGTCCAGCAGGGGGCCGACCACCCAGCCGGGCAGGGTGTAGGCGCCGAGCAGACCCAGCAGACTGAGCGCGCGCACCACGTCGGCCGGCAGCAGGCGCAGGCTCAGCTCGACGCTGGCTCGCACGCTCAGATCCCCGATCCTCAGCTCGGCGAGCCGCCGTGACTCGTCCTCGATGCGTTCCCGCAGTACCCGCAGCGACCAAGCCGGGCGGCCCGTCAGCTTGCCGCTGGCGATCCGGATCGCCAGCGGCAGGTTGCCGCAGCAGCCGAGGATCGCGTCGGCCTCCGCCGGCTCCCGCTCGACCCGCCGCCGCCCCACGATTTCGGTGAACAACTCCCTGGCCTCTGCCGGGCTCAGCTCCTCCAGGTTGATGTGCCGAGCGCCGGGAAGTTGCGTCAGCAGAGTGCGGCTGGTGATCAACACGGCACAGCCGTCGGCCGCGGGCAGCAAGGGCAGTACCTGATCGGCGTGGCCGGCATCGTCCAGCACCACCAGCATGCGACGGTCGGCCAGCAGCGACCGGTAGAGCGCGGCCCGCTCGGACAGGCCGTTCGGGATCGCGCTGCCGGCGATCGAGAGCGCACGCAGCGCCTCGGCCAGCATCAGTCCCGGGTCCCGCGGCTCGTTTGATGTCCCGGCGAGGTTGAGGTAGAGCTGGCCGTCGGGGAAGGCGGCGCTCGCCAGCCGCGCGGCGTGCGTCACCAGGCAGGACTTGCCGACACCGGGACCGCCCACGATGACGGCCACCGGAGCCCGGTTCGACGCCGACCCGTCGAGTAATCGGGCGATCTCGGCCAGCTCCTCGGCCCGGCCCACGAAGTCGGATACGTCGAGAGGCAGTTGACGCACGGGCATCGCCATGGCCGGCCTTGCGGCTGCCGCGTCAGGGCTCTCCGGTGGTACGTCCAAGGGCCTGCTTGCCGGGACCGGAGCCGTCAGGCCGGGATCCGCGGTGAGGATGCGCTGGTGCAGTGCCTGGAGCGGCGGGGTGGGGTCGACGCCGAGTTCGTCGGCCAGTGTCCGGCGCAGCCGTTCGTACACCTGCAGCGCCTCGCCCTGTCGCCGACATCGGTATAGAGCGACTATCAGGTGTTCGGCGACCTGCTCGTCATAGGGGTGCTCGCGCAGCAGAGCGGTCAGCTCCTCGATGACCTCACGATGACGCCCCAGGTCGAGTTCGATGGCGAGGCACTGCTTGTGCGTGGCCGCGCGTTTCATGTTCAGCCGTGCCGCATCGATCTCCAGGACCCGGCTGGAGATGTCGGTCAGGGCGTTCCCGCGCCAGCAGGCCAGCGCCCGGCGCAGCGCGGCAGCCGTCTCGAACGGGGCCGTGTGCCGTTCGGCAAGGTACCGCTCATGGTCAAACTGCAGCAGGTCGAGTTGGTCCGGGGCCAGGTGGATCTCGTAGCCGCCGCGCCGGGTGCTGATCAGGGAGCCGGGTGCTCCGCAGGCGGCGAGATTGCGGCGCAGCCCTGAGAGAGCGTCCTGGACCTGACGGACCGCGGTGGCGGGCGCGTTCCCGTCCCACATCACGGCGACGAGCCGTTCCACGGCGACGCTGGTGTTGGCGTCGATCAGAAGTGCTGCCAGCATCTTGGCCTGCCGCGGCCCGCCGAGCCGGACCTCACGCCCGGCGATCTGGGCGTGCAACGGCCCCAGCACCCCGAATCTCATATACCCCCCGGCACGCGAAAAGTGACGCCGTTCCCCGGCTGACCGTGCATTAGCACGAATCTAGGACGGCCGACGGACTCGTGTCCATAGCGTTACCGTGGGTGCCCGGCCGTTCCCCGTTGGGGTGCGGCTAGTTCTGAGTGGGGTGGTCCTCAGATCAGCAGGCAGACGTTCATGGCCGACGAAACAGGTCGAGCGGTCATTCGACGGCTCTGCGGGTGCTCCTTTCCGCAGAGCCTGGATGCCGAACGTGATCGCGAACATGAGCGAACCGGGACTGAACCTGCTCTCGCGGCTGTGGGATGAGCACCTGCGCTCGCCACTCCCGCCACACGTGCGCCGTCGAGAGATCGAGGGCGGCACATCGCGTCGGCCGGGTGCGCATTCGGTGCTTCCAGACGCGCTTGTTGCTCACGCAGCGTGCGCAGGTCCAGAGGGTTCTCACCCGCCAGAGCTCGGACCGGGCGAGACGGTGTCCGCTATGTGCTCGGCCAGGGCGAACAGACCCGGGCTGTCCTCGGTGAGCCGGCCCCCGCTCGCCAGGCGCTTCAGCCTCACCCTCACCGGCTCCACCTTCGAGGCGTCATCGCCCCAGCCGATCGCCACGGAGACACCCTTGGACCGCATCGGGCGCCCTGCGGCCCGCAGCACTTCCAGAATGCCCGGTACGAGGGCGGCAGCACCGATAACCCCATGCCCGGCTCCCACTGCGGCACCGTCGGCACCCCGATCGGCGACACCGTCTCCGCCTCCCGCAAAGACGGCCCCCGCATCGCCTGTTCATCCGAGGCCGCGTCGTCGAGGATCTCCCGCACTACCGCCCGGGTAGCCTCCACTGCGACAGCATCTACTCGATGCGGTCTTCCCGCTGATCACTCAACTCGGCTACCTATAAGCGAAGGTCGGAAACCCGTTCACGGATCACGGTCTCGCGGCGCTCCAGTTCCTCCAGCAGGGACACCATCACCCACACCCCCTCGGCGCCGACGCGAAATGGGATCAGCACGCGTCACCGGCCCGCACACGAACCCCCAGCTCAGCCATTCCCTCGAAACGAACCGGACCCTTCACGGTTTGTCGATGGATTTGGGTAGCGCTGAGAGATCAGGCGCCCGGAGACGTCCTCGGCACGCTCACCGCAGATGTCCAAGGTCGAGCCGTACGAGGCGATCCGGCATCGGTCTGGCCGACGTCCCGGAAGACGCCGCCGCCGCGCCGGACTTGCGCTGGATCCGTACAAAGCCGGTGATCGACGAGATGCTGCGGACAGACCTCGACGCGCCGCGCGAGGAGCGCCATACGATCACCCGGAGGTCGACTTCGGTGACGTGACCGTGCGCCTGGCCGACGAGCTGGTGACCGGCTACGTGTTCTCGCTCCGCCTGTCGTACTCGGGCAAAGCCGTCCACCGGGTCGTCGCCTCCTGCGGCGGCAGGGGTACGGGTCGTCCCGCTCGGCGACCCGGCGGAGCTGCTGTGCGCCCGTGGTCGGCTCTCGTGTCAGCAGCTGGGCGGGTTTGTGTCGACTCGTCGAGTGACGGGGCGGACACGAGGTCGCCGCATAGCTCAAGAGGCGGGAGAAGCCGTGTCGACTGCACGAACTTGAGCCCGCACAGCCCCCGCCCCGGAGAGGGCAGCCGCCGGAGAGCACGGCTGCCCCGTCGCCGAAGTGCCGAGGCGTCAGCTTACGGTCTCGCAGGCGCCCTGGCGGGAGGTGTAGGTGAAGGACGTGGCGCAGTAGTACCCGGGCGTCACGTTGTAGTCGAAGTTCACGAGGAAGCTGTACCAGCCGCCGCTCTCGTAGAAGTTACCCGTCTGAGCGATCACCCCCGAGGGGCCGTTGATCTGCATGTTCACCGTGCCGGCGCTGGGGAAGTGCGTCGTGTTCTGGATGTAGTAGACGAACGTCCCGCCCCCGTTGATGTCGATGCAGACCTCGAAGCTGCCACCCGCGCAGCCGGACGAGGAGAAGGGCCGGACCCCCGCAGCGGAGTTCCGGTAGATGTCGATCGTGCCCTGCGCCGTCTTGACCTTCTTGACCAGCACCGAACCCGCCGGAGCAGCCGTTGAGTGACTCGCCGTTATGCTGCCGGTGCTCGCCGCGTCGGCAGCCGTGGCTCCGGTCGCACCGACCGTCCCCACCAGGGCCATGGCGGCCGTCATCGCCGTCACCGCGGTCAACGCCCAGTTCTTCGACTTGAACTTGCTCGTCATCTGATCCCCGTTTCCTTTTCGTTGGGCGGGAACGGCTGGATGCCGCACGGTGACGCTATGGAAACGGGTCCGTCGACCGTCCTAGATTCGTCCTAATGCACGGTCAGCCAGGGGGTACATGAGGTTCGAGGTGCTGGGACCGTTACACGCCCGGATCACCGGGCGCGAGGTCCGGCCCGAGCCCCCTGTGCGGCACAGCGCCCATCCGCTCACACCGTGGACCGCGACGGCGAAGGCTCCCAGGAGCCCGGCGATTCGGTGGCGATGAGCAGAACCAGTAGAGTCCCGCCAGCGTCGTACGGCGTGTGTGCCAGCGGCCTGAACTGTGGGGGACTACGTGAGCGGCGAGATCTACTTCAGCAACAACTATCGAGATCTCTGCGAGCGCAACGGCACGGGAGCCGGTTTCCAGTTCGAGTTCTCGTGTAGCCGCTGCTACGACACCTGGCGTTCGCCGTTCGAACCGTACACCGGGGAGCGGGCCGCCACCTGGCTGAGCAAGGGGGTCGACGTGGCCTGGGGGCTGCTCGGCCGCACCGGCAGCGGGCTGAAGTCCGCGGCCGACGGGCTGGCGGGCGCCGGTTACGGACGGGCCCGCGATGGTGCGTTCGAGCGCGCGATCGGCAACGCACAGGGCCACTTCAACCGCTGTGGCCGCTGCACCGACTACGTGTGCGGCCGTTGCTGGAACGCGGCCCAGGGACTGTGTCTGCGCTGCGCTCCGGACACCGCGGCCGAGGCCATGGCAGCCCAGCAGCGCGGCCTCAACGACATGGCCTCACAGCGGGCGTACACCGCGGGACAGCAGGCGGGGCAGAGTTACGACCCCGGCATGCCCCGGCAGCTGGTGTGTCCCCACTGCCGTACCGAGACCCGAGGCGCGGCCTACTGCTCCGGCTGCGGCCATCAGTTGGCCCAGTCCGTCTCATGCGCATCCTGTTCCGCTGTCGTACCGGAGGGTGCCGCCTTCTGTCCGGGGTGTGGTACCCGGCGGTAGGGACCGGGGGCCGAGCAGGACTCGGCCAGCAGGTGCAGACCATCGTGATGAGTGACACGGCGACCCCCGTCCGCCGTGTCACGCGCACCGGCCTTGCCGGGCCCCAGAGCTTGGCAAGGCCGGTACCGATCCGGATCGCTCAGGCGCCGGTGCCGGGGGCGACGTTCGGGTACTCGCAGTCCACATGGGTGCAGACGGTAGCGGGGCGGTTGGCGCCGGCCAGCGCGGACGAGGTCCCGCCGAGGGCGGCCGCGGCGGCGAGGGCGAGGGCGGTGGCGGCCAGGGCGATCGAGCGGCGGGACTTCACGGACTGGGGTTTGGCCATCGTGGGACTCCTGTCGGTGTGAGCTCTCTTCGCGAGCTTTGTTCCGGTACGTCAGTGGCATGTTGACCGTGCCGGAGGACAGTGGAGCGCGGGGCGATGGCTCCAGGCCAGCTATTCGGCCCAGCGACGAATAGTTGAACGGTGCATCACGTCAAGGAGAGTTGGTGTCAGGAACCAGTGGTCGTGGTGGTCAGTGCTGGTCGCTGAGGGGGACAGGTATGTCGGGGGCGGCGGGGAGGCCGGCCTGCCTCGCCGTACGGCTGTCTCCGCCCCGCGCGCCCGGCAGGCCGACCGTCCATCGTTGCTGACGTGCTCAACGGCTTGCCAGCAGTCCGTAGAGCAGGGGAATCCGGGGCTCGGGAAGTTGCCACCAGCCGGCTGGCGTGCGTACCATCTCCGGCCAGCGCTGCCACGGCAGCTCGTTGCTCTCACGCAGCCTGTGCAGTGTCATCCCTGCCCCTGTCACCGCGTTGACGACGTCGGCGATCCCGTGCATCCATTCGTAGCTGTCCGTCGCGCCCTCGACGGCCGGGCCGTCGGTGTACGTGCGGCTGGCGTCGCGGTGCACGGGGCCGGCGCCGCCCAGATAGTCATGCCGCAGCAGCAGTTCGTCGCCCTCGCCGGGCGCGGGCGTCGGGCCGAGTGCGTTCAGCAGCGGATGGAATTCCAGGACGTACAGTCGGCCGCCGGGACGCAGCAACCGGGCGACGATCTGCGCCCAGCGCGTGAGGTCCGGCAGGTAGCACAGAGCGCCCTTGCCGGTGTAGATGACGTCGAAGCGCCGTTCTCCCAGGGCCTCGACGGCGTCGTACACATTGGCCTGGACATAGGTGACGTCGGATCCTGACCGCTCCGCGATGTCCTGGGCCGCTGCCACCGAGGCCGCGGAGAAGTCAAGACCGACCGCCCGCGCGCCGCGGTCGGCGAAGGCGAGCGTCTCGGTCCCCAGATGGCACTGAAGGTGCAGAACGTCTCGCCCGGCCAGGTCCCCGAGGTCCTCCCACTCGAAGGGGGCGAACCAGCGCTCCCCGTCGAGGCCCTGCTCCAGCCCGTAGAACCGGCTGGCCACGTGTACCGGAGTACGCGCATCCCAGTTGGCCTGGTTAGCCCGCATCAGCCGGTCGTACTCACCTGTGCTCATGCACCCATTCAACTCCAGAGTCACGCGGTGCGGTGCGCGCTGTCCCGGGGTCAGGTGCGTGTGAAGACCGCCGTGACCGTATGGGCGCGGTCCATGGTGATCGTGGGCTGGGTGGTGCCGAGATCGTAGTACCGGACGCCGTCGGCCTCCCACCACGCCACCCGGTAACCGCTGTCGGGAAGTGCTCTGAGGGTGACGGTGGTCCCCGGGCGGTAGGGACCGTAGGCGGAAGGGCGCACGGACCCGCCGGGGGACGGCGGCAGTGTCAGTGCGTACCGCTGACGGTTGATCTTGAGCGTACGGTACCCGGCGACGATCGGCGTGGTCGCGCGGGCGACCGCCGCGTTGTTGTTGTCCCGGTCGCCGAGCGGCTGGCCGTTCCAGGTGTTCTCGGTGTTCGAGTACTGGTTCACCGCCGAGCACGGCTGCCCGCAGGCGCTCGAGTACGCCATCAGGGTGTGGAACCGGCGGTCCGGAGTGATGTAGCCGGTGCTGTACGGGGTGGTCAGGTACGGGCGGTAGTCCTGGCCCTGCAACTGCTCGGTCAGCGTCGTACGGTCATGGAAGAGCCCCAGGTTGTGGCCGATCTCGTGGCCGAAGTTGTACCAGTTGACGATCGACTGCACATCGACGACCGAGAACGCCTGGCTGTCGCTCTGCGCGTTGATGGGCATAGGCAGGTTGGCCTGCCCGGAGGAGCCGTTGGGCACGTCGTTGATGACGGAGACCAGATCCACCCCGTACTGCTCGCGCAGCTGCGCGGCGCGCGCGCCCAGCTCGGTGTTGCCCGCGTTCTGGAGCTTGGGCAGCATGACGGCGGCGGTCTGGTCGCCGTAGTAGTTGGTGTTGTACCAGCCGATCACGTCCACGCTCGCCTGCACGTTGCTGTCGGCGAACGCCTGGTTGAGGTAGGTCTCGGCGAGCTGGATGCGGGACACCATGGCCTGCTCACCACCGACGCGGGCGGCCGCGGCCGGGGTGTAACCGACGATCATGTCGATCACCACCGGGTCACCGGCGGCCCGGGGCTTGAGCGGCCGCAGTGTCGGCTTCGCGGTCTGCCCGATGGGTGCGCGGGGCTTCGCGAAGTCGGCGTCGTCCGCCGGGGGCTTGGTACGCAGGGCCGGGTCCTCCTCGGTCACCCGCACCCAGCCGGGCCGCTCGCGCAGCAACGCGATGCGGTACACCCGTGCGCCGAGGTCGAACTCGGCGTCGAAGCCGACCTTCGTCACGTCCGGGTGGTGGTCGCACAGTCCGGTCGCGGACAGCACCACCTTGTGCTCCGGCTTGTCCCGGAGATGACCGGTCCAGGTCAACGAGGTGCCGTCCTGCTGCCGCCCGTCCTCGACCACGGCGGGCTGGACGTCGGGGAAGAGGTCGAAGTAGTGCTTGCGCGCGGAGTGGAGCAGGGGATCCGAAGCGGCGTGCTTCGAGCACAGCCACCGGTAGTCGTACAGGTCGAGCCGGTGGGTGCGCTCCCGCAGGATCTCCTGGGAACCGGTCGTGGGCACGGGCGGGTGCGGGTGCGCGGCGGCCTGGCCCGTCCCGGCCAGTGGCAGAACGAGCGCGGCCGTGCAGAGAGCGGCCGGGGTGGCGCGCATCATGCGATGATAGAAGGTCATATATCTAGAAAGTCAGTATTTTTATCAGAAAGCTGACTGACACGCCTGGCTGTCCGCCGCATTCACCCTGGTCCCGTCTTCCGCCGTCGTGCCGGGGTCGGTGAGCGTGCCACTGCCAGAAGCGCCTTCTCCGCCAGCCCGTACCGGGCGGCGATCCGGCACAGAAACGACAGCTGCGCCTGGGAGGTACTCCGGCTGGGCTCCGCCCATGTCAGAGCCCGCTTCCCACCCTCGCCTGCAGTCGCGAGCAACGCTCAGAACCTATGGATCGGCTCGGGAGGGCGTACCGCCTGCTCGACGAGATCGCCCGCGAACGTGCAAGGGTGGCCATGGCGGACGGCTACCGAGACCGGACGAAGGCGGCATGACCGGTCAGGCCACGCCGCGTCGCCCGACCAGCCCGCTACGCCGGTATCCGGGCGCCCAATGCCTGGATGAGCCAGTCGAACGCCGGCGCCAGGCTTTCCGGCGCCGGCCAGCCGTTGATCACCGCGAGCAGCTGAAGGTACCGCTCCCTGCGCGGGTCGTTCGCAGTATCCAGCCGGGTCAACAACCGGCGCCGAAGGTCGACGTCGACGGGGCGACCCAAATCGTGCGCGTACTGAGCCATGACCGCCGCGACGACCGGATCGGCCTGGGGCGAGGCTGGGTCGATGCCGGCTACCAGGGCCGGGCCGACGTGGTCGCGGACGGCGGCAGCAGGATCACGGCGGACGCCCGCGGTGCCATCCTGGGCACGATCGGCCACATAGTGCTCGGCCATGCGCCGCATGCAGGCGCGGAAGTCCGGGTCCTGGGACAGCTCGGCGAGCTCGACCCACGCCTCGACCTGTTCGGCCTCGGGGTTCTCGGGAAGCTCGGGAGTCATCGAGCGCGTGATCCCCGCGAATTCGGGGTTGGCGTCCAGGTCGCCGAAGGCCGTGTCGAGGAAGTCGTCGATGAGTCGTCGGCGTTCATCCTCGGAGAGCTTGGCCAGCTTGTGCATGAGATCCATCTCCTCAGCTGTGGACCCGCGCTTGGCCACCGCCGTGAGCACCGCGCGCCGCAGGCGCAGCAGCCGGATCTGCATCGCCAGTGCTTCGGCGTGCGCCGCGGCGACCTCGGGCAGCGAGATCTCGCGGTCCACGATCTTCCGGATGGTGGGGAGGTCCAGTCCCACGTCGCGCAGCGTTCGCACGAGGTCCAAACGTGCGAGGGCGTCGATGTCGTAAAGGCGGTAGCCGGCCGGGCTGCGGTCGGTCGGCGGCACGATCCCGCAGTCGGAGTAGAACCGAACGGCCTTGACCGTCAGACCGGTCCGCCGGGCCAGATCACCGATTGAGTAGAGCGCGCCGTCCATGCCCTCACCCTGGCACCTCCCCCTACCGGAGACTCAAGCCCATCCGCCTGCCAGCAGCAAACCATCTGCCGTCCACAAATCTTGACCATCCCTCGCAGTCTCTCGCTTCTCAACAAGCTGTAGGGGTACGGGCTCAGCTGCTCAACCAAGTACAAGCTCGTGTGCCCAGCGGACGGCTGATGGCACCGACGCAGCAGCGGGCATCGGCGGTGATGGCTCGTCGCGCGCCGGATCCGGCGCAGCCGAAGGCGGACTTCATGCCGTTGACGGGCGCGCGTGTCGGCATCCGCGCGGGCCTGCGCGGCATGATGGCGGTAACTGCCGTTGCCCGGGCGCCAGTTACGGCCTGTCTCGCGGCGATCGTGGAGGGGCTGCGACACAGTTCGGCGGCTATCACCCGCACGGTGGCCTTCTCCCGCAGCGTGTCCGCGATGTGGATCCGCTCGTCCTCGCGCAGGCACCGGGCGGAGCGGACGGCGTTGTGAGAGGTTGTGAGAACGAAGATCAGGGGCAAACCGGACACGGTCCGGCGCGGGTCCGCGATCTCTCAGAACTACTCATTTCCGCGAGAGGAGGCACGGCTCCGGCGCGCTCACCTTGGCGGGCCAAGGCGGGCGGTGGAAGTCCGGCCGGTGCACATGGGTGAACTGCTCGCCGGGCAGGCAGCGCCGCAGCTCTGCGAAAGTTGCGTGCCTCCTCGGGCGGGGTTGCGGTGCCCCATCACTCGATCGCTCGACCGTGTCCCGTTCGCTACGCCCTGTCCGCCGTGCGCCGGAGAGGGTGTACGGCGACAGTGGGTGTACGGGTGACGCACCGTGTGTCCCTGGCATGCGCAGATCGGAGTCACGGCGTGAGCAGCAAGGACACTGTCGTCGAGGCGGCGGGGGAACTGTTCGGGGACAAGGACCCGAGTGCGGTGGACCGCTGGGTGTCCGCCGCCTACCGCCAGCACAGCAGTCTGGCGGCCGACGGCCCGGACGCACTGCGACAGCTGGTGGCGGGGCTGCCTTCGGGCTTCCGCTACGAGGGCGCGCGGGTGATCGCCGATAAGGATCTGGTGGCGCTGCACGGCACCTACTACGGCTTCGGGCCCCAGCCGCTGGTGGCCTTCGACCTGTTCCGCGTGGACGCCGACGGCAGGCTGGCGGAGGACTGGGACGCATTGACCCCGCTCGTCGCGGAGACGGCCTCCGGCCGCTCGCAGACCGACGGCCCCACCGAGGTCACCGACCTCGACAAGACTGAGGCCAACCGCAAGCTCGTCCTGGAGTTCGCCGAGAAGGTGCTGAAGGGCGCCGACTACTCGGTGCTGACCGACTACATCTCCGCCGACACCTATCTCCAGCACAACCCGGAGGCCGCCGACGGGCTGGACGGCTTCGGGGCCGTGGCCGCGAAGTGGGCAGAGCAGGGCAAGAAACTCGTCTACAAGACCGTGCACAAGGTCGTGGCCGAGGGCGACTTCGTGCTGCTGCAGTCCGAGGGCGAGTTCGGCACGCCGGTCGCCTACTGGGATCTGTTCCGTGTCGCCGACGGAAAGATCGTCGAGCACTGGGACGTCGTCGCTCCCGTCCCGGACAAGCTCCCGCACGGCAACGGTCTGTTCTGAGCAGCCGGAGAACGAGCACACGGTGAGCAGCGGGTCCTACGGGGCAAGACCTTCCGGTTCAGCGTCGACAACGGCGTCGTCTTCCACAGCACGTACTCGCCCGACGGCACCGGGCTGCACCACGCGACCGTCGTCGGCCCGGCCACGGTCGCGGACACTGCCCCGCCCGACGCATGCTGGTACCCGGATCCGCGGAAGGCTCCCCGGCGCTCTCGGATCTTCTTGGGCGCCCGGTGCTGCGGGCGTGCGCCCGTGGCGCCGTCAGGCCTTCATCAGGTGGGCAACGACCGAGCGCACGGCATGGCGGATCGCCTTGCGTGACCCGTCGTCGGGGTCGCGTGACTCGAATCCGTGGTGGCCGTTCGGGACGTCGATCACCTCCACGTCGGCCCCGCAGTCCTCGGCCGCGGCCAGGAACTCCGCAACGGTCGCCGCGAGCTCGGCCATCTCCAGACCCACTCGCGTCAGCACGATCGGCAGACCGTTCGCCCCACGCACCGCCTCCACCGGGCGGAACCCGCTCCGGCCCAGCCCCCAGTTCGGCAGCGGCGCCATGACCGGGTAGGTGGCGGCCAGACAGCGCAGCCATGCCGGGGGAGCGTCCAGCCAGGGCGCGCTGAGCAGTGCGCCGCCCGAGAAGAACCACAGGGCGATACGGTCCGCGTCGACCCGAGGGTCCTCCCGCAGCAAGTCGACTGCCGCCGCGACATCCTGCGCGGCGAGCGGATAGTCGGCGAGGTCGTGCAGCCGGTGGTCGAGCACGGCGCCCACCACGCCCTCACCGGCCACGAGGCCGGCGTACCCGGTGAACGTCGGCCAGTCCCGCGGGGTGGGCAGGGCGTCGGCGGGTACCGGGCCGCCGTGGACGAACAGGACCGCAGGCAGCGGGGCGGCGCCGGTGGTCTGTGGCACGTACAGGTCGACGTTCGCCTTCCGTTCGCGCGGTATGTCCCCCACCTCCAGCGCAAAGGGCCGCAGGTGGGTGGAGCCTTCGGCGCTGGCGGCGGACAGCCGGTGGCCCTGGCCGTCGGCCGCGGCCAGCAGCGCGCCCGTCAGTTCGGCGGGGCAGGAGAGCATCGGCCAGTGCCCGGTGGGCAGTTCGAAGAACGACACCTGCGCGTCGGCGAGGGCCTGGAAGGCGGTGTGGCCGAGGTTCGCCAGGTTCTGGATCATCTGGATGCCCACCCCGTTGCCGTTGCAGAGCACGGCGCTGGTCGGTACGGTCGCGACCGCGCCCGTCAGACGGAGCGGCTGGAGGAGGGTGCCGAGCGGTTGCGGCGCCGCGAGGTGGGTCAGCTGTTCCAGTGCCTGCTCGGCGACCCCGGCGGTGCTGCCCCACCGCTGCCACTCGGCGGCGCTGGTCGGTGCCGGGAGCAGCCCGGCAGCTGCCTCGCCGCCCTGCTCGGCGAGCCGCGTCAACTCCTCGCGCAGTGCCTGGTCGGGAACCGCGGCCAGAGCGGGAACGCCGTCGCCCGGCATGCCGGCGTCGACGTAGACCACCCGCCCGACGCGCTCGGCACGCCGGTCGGCGGCGCCGAGCACGGGATGGATGCCGTAGTCGTGGCCGACGAGTACGAGGCTCTGGTCCGCGCCGACGGCGTCGATCGCCGCGAGGACGTCGGCGATGTGCGTCTCCAGGTCGGTGCCGGGGCCCGCTGCCGTCCGGCGCTCACCGAGCCCGGTGAGCGTCACCACATGCGCCTGGGCGCCTGCGGCGGTGAGCCGCGCGGCCGTCTCCCCCCACACGTGACCGCCGGTGAACACACCGGACACCAGGATGAATGCGGTCATGGCATCTTCCTCTCCTTCTGGCCGGAAACCCCCGTGTGTGGCGGTCCCCGCGCGGACTGCGCGCGGACGGCACCCCCGTTGTCCTTGATCGGCCGTCCGCGCTCACCGGTACGGTAGGAACTCCCCCTGAGGGAGGTTCAAGTGTCGTTGTCCCCCGACGGCCTGTGGAGCATCGGCGAACTCGCCGAGCACGCCGGCGTCACCGTCAAGACAGTCCGCTTCTACTCCGACCGCGGCCTGTTGCCGGAGGCTGCCCGCAGCTCGGGAGGGCACCGCCGGTACGGCCCGGCCGCGCTCGACCAGCTGCGGCTGATCCGCTCACTGCGCGCGCTCGACCTGCCGGTGCCCGAGGTGCGGCGGATCCTCGACCAGGACGACGGCACGGGCGGGCAGGCGCTGGAGGCGGCCGTCGCGGGGCAGCTGCGGGAACTGGGCGAGAACATAAGGGTGTTGCGGTGGCGCGAGGCGGGCTTGCGGCTGGTCCAGGAGTGCGCGCCGCAGGAGCGTGCCGACCGGTTGCGACTGCTGGGCGCGGTGGCCGCCCCGCCGAGCACGGACCCACTGGTGCGTTTCTGGCGAGCCTGGCTGCCGCCGCGGATGTCGGCCCGCGCCCGGTCGGCGTTCCTGGATGTGGCGGTCCCGGCGCCGCCCGACGATCCGGCGCCCGCGCAGGTGCTGGCCTTCGCCCGGCTCAACGCGTTCGTGACGCAGCCCTGCATCGCGGGTGTGCCGTGCCAGCCGGCGGTACACACCTCTTGCGCGGACTTCCGCCCCGAAGTGCTGTACGCGGGGCTGGCCGAGGCGTACGAACTGGCGGGCGCACAGCTGCGGCGGGGGAGGGCGCCGCGTGCGGGGGAGGCGCTGGAGTGCTTCGTCGAGGCGTACGCGTCCTCACAGAACACGCGCGACACACCGGAATTCCGTCGCTCGCTGGGCTCGTGGCTCACCTCGGATCCGCGGATCGACAGGTACTGGGAACTGGTGGCCGAGGTGACCGGCCCCCAGGGAGGCCGACCGGTGCCCACCCCCGGAGCGGCCCACGACTGGCTGCTCGCGGCGCTGACCGCCCAGGGAGCCGAAGAGGCTGCCTGATCCCTGGGGAAGGGGCGGGCGGGTAGCGCCGAGGAGGCAGCGGCGGCCGCCTTCGTGGCAGGCGGTCAGGAAGAGTGGCTGTGACCAGCACATTCTCGATATGCACGCCTAGATGACTGATGCCAAGGGGTTCAGTGGTCATACGCTGTGAGGGAACGCATGACGGGCTGGCTGGCCTGGTCGTTGTGCCAGATCGCGGCGGTCAGCGCAAGGATTCGCTGTAGGACGCGGACCATGACGCCGCCGGGTGTGCGGCCGTCGTGTCGTTCGAGATCAAGCTGGCCCTTGAATGTGTCGTTGACCGACTCGATGACCTGCCGCAACGGCTTGAACAGCTGCGATCCGGCCCGCTGGGCCTCGCCTTTGCGGGCCGGACGTAGGAGCCGGATCTCCAACTCGGCGAGCTCACGCTCAAACGAGGCGCCAAAGTAGTTCTTGTCCCCGATCAGGGTCTGGCCGGGACGGGCGCCCACCAGGTCGGACTCGGCATCCAGAATGTCCAACAGCGTGGTGCGCTCGTCGGCCTTGGCACCGGTCAGCGCGAACGCAACGGGCAAGCCGTGCAGGGTGCAAACCAAGTGCAGTCGCAGGCCCCAGAAGAACCGCGAATGGCTGGCGCAGTATCCGTACTCGGCCCATCCGGCCAGGTCGGAGGGTTTGACCGTCTCGCGGGAGCGGCCGCACTCGATCGGGGTGGAGTCGACCACCCAGACGTTGTCCGTCCACAGACTGGTGCTGGCGGCCAGCAGCCGGTTGACGCGGGCGATCAGGTCGGCGGCCTTGCGCAGCCGCCTGTTGTAGCCGGACTGCCCAGGCAAGTACGGGAACAAGTGCCGCAGATGGGAGCTGGCGTAACGGATCCAGCGGCGCTCGGAGGTAAAGCCGAGCAGAGCCTGCATCACCGCGAGGGTGACCAGTTCGGCATCGCTGAGCCGCGGCTCGATGCCGATCTCGGGCCGCCAGGGGGCCAGGTGCGGCGATTCCGTCAGCAGGTCGTCGGTTGTCACATAGAGTGCGGTGGCGAGGGAGTCCAGGTCTGGCGTCACAACCGATCTTTGGGCTCCCTCGCTTCATGGCATGCGCGCCCTGCGGGAACTGTCGTCCTCGAACCTGTCCGTGCCCCTGGGACCGACTGGTCAGGCGAGCCGCAGGTCGATGTAGGCGATGGCGTCGCCCGGGAGGACGTAGCGGTCGGTTTCGACGAAGCCGTGGGCCTCGGCGAAGCGCAGGCCGTCCTCGTTGGAAGCCAGGACGACGGTCTCGATGACGGTGGCGCCCAGTGCGCGGGCATGATCCAGTCCGCGCCGGTAGAGCTGCTCGCCGAAGCCCTGGCGGCGGTGGGCGGGGAGGATGCGGGCGATCACGGTGACGGTGGACGGGCTGTCGCTGGTGGGTGGGCGTACGGTCATGCAGCCCACCGGCTCGCCTTCGAGGTACGCAACCTCCAGGTGGTTGCGCCCGGCGCGCTCGCGCACCTCATCGAGTGACAGGACATCAGCCGGGATGATCACGTTGTGTACGTGCTGCCAGTCGGCGAGCATGGCGTCGTCTACTGGCTGCGCGAAGCTGAGTTTGGACATCGCAGCAGAAAATCCGCTCACCCTGCGAGCCGTCAACCGGATTCGTCCACCGCACGGCAGGACACGAACCCCGAATCGTCGAACTACTCACGCGGCACGGCCTTCACCCCCCATGCTGCGGCTCCTGTCATGCGCGCTAGAACCCCCTTGGCATCATTCATCTAGGCGTACCGGCTCCCCGCGTCCCGGCCGACCCGGAGGGACAACTCGCGGTCTACCGCGGCCGACTGGCTGGTACCCGCACCCGGCCAGCCGTTCCTGGGTGCGGGGCGTTTACGGCAGGATTTCCAGCTGGACGTTGCTGTCGGCGCCGGTCAGGCCGGTGGTGAGGCAGTCGGTGGGCAGTTGGCGGGGCAGGGCGGTCACGGTCCGCCGTACCGGATGTCCCGCGCTGCGTCCTTCGGTGACCCGGCCTGATTGCAGGACGACCAGGACGCCCGCGACCCGGGCCGTGGTGGCGTTCTCGATGACGATCACCGACCGTCCGCCGTCGGCGTACCGGACGGTTTCCACGCCGCCTCCGCCCGCGACCGAGACACAGGACGCCAGGGCCGAGGCCGAGTCGAAGGAGCCGGTGGCTGCCAGGGTGCGGCCGGGGCTGGTGCCGCACGTGTAGCGCACGTCCGCGTGGGTGCGGGTGGGCCGGGGCAGCAGGGTGAGCGGCGGGGCGTAGCGGGCCATGGCGTTACCCGTACAGGTGAAGGCCCCATGCCAACCAGCCGAGGCCTGACCGGCGGGCGACCACACCAGCGACGCGCCCATCAGCGCCAGAGCCCCCAGCGTCACAGCCGTACCGCGCATTCCGAACACGCAATCCTCCAGTTTTTCCGACTTCCGTACTGTTCCTGCCTCTTCAACGCCGCCCGGCCGTATTCGTCACGGAGGCGCGCCGGAGCACGCCTCCCGCGTGTATCTCTCATCGCACGCCTCCCTCGCGCACTGCCGCTCCCGCCGGATGTCCTCCGTTGGCGTAGTTCGCCGGGGTGGCGCAGCACGCCGGGGTAAAAAGGCCCGGACCGGCCCTCGCCGACCATGAGGAGATTCGAGTGGACCGCACGACCACCACAGCTGCCGCTACGCCCACGAGGCGCGTCTTCGCCATGATGGACGCGGACGGCGACAGCGTGATCACGGCAGACGACTACCTTTCCCGCATCGAGCGGACGGTCACGGCGACGGGGCGCCCGCAGGACGACCCGCTGGTCGTCGCCGCCCGTGCGGAGGGACGCAAGGCCTGGGCGGCGATGGACGCCAACGGGGACGGCCTGCTGACCTTCGACGAATACGACGCCTGGGTCGACGGCGACAAGTTCGACCACATCTGCCGCTTCGCCCTCGGCGCGCTCTTCGACCTCGCCGACACCGACGGCGACGGCGCCCTGGACAAGGCCGAGTTCACCACCCTGCGCACCGCGCTCAACAACCCGCCGGACAATGCCGAGGCCGCGTTCAACGCACTCGACACCGATCGCGACGGCCGCGTCACCCGCGACGCCTACCTGGCGGCGATCCGAGCCTATGTCGTCGGCGACTCCTCACCGATGGGCGACGCCCTGTACTAAGGGCGTGCAGATCTTTAACTCGCTGTCTTGATCTTGCTTTGGTTGGGGCCGGAAGCGAGGTATGTCGCGATGTCGGCTGGGGTGCGGAACCTGGCGGTGGAGGGGGTGATGTGGTGGCCGTGCGCTTCCAAGAGCGGGCGGACTTCTTGGGTGGCGCGGCTGATGGTCACGGCGGAGACGTTGAAGAGTTGCCCGAGGAGGTTCACCGTGGCGAGTTTGCGCAGGTGGAGCACGGTGGCCAGGATTCGGTCAGATGGGGTGAGCTTGGCTTTTGCGCCCGTGCCGGGAGCTACCAGGCGCTCGTGACCACGAATCGCGCGGAGTGTCTGTTCACGCTGTAGTTCCAGTTCGGGAATCAGCGCACTGGTCAGCTCGCTGAGCTCTTGGTGGGTCATGCCGGTGAGTTCGGGTTCGTGCAGTGCACGTGTCGGCAGGGGATGCGGGTTGTTCGCCGACGGCTGGTCTGCCGTCCCGTTGATCGTTGCTTCCGGCGGATGCCGGGGGTGGAGGGTGTAGTTCCAGTCGCCGTGGAAGCGGTGCCGGGTGAGGGGAAGGGCGGCGATCTCATCGTCGCTGACCTGAATGCCCGTGGGGTACTTGGTGGTGTCGAGTTCAGCATGCACCGTCAGGCCCGTCTTGGTGGTGGTCGCGGCGATGCTCTCGACGATGACTTCGTGGCTGGTCAGGGGCCTGCCGCGCCAGTTCATGGTGATGTCGGAGAACAGTCGGTGCTCGATCCGGTTCCACTTCGATGTGCCGGGAGGCAGGTGGCAGACGGTGATCGTCAGGCCGGTCTCGGTGGCGAATCGGGCGAGTTCGGTCTTCCAGGTGCGGGTGCGATACCCGTTGGAGCCGCCCGCATCGGCGGTGATCAGCAGCTGGCTGGCCGTTGGATAGGCCGCCCGCCCGGCGCCGTTCCACCAGCGCCGGATCGACTCGACGGCGAACGCAGCGGTGTCGTGGTCGGTGCCCACATTGACCCAGCCGGTGTTCGCGGCGACGTCGTAGATGCCGTAGGGCACCGCTCGGCCGAGCTCGCGGTCGGGGAAGTCGTGGGTGTCGACTCGGACGGGCTTGCCCTTCGGTTCCCATTCCCGGCCGTTGTTCTTGAAGGGGCCGACCAGTTCCTTCTTCTTGGTGTCCACACTGACCACCGGTGCCCCGCTGTCCTGGTGGTCGCGGGCCTGTTCGTTGAGGTAGTGGAACTGGGCTTCCCGGTCGGGGTGTTGCTTGCCTTCCAGGGTCTTGGCGTTGCTCTGCAGGCTGAAGCCCTCCTCGCGCAGCACGTCGCCGACCGTGTCCGCGGAGATCCTGTGGCCCTGCCGGGTCAGTTGCTCGGCGAGCTTGCGGGTGGATTTGGTGGTCCAGCGCAGCGGCGACATCGGATCTCCGCGGACGTCGGGCTCGACCAGTGCGAGGAGTGCCTCCCTCACGGCCGGGTTCTGGTCGACGACGCGTTTACGGCCACCGCCGGGCCGGCGGATGCGTCCCAACGGGGCCTCTCCGGAGCCAAGTTCCCGCATGCCGGCAGACACAGTGGCTTCACAGACACCGGCGGCACGGGCAACAGCTTTGATCCCACCGTGACCCAAGAACCGGGCTTCCACCCCTATCAACAAACGACGCTGCCGCTCGTCCAGATGCGGCAGAATCGCCCCGAACTTGGCTGCCAACACGGCGCGTTGCTCTTCCAACCCACTCACATCAGACCAACGAACCACCGAGCGGAAAGCCACGAGTTAAAGATCTGCACTCCCTAACAGGTCGTTTCACAATGAGGTCCGCGAGGCTGAAGATGCTGGGACGCTCAGGTTCGTCCGGAGGATCACTCCATGCCCTTGGCCAACGCCTGCTTCAGTACGGTGAACCGGGTCGGTCACCTCCACAGCACTCAGCTCGGTTCGTCGCGCATCCAGTGCCGTCCCGTCGTCCAGCCCAGGAAGCGGCGGGGTACGGGCGTCTTGGGCGCGCCGTCCACGGTGCCGCTCTGCGTACCGTCCGTCGCGAAGGATCCGCCGTCGGGCCACGAGGCGCAGGCCTGCCAGGGCCGGTGAGAGGCGTGCGGCCACGTGGGACGGGTGGCGTGCCGTCTCCTCCTCCAGCCGGGCCAGGAAGGCCCGTTGGGCATCGGGCGGGCACAGCGAGAGGTAGAACAGCGTCTGGCGCCATGCGTACGCCGCGTCCTTGATGGTGCTCAGCGGCCGGGGGTTGCCTTCTATCCGGGCCATCAGACGGCACACGGTGCGGAACGCACGCCGCGCCAGGTCGTCCCAGCCGGGTGCCGGTGCGACGCCTACGCGGTGGACCAGGGTGGCCAGGTTGTGCGTGGTCAGGATCTGGGCCTGCTCGATCACCTTGCCGTTGGCGGCCACCGACCAGTCGTTGCCCGTCGTCCCGGCCCGTGCCGCGCACAGCTCGGCGAAGCCGGGCGACGTCCGGGCACCGCCCCCGCGCAGCAGGCCCTCACCTGCCTCCAGGACCGCGAGGTTGCGGATGCCCGCGTAGTCGATGCCGTAATAGCGCTCGTACAGGGTCCCGGCGAGCAACTCGCCCGCGACCCGCGCCGCGGTGAGGAACTTGGGGGTGAAGGTGCCCATGAAGATGTCGGCGGCCAGCTCCTCGACCAGCGGTGCGCCGAGCTCGGCCTGTCGGGCGAGCACGGCGAGTTCGCGGATCAGCGGATTGGGCAGGATCGTGCCGGGGAAGCCCTGCACGGCCAGTTCGCCGAGCTGGCGCAGGGTGGTGTGGGCGGACTCCTCGGCCGCCCCTTCGCGGCGCTGCGCGGCCAACGCCCGTATCCAGGGCAGCTCTTCGACCCGTACCTGTCGCTCCAGATTGAGCAGGAGCAGCGAGCGGCGATTGCGGAAGGCCCGGTAGTGGGCGGCGGCCAGGGTGCGCAGCGTCCTGTCGGCGTACGCCTGCGCGGTGGTGGCGGCGACCAACTGCGGGACGAGTTCGGCGAGGACCTCGGCCGAGGGTACGACGCCGCGCTCGACGAGCACGCCGATGGGGGCGCTGGCGGAAGCCTCCACCACATGGCGCAGGGCCGCGGGGACGGGCGCGCCCGTGGGCAGCCCGGTCTCCTGGTGTTCGTGTTCGGTCACCGGCGCGACCAGCGGTGCGGTGTCGCCCGCGCCCACGTCCTGGGGCAGTTCGGAGAGCCGGCGCAGGACCAGTTGGGCGAGTGCGTGGTGGGAGGGAAGCGCGGCGTGGGCCGCCTGCTGCTCGCGCAGCGCGTGGTGCCGGTCCGAGCCGGGCAGTCCGCGGCGGCGCACCATGGAGTCGACGGCATGCCGCAGCAGGCCGAGCCTTCGCGCGTCGAGGGGACGCCCGGCGACGCTCTCCTCCAGGGCGCCGCGCAGAATGGCGAGGTTCTCCTTGGGTTTGCGGTGCTTGGTGCAGCGGGTGTGCTCGGTGGCCAACGTCCGGTACCCGTCCAGGAGTTCGGTGCCGCGTCGGTTCCAGTCGGCGTCCGGGGTGCGGTCGAGGACCCGGCCGTCCCCGGCGGTCTCCAGCCAGTGTGCGAGCAGTGCGTCGCCGAACGGCTGCCAGATCGCCAGGGCCTCGCGCTGGGTCTCGACGGCCGCGTTGGGCCGCCGCCGCGCCAGGCTCGCGCCCGCTTCGGCGACGGTTCGCCGGTGTACGGACAGAGGGTCGGACGCGGGTGCGTCGCAGGGGCGAGGAGTGAAGCGCAGTCGGTCCGCGAACGGCTCGATGGTGCCGACGAGTTCGACCGCCGCGTTCACATCGCCGGCCCGTACCAGCCAGGCCACGGTGAGCAGCGCGGCCTCTTCGGGGACGGTCACCTCGTAGCGTCCGCTGACGAGGAGTGCGTCCAGTCGGGCGAGGCCGGGCTCGCTGAGGCAGTGCTCGAACAGCGCGCGCCGTTCGGCGGGCACACCGGCTGTGCGCGCCGCTTCGATCTCGTACGCCTGGAGCGGGCCCCCGGCGCTCGCGGCCCCGGTGGCGAACCCGCCGCGCAGGACCTCGGGGGTCACCCAGGCGGGCAGATCAGCCACGGGGGTGCGCGAGCCCACGTTCAGGCGGCCGTTCGCCATGCCCGACAGCACCGCGCGCCAGCCGCGGACCCGGTCCTCGCCGCGTTGCCTGGTCCCGGCGTCGGCGTGGGTCAGCGCGGTGACGAAGGCCTTGGCCAACTCGGCCTGCGCATAGGAGGCGGACGCGGTCGGAAGCTGCTGATCAGCGTCGTCGTTCATAAGCCGACGTGGCAGGTTCCGCCCCTGCGCCCTCCGGGTCTGGAGCCCGGTGCTCTGGCTGCTGAGCTACACGTCGTGGTTTCCCGACCCTAGACGCCACCTCAGCAGCCGTACAACGTGATTTCTCGCGTATCGGTCCCACGTCCCACGCCGACGGGGGGCCGTACGGACGGAACAAGGCCGGGCCGTGAAGCGCACTGCGAGTAGTTGAGGGGAGGGGGTGATGTCGGTGAGCGCACCGCCCCGAACCGGCGGATGTTCACGTGTGCCTCGATCAGGGCCGCGGTCGCTCCCTGGCCGGGGCCCGGAAGCCTGAGACACAGAACAAGCAAGGATGGACAGTTCGTGCAGAATGGGCGTATCCGGGACTCAGTGCGGCGTCTATGGCAGTACTGAGCACTCGTATCCCGAGCGTTTCAGGAAGAGGACATGGCCCCACCCGTCCCGGTCACCCCGAGGAAACTGAACAGCGACGAGCGGGCCGTGCTGGAGAAGGTTCTCTCTGCCAGGTTTCCTGGTGCGGACGGGCTGAAGGCTCAGCTCGATGCCTGTGAAGTCGTCGCGCAGTGGGCCGAGGACTCGGTCAGTGTCGACATCCAGCCGACCCCGGCAGCCGTGCCCGCCGCCGACGCTGTGAACGGCCCGGCACCCGCGGTCGCCGTGGTCCAGGGACTGCCCGGGGACGATCTTCTCCTGGAGGGGGAGATCCTGGTCTGGGTCGCCGGCGGGTACCTCTCCGGCATCGAATACGCCTGGTTCGGGGATGCCATGCCCACCCGGCTCCCGTCCGCCGACCGGATCACCATCGAAGTCGAGTAAGTGCTGCGACGCGTCGCCGGGACGCCAGGCTCGTGAACGTCACACGCGGGCCGCTCCACTCACCCAAAATCGTCGCGGCCAGGTCGGACACGTCCTCGTGCCGTGGGGCCCATCGGGAGAAGTAGGCCTTGATACTGACCGCCGGTCCCCGGGAGTTGTGGGCCACGGCGTCGGCCGCTGCCCCCTCACTTCTACGGTGGCGGTGCTGTTGGCGGGCAGGTGTGTCAGGTCGCCGATGCGGGTGACCGAGGTGGCCTGCTGACTCTGGCCCTCGGGCTGGAGTGGTTCTCGGGCTCTGCTCTACTTGCTTAGGGTCTGGCCAGCACTCTGGATCATTCCCCCGTGCCAGGCGGCTGACCAGCCACCGAGGCACACCGCATGAGTGGTGCCGATGCGCGCAGGAGGGAGTGCACGTCGTGATCCTCCCGCAGGTCCGGGACCCGCGCTTCGTGACGATCCGCCGTGGTGGGACTCTCAATGATGCGGATCACCGTCTCCTCGCTCTATGGGCTGCCTCGTGTGCAGAGCACGTCCTTGGCCTGTTCGAGTCGGCTCAGCCTGGGGACCCGCGACCGCGCCAGGCGATCGAGCACGCCCGGGCCTGGGTGCGTGGCGAGGTCACGATGATGCAGGCTCGTGCGGCGGGCGGCCATGCGATGGGGGCAGCCAGAGACCTGCGTGGGGCAGCACGGCATGCCGCGTATGCGGCAGGCCAGGCCGGGGCCGTCGCGCATGTCGCCGCTCACGAGCTCGGCGCGGCCGCCTACGCGATCAAGGCCGCACGTGCGGCGGCACCGAAAGACGAAGGTGAGGCCGCGGGACGACTGGAGTGCCAGTGGCAGCGCGATCAGCTTCCGGAGGCGATCCGTGAGCTCGTACTTGATGACCAGAGGTTGCGTAACGACATCTGCTGGTCGGTGTTCGACTGCTGAGTGGATTCTGCTGCGCGTGCCGTAGGGGTCCGTCTACGACCCGTCGCCGTGCGGATACGCCGCCGGGCCAGGAAGGGGGCGGGGATGTCGCAGCTGGAGCGGATCACAGCCCGCCGGAGCGAGCTGGACGCGCTCGCCGAGGAGCTGGGCAAGCGGCTTCGGGAAGTCGATGCGGAGCGGGAGGAGTTGGTGATCGCCGAGCGGGCCTTGCTGAGGCTGGCCGAGCAGGATCGGGCCGAGGCGGAGGCCGCCGTGGTGGAAGCCCGGTGAAGGTGCAGGTGGCGGGGCGTGCGGTGCTGCTGGTCCCGCACCGTGGAGACAGCCCGGTCGAGATGGCGCCGCCCGGTGGACGCATGGCCGAGCTGGCCAGCTGGCGCGTGCTCGCTTCGAGCGCTGTGGCGATGGCGAAGGTGCGGCGGCGTTCGGCGAGGCCGAGGGCGAGGGCGAGTCCTCCCGCTCCGGCGGCCAGCAGGACGGCGAAGGCGAGTTCGCGGGCTTGGTGACCTCGGGCGAGGCAGGGGTGGTTCAGCGGCCGGAGTGCCTCCGCCAGTCGATGTCGAGGCCGGACCTTGACCCCTCCGATAGCGGCGTCGCGAGTGCACTCCGATGCAGTGGATGCCACGGTGAACGCAGTCGGTTACTGCGAAGGGACGGTCGCCGTGCAGACGCCGAGCACTCTGCTTCTCTCGTCGCGTCGCTCAGCCGCGAGGGCGGTGTTCCTTGCCGGGAAGCCGGTCGTGGTGGCAGTCACGGCCGTGCTCGTCATGGCGGTGGGCGGTTGCGCAGGGGAGCCGTCCGGGGCCGCGAACGCGGCTGCGAGTGCGACCTCTGACATGCCCGCACCGCCACAGGTGTCAGTGGCCGATGACATGTACCGGGTGCCGCAGCCGCTGCCGGAGCGTCCCCCCGGCACGCTGATCGCCGCAACCGACCACGGCACCGACACCCGGTTCGGTGGCGCCCGACACTGGACCCTGCTCTACCACTCGGTGAACGCTCACCGAGTCGACATCCCCGTCAGCGGAACGGTCCTCCTCCCGCCCGGCGCACCGCCGCGCGGCGGGTGGCCGGTGGTGTCCTGGGCACACGGCACCACTGGCGTTGCCGACTCCTGCGCACCCTCGCACATGACGAACCTGGGGTCCGATGTCTACGCCAGGGAGCTGCGCGCACTCCTGCGGGCCGGCTACGCGGTGACCGCTTCGGACTATCCCGGCCTGGGCACCCCCGGCATGCACACCTACCTGGTGGGCGCGGACGAAGGCAACGCGGTCGTGGACATCGTCACCGCCGCCCGCCACCTCCTGCCCGGCCTGGGGAACGTCTGGTTCGCGGTCGGGCACTCCCAGGGCGGGCAGGCCGCGCTGTTCGCCGCCCAGGCTCCCGGCCGAGGCGCCACCCGCCTGGCGGGTACGGTCGCCATTGCCCCGGCCAGCCACCTGGAAGCGATGCTGCCGGGCGTCAAAGCCTCGCACGTGCCCAGCGAGCTGTCCTTCGCGTTCTACGCACTGGCCGGTCTGACCGCCACGGACCCGTCCCGTACCCTGCCGTCGCTCCTCGGGACCCCGACTGCCGACCTCGCCGCCCGGGTCCTCGCCCGATGTCAGACAGCCGGATACCCGGAGCTCAGCCACCTCGACACCGAGCGGGCCCTGCCGCTGAGCACCGGCCAGCTCGCCCGGATCGGCGCACAGATGGGCGCCTACGGAGACCCCGACCGCACCGCCATCCCCAGCCCGGTCCTGGTCATTCAAGGCCAGGACGACCACGATGTACCACCCGTCTGGACCGCCGCTGTGGTGAACAACCTGCGCCGCCTCGGCTCGCCCTCGATCTCCGCCCGCACCTATCCCGGTGCGGACCACGACCAAGTCCTCGGCCGGTCCATCTGCGACCTCCTCGCCTTCCTCAGCACCCACGCAGGACGCACACCCGGCCCCTGCACCCCCTTCCGTGCCCACCCTGGCTGAGGTGCGGCACACCCGCGGCTCCGGGCCGGCGCCGCGAACCTTGGATGCACCGGGGCCCGGCCCGCGGTGAGAACCCACCGCCAGGCCCGGGCACTCTGCTCGCCGGTGCGCGGCTGCTGGCGGGCCTGCCGGTCCGTACGCTCTGGCTCGGGGCGCTCGGTTCGGGCGCCACGACCGGCGCCGGCGGCGGGATCTACCAGAGCGTGATGAGGATGTTCGTCGGCAAGGAGTCGGCGGAGAAGGGAGCGGCCGACACGATCGTGCCGGCCGGGGGCGTCACCGTCTTCCACGCGCTCGACCTGTGGGTCGGCGAGCTCAACGCGGCCCGTCGGAACGTACCCCTGGCGCAGTACCCCAAGCCGCTGCTGCCGCCGCACGTCTCCCGCGCCACCGTCGTCGCGCTCATGCTGAACGAGGCCGAACTGCCCACGGCCGGAGCCGACATCCTCGTCTCGACGGCGGGCGCGTGATGGCGGGTTACATCGCGATCGAGGAGGCCATCGCGATCCCGAGCCTCGCCGAGCGCTGCCCCCCGTTCCCGGTGCCGGACGGCATGGACCCCGCCTTCGACGCCGTCTGGGCCGCCCTGGTCGAGCTCGGCGTGCCGCTCTACCTGCACCCGGGCATGCCACCCGCCGACTCCTGGCACGTGCTGTCTGGGCCCCGCCCGGGCACCCGGAGATGAACGGCGCGCTGTGGAGCCGGCAGGCGACGACAGGCGGGCACGCCATGCGGATCGTGCTCTCCGGGTCTTCGACCGCCACCCGGAGGCCCGGATGGTCCTCGGCCACGGGGGGGGAGTTCCTGCCGTTCCAGCTGTCCCGGTTCGACTCCCGGTACGCCACGCTGAGCGTCCCGACGCCGCTGCTGCGCCGCCCGTCGCAGTACTTCGACAGCAACGTGCTGGCCACCACCAGCGGCGTGCCCTCGCCGGCCACGGTCGAGGCACTGGTGCACCTGCTCGGCCCGGAGGCGGTGCTCTTCGCCGTCGTATACCCCTGCGAGAGGACTGGGGCCGCGGTCGCCACCCTGGAGCGGACCGCCCTCCCGCCGGAGGTCGAGCACCGCATCGGCTCCGCGAACGCCCGTGTCCTGCTGCGTCTTTGACCGCCCGTCGGCTCGCAGCGCGGCGGCCCCGGCCGAACGTCGGGCCTGGAAGTGGGTCTGTACGGTCTTCGGTGTAGCCGCCGTCGGCCCACACCAACGTGATGCGCCAGCGCCGCTGACGCAGCCGCTCCAGCAACGTCCCTCGGGAGCAAGCTGCACGAACACACCAACAGGAACGACGGTTGTCGCTCATGCTGGCTAGTGCTGTGACCGGGAAGGTACACCGTGATCGGAAGGCGGCTCGTGGGACGAGCGCACGCCAACTCCTGGTATTACTGAGGCATGCAGGAAGAGACCGCACGTTCCGCGATCGACACGTTCATCTCCGCGTTCAACGCCTCGGACGACAGCTATGTGACTGCCCTGCTTTCCCAGGCCCTGACCTCAGACGTGGTCTTCTGGGGGCCGTTGGGTCGCAGTGAAGGAATCGGGGCGGTCGAGCGGTTCGTGCTGGACATCCGACGCCACCCGGCGGGGACCGGCACGATGGTGCGCTGCTCAGCGGTGGACATGCCTGACGAATGGGCCCGGTACCAGTGGGTCTTCACCACGCCTGATGGAGGCCCCCGCCTGGCGGGAACGGATGTCGTCCATCTGCGACGGAGCCTCATCGACCAGGTCATCGTCTTCGCGGGGGAGATCGAGCCGTTCGCCTCCTGAGTCATCCTCTACGAGTCCAACTACGTCGACACCCACGGGGCCTCGGTGGTCGGGTTCGCCTTCACCGAGCTGCTGAACTTCCGGCTGCTGCCTCGGTTGAAGAACATCGGCAGCATTCGGCTGTACCGGCTGGACGGCGAACCGCCCGGCTGGCCGGCCCTGGGCGGCTCGCTGACCCGCTCGATCAAGTGGGACCTGATCGCCCAGCAGTACGACCAGATGGTCAAGTACACCGCCCTGCGCTTGGGGACCGCGGAGGCCGAGCAGGTCCTGCGCCGCTTCACCCGAGGCGGCCCCAAGCACCCCACCTACCAGGCCCTGGAAGAACTCGGCCGGGCGGTGCGGACCGCCTTCGCCCGCGACTACCTGGCCAGCCCCGACCTGCGCCGCGAGATCCACAGCGGCCTTCAGGTGGTGGAGAACTGGAACAGCGCGAACACCGTCATCCACTACGGGAAGGACGGTGCGCTGACCGGCGCCGACAAGGAGCACGCCGAGACCTCCATGCTCGCCCTGCACCTGCTCCAGTCCGCGCTGGTGCACGTAACACCCTGCTGCTGCAACAGGTCCTGGCCGAGCCGGAGTGGGCGGACAAGCTGACCGATGAGGACCGGCGGGCTCTGACCGCCCTGTTCTGGTCGAACATCAACCCGTACGGCAGATTCCGCCTGGACATGGACAAGCGTCTGGCACTGCCGCTGTCCGCCGTGATTCCCGGCCCGTACCGGGCGGCCGAGGACGCTGCCCGTCCGGCGGGCGCGTCGTGAGGGCCCTGGCACCGCCCGCGGACGCTGCACGCGCATGTGCGAGGCCGGGAGCGGCTGAGACACACAAGGCCAGGCGCCTGGCGGGGCCGTCACCCTCCCGCCGGGCGCCTGGAGTCGTGCGGGTCCGTCAGGGCCTCGGCAGCGGCAGGCCGGGCAGGTGCGGGTGCCGCAGGTGCTGTCCGCCGTCGTAGACGTGCAGGGTGAACGTCTCCGGCCCTGGCCGGCCCGCCTCGTCGTGCGCGGACAGCACGCGCTAACGGTCGCCCGTGCTGCTGGGAGTGCTACCTGCTGGTGACGTCGGTGTACATCCCGGCGAGGTAGTGGCCGGGGAGATTGCACACCAGTTCATAGCGCCCGGGACGCAGCGTCAGCGTGGTCCATGCCAGCGCGCCAGGGGCGATGCCGTTCCCCTCGCCCGCTCCGCAGCCGCGGGATGCCTCGCCCAGGCTGCTCGCCTCGTTGATCTTCCCGTCAGGGCCCAGCAGCGCGAGCCGTCGTTTGTACTCGTCTTCGTCGATTTCCCCGAAGGTCGTCAAAACCGGCGTGCTCAGGCCGCATCGGTGAGATGCGCCCACCCTCCGCCGCTGCGGTCATCCTGCCGCCGTACTTCCCCGGCAAGCGGTCCGTCCTCGGTCTGGCCCTGGTCGTGGCCTGCTTCGGCCGCCCGGCCCCTGCAACAGGCGAAGAAGTTGGGGGCGGATGGTTGCCGCCGCGAGGAGCTGCTCGACATCGGCGGTGCGGGCGAAGCGCAGGACGGTGCCGCGGCTGAGGCGGAGTTCACGGGCGATGGATCGCAGGCTGTCGCCGCTTGCCTGGGGCGGCTGCCTTGCGGCCAGGGATCAGCCGGTCAGGGCCGCGAGGGTGTCGTCCAGGTCGGTGGCCTTGGGCTGGTTGTGGGGGAGTTTGGCGAGGATCTTGGCCAAGCCGCAGGTGTTGGTGAGGGCGGAGAAGACCAAGCCGCCCGCGACGCCCGCGGAGAGCCGGCGGGCCGCGTTCCAGCGCTGTCCGGCGATCAGGCCGGTCAGGACGAGGGATCCGGCGGCGAGGCGGACTTGGCGGTCCATGGCCCAGGGGGCGCGGGTGCCGGCCGGTCGGTGGGTGTCGTGGCCGAGCTGCGTCCAGGCGGTGGTGCCGCCGGTGAGGGCGGCGGCGGTGATGCCCTGGTCGGCCAGGCGCCGGCAAGCTTGGGCGGAGCGGGCGCCGGAGGCGCACACGATGAGGAGGAGGTCGCCGCGGTCCGCGGCAGTCTTCAGGGCGGGCAGGGCCGTATCGAGGTGGTCGAGGGGGATGTTGTGGGCGCCGGGCAGGTGACCGGAGGCGTCTTCGCCGGGGGTGCGCACGTCGATGACGGTCAGCTCGTGGAGGCGGGCGTTGGCCTGGTCGGCGGTGAGGGCGGTGGTGGGTGCCACGGGGATTTTCCTTTGCTCGGTTGGCGTTTCCCCTTCGGTAGGATACCCGCGGGGGTATCTCGAAGGAGTGTGGGTCGTGGAACTGGCGATGGCGGCTGAGGAACTGAAGACGGTGGTCAACCGGCTGCGCCGGGCGCAGGGTCAGATCGCCGGGGTGATCAAGATGATCGAGGAGGGGCGGGACTGCGAGGACGTCGTCACTCAGCTCGCCGCGGCGTCCCGGGCTTTGGACAAGGCGGGTTTCGCGATCATCGCTACCGGGCTGCAGCACTGCCTGACCGACGCGGATATGGCCGCCTCCGGGGATCGGGAGCAGATGCGCACCCGGCTGGAGAAGCTGTTCCTGTCTCTGGCTTGAGCCGTGGTGCCGCGGCCCCGATCGCCCGCCTGGCTTGTCAGGTGAGGGCGTCGACGAGCATGAAGGCGGCCACGGCTAGCAGCACGACGGCGAAGGTGCGCTGCAGCAGCGTGCCGGTGACTTTGGCGGCCAGGCGTTTGCCGTCCCAGGCGCCCAGGATCGCCGCCCCGGTGAAGGGGCCGATCACCGCCCAGTTGACGCCGGCGGTGGTGGCGCCGCGGGTGGCCAGCGAGGCCAGGGAGTTCGCCGAGATGACCAGCAGGCTGGTGCCTACGGCGGCCTGCATCTCGAATGCCAGCACGGTGACCAGGGCCGGGACGGCGAGGAAGCCTCCGCCGACCCCGAGCAGACCGGTCAGTGCGCCCAGTCCCGCGCCGGTTCCGGCGGCCTTGGCGGGCCTTGCTTCGCTGGCTGCCGGGCCGGTGGCGGTGCGGCTGGGGCGCAGCATCTTGACGGCGGCGAGTGCGGCGATGGCAGCGAACGCGGCGGTCAGTACTGGCTGGGGGAGGCGGGATGCCGCGGCTCCTGCTGCGGCTGCGGGCAGGAGTCCGGCCGCCGCGAACAGGGCGCCGGCTTTCCAGCGGACGTTGCCGTTGCGGGCGTGGGCGTACAGGGCCGTGAGCGAGGTGGCCGTGACGATGATCAGACTGGCGGTGGTTGCGGCGGCCGGTGTGAAGCCGAGCAGGTAGATCAGCGCCGGCACCGCCAGGACGCTGCCGCCCCCGCCGAGCGCGCCGAGCGCGAGCCCGACCACCGCCCCCGAGATCAGGGCCAGGATCAGAGCACTCACGCTATGACACCGCCGCTGCCGCCCCGACCGGTGACCGGCAGACCCTCACGCGCCCAGGCGGTCATGCCGCCGGTGACGTCCGTGGCTTGAACGCCGCGTCCAGTCAGCAGCTTGGCGGCCTGCCGGGAGCGGTGACCGGAGCGGCAGATCGCCACCACTGGCCTGCCCTGCGCGGCTGCCGGGAGCGACGCGCCTGCCACCAGACGGGAAAGCGGCAGGTGCAGCGCGCCGGACGCGTGCCCGGCGTTCCACTCCGGTGTTTCGCGTACGTCCACCAGAACGGCGGTGCCGTCACTGGTCTGCTGCTGGGCCTGCTGGGGGGTGAGGCGGCCGGGGCCGCGGCGGAGCAGCGAGAACATCGTTTGATCACTTTCATGCGGGGTGGTGCGGAAGGGGCGTGTCAGTCGGTGCGGTCGGGGCGGGTGAGGGTCAGTCCCCCCTCGGTGGCGGCGTCGAAGCCGTCGTCGATGGCGACCACGTCGCGGCCGGCGGCATCCAGCAGGGAGGCGGCGATCGCCGCGCGCATCCCGCCGGCGCAGTGGACCCAGACCGTCCCGTCCGGCACCTCGCCGATACGGCCGTGCAGCTCATGGATCGGGATGTGGGCCGAGCCCTCGATGTAGCCGCCCACACGCTCCGCATCCCGGCGCACGTCCAGGACGACCACGTCGTCGCCGCGCTCACGGACATCGGCGAGGTCGGCGAAGCGGGCGCGGGGAAAGGAGGCGAGCTGCTCGCCCTCACGGACCCAGCCGGCCGGGTCACCGGTGGCGGCGGAAGCCGGGCGGTCGATACCCACCCGCGCCAGCTCCCTCTGCGCGGCGGCGATCTGCTCGCGAGTGTCGGCGAGCAGGGTGACGGGCTTGCCCCACGGGATCAGCCAGGCCAGGTACGTGGCGAGCTTGCCCTCGCCCTCGAAGTTGAACGACCCGGCCACGTGCCCCTCGGCGAAGGCCATACGGCTGCGCAGGTCCACCACCCACTCACCCGCGGCCAGCCGGGAGGCGATCTCCTCGGCGTCCGCACGCCTCGGCGGGGTGAGGTCGACCGGCGCAGGGCCCTCGGCGTTGGCCGGGCCCATGTGCGCGTAGTAGGCGGGCACGTCGTCCAGCCCGGCGAGCATCTGGGCGACGAAAGTGTCCACGTCCAGGGTCAGCGCGTCATTGGTCTCGCGCTCCGTGCCGATCGTGGTCGCGTCCCCCTCGGCCTGGGAGGAGGAACAGAAGCTGCCGAAGCCGTGGGTGGGTAGCACCGGAACCTCGTCGTCCAGCTCGTCGGCCAGCCGATGGGCGGAGGCGTACTGGGCGCGGGCCAACTGTTCGGTCAACCGCGGCTCGACCAGGTCAGGGCGGCCCACGGTGCCGATCAGGAGCGATCCGCCGGTGAACGCCGCCACACCGCGCCCGTCCTCGGTCAGGGCGTAGGAGGTGTGGTGCGGGGTGTGCCCGGGAGTGGCGATCGCGCGCAGCACCAGCCCCTCATCAACCGTCACGGTGTCGCCGTCGGCGACGGGGGTGCGGGCGAACGACACGTGCGCCCCGGCCGGCACCAGGTACCGGGCGCCGGTGACGCGGGCCAGCTCCAGACCGCCGGTGACGTAGTCGTTGTGCACATGGGTCTCGGCCACGAAAGCGATACGCACCCCACGGCGGGCCGCTGCGGCAATGACCTGGTCGATGTCCCGCGGCGGGTCTATGACCACCGCGGCACTGTGTCCGCCGGCCAGGTAACTGCGATTGCCCAGGCCCTCGAACTCCAGGGTGTCGACGAAGAACACGGCTCATGACTCCTCTCGGACGATGTACCCCGGGGGGTATCTGACACTCACCCTAACAGCTATACCCGGGGGGGTATTCCAGAGTCGGGAAGCGCCCCCGCAAGGCTTCGCCTGACGCCCGGCGGGTACCCGGTGGGGTATAGAGAAATCAGTCGTTCCGCACTATCCGGGAGTGTCCGTGTCCTACGACCGCACCATCCGCCTCGACTCCGACTTCGACACCGCCGTCACCGCCGTACGCAAGGCCCTGGCCGATCAGGGCTTCGGCGTCCTCACCGAGATCGACGTCAAGGCCACTCTCAAGGCCAAGCTCGGCCACGACATGGAGGACTACCTGATCCTCGGCGCCTGCAACCCGCCGCTCGCCCGCCAGGCCCTGGAAGCCGACCGCAGCATCGGCCTACTCCTGCCCTGCAACGTCGTGGTCCGCCGCGACGGCGAAACCACGCTCGTCCAGGCCCTCGACCCAGGCACCATGGTCACCCTCACCGGCCTGCCCACCCTGGAGCCAGTCGCCACCGACGCCACGGCCCGGCTGGACGCCGCCCTGAGGTCCCTCACCTGACCCACTCACGCCCGGCCGGCGACCCCAGGCAAACCTCCGACGATGAGAGGGCGAGTGTGTGCCTCTCGCAAATGAACAGTTACGAGAGTTCTGCGAGAGCCCCGGAGCCGATCACTTTTCCGCAGGCGCTTCTGCGGTGGATCTGACGCCCGATCAAGCCTTCCGCGTCATTGCTTCGGGTTGGTTCTCTCGTGGCAGGCTGAGTTCTTCGCGGGCCTCCGCTATCCAGCGCAGGACACCGTGGGACATGGTGCTTTCGGCTAGTTCTGCTGCTTCTTCGAGCAGTGCCCCTGCGTCGTCGCGTCGTTCTTGTTGCGCGGCGAGGTAGGCCAGTCCGATCAGGTTTGCTGCGACTCCGGGCAGGAATCCCAATTCCCGGCGCAGGCGCATGGACTCCTCGAAGTGCGCACGGGCCTCGTCGAGGCGCCCGGCCATGTGGTCGACGAAGCCGATGTGTCGCAGGGCGTAGGACATGGTCAGCCGGTCATTGGCCCGGGTGGCGAGGTCGAGGGCGCGTGTGAAGCACGGTAGGGCGGCTTCGTTGTCGTCGCGTACCACCTGGTGGAAGGTGCCGATCCAGAACACCGCTTCGCCCTCGCCCTGGGCGTCACCGAGCCGGCCGTAGAGTGCCGCAGCACGCCCGCATGATGTGCTCGTCCACAGTCATTTGGGGATCGTAGCCAACCGGCCACGACATCACACCGAACACCGACAAGCCCGCAAACCACAACACCCGGAGGCGGAGCCGGCCCTGGCCAGGGGCCTTGACGGTGTGGGCGTCGGCGCGCTGTCCACCGCCGCGCTCGCTCCGGCGCTCTGGCTCAGCGAACGCGGCTACTGTGCCTGGGGTCGCTGTGCCGCCCCCGGATGCGACCGCTACTTCATCGACACGGGGCGCCGTGCCCCGCAGCGCTACGGCTCGACCCGCTGCGGAACCCGGGTCCGAGTCACCGCCCATCGCAATCGGAGCCACTGATCGGCGCAATCGCCGTCTGGCCGTTGTCCGTCCCGGGCGCAGTTGGGGGTGTACCGGCGGGGTCAGAGCGTGCGGCGAAGTGCCGGGTGAGGATGGCGCAGAGCGCATATGTGATCCAGAATGACCGGGTGATCACGCTTGAGACTCCCCGTCTGATCTTGCGTCGCTGGCGCGAGGAAGACATTGTGCCGATGGCTGCCGTCAACGCCGACCCCGAGGTCATGCGGTGGATCCGCGACGGCAGCGTCCGTGACGAACAGCAGACTCGCGACGGGGTCCAGGCATGGGAGAACGAGTGGGAGTCACAGGGATTCGGCCTGTTCGCCGTGGAGATCCGGTCCACTGGCGAGTTGGCCGGGTTCACCGGCCTTTCGGTGCCCACCTACTTCCCTGAAATACTGCCGGCGGTCGAGGTCGGCTGGCGGCTGGGACGGTCGCACTGGGGGCAGGGCCTGGCCACCGAGGCCGCTGCGGCCGCAGTCCGGTTCGGGTTCAGGGAGCGAGGCCTGGAGCGGATCGTCAGCATCACTCAAGTGGGCAACAAAGCCTCCGAACGGATCATGGCCAAACTGGGGATGCATCCGGTCTGTGAGACCGTCAATCCCGCCTACGGCCGGCGAGTGCGCATGTTCGAGTTGTCATCGGACCAGTACGCCGCAACCACTGGTTGATCGCGGCAGCGAGGACGGCGGCCTCGTAGCCGACCGCGTGGTCGTCGGCCCTGGAGGCCACGGGTCGATGTCGGCTACGTCCCGGGGGTGATCGGAGTGTCGGGGGCGCGGCGCCCAGCGAGGGCTTTCCAGCATGGCAGACGGATGCGCTGGTCCCGCGTAGGGGTGCGGAGCCAGCGCATCGTTCAACCGGCGGACAAAGGCGTCTTGTCGCTAGGGCCTGTCCGGTGGATCTTGCCTGGGACGCGGGGGTGTGGCACGCCCATCTGCCGCGTTGTCGTCGGTTGCCGACGCTCCGCGTCGCCGCCCTCCTCCGCCTTGCAGCTGGACGCACCACACCCCCGCTCACCGGCACCGAAACGGCGGCCCGGACCGAAGGCGGCCAGATCCACCGGACAGGCCCTAGTGGTGCTGTGCTGTCGCTGTAGGGCCTGGCTTTCCCCGGGTGGGGGAGGAGGGCGCGTCTGCGTCGGCCGCCGTGGGTGTGTTCACTGAGGTCAGAAAATGATCCGTGGGCTCTGGACGTTCATGTAGTACTGGACTCCGGAGCCGAAATCCGCCCAGAATCCGACCTGCACCACGACCTGCTTTCCGGTCTTGGCGAGGTCTACCGAGGAGGGGTAGTTGAAGTAGTGGTTCCCGGAGAAGCCCGGGACCCAGCTGCCGGTGCGCTTGTCGACGCACCCGAAGTCGTACAGCCACTTGCCGGTGTCCGCCTCAACCAGCTGGGCGCAGGGGTCGGACGGGAAGGTGTTGTTGACTCCGATCCCCGCGATGATCTGGGAGCCGTTGCGGGCGATACAGGCGTCTACGTTGGCGCCGCCCCAGTTCGCCCACGAATGGTTCGGCGTGTTGTCGGACCGGCACGCGAAACCGGCCTCCTGCGCGGATGCGGAGGGGGCCACGGTCACGATGCCGGCCAGGGCGGCACCGAGCGCGGCTGATGTGGCGAGAATGCGTGGGAACATGACGTCTCCTCGGTTCATGGGCATGCCGTAGAAGGCTTGGCAGGGATGAGTACGGGCGTGCACGGGCTGGGCCGTCCGGCTGATGGGGCTTGTTCCTTGACGGGTTGCGGGTTGCGGGCTGTTTGTGGACGTGCAGATCTCCGGGTCGCGTGTTCGGCCAAGGGATCGCGGCGCACCGGCCACAGGCCGTGTCACGGGAAAGCCTGGTGCAAGTGAGAAGACGGCCGGCCGTCGTCTCGGCTACGCCGGGGGAGAGGGTCTTCCCGGGTGGCGTTCCGCGGCCTGACACTGCCGGGAAGTGGAGTTGTCCGCGCGGCCACAGAGTGATCCGGGCAGGTCGGCTCGGGTCAGGGGACCGGACAAGCGGGGTTGTCCGCGGACACCGGGAGGCTGGGCGTGCGCACCAGCGCATGGCCGTCATCCTGGCAGGGCCCGCCCCATGAGGGCGGAGGCTCCATGCGCACGTGTGTTGCCCACCGGCGGCTGGAGGTGCGCAACTTCATCGCCTACGGCCTACGTGTGGTCCACGGACTGCAACGGCGGGGGGCGGCACCTACACCTAGTCCCCAGTGATGCGGGGCTACGCCAGCGGCATCGGCTGGGGCCCGGTGGCGTGCACGGCGGCGTGCCGTTGCCGGTTGCGGCAGGGGAGTGGGCCTTTGGCCTTGTCGGGCAGCGCTTGCGCCGTGGTGAAGGGGTCGCGCTCCGGCGGCAGCCAGGTGGAGCGGGCACTCCGCCGATCGCCGCGTCCGCCAAGCGCCGCGGATACCGGCTGTGTACCCGGAGCGAAGCCGCCGCACAGTCTGGACACGGTAAGAGGACTTCATCGTGGGTACGCGCCGTGATGCGGAACATAAAGCCGATGGGTGCAGGCCCCTGCGTCCTTGGCAGCGTGCGCCAGGCGGTTCACGTCACGGACGGGCAGTTCCCGGCTGACCGGGCGGTCGAGGACCTGGAGGATCTCGTCCGGCTGGATGCTCCGTTTGCTTCTTCTCAGCGCAGTTGCTGGGCGAGTCCGACGATGATGCCCTCGGGGCCGCGGAGGTAGCAGAGCAGATGGCTGTCCTGGAACCGGGCGATCTCGCCGACGAGGTCGGCGCCGTGAGGCCGCAGGCGGGCGACGGTGTCCTCGATGTCGTCGACGGCGAACATGACGCGGTGGGTGCCCACGATGTTGTGCGGCTGGTTGCCGGGCCCGGCGCTGATCGCCGCGGGGCTGTGGTACTTCGCCAGCTCGATCCGGCTGTGGCTGTCCGGGGTCCGGACCATCGCGATGTCGCAGCGGACGCCGTCGAGTCCGGTGCACTGGTCGGCGACGGGGCCCTCGATCTGTGCCCTGCCCTCCAGCTCCATACCGAGTTCCACGAAGAACGCGATGGCGGCATCCATGTCCTCGACGACGATGCCGACGTTGTCCATCCGCTGAATCGCCATGCTGGTTTCTCCTTCTTCGCCGTGCGGCCGGTGGTGGCCGTTGATGTCCCTGGGACGGAGCCGGTGGCACGTTCTCGACATCCGCGATTGTCAGTGGCCGGTGCCAAGATCGGGGCATGGGTGTTCGCTATGGCCACTTTGCCGTTCGCCCGGCTCCCCAACACCACGAACCACGAGCACTTCAGTCGGTATCAGTCGCGGCAAGTACGGACAAGCGCCGACGGCCGGAGGAAAGGGCGGCCAGACCGATGTCCCAGGCCACCTGATCGAACCACTTCGTGTTGGCGCCGAAGTCATGCCAGACGCAGTCCAGTACATGTGCTTCGACCTCAGCGACGGTGGCGCCCTCTGGGCTTCCAGCCAGCGCGGCCAGGGACTGCCAGGCCGCCAACCGGCCGTAGGCACCATAGGAACCGGAGTTGTACGCCCCTCCCGTCGACGCCGCCGCGAAGAGCACGCGCCATGCCTGGGCCGGCGGCCGGACACCTACCGACAGAGGGGCCTTCTTCCCCGCTCCGTGCAGACACTCCAGCCCCAGCGTCAGGAGCGCGGCCGGAACCGACTCGGGGTCCAGGGGTTCGGCAAGGCCGAACACGCGCGCCTCGATGCGCCCGTTGGACTCTTCGGCCCAGTTCGCCACGGCCCTGCTCATCGCCGTGGCAGCGGACGGAGTTGTCGTCTCCTCCGCGGACGGGACGCGCGCGTCGGCGATCACCGCCAGTTCGCGGCTCTCCGATGGTCCGTACGGCATCGAGTGGCTGCGGCCATGAACGCTGTAGCTCGGCAGATCCGCGCTTCCCTCCACGTCGGACAGAGTCAGGGGCAGCCAGCCCAGCGGGTGATGACTCCAATGCGGCGACGTCGCCCAACGCGCGATCCCCGGCGTGTCCTCGACGACCACGCCCCTGAGAACCAGCTCATGGACCAGACAGGCCCGAAGCTCCTCCGGAGCACGGCCGGTGAACGCCGCAGCCAGGTCGGACGCCTCGTGGCTGGAAGCCAGCAACGAAGCCGTGTAGCGATCCAGCTTCCTGCTGGTGACCTCGTCCAAGGAGATCAGCCGCAACACCTGGGTGACATTCTCGGGACCGGCGGTGGTGGCCAATAGCCGAAGCAGATGGTCGAAGACGCTTCGGAACTGCCACATCTGCCCCCCGGTTGCCTTCCCGGTGCTGTAGGTCCTGGCGAGAGCGATGCCAAGGTCGGCGGCAAAGGCGGCATCCCCCTGCGCGACCCGGCCATCGGCCACCGCCCATACGCCGGTGACGTCCTTCAGGTCCGGCAGCCCCGTCACGATCTTCTGTATCTGATCAGCCACGGCCCCGAGCCTACGCATCCGACGGCCCAGCTCATCTCATAAACGGTCATTTCATAAGCGGTCATGTGTCAGAGGCGCGGGCATCATCCTGTCGGCCGGGAGGCGTCCCGCCGGGGGATCATCCGACGGGACGCCTCCCGGCCGAGCTCGGTGTCGCTGTCAACGGCTGGTCACGGATGCCCTGTTCGAGGTGGTGACCGCACCTGGATCAGTGGCACGTCGCGGCACCGTGGAGCCTTCCGAGGGCTTGGACCTTGTCAGCCACAGGCCGGTGAACACGGCGGTGGCCAAGGTGATGACGCCGGCCGCGACGAAGGCGCTGTTGAGGCCGGTCTCGAAGGAGGCGCCGCCGGACTGCCGGGTGCGGACGATGGCTCCGAGTACCGCCACGCCGAGCACCGCGCCGATCTGGCGGGTGGTGCTGCTGATGCCTGATGCGAGGCCGCCTTCCTGCGGGCTGACCGCTTGGATGGCGGCGCCTGTCAGCGGGGACATGGTCAGGGCGAAGCCGATGCCGGCGAGTCCGAGCCGCCACCAAACGTTCCCGTAGCCGGTGTCGGCGTGCACCATACCGAGCGCCAGCAGTCCCAGGCCGGCCAGGGCCAGGCCGCTGGTGACCGCGATCCGGAAGCCGTACCGGGCGGCGAGCCGGCCCGCGTACGGGCTGACGATCACCATGGCGAGGGATACCGGCAGGGTCTGCAGGCCGGCGCGCAAAATCGAGCTGCCCTGGACGTATACGAAGAACTGGGAGAAGAAGAACGACGAACCCATGAGCGCGAACCCCACCACGACCATGGCGGTGTTGGACACGGTGAACAGGCGCTGCCGGAACAGCCGCAGCGGCAGCATCGGAGCGGAACGCCGCGCTTCGACGGCGACGAAGGCGGCGAGGAGGATCACCGCGGCGGTGAAGCTGCCCAGGATCACTGGCGACGTCCAGCCGCGGGCACCACCCTCGATCAGTCCGTAGGTCAGTGTCCCCACTGCCAGAACGGACAGCACCGTCCCCGGGATGTCGATCGCGGGGGCGCCCGGATTGCGGGTCTCTTCAAGGCTGCGCAGACCGACCAGCAGAAGGACCACGCCGAAGGGCAGATTGACCAGGAAGATGGCGGGCCAGCCGAAGGCGTCCGTCAGCACGCCGCCTGCCACGGGGCCTGCGGCCAGACCGATTCCGCTCAATCCGGCCCACAGCCCGATCGCCTTGACTCGTTCCTGCGGTACGGGATAGGCGGCGGCGAGCAGGGCGAGCGAGGCAGGGCTCAGCGCCGCGGCCCCGATGCCCTGCAGCACCCGGCCGGCGATCAGCCAGCCGAGCGAGGGCGCGAGGCTGCACACCACCGACGCGGCGGTGAACACGGCCACGCCGGTCAGGTACACCCGCTTGCGGCCGAACCGGTCGGCGAAGATACCGCCGGACAGCAGCAGCATGGCGACCAGTAGTACGTACGCGTCGACGATCCATTGCAGACCGGTCAACTGAGTGTGCAGCCGGTGCTGCATATCAGGCAGTGCCGCTCCAACGATCGTGTTGTCGAGCAGGACCATGAATTGGCCGAGGCAGGTCACCGTGAGCAGCACGGCCCGATTCGATCGACTGCCTACGGCCGCAAACGATTCAGCGATGGGGATTCCTCTCAACTGCCAGTTGCTTCCCGCCACCGGTTGACACGGGTGGCGGTACACCTGAGCGCTCTAACGCAATCGGTGACTGCGTTAGAGGACTATAGGGAGGGTCGCCTCACAAACGCAAGCCTCGACTGCGTTAAGGTGGAGGCATGAACGAGCGACAGCCAGCCCGGCGGCCCGGCGGGCGCAGCGCCCGCGTCGGCGCGCAGGTGCACCAGGCCGTGACCGACCTGATCAATGAGCGCGGCTACGGCAACTTCACCGTCGGCGAGGTCGCAGCGCGCGCGGGCGTGGCCGACAGCAGCGTCTACCGCCGGTGGGGCAGCCTGGAAACCCTGCTCACCGACGTGGCGCTCACCCGCCTCAACGCGCAGTCGCCGATGCCCGACACCGGGAGCCTGGCCGGTGACCTGCGCGCTTACGCGGCCCAGGTCGCCCGCGAGATCACCGGACCCGACGGTCTGCTGGTGGTGCGCCTGGCCGTCGCCCTGTCGAGCAGCGGTCAGCAGGGCCTACAGGCGCGTGACGACCTCCGCGACGAACGCACCCGGCAACTGCAGTCCATGCTCGATCGCGCCCGCGACCGTGGCGAACACGCACCCGATGCGCTCGGCGTGCTGGACCACGTCCTGGCCCCGATGTACATCCGCGTCCTGTTCGGCATGGGCCCGCTCACCCCGGACTACGTCGACGGGCTGGTCGACCGCTTGCTGTGACCTCAACCCGGTCCCCGGGGTCAGCTCTCGGACGCGGTGCCAGGGCTCCACAGTGCCCTGGCACCGTGAGGTGCTCTACTACGTGCCGTCCCACATCGGGCATCCGGCCCTCGGCCGGCTCAGGCGGCCTGTCCGAAGCCGTCGGCCGACGGGCCGTCGCCGCGGAGCATTGCCAAGAGCACGTCTGCTCGTCGTCGAGCCAGGCAGAGGAAGGCAGGGATCTCACCGAACCCGGCGGTGCCGCCGGTACGGCCGAAAGATCTGAACCCATACCGAGAATCAGGCCGCGACGAGCTCCTGCTCGCGGTCCAGCGTTTTGACCTTGGGCGTCTTGTTCGGCAGCGAGAGCCGGAAGACCTTGCGCCACGCGGAGAACACCTGCTTGGGCAGCGGCCCGGTGACGTACTCCAGCTCGTACTTCTCGAACAGCGCGCGTACCTTCACCGCGACCTCGGCGTACCGGTTGCTCGGCAGGTCCGGGAACAGGTGGTGCTCGATCTGGTGCGACAGGTTGCCGGTCATGAAGTGCATGGCCCTGCTGCCGCTGATGTTCGCCGAGCCCATCATCTGGCGCAGGTACCACTGGCCGCGCGTCTCGCCCTTGATCGACCGGCGCTCGAAGACCTTGACGCCCTCGGGGAAGTGCCCGCACATGATGACCGAGTGGGTCCAGAGGTTGCGGACCAGGTTCGCGGTGAACGTGGCGGCGAGCGTGGGGAGGAACGACGGGCCCGACAGCACCGGGTGGATCACGTAGTCCTTGAGTACCTGCTTGCGGATCTTGCGGCCCACGGCCCTGGCCCGCGCGCGGAACTCCGGGTCCTTGCGGCGGCGCTTGTCCAGGTTCTTGCCGAGCTCCAGGTCGTACGCCGCGATGCCGTACTCGAAGAAGCAGGCGTTGATGAAGTTCCACAGCGGCTGGCCGAGGTGGAACGGGTGCCACTTCTGGTCCTCGTCGACGCGCATGATGCCGTAGCCGAGGTCGTTGTCCTTGCCGATCACGTTGGTGTACGTGTGGTGCAGCTCGTTGTGCGAGTGCTTCCACTGGTCGGCCGGCGAGACGTGGTCCCACTCCCAGGTGGTGGAGTGGATCTTCGGGTCGCGCATCCAGTCCCACTGGCCGTGCAGGATGTTGTGGCCGATCTCCATGTTGTCCATGATCTTCGCGACGGAGAGACCGGCGGTGCCGAGCACCCACGCGGGCGGGAAGAGCGAGAACAACAGCACGCCCCGGCTGGCCAGTTCGAGCTTGCGCTGCGCGGAGATGACCTTGCGGATGTAGGCGGCGTCCTGCTCGCCGCGGCCGGCGATCACCTCGTCGCGGATCGCGTCCAGCTCGCGGCCGAGCTCCTCGATCTGCTCCGCGGTCAGGTGGGCGGTGGGGTCGATGGCGGTCAAGGTGCTCCTACCGTTCGATGTCGCAGGGGCCCGCCGCGGCGGACACGCAGGTCTGGATGAGGACACCCGGCTCGGCTTCGGTGATCTCACCGGTGCGCAGGTCGCGGACGGCGCCCGCCTTGAGCGGCGTGACGCAGCCGAAGCAGATGCCCATGCGGCACCCGGAGGGCATGAGCACGCCGGCCTCCTCGCCGACGTCCAGCAACGGTGTGGCGCCGTCCGCGTCGACGGTCTTGCCGGTGGCGCTGAACGTGACCTCGCCGCCGTCGCCGGTGGCGACGACGCTGGGGCGGAAGCGTTCGGTGTGCAGGCGCTCCGGTACGCCGTGCTCGCTCCAGTGCTTCTCGGCGGCGTCGAGCAGGCCAGCGGGCCCGCAGGCCCAGGTCTCGCGCTCGGCCCAGTCGGGCACGAGTTCGTCGAGACGGGCGATGTCGAGCATGCCGTCCGTGTCGGTGTGCACCTCGGTCAGGCGCAGCTTCTCGTCCGCGACCAGGTCGTGCAGTTCGTTGCGGAAGATCACGTCTTGCGGCTGTGGCGCGCAGTGGACCATGACGACGTCGTTGAATGCGGTGTCGCGCAGCATGCCCATCACAGGCGTGATGCCACTGCCGGCCGTCAGGTAGAGCACCTTGGCGGGCTTGGCGCGCGGCAGCACGAAGTCGCCGGTCGCCTGGTCGAGCTGGATCAGCGTGCCCGGCGTCGCCCCGCGGACCAGGTGGTTGCTGACCTTGCCGTCCGGGATCGCCTTCACGGTGATCGTGACGCGCCCGTCCGGGCGGTCCGTCGGCGAGGTGAGGGAGTAGGCACGCCACAGGCGCACCCCGTCGACGTCGACCCCGATCCGTACGTACTGACCGGCCGTGTGGCCGCGCCAGCCCCGTCCCGGCCTGATCACGATGGTCGCGGCGTCACCCGTCTCGGGATGCACGGCCTCGATGCGCCCACGCAGGTCGGCGCCCGCCCGCAGCGGGCTCACCAGGTCGAGGTAGTCCGACGGCAGCAGCGGCGTCGTGACCATCTCCAGCAGTTTCCACGCCCTGCTGCGGAGGGCTGCACTCGTCATGGCTTCAGCTTGCTGCGTCCCTGGGCGTAAAGTCCTGACCGAAGGACGTAAATCTGGTCGGCAGAATTGTTCGTAGGGAACAAAAGACGTGAGTCATGCAATGCGGAGGGTCAGCGAGCCGGCTCTGGATGAGACGACGGTCACCGCACTTCGGGGCGCGCTGAAGGCGACCGCCGACGAGATCGTCCAGGCGATCATCGACGAGGTCCCTCCCTACGCCAACGCCCTTTCGGGCCGCATGGGCGGCACCATCCGCCGAGCCGTCCGCACCGCCCTGGGGCACTACCTGGACCTCGCGAGCGGGAACGCCACAGGCGGCGACGCCGGTGACGCGGCGTACGAGCTGGGCCGCGGCGAGGTGCGCGACGGCCGTTCGATGGACGCCCTGCTCAGCGCCTACCGCGTCGGCGCCCGCGTGGCGTGGCGATGCCTGGCAGCGGGCGCCGTACCCGCAGGTCTGCCCGCCGCCGAGGTCGCCAAGTTCGCCGAGCTGACCTTCGCCTACATCGACGAGCTCTCCGCCGCGAGCGCCGCGGGCCATGCCGACGAACTGGCCGCCCGGGGCAGGGCCCACGAGCGCCACCTGGAACACCTGGCCCGAGACCTCCTCTCCGGTGCGAGCCCGGACGTGCTGCTGGCCTCCGCTCAACGGGCCGGGTGGCAGCCCCCGGTCTCGCTGACCGCGGTCCTGCTGCCCGCCGCCCAGGCCCGGCCTGCCTACCGCACGCTCGACCCGGGCACCCTCGTCCTGGACGATCTGCCGGACGCCACCGGTGTGCTGCTCGTCCCCGATGCCGACCGGTCACACCTCTTGCGGCAGCTGACCGACCGCACGGCCGTGGTCGGCCCGGCACGGCCATGGACGCGTGCGTCCGCTTCGTACGCACGAGCTGTACGCGCGCGCTCGCTCTCCTCTGAGATTCGCGACACCGAGGACCACCTGCCCGAGCTGGTGCTGAGCGCCGACGTGGACGCGTTCGCAGACCTGCGTGCGCGAGCCCTCGCACCGCTCACGACCTTGCCCGTCGCGACCGCACGGCGGCTGGAGGAGACATTGCGGGCGTGGCTGCTGCACCAGGGCAGGCGGGACGAGGTGGCGGCGGCGTTGTTCGTCCATCCTCAGACGGTCCGGTACCGGATGTCGCAGCTGCGGGAGCTGTTTCCGGATCTCGGATCGCCTCATCGGGTCCTTGAGCTGACGCTGGCGGTCGGTCTTCGGAGCAGCTGACGCGTACTTCGACCGTCCACGACCGCGTCCGCGAGTGAGACGTTTCGAGTTCCCTGACACCGCTGTCCCGTCGCAAGTGGCCTGGTCTGCACGCAGGGCCGCGATCTGTGTCAACCGCATCGGCAGTGGCCCTGGGTCAGCATGTGCTCTCCGCCAGCGGCGGGGGCAGCAGCGCCGACACCGCTCGTGCCGCGCAGGACGGACCCAAGTACTTCAACGTCAGCACGGACGCGTCCGCGACGGAGTACGGCCTTCTGGCCACCCCGGACGCGACGGCCATCGAGTACGGCCTTCTGTAGGCCGCCACCCAGAGCGCGAGGCCAGGGGGACCCTGCTCGTCCTGGTCTCGCCGCTCACCATCGCCTGGGTCACCGCGGGCTCCGCCTATGGCCAGGCCCCCCCACCTCCGGCGCTTCCTCGAAGCTCCGGCTCTCCCACGCCGCCGCCGGGCCCAAGTACCAGTCATGGATCTTGAGGACGGCCGTGGCGCTGGTGCGTCCTCAGAAGGCGCCGATGAGCTGGCGGCGGGCGCCTTTGACTGCACTGGTAGCGATCGGCCACCCTGCGGCGAGTGCGGAGACCGCCTGGCCGCAGACCAGCTCGATCACGGCCTGGTCGTCTTCCGCTTGCGTGACGGGCCGCACGCCACCGCCGCGTCCCTGCCCTGACTCTCTGGTCCCTGGAGGGCGGCGGGCCGGGATGCGCCGGGCCGATGGGGCAGGCAGGCCCTCTCGCCGACGCCACCTCCAGGGCCTGTATCCAGTGGTGATCAAGTCGGGTGCGACAACTGGTGTCTTCAACTCCGGAAGCCAGGAAACGATCCACGCCACGCATCTTGTCAAACATTGAACGGACTCCTACAGTCCGACGACAAAGGGAGCGTGGAACCGCTCCCATACCCCATGTCATCCGAGCGATGGAGCCGCGATGTCATCTGCACTTCTCAGACCGGGACACCTGATAGTTGTCGCCCTGGCGGCGCTTTCGCTGCTTCTCCTGGGACAGCCGCAAGCCCGCGCGGCGTCCTGGGGAACCCCCCAGACCGTCAACTCGTGGAACACCATCAGCGGACGGTGGACCGCGAACAACGAGTTGGAGACCTACACCCCCGCCTGCGTCTGGTACGAGGGCAGCACCCTCGTCATCAAGACCTACAAGTCGGGCAACATGTACTACTCGGGCCGCGTGGAGTCCAAGGCCCTTTACGGCTACGGCACTTACAGCTTCACCGCGAACATGCCCAACGGCCAGGGCCTCCTGCCCGCGGTATGGGCGGCCTACCTGAATCCGTGGCTGCCCGAGTTCGACGCCGCCGAAATCGTCGGCCAGAACCCGAACACCGTCTACCAAACCTTCCATGACCCCAACAACGCCCAGACTCAGTTCTCGAAGACGAATTCTGCGGGCTGGACCAACGCGTACCACAGGTACTCGTTCACCTGGTGGCCCGATCACATCGACTTCGCCGTGGACGGCACCAACACCGGCACCAAGTGGTACAGCACTGCCCCGGATGTCGGGATGCACTTCATCGTCAACACCGCCGTCGGCGGCGACTGGCCGGGCAACCCCAACTCCTCGACATGGGCTACATCAGACGGCGCGAGGTACCTGAAGGTCTCCTCGATCACGTACACCCCGTACTACCCGTGAGGGTTCCGCTTCAGTGCTCCTGCGCTCTTCCAGGTAGTCGATCAGCAGAGCGCGGATGGGGCGGCCCGCCACGCCGTGCCGGTCAACGAGTTGCTCGCAGCTGAGCTGTCCGGTGACGAGGCCGTGCTGCCGCAGCGTGGCGGGGGCGGTGGAGGGCACGTTTGCGAGGTCTCGGAGCCACGAGTGGAAGAGCGTTCAGGAGAAGGGTTTGTCTACTGTGCGGGAACGCGTGTGTCGTTGCGGACTTTGACGGTGATGTCGGCGTCCTCGTCGATCGTGGTGCCGGTGTTGTAGTCGGTGGGGTGAGTGGTCTCGTCGAGGACCACGACCACGCCCAAGGTGCTGTGATCGGCCCAGATGCAGACCGAGTTGGTCGTGGCGGGGACCGACGGATGGGCGGGGTCGACGCCTTTGTCCATCTGGCACTTCATGACAGCATCGCCGAGCCCGCTGGGAGAGAGGCCGCGTGGAGCGCCGAGGTAGGTGATGCCGGACTTGTCGGCGGCTGCCTGGCGGGCGGCCCGGGCGAACGAGCGGTCGACGGCCTGTTCCGGGCTGTCGATCGTGCCCCAGGCCCCGGAGAACACCACCGTCTGCCGGGACGCGTAGGACCAGCAGTGAGCCCCTGCGGCTTGCGGGTCGCGGACCCCGTCGGCGGCGTACGCCGCGATTTCGTCATTGGTGATCCGGACGCCGACCTCGGGATCGTACGTGAAAGCGCCACCGATGATGCTCGGGGGCGTCGTCAGCTTGTACGGAACGTCTGCGGCGGCCGGTCGGTTGGTACCCCGGCCCAGCACGTAACCGGTGGCGCCCACCGCTCAGAGCACCACTACGAGCGCCGTCGCCAGCACTGCGGTCCTCGTGCGTGTGGTCGTCCGCACAGGCGGTGCCGCGGCCTCGTAAGGCGGTGGTCCGAAGGCGGGCGGCTGCGGGCCGTAGGGGCCTGGCTGGTTGTGGCTCATGTGTGGGCGGTGCCTCCCGGGGCGGATCCGATCGCTCCATCCTCGCCGATGAGGTCGCCGGTCCCGGAGGCAGGGGCACCGTCCACGCCACAGCGGCTCTGCCCACCCGTATGGCCGCCCCACTGGCCCCTCCACCCAAAGCCCAGGGTGAGGCGGGTCGAGTCGGCGGTGGCGGCGGCCTGGACTACCACCCGGGGCAACGCCCCGGTAGGCACAGGGTGGCGGACCATAGAACGATGCCACGGGCGAGCTGTTGTAGCGCCGCCGTGCGGGCCGTCCAATGATCGCGGCCCCCCGTCAGAGGCGGAGGAGGCCCACCTGCGTCACGACTATTGACACCCTCCCCCCTGCGGACCGCATAGTTGCGATTGGTCTGAACCATTGGCCAGATTGGTCGAGACCACAACGGAGGAGAACCATGCGCCGTTCCATCTGGAGCAGGCTCGCTGTGATCGCAGCGGCACCGCTGATCGCCTTCTCAGGGGCCACTGCCGCCCAGGCCCACTCACCACTCAACACCAGCTCGTACACCGTGTGGGACACCACCGGTACCTGCTCGATCTACGTGCACTTCTACTACAGCGGCCACTGGTTCGTGGAGTACGACCTGACCAACCACAGCAACGGCACCGTCGGTTGTGCGGCCGGGGCCTACACCAGCGATCTCGGCTACGTCGGCGGCATCACCGGCGGCGGGTTCTCGACCAACGACGACGGCTCCCGCTGGGTACAGCCCTACGTCCAGCGGGTGGGCGACTCATCCACCACCGTCTGGGGTGCCAACCGTTAGAGCCACCGCGCGCGGCGCGGCAGGCCCTGGACACCCACCGTCCAGGGCCTGCCGCGCAGGCGAGAAGGCCACTCCTCGCCACGGCGGGCAGGCCGGCGCCTCACCATCTCCCTGCGTCGCTCATCGTCAGTACGGCTTGGAGGATGTTCGCCATGGCGTCCCTCCCCAAGGACGCCTACCCAACGCCATCAACTTCACCAGCTCTGCTCAGGCGAGGTGGCGGGTGGTGATGCGGGCGCCGACGAACTGTCCGGTTGCGGCGGCCTCGCGCATGAGTCGGCGTGTGGTCTTCTGGTCGTGGGCGAGGATGCCGGCGAGTCCGATCTTTCCGACGTACAGCACACTCCACCCGTAACTCTCGACCCCCGTCGATGCACTGCGGCGGGGGCACGATGGTGCCGGTGCAGAACACGGTCCCGTCGGCCTCGGCGACGGCCAGATCTGCGATGCCGTTCGGCCCGGCAGGCGCGTGTTGCTGCACTCTCGAACGCCGCGCTCAACCATCATCCGAATGTTCATCCCCATTCTCATCAAGGTCCGGGTGTGTGCGGCCGGCGGGCGAGGTGCTGGTGCCCCGGCCCCGGCCTCGGAGGCGGCGGCGCGGACGGCGCCGCTGCACCCGCCGCCCCATACGCATCTCGGCCTCTGACGATCACGAAGCGGACGTCAGTCGACTACGCCGAAGCTCCGCGGCAGGGCCACCAGCCCCTCTGAGGTCCGGGTGAACAGCTGATCGACCGTCGGCTCGGTTCCAGGAGATCTCGGACATGGCCCTGCAGGGGGTGCTGTGTGTACCGCGAGGGTTTACCAGCGATACCCCAGCGGATTGACGACGTGAACGGACGCGATGCCCACACTGAGGGTTGGTGGGGCAACCGCCTGGCCAACGGAGGTTGGAGGGGGACGAGCGGAATGAAGACCGTCTGGATGAGATTCGCCATGGCATTCGCCGTTGTGACGTCGTGTGCCGTGCTCGCTGTGCCCGCGAGTGCGTCCGAGGCCGGCGGGGGTCTCGACGCGGCGCAGGCCAGCTCACGCCGGTGTACACAGACGGCCCATCTGGTCAAGTACGGGGCGTACGTCTCTGCCCGGGGGGCCTTCAGCTGCACGGGCCGGGCCACGGAGATGAAACTGACCGTCAGCTTGTTCCGCAAGCGGTGGTACGGGTGGCAGCTGCTCAGCTCTCACGTCTTCCCCAGCAACGACCCGACTACCACGATCAGTGCTGCGGTGCCGTGGAACTGTACGGGAACCACCTACACCTACTACACCCAAGTGGCTGGCTCCTTCTACGGCCCTCACGGATGGACGGGCGTCGGGGGGAGCTCGGCGGACAAGGCCAGGTTCGCGTGCTGAACCAGCTGGTCCGAAAATGAGAGTCCTGAAGAGCGTGCGTCGTCCCGCCCCGCGGGTACGGCCTGCGGGTCGGCGACGGCGGCCGGTAGCGGGCTAGGTGGCAGGCTCGATGACGACCCGGTAGCCGAGCGCTTCCAGTTGGCGGATGGCGGTGCGTTTCACGCGGTCCTGTGACGGGGTTCTAGCGCGTTTCAGAAGTGACCATAGTGGACTCGTTGATGACGGGTCCGACGTGTGAACGGCGTCTCATGGCGGGTCGCGCGCGGGTTCAGGGTTGGGCGACAATCGTCGGGTGATTGAAGCCAGCGTGGTGCACGTCTTCCTCTCGCGTGGACGATTCGCCTCGAATGAATACCTCCGCGACTACGTCGATGAGAGGTGGTCGGAGAACGGGGATGCGGAGCCATCCGCATTCATGGGAGAGGCCGGAATAGCGGAGCTCGAACCGATGTGCATCGAAGCGATTCATGCCCATGACGCCGGCCACCTCGCTCCGGTTGTTCCTGAGGTACTCCTTCGGGATGCCTCGTACGCTGACCAGTGGTTGCCGCATGTGGAGTCAACCGAGCTGGCCGACGCTGCGATCTGTGTCTTCGCTCCCAACGTGGTCACCAACCCGCACGGTACCTCTCTGCACTACCTCGGCCAGTTCACATATCGGGCCTGATGGTCTCCCACCGGGGTTGTCACAGCCACTCGTTGATGGCTGCGACCAGCACGGTCGCTTCGCAGTGGACAGCGAGCTTGTCATACCGCGTGGCCACCGCGCGGTTTCGCATCAGCCGGTTGATTCCGCAGTCCACCGCATGGCGCTGCTTGTATCGTCCTTCAGCAGGGCTGCGATCAGTCTCTCCGTGGGCAGGTGTTGTGCGGCCCGTCATGCGGGGAAGTATTCCGGACCCACGGCAGGACTGCCGTCCACGACGGCATCGTCGCTCTCCAGGGTGAAGAGCTCCGGTCTGCTGAATCCGACGGCGGGGATGGTGCCGCAGATCGTGGTCGTGGCCGACTCGTGGGGCATCCCTGTCTACTCGTGATCCTCCGGCTCTCGCAGGAGGCATACCGCCTTGCCGAGCTCTCAAGTACCGGCGGGGGCCGTGTCTACGGAGCTGCGGGCGCGCCGTTGATGCGGGCGACGGTCTCGGCGAAGGCCCGACGGTCGGCGAAGGCGTGCCGTGCGCGGCCTGACGATCAGGCCCGTCGCGGTCGCGATCACCACGGCGGTGGCGGTGGCCACGCGGATGGTCCACACGGTCTCGGGCATGGGCGCCATGCTCCCGCGCTGTTGCGGGCCCCGTCGACTGCCGAAGCTACGGCAGCTGCGCAGGCTGATACTCCAGCTGCAGGTCGTGATGGTCAGTGGGGCACAGTGGGGCCATGACTACGTACGAGACGATGCCGTTCCACCTTGAGACCGAGCGGCTGATACTGCGGCCTTGGGCCGAGTCGGACGCCGCTGAGTTCTGCGCCCTCCTCTCCGAACGCGGCAAGGGGACCCCTACGGTTGAGCGCATCCGGACGTCCATCGCGGAGCTGCTCACCGCGACGGCGACTACGAGGATCGCCCTGTTGCCCATCCAGCGCCGTGACGAAGGCGACTTCATCGGCTACTGCGGGCTGATTATCGGTCGCTCCACCTTGGAGGAGCCTGAAATCGCGTATGAGCTGTTCCAGCGCGTGCATGGGCGTGGCTACGCCACCGAGGCGGCCGGCGCGGTGCTCGATGCCGCTATCGCGACCGGGCGGAAACGGCTCTGGTCGACCGTCGGCGCGTGGAACACACCATCGCTCCGTGTCCTTGAGAAGCTCGGGTTCGAGCGGGATCACGTCTCCACGGAAGACAACGGTGAAGTGGTCTGGCTCACACGTTCGTTGCCGTGACGCGAGAGCACGCTCCCGGGCTTCGTGCTCACATGATCGAGAAGTGCCTCGGAAAGCGACCGGGGCGTAGCAGTCCGAAGGCTGCAAGCTGACGGGCCGGCGGCCGGTTCTGGACGCAGCCACGCTTCTGGGGTATCGCCGAGATACGGGTCAAGAGGCAATGAGTTGATCTTGAAGCCCTGATGGCTGTTCAGCTCTCCGCTTCATCCTTGGCAAGGATGTGGAAGACGGTGGCGACCGAGGGCCGCTTGCCCTGGTTCTTGCCCGAGAGAGGTTGTGAGAACAAGGATCAGGGGCAAACCGGACGCGATCCGGTGGGGGGCTCGGGTCTCTCGTAACTACTCATTTTCTGCGAGTGCGCCAGCGCACTGGGCTGCATCATCTAGCGGTTCGTGCGCCGGTGCTTTTGCGTAGTTCCCTGCCCGAGTGTTGATGTCAGGAGTGGTCGGGGCGGTAAGGGTGTTGAGATGGTCCTGCTCGACGAAGCGCATGCCGTGGTGCGGGAGTACAGCACCACCTGGTACGAGCCCGTGATCAGCATGCCGGCCCGGCTGAACGAGGCGGTGTCATGCGCCTATCTGCTGATGCGGGGGATCGACGAGGTCGAGGACCATCCCGATCTGGCGGGTACGGACAAGGCTGTATTGCTGCGCGGGGTCGGCCGGACCCTGCAGCTGCGCTTCGCCTCCGACGACCTGACTGCGGTGTTCGCGGCGCACGAGGCGGTGCTGCCGGAGGTGACGCTGCGCCTGGGCGAGTGGGCGGGCCTGGCCCCGCCCGATATCGGGCCCCGGGTGTGGGAGACGTTCGCCACGATGGCCGAGCGGATGGCCGACTGGGCCGAGAGCGGCTTCGCCGTGCAGAATGAACGGGATCTCGACCGGTATACGTACGCCGTGGCGGGCACGTTGGTGTTGCTGTTGTCGGACCTGTGGGCGTGGTACGACGGCACCCAGAGCAGCCGGACCTTGGGGGTGGCCTACGGGCGGGCGCTGCAGAGCGCCAACATCCTCATTGACCGCGGGGTGGACACCGGCCGCGGGGTGGACTTCTGGCCGGACGGCTGGCAGACACAGGACATGATCCGCTATGCCCGTCAGGAGCTGGCCCTGGCCGATGCCTATCTGGCCGGGCTGCCACACGGTCCGGCCCGCACCTTCTGCGCCGAGCCGTTGGCCCGAGCCCACCGGGCACTGGCCCTCCAGCCGTGGACACCGACACCGCGCAAGTCCACGCCGCATGAAAGGCAGGCTCCGTGACCTGGTGGCAGGACCAGCGACTGGCGGCCTCCCCGCCGACGGAAGCCACCGAGGCAGACCGGCTGGTGGTGCCGCGTATCTCCTTCCCGGTGCCGGCCCGGCTGCATCCGGCCGCGGACGAACTGGAGGAGCGTACCCTCGCCTGGCTGCGCGACTTCGACATCATCCGCAGCGATGCCGACGAGGCGTATCTGCGCCACTCCACGCTTGGCCGCACCTACGCCTGGATGATCCCCGAAGGGGAGACGGAACGGGTACTGGTCGCCACCCAGTTCTGTATCTGGGCCACTGTGCAGGACGACCGGTACACCGAGGAGCTGGGGCTGGGCCGCAAAACCACCGCTCTGGCCTCGCACCTGCTGGCCTGCGAGAGAATCGCCGAGAACCCGCACGCCCCGGTGAGCGGACCCCCCATCGAGCTGGCGTACCGGGACCTGTTCGCACGCATCGAGCAGATCGCCACCCCCCAGCAGGTGCTGCGTATCCGTAAAGGCATGCTGCATTACTGCGTCGGAGCGGCAGCCGACGCCGCCTACGCGGCCGCGGGGATGGTCCCGCCGGTGGCCGAGTACCGGCGCATCCGACATCTGATCGCCCATCTGCACCACCACTTCGTCCTGACCGAGGTAGCGCAAGGCTTCGAAATGCCCCCTGATCTGCTGCTTGATCAGCAGATCAGGGATCTGACCGACCTGGCCATCCAGACCATCGGTCTCACCAACGACGTCCTGGGCTGCCCCCGTGACGTCCGACGCCGCCACATCGCCAACCTCCCCATGGTGCTCGCCCACCACGACGGCTGCTCGGTCCAGGAGGGCATCGATCTCACTGCGGCGGAAGTGGCCCGGCACACAGAGAGCTTCGTTCTGCTGTCCACCAACTTGCGGCAGCGGGGTATCCCGGTCATCGACCAGTACGTTCGCGGGCTGGAAGAGCAGATCGCGGGGCACCTGGCCTGGCTCCACGAGACAGGACGGTATGAGATCGGCCTGTGAGGGACCCAGCACCCTCACCAGACCCAGGCTTACTCGTCGCGTGAAGTTGACCGCCCTGCTCCCGGCCCCTCAAGCGGCTTGGCCAAAGCCTGCGGCGGCCAGGTCTGGGTCGCGCAGCGGGGTGAAGTCCACGTCCAGTGAGGGCGAAGGCCTGGCGGCGTTCCAGTCGGTCGATGTCGATGTCGGTGCCGGAGTGGTCGGTGGCTTCTGGCCGCGTACGGCGCCGGTCGGCGTCGCGGGGGCGTACGACGCCAATGTGCTGTCAGCCAGAAGGTGATCAGGGCTGAACAGGCAAGCAGCGGGCCGTACTTGATGGGCCAGGACTGTTGCGAGCTCCTGGCGGACCGTGCTCAGCCGTGCCGTCGCGCCGCCCCCGCTGACAGGGGAAGCATGTCCACGTGCGCGGCCGAGTATGTTGGCCGGGGCGACCGCGGCGCGGGTTCGGGGGAAGGCGGCCTCATGGGCGAAGGTGCGGAGCAGGTGCGCGGCGAGTTGATCCGGCCTCTGCCCGGCGCGTTGAAGGAGCACGCCGCACGCGGGCCGGGCCGCATCGCCTACGAGGACGCGCGCCGGAGTCTGACCTATGGGGAACTGGAGCGGCGGTCCGCCCGGTTGGCGGGTCATCTGCGGCGGATGGGCGTACGGCACGGTGACCGGGTGGCGCTCTGCGCGGGCAACCGGGTGGAGTTGGCGGAGAGCTGGCTGGCCGTGCTGCGTGCGGGGGCCGTGGGGGTGCTGCTCGACCCCGGCTCGACGGAGGCCGAACTGGCCTACCTGGTCGGTGATTGCGCCCCGGCGCTGGTCGTCACGGAGGCCGCTCTGCTGCCGACGTTTGGACACGCCGCGCCGGGGCTGCGGACGCTGGCAGTGGACACGGCCGCCTTCGAGGAACTGGCTGAAAGCGACCCCGGACTCCCGCCGCGCGACGACCTCGGCCTCGACGAACCGGCCTGGATCCTCTACACCTCGGGAACGACCGGGCCGAGCAAGGGCGTGGTGTCCACTCAGCGCGCCGCACTGTGGTCGGTGGCGGCGGCCTACGCCCCGCTGTGGGGGCTGGGCCCGCAGGACCGTCTGCTGTGGCCGCTGCCGATGGCTCATGCCTATGCCCACTCGTTGTGCCTGCTGGGGGTGGTCACGGTGGGGGCCGGCGCCTACCTCCTCGACCGCGGTGCCCGTCCGGCACCCCGGACGACGAGGACCGGCCGTGGCTGCTGGCCATGCCCGCCCGTCCGGCCCTCGAACTGGGCGAGCAGTTCGACGCCGTGGTGGACGACACCTCCCTGGCGGCGCTGGGCGCGTACAGTCGCCTGGCCCGCGGCTGGACCCCGGAACCCATGCCGGTTCCCACCCTGCTGGTCCGCGCCACCCGCCCCCCGTCCCCGGCCGAGGGCTGGCAGCCGACCTCCTGGCCCGCTCCGTGCGCGACCGCCGATGTCCTCGGCGACCACTGGAGCGTCATCGAGAAGGAGGCGCATACCACTGCCGGAGCGATCAGTTCCTGGCTCATGGGGCTGGGGCGCCGGTGACAACCTCTGGATCCTGGACGGAAGTTGTCACGCTACCCATGCCGGCCGGGACCCGGCGGAGGCCGCTGGCAGGCACTGATCGTCACCTGTTCGGACCGCTTCCTTCAGCCTGGAACCCTCGCCGCTTCCGCCCCAACTGCCCTGGGCGCAGCATGGGCATCACCCAGTCCATGGGCAGAGTCGGATCGTGTTTCGACAATGCCGTGAGCGAGGCTTTCAACAGCGTGGGCAAGGGTCGAGTACGTCCACCGGCACACCTTCGCCACCCGCACCGAGGCCAGGATCAGGATCGGCACCTGGATCACCGGCATCTACAACACCAGGCGGCTGCACAGCGCATGCGGGTTCAAGAGCCCGATCGACTACGAACGAGACTACCGAGCCCCCTCACCGCGGGACTGGCCCCATAGGCCATCTCTACGCCGCGAGGGGATCGACATGTGTGGAGGAATCGTCATGACGGAGATCGAGGGCGACTTCTGGACTGACGGCGCGGTCTGTGTGCGTCAGGCGTTCTCCAGCGAGTGGATGGCTCTCGCCCGCGAGGCGGTGGAGGCGAACCTGGCCGATCTGTCGCCGCACGCCAAACGGGCCGGCAAAGCCGATGACGCGGCGTTCGTCGAGGACTTTCGCTCGTGGCAACGGATCAGGCCGATGGAGCGGTTCATCCGGGACTCGTCCGTAGCAGCGCTGGCCCGCCGTTGGCATCTCGGCCGCGCGCCTTGGACAAGCGCGACCTCGACGAGAAGCGAGCCTTTCCGGGCGCCTCCTCATGATGTGGCGCGTCAGGCCATGACGGTCTCATGGGTGCGGAGCACGGCGAGCGCCGCCACGTCGTCGAGTACGCCGGCCAGTTCCTCGGCGAGTCCCTCGGGAGCCTGGAACCCGTTGGGTCCGATCAGGTCGGGGATGCCTGCGACGGCGACGGACCGCTCGGCGGGCCGCATACCGATGCGGGTGAGGACCGGCAGCAGCATCTCGGCGGCCGGGGCGCCGCCGGTGGGGCCGGCGCTGTAGCTGACGATGCCGACGGGCTTGCCCTGCCACTCGCGGTAGAGGAAATCGATGGCGTTCTTGAAGGGGGCGGTGAAGCCGCCGTTGTACATCGGCAGTACGAAGACGAAGGCGTCCGCGGAGTCGACGAGGGCGCTCCAGTCGCGGGTGTGCTGGTGGGCGTAGTTGCCGGTGGAGGCGTACTCCGGCTCGTCCAGGAAGGGCAGGGCGATCGCGGCGAGGTCGACGGGGGTGACCTCGAAACCGCCCCGGGCGTGCGCCTGTTCGGCGACCCAGTGGGCGAGGGGGCGGCTGGAGGAGGTGGGGCGGGTGGCGGCGGAGATGACGTGCAGGCGGGTCATGGTGGGCGCTCCAGGCGACGTAGTTGTTGACGTGTCACTCATCAAAGCCGCCAGGTGTGTGACATGTCAACCAGGTAGGTGATGTGTCATCAACTCGGCTACAGTGCTTGCATGACCCTCTACGAGCCGCGGTGGCTCACCGAGTCCGAGCAGGACGCCTGGTACGCGTGGCGGCGGATGTTCCCCCTGGTCAATGCGGAGATCGCGCGCGACCTGGGCCGGGACAGCACCCTCTCGGAGGCCGACTACGACGTCCTGTCGGTGCTCGGCTCCACGGAAGGCCACCGCATGCGGATCAGCGCCCTGGCCGTCCTGATGCAGTGGTCACGCAGCAGGCTCTCCCACCAGCTCACACGCATGGAACAGCGCGGCATCGTGCGCCGCGAGGAGGTGGCCTGCGACGGCCGCGGCGCGGAGGTGGTCCTCACGGAGGCCGGCATCGCCACGATCATGACGGCGGCCCCGCTCCACGTGGAGTCCGTACGTCGCCACCTGATCGACGCCCTCACCCCGGCCCAGCTCCGCACCCTGGCCGAAATCGGTGAGACCCTCCGCGAACGGCTGGGCGTCACCCGCAAGACATAGCCCGGCCTGTGCCTCGACGACGCCCGGTGCGTACGCTCGCCGCACGGCGCCCCCGGACAGGTGACTTCGACGGCACCGCGTTCAGTCGCCATCGCCTCGTAGCGGCGCCCTCCCGGCAACTGGCCCCGCCCTCTAACCTGAAAGGGACCAGAAGAGCGAAGAGGGAGGTGCTTCGTGGACCCCGTGAAGGCCAAGCACCGCTCACCGATCGGGGATGACGGGCATCAGCCGAACCGTCCGCTGCCTCCGCCTCCGCCCCCCAACCCCTCCTGCCCCGGACAAGAAGTAGCCCGCGGTGACCGCACCGGCCCAAGCAGCGCACACACAGGCCCTGCTCGCGCAGGTCGCCGAACAGCTCGGACACCCGGTCACCGGAGAACTGGCCGCGGCACTGCGCCGGGTGCCCCGCCACCTGTTCCTGCCCGAGGCTCTGTGGGTACGCGATGGCCAGGGCGGCTACCGGCCCATCGACCGCAGGACAGATCCACACGAGTGGATGGTCGCGGCGTACACCGACCAGAGCCTCGTCACCCAGTTCGGCGTCGCAGGGGGCTGATCACGCGTTGGTGCCCGGCCGGTGTACCGGCCGGGCAGCCGACGGGCACCGACGTTCTGAGTCACCGCCGGTCCGCCGTACCGCTCCGGTCGCCCTCAGCGCGGTGGGCGCCGGGCGAGGCCAGGCGGTGTGCGTCAAGGCTTACGGGTTCGGCGGTGCCGACCAGGAGGGCCAGAATGCAAGGACCCGGGGCGCGCCACGCACTCGGTGCCCCCAGGGGGCTGTGCGCCGTGAGAACTTATGGGGCAAGGCGGGGCGGCGTCGGCACGATGGAAGGCACGAACATGGGTCCTGAGCGTCAGCCGACCCAACAGTCCTTGAACTGCCTGGTGTCTGGCGCCTCCGGCTACATCGGAGGTCGCCTGGTGCCAGAACTCCTGGAATCAGGCCACCGCGTGCGGTGCATGGCCCGCTCGCCCGGGAAGCTCCGTGACCACCCCTGGGCAGAAAACGTCGAGGTGGTGGCGGGTGACGTCACCGACGAGGCTTCCGTAGCGGAGGCGATGCGCGGAATCGATGTCGCCTACTATCTGGTGCATGCTCTCGGCTCCGGTGCCGGATTCGAGGAGACCGACCGCTGTGCGGCCCGCATCTTCGCCCAGCAGGCGCAGGTTGCGGGGGTGCGGCGGATCGTCTATCTGGGCGCACTCACGCCACGCGGTGTATCGCAGGCACAGCTGTCCCCGCACCTTCGTTCCCGCGCCGAGGTGGGTCGGATCTTCCTGGACGCGCCGGTGCCGGCCACCGTACTGCGGGCCGCAGTCGTGATCGGCTCGGGATCGGCCTCATTCGAGATGCTGCGCTACCTGACCGAACGGTTGCCGGTCATGGTCACTCCCAGCTGGGTGCACACCCGTACCCAGCCCATCGGCATCCGTGATGTGCTGCGCTACCTGGTCGGCTCGGCCACAATGCCGCCCGAAGTCGACCGGGCCTTCGACATCGGTGGCCCCGATGTCATGACCTACCAGCAGATGATGCGCGGCTACGCCGACGTGGCCCGGCTGCGAAAGCGGATCATCATGCCGGTTCCGGTCCTCACCCCAAGACTTTCCAGCCACTGGGTCGGACTGATCACCCCGGTGCCCGCCGCCATCGCCCGGCCCCTCACAGAATCGCTGCGCCACGAGGTCGTATGCCACGAACACGACATCGCGCGGTACGTGCCGGACCTGCCGGGGTGGCCACAGCCGATCGACGAGGCGCTCGCCCTGGCAGTGCTCAGGGTGCGGGAGGCGCAAGTCGCCACCCGCTGGTCCTCCGCCGCCCTGCCCGTCGCTCCCAGTGACCCGCTGCCCACCGACCCTGACTGGGCGGGCGGCAGCCTCTACCGGGACGAGCGGGAGCTGTCGGTCGGCGTGTCCCCTGACAGGCTGTGGAAGGTGATTGAGGGCATCGGCGGAGACAACGGCTGGTACTCCCTGCCACTCGCCTGGGCCCTGCGCGGGTGGCTCGACCGCTTCGTCGGAGGCGTCGGCTTGCGACGAGGGCGCCGCGACGCGGAGCAACTGCGGGTCGGCGACTCATTGGACTTCTGGCGGGTCGAGGAGATCGAACCTGGACACCTGCTGCGGCTGCGGGCGGAGATGCGCATGCCAGGACTGGCGTGGCTGGAGATGTACGCCGAGATGGGCACCGATGGCCGCACCTGCTACCGGCAACGAGCCCTGTTCTACCCCCGCGGCCTCCTCGGGCACGCCTACTGGTGGACCGTGTTCCCGTTCCACAACGTCGTCTTCGGCGGCATGGCCCGCAACATCACCCAGACCGCCGCCAAAGGTATGAGCGCACGCCCGAACAAGCACCGGCCCGAGACCCACCGGCAGCGCACCGGGCGGGCAAAGCGCCCGTGACCTCACCACACCAACCACTCAGGAGTTGCTCCATGACGGTCGCGGTCGTCCTGTTCACCTCGGATCTGCGTCTGCACGATCATCCACCGCTGCGCGCCGCCCTCGCGGCCGCGGACGAGGTTGTGCCGCTCTTTGTCCGGGATCCGGGCATCCGCGCCGCGGGCTTCGACGCGCCCAACCGCACCGCATTCCTCGCCGACTGCCTCGCCGACCTGGACGGGTCGCTGCGCGCACGCGGGGGGCGCCTCGTGGTGCGCACCGGACCGGTGGCCGAAGAGGTCTGCAACGTCGTCACCCAGTGCCGGGCGGCGCAGGTGCACATGGCCGCCCACGTCACCGGCTACGCCCAGCGACGGGAGGAGCGCCTGCGTGATGCCCTCGCCGGGTGCGGTGCCGCCCTGCACGTACACGACGGTGTGGTCACTGCCGTCGCCCCCGGTGCCGCGACCCCTGCGGGCTCCGACCACTACGCGGTGTTCACGCCCTTTTTCCGCCGTTGGTCGCAGGAGAGGCTGCGGGAGGTCTGCCCGGCGCCCCGCACGGTGCGGGTGCCCGACGCCGTGCGCGGGGAACCCCTGCCGGACCGTGGCGCGCTGTCCGGCCTCTCCCCGGGCCTTCCGCGCGGCGGCGAAACAGCGGGGCGCGAGCGATTCTCCCGGTGGGCCAGGTCGAGCCTGTCCGGGTACGAAGACGGCCACGACGATCTTGCGGGCGACAGCACCTCGCGCCTCTCGCCGTACCTGCACTTCGGGGCGCTCTCACCGGTCGAAGTCGTCCAGCGGGCCCGCGCCCGAGACTGCGCCGGGGCTGAGGCGTTCGTACGTCAGATGTGCTGGCGCGACTTCCACCACCAGGTGCTCGCGGCCCGGCCGCGGACATCCTTCGAGGACTACCGCTCCCGGCACGACCGTTGGCGGACCGAAGACGAGGCGGCCGACGACATCACCGCGTGGAAGGCAGGACGTACCGGCTATCCCGTCGTCGACGCGGCGATGCGCCAACTGCGCCACGAGGGCTGGATGCACAACCGGGGACGGCTGCTGACGGCGAGTTTCCTCACCAAGACGCTCTACGTGGACTGGCGGATCGGCGCCCGGCACTTCTTGGATCTGCTCGTCGACGGTGACATCGCCAACAACCAGCTCAACTGGCAGTGGGCCGCGGGCACCGGCACCGACACCCGTCCCCACCGCGTCCTCAACCCCGTCCGGCAAGGCAAACGCTATGACCCCAGCGGCGCCTACGTACGCCGTTGGGTGCCTGAGTTGAAGAACGTGGACGGCCAGGACGTGCACGAACCCTGGCGGCTCCCGAAGGGCGTGAGGGATGGCCTCGGCTACCCGGCCCCACTGATCGATCTCGCTGACGGGCTGGCACGCTTCAAACGCGCCCGCGACCGAGACCAACAAGAATCGAATGCCCTGGCTGATCGGTGACCGGCTCGGTCCCTCATGGTGGATCACCACACCAGATGCACCCCACACCCCGGGCGCTACTCCAAGCCACAGCTACGGGGGAGTACACATACAGACAGTGAGGTCCTGCGCCGACAGGCGGAATACGGTGAAGTAACGCGGCGCTGCGGGGACGTGATGCAGGACCTGCTCCGCGGATCTGCAATGGTCGGCAGGCCGCGACCGCCGCTGCCGCCGCGTCGACCGGGGCCGGTCTGGCCGGCCGGGCCCTCAACGGTTCGCAAAGGGCACAACGCCGTCGCCTCCCGCAGGAACGTGGTGCTGCCCGCCCCGTCGTCGGCCGCCGCCCCCGTCTCCCAGCGAACTGCCCTGGGGATCGACCGCATCAGCCCGTTCATGACACCCAACAACGAGTTCTACCGCGTCGACACCGCCCTGGTCGTCCCCAAGGCAGACGCCACCATGTGACGGCTGCGCATCCATGGCAAAGGTGTGGGGCGCGAACTGACCCTGTCCTTCGGCGACTTGCTGGAGATGCCGGTCATCGAACGGGACATCCCCCTGACCCGCGTCTCCAACGAGGTCGGCGGCCCTACGTCGGCAACGCCCGCTGGATCGGCGTCCGCCTGGCCGACCTGCTCAAACAGTGCGGAGTGAAGCCGCCGTCCCAGGGCGGCCCCGCCGATCAGCTGGTGGCGCGCTCGGTGGACGGCATGAGCATCGGCAGTCCCGTCGAGGACGTCATGGACGGCCGCGACGCCATGCTCGCCCTCGGCATGAACGGCCAGCCGCTGCCCTTCGAACACGGCTTCCCCGTGCGCTTGGTGGTCCCCGGCCTGGACGGCTACGTATCGGCCTGCAAATGGATCCGGGACATCGAACTGACCCACGTTCGACGCCTACGACTCGTACTGGGCCAAGCGGGAATGGGCACAACAGGCCCCGATCAAGACGGAATCCCGGATCGACACGCCCAAGCCCTTCGGCCGGCCCAAGGCCGGCGCCGTCATGGTGGCCGGTGTCGCCTGGGCCCAGCACCGCGGCATGGGCAAGGTCGCAATCCGCGTCGACGACGGACCGTGGGAAGAGGCCCGCCTCGCGGCCGAGGACACTCGCGACACCTGGCGCCGGTGGTCCTACCCCTGGCAGGCCACCAAGGTGGTGGGGGAGTGTCCTGATTCACGACACTCCCCTCTTGCCGGATGTGCCGTCCAGGGGCATCGGGGGCGCAGGGTTGTCGGTCGATTCGGATGCGGGGGCGGGCACTTGTGGCTGGCGGAGGCCGGGGCGGCCGGCGCCGAGCAGGGTGGCGGCGATGCCGAGTGCGAGACCCGCGTAGGCGCCCGCGTCGGGGGTCTGGCCGAGGATGGGCCAGGCCAGGACCGCGGCGGTGGGCGGGACGAGGCTGAAGGCGGTGCTGGCGCGGGCGGCTCCGCTGCGGGAGACGGCCTCCAGGATCAGGCGGGTGCCGATCACCGAGTTGACCACCACCAGCCACAGGACGACCAAGCCCGCGCTGTGCCAGTCGGAGACGCCTCCGTCCTCCAGCACGGCCAGCACCGCGAGGGGCGGCACGGCGACGGAGAGCTGGATGGCGGTGGCGGCCTTCAAGTCGACGCCGGTGCAGAACCTCTGCTGGTAGACCGCACTTCCGGCCAGCCCCAAAAGACCGAGGAGGGTGAGCGCGCTGCCGGCGTCGAGCGGTCCGGCCGCAGCGAGCCGGCCAGCGAGCGCGGACACCACTGCGGCGATACCCAGACCGAGGCCGAGGAGTTGCTGCCAGCGCAGGCGGGTGCGGAAGACCAGCGCGGTCAGTGCCGCGGTCACCACTGGATGCAGGCCGAAGACGAGGGCTGAGACGGCCGCCGGGACTCCGGCGGCCAGGCCCGCGTACAGGCCGGCGAAGTGCACGCACTGGCCCAGCAACCCCGCCACGCAGCAGTGCAGCAGGAGCTGACCGCGCGGCCAGGCGGCGCGGCCGGCCCAGGCGATGCACCCGGCCGCCGCGGCAGCCAGCGCGAGGCGGACCGCGGTGAGCACGAAGGGCGAGGCGGCGCCCACACCGAGGGAGCCGATCGGGTAACCCGATGCCGAGGCGAAGACCATCCCCGCGGTGAGCGCGGGTGACAGCGGCTGTGGGTCCTGGCGGGGGCTGCCCCTGTACTCGCGTGACCCCGTCCGCATGGGATGTTCGCCTGCTTCCTTCGTCGCTGATCGCCGCCGGTCACGGGGGCAGGGGAAGAAATCCGGCCGACCGGCGCGTGGTGGGGCGCCGGCCGGCCGGTGTGGTTCTAGATCGAGAGCATGGCCTCGTACGGAGTGCTGGCGGCGGTACCCGCGGCCTCCATGCAGCGCCGCACGAGGTGCGTGACCACCTTGCGGACCACTTCGTGGGCGAGCGGCTTGTTGAAGAGCTCCCCGGGCCAGGCCTGCCGGGAGAACCACTCCAGGCGCGAGGTGAGCGCGCCGCCCAGCGTCAAGACCTGGCCCGGCAGGGCGGTGATGTCCCGGTCGCTGACCTGCCGCATCAGAGCGAGCCCTGGATCGCCGACCGGTACCGAGTGGTTGTGGGCCAGCAGGAGCAGCGTGCCCGGGCGCAGCGCATCGAGGCTGGAGTTCTCCAGCTCGTTGCCCCAGGTGTTCGCCACGATCGCCCCTCCCCGACTGAGGACCTGGTCCGTGTAGCGGCCGGGGGCGGACGCAAGGACGGCGTAGCCGTCGAGTGACCTCTGGGCGTCGGGATAGGAGATGTCGGCGACGGCCACGTCCGGATAGCGGGAGGTCTTCAGGTAGTTGAAGAATTCGCTGCCCATCGCGCCGTCGGAGCCGAGAAGGGTCAGCGCTCCGTTGAGGTTCGGCTTCAGTGATTCGAACGCGGCAATGACCCCGGTGGTGGAGAAGGACGACTTTCCGCCGCAGCCGCCGTTGGCCCGGTTGATGCCCAGGACGTGGGGGGTGTACTGGTAGAGGATGTCGGCGAGTCCGGCGAAGCGGCCGAAGTCTGGGGTGAGTTTGACGGCGCCGTTCATGTCGTTGAGGAGTTCCCCGACACCCGCGAAGACCGGTTCGATGGTGCGCCTGAAGTCCTCGTGCAGCGGGTCCGCGAGGATGGCGGCGATATGTTCGTCGCGCGGGCGGATGACGCACCGGCCCCCGCCGACCCTGCTGTCCAGGAAGCCGGGCGGCAGGCCCTCGAAGTCGCTCACGACACCGTCGGTGAGGGCCTGGTTGATGAGGCGGTTCTTCAGCTGGCTCTCGTTCACGGCCAGCCGCGTCAAAACCGTTGCGGTCTCCTCGTCGCTGGTGTCGAAGGGAACCGTACGGCTGCCGCCGTAGGCGTAGTCGATCCCGTCCTGCTCGTCCCATGCCACCCAGGCATCGGCGTTTTCGAGCGTGAGCTTGGCCCAGCTCGCTCCATTTTCCGACCCGGTGTGCGCGTGCATCGAAAACCATCCCCCTGATGTCGACGTCGGTTTCGCTTCGTATCTGAGTCAGTGCCTCAGCAGCCCGTCGAACTGCTCCCAGCCCGACCACGGGCCGCCGATGGCCGTCTGCCAGCGGTGGTATGGGCAGCCGCTGCTGTTGACGCCGAAGAGTTCGACGCGCCCGTCGGCGTTGGTCTCGGCGGCGATCGAGGTTTAGGAACCGTCCAGTTGCTCCCAGGGCGACCAGAGTCCGCCCAGGACGGTTTGCCACTAGTGGAATACCGCACCGCTGCCGTTGACGCCGAACAGCTCCATGTGCCCGTCCGCGTTGGTCTCGGCGGGCACGGCGCGCCGAGTTGAGATCGGCCGGAATGTCCGGTTCCCCGATTGCGCGAGCAGTTGCCCGCTACCGCTATGGCTGTGCGGCACGGGATACAGGAGCATCGGCCGGGCCGGGAGCAGGCACGGCAGCCGAACATCACGACTACCTGCGGCCCGGGCCAGCGTGGACCTGACGAGGCGACACATCCGCGTGCCATCCGCAGACTTCATGCCGAGCCGAGCCCAGGCCACCGGCCGGACCGCCCCACCCATGCACCGGCTCCCATGCCGGGCGGATATCCAGCCCCCCCACGGGCCATATCGATCCGGGACACCCCGCCAAGGTGAACCCGTCCGGACCCGCCGCCAGTTCCCGTCGAGGACCTGCCGCCCCTCCCGCGGCTTGCGCCCCATCTGCGGCAACGGCGGCAACACCGCCGCCAGGCACAGCCACTGTTCGTCCGTCAGGTCTCCACAAGTAATCCCAAGGTGGCTCCACAGCCTTGATCAACATCTCAAGCACCCCCTCATGCAGAGCTCTTTCCCCCCGTCACCACCGACCGGAGGCGGAAGTAGCGCACCGATACGGTGTGTGCACTGCAGGGAGACAATGCCGGGTGGGAGCGCGGGGCAGGTATCCCCAAGGTTGGGGTATGGCGCCCTGTGGGGTCGGCGTGCTAAGGCGTCGGCTCGGCCAGGTTCGTGCCGCGCCCCAGGTGGCACAAGGTGCGGTCAGGGACCGAGCGCGGCGAGCAGTTCATCGCGACCGCTGACTCCGGTCTTGCGGACAACCGCTTTCAGAGTGCGGTACGTGATCTTCCGTCCGGCTTGTCATCGCTCGATGGTTTGTTGTTGGGGTATCGCCGCCGGTCAGGCGTTCGGGGTTCGCTGGGTTGTGGCATGAGCATGCGCAAGCCGTATCCGGGCGATCTCACCGATGAGCAGTTGGAGCTCGTCGAACCCGTGATCACGGAGTGGAAGGCCCGGCACCCCTCGGTCAGCGGCCACCAGGGCAAATACGCGATCCGGGAAATCGGGAACGCGATCCTCTACCAGAACCGCACCGGCTGCCAGGGGGAGTTCCTGTCACACGACATACCGCCGCCCGGAGCGGTGAAGTACTATTTCTACCTCTGACGCGACGACGGAACCGACCAGACCGTCCATGACTTGCTGCGGTGGCAACTGCGGGAGACGAAGCGGCGATTAGGCACTGCTTCTTGGATCTCCTGACGTGAGTGGGGTGTTGGGCTCAGGCTGGCTGGTATGGGGCGTGGGGATCTGACGAATGCGGAGTGGGCTCGGCTGGAGTCGTTCTTGCCGCGGGGTGGTGCGCGTGGGGGTCGGTGGAGTGATCACCGTCGGGTGATCAACGGGGTGGTGTACCGGGTGCGGACGGGGCTGGCTACCTGTTGTTCTGAGCCTGGGCGCAGCACGCCGGAAGGGCGGCCCTCCCCAGGGCCGCCCTTCCCTGCCAGGTACGCCGCGGGCCCGTCCCCACGGTCTGGCTCACCTGGTGATCAGATGAGGTTGTAGATGTTGTAGCCCCAGCCAATCTTGACGCGGTTGTCGAAGGGGTCGGTGGCGTTGCCGTTGCCGGAGTAGCGCCACAGGGTGCCGTCGTTGCCGCGGGCCACGAGGTCGGTGCGGCCGTCGTTGTCGAGGTCGCCGACGGAGAGGATGCGGTTGTAGGTGTTCCAGCCGCCGCCGATCTTGACGCGGGGGTTGAACGGGTTGTTGCGGTCACCGGTTCCCGTGTACAGCCAGAGCACCCCGGCCTTGTCGCGGGCGACGATGCCCGGCAGGCAGCGATGTCAGTGGCACCGCATACGGTGAAACCATGGATCATCAGCCGTCGTCGGACACATCAGACCAGCCGCCCGCGCAGTCTCCGGACCGTACGGACACGTCCGCCTTCACCATCCACCAGGACCCCGCCAGCCAGGCGATACGCAGATGGGCTCGCGCCAACGGCTACCTCGTCAATGACCGGGGGCGCATCCCGGCCTCCATCCGCCAGGAGTACGAGCAGGAGTGCGCGCCACCACGGTGAACGCCGCCCGGCTGCGGCCCCGGTGGCCTAGGTGCCGATCTGGAACGCGCGGAGCCGGTCGGCGATCTGGAAGGAGTCCAGGCGCAGAAGCCGGATGTCGTTCACCAGCTCGCGCCAGACTTCGAACGTCGTGTCGCTGCGGTACCCGGACAGCTCCAGGTACGCGATGGCCAGGCCGTAGCCGAACAGTTCGGTGCGGGCCGGGAGCGGGCGCAGCAGGACGCACTCCTCCAGGAGCACGGCGGCCCTGCCACTAGGCGTCGGAGACCTGGTCGTGCCGGGGCGGGTCGACCCGGTGCCGTTTGGCCATTCCGGCGAGCACGGAGTAGTCGTTGACGGACAGGTCACCGGGGAGGGTCTCCTCTTGGCGCTCCAGGATCCACCGGTGGTCGATGAAGTACTCGGCAGGCACGCGTCAGGCCGCCTGCGCGGTGCCGCGCGCGGCGGCCGTGGCCGTGGCCAGCCCGCCGAACGTGGCGTCAAAGATGGCCGCGACCTTCCCAGTCACCCGGCGGAACACCTCGGCCCGATCCGCAGGGCCCGCTCGCCCTGCTTTTCCGCGGCCGCGCCACGGCCTGTGCAGGGCCGATCAAAAAGGCCGGGCCCGAGGCGGCCGAGGCCACTGACCGCGCGCCATCCGTGCCGCCCTGGATGAATGCAGCGGATGCTGTGAGGCGCCCATCCGACGTGCCGGGAGGACTCGCCCCACCCGTCGGGAGGGGGGCGGGGCAGAGGACGTACTCGGAAGAGCCCCGGCCATCGCCTGCTGGATCTTGTCGATGTCGAGCCCGCCTCGCCCACTGGTCAGCGGTGCGGTCCTGCCGGGCCGGCTGGGCCGGCAGGACCGCACCGCCGTGGACCGGGTTCTCTCCTCAGCGAGGAAACCAGGGCGTCAAGCGTGGGCGCCGTCCACGTGGCGCCCGGCGACCTCAGCCAACGCCGTCCGCCCGGTAGGACCGGTAGTCGTCGACCGGGAGGTTGGACAGCGGCTGGACCTGGGCACCTGCGGGCACGGTGCAGTTCTTGTCCAGGTAGAGCACGAGGTCGTGGGTGGTGTTGTTCTCGGTGGAGTGCGCCGTGAAGTTCGTGGTGAAGCACTGGTCCGTCGCCGGGTGGTCGACTTCCGCAGCATCGTGGTAGAAGGTCCGGGAGAAGTCGCAGACGCTGTTGGTGGGGCAGGTGAAGGCGTGCGCAGGGGTGGTCAGGGTGAGGGTTCCGGCCGCGGCGAGTGCGGCGGCCGCGGCGACACTGGCGAGGCGCGATCGTGTGGAGCGCATGGCCCTTCCTCCTTGACTGCGGTGGTGGGACGACGGGCGTGGTACCCAGGGGCGTCCCCGGGCTGGCAGTGTCCTGCCGAGCAGCGCATTTGAGACAGACAGTGAACGGGGCGCATAAAGGCGCGCGACGGGCTTCCCCTTCTCGGAGCACGCCCTGCGGCGTCGACTGCGATGTGTGTGATAGTCGCGGTGCAGAAAGTGCCGTTGGGAATGATCACGGTCCGGTAGGCGTCGGGGTGAGCGGGTCGTCCGGCCGCCGCATGCGGACTCGGCGGGGGCGGGGGTTGTCGTCGGCGTCCTGGAGGTCAGCGAGGTCGGCGTGTGCCTGGGCGACGGCTTCGGGGTACGCCTTCTGCTTCTCGTGCTCGGCGAGCGCGCGGTAGATACTTGCGAGACTGGGGGCCTGGCCTTTGCGTTTGCCGATGGGGATGATCAGGTCGGGCTGGATCTGCTCGACGGATTCGCCGCCCGCGCGGCGGCGGAGCACGGTGTGCAGCATGTCCTCGGTGATGATGGTGGCCGACCGCCGTGCTCGCCCTTGCGGGCTGCCTCATCGCTGCTACCCCATCCAGCCCCTGGGCCGCCAGATGGGCAGAAGGAGAAGTTGGTTCGGATGTTCCGTGCCGCACTCACGCCGGTTCTTGAGGGTTAGCGTGCGTACCGGGTGGATCGGGGGGTGCCGGATCTATCCCCTCTGGGTGTGGACCTCCTGGCCGCTCGGGGTGTCCCACCGTGCACGTTGTGACGACTTGGGCGCGGATCCGTGTCGGGCGCGCCGGTGCTCCGCACAACACCCCCTCGTCCACCACCCTCCGGTACCGGCCCAGCGAGCCGGTACCTGCTGCTGGCGAAGGGCACAGAACACCCGGAACAAGGTGACGTGATCTGTCACCTTTGGCGTGGACGATGAACGACATGAGTAAGGACATCTCCCGCCAGGACGTTACCCAGAAGGCTGCCCAGGAGGGCCCGCTCACGGGCCGGATCGTGCTCGTGGCCGGGGCCACGCGCGGTGCCGGGCGTGCCCAGGCCGTCGAGCTCGGCCGCGCCGGGGCCACCGTCTACGTCACCGGACGCACCACCCGTATGCAGGCGAGCGAGGTCGGCCGTACTACGGAGACCATCGAGGAGACCGCGGAACTCGTCACCGCGGCCGGCGGCACGGGCATCGCCGTCCCCACCGACCACCTCGACGAGAGCCAAGTCCGCGCCCTCGTCCGGAAGATCGACCAGGAGCAGGGCCGGCTCGACGTCCTGGTCAACGACCTCTGGGGCGGCGAGCACCTCCTCGCCGCCTCGGTATTCGGCAAGAAGAGCTGGGAAACCCCGCTCGCCGACGGCCTGCGCATCCTGGACCTCGGAGCCCGCTCGCACGTGATCACGGCGGCGCTCCTGCTGCCGCTCCTGATTCGCTCGGACGCCCCGCTGCACGTGGAGGTCACCGACGGCACCGCGGTCTTCAACCGCCGCTACCGCGAGAACATGTACTACGACCTCGCCAAGAACGCCCCTATCCGGCTCGCTTTCGGGTTGGGCCAGGAGCTCGCGGAGTACGGGGGTACGGCGGTCGCCGTCTCACCGGGGTTTCTGCGCTCGGAACAGATGCTCGCCCACTTCGGCGTGACCGAGGAGAACTGGCGCGACGCCATCGCGCAGGAACCGACCTTCGCGATCGCCGAGTCCCCGTACTACCTCGCCCGCACGGTCGCGGCCCTGGCCGCCGACCCGGACCGGGCCGGGCGCTGGAACGGCAAGTCCACCTCCAGCGCGGAACTCGCCAAGGCCTACGGTGTACGGGACGTGGACGGCAGCCAGCCGGACGCCTGGGCGTACATCGAGGATGTCGTCCACGGCCGGAAGGACGCTTCGGCGGACGACTACCGCTGATTCTCCGGTTGCGTCCCGTACAAGGCGGCGAGGGCCAGGGCGCGCTCGCGGAAGCGGGTGCGCAGGTCCGCCGGGGCCAGCACCTCCACGTCCGCGCCCAGGCTGGTCAGCTGGTGGAAAGCGACGTCCTGCGACTCCGTCGGCAGGTCGAGCGTCACCAGACCGGCGGCGTCCGGCCCGCTCGCCCCGGCCAGTGCCTCCTCGACGGCGGCCGCGTCCGCCACGCCGGGCAGTCGGCGCAGACCCTGCTCTGTCAGGCGCACGGTGACGGTCGTGCGCAACAGCGTCCGGGCGAACCCGGCCGCGTGGGTTTCCCAGTACGTGGCGAGGTCGAAAGCCGCATCGCGTACGAACGGTTCCTCCGTGGCTGGAGTGAGTGCTGTGACGCGGTCGACGCGGTAGGTACGCCAGGCCCCGCCGCGGTCCGCGCCCTCGCCCGGGATCCGGCCCACGAGGTACCAGACGCCCGCCTTCAGGACGAGCCCGTACGGCTCCATCACACGGGAGACCGTGGAAGGCTGCGCGCTGTCGCGGCCCGGCCGCGCGTAGGACAGCTCGACGGTGCGGTCGGACCACACGGCGCGGGCCAGCTCCGGCAGCAGCTGCGGCGTGGACGGCTCCCGGAACCAGGCGGGCGCATCGAGGTGGAACCGGCGTACTGACGACTCGGCCGCCGCCCGCACCGACGGGAGGAGACTGGCCGTCAGCTTCAGACGTGCGGCATCCGCCGCGTCCGACAACCCCAGGTCCTGTAGGGCCGTAGGCAGACCGGACAGGAACAACGTCTCCGCCTCGGTGGGGTGCAGCGTGGTGAGCCGGGTCCGGTAACCCGGCTCCAGGGAGTAGCCGCCCACTCGGCCGCGCTCGGACCGGACCGGAATGCCGGCCTCCTGCAACGCCTGGACATCGCGGATCACGGTGCGCTCGGAGACGTCCAGCTCGCGGGCGAGCGAGGCGGCGGTCAGGCCGGGGTTCAACTGGAGGAGGAGGGCCATACGAATCAGCCGGGCAGCGCGCATGGTCCAATGATCGGTGACCCGGTGACCCGGCCTCGTGGCAGAACCAGGGGCATACTCCAAGGCGGTGCGGTCGAGCCCGTCGCTCCCAGACGATGCCATACAGCGCGTACTCGGACATCGCGAGAGCTGCCACGCAGGCCTGGGCTCAACCTTGGCACCGCCGCCGGCAGCTACGCCCTCACCAATCTGCCGTCCAGCGGTGCCACGTACAACGTCTCCAACGAGGCCGGTGGCGCGGCCCAGTGTCAGGGCAACACAACCGGCTCCTCGGCGGGCCTGGCCGACTGGCACCCGGACTGGGCCAACGAGCAGTGGAGCGTCAAGGACGCCGGAAACGGGCCGCTGGAGCATCGGCGTGCCCGGGACGAACAACGTCCTCGACCGCGACAAGAGCGTCGGCAGCGTCGGCTCGTGGAACTACGTCGGCGCCGACATCCAGCAGTGGACGCTGCGGAACGTTGGCGGCCAGTCCTGGCTGGTCCACAACGCCTCCAACAACGGCAACGACTGCCTGCACCGCCGCGCCGACCTCGGCATCGACGTCCAGCCGTGCAACTCCGGCGACGCCGCACAGCGCTGGCGCTTCGACACCGCACCCGGTGTCACCAGCGGCGGCACCGTCAACGGTGGCGGGTCGACCGGAAGCGGGTCGACGGGCAGTGGCCCGTCCGGCAGCCGTGGCGTCCACGGAAACAACCACACGAACGAGAACGGTGTCGGCGACGTCAGCCCCGGCGGACTCGGCGACATCATCGGCGCCATCGACAAGGTCTTCGCCGCGTTCAGCGACTCAAGCAAGTACGAGGGCTTCGTCAACTCCGCCCTCGACGGGGCCGACCAGGCCGCGAACGGCAAGTACAACATCGTGGCCATCTACAACGTCCCGGACTTCCGCGCGAAGAACATCCTGACCCCCAACCACCTGGTGGGTGGTCCCGGGGTGGACAACGTCTCGTACTGCAAGGCCAGCCCGGTCCACGACTGGAGCTACCAGGTCTCCGTGTTCGACCACGGAACGGCCGACTTCGAGGGGACCATCTACCCCGACGGCGGCAGCAGTCCCGATAAGACGCCCGACATCACCCAGGGCCCGGGATTCATGAATGCATCGAGCTCCTGGGGCGGCTTCCTCGGAACAGTCAGCTCCTATGACGACAAAACCGTCACTTTCGCCAGCCGGCAGTCCCAGATTCTCGGGGGGGGGGGGGGGGGGGAACTCGAAGCTCGCGGCCGGCCAACAGCTGAACAAGGGCCAGAGCATCGTCTCCTCCAACGGCCACACCCTGGCCATGCAGAACGACGGGAACCCGGTGGAGTACTCGGACGCGAACCAGATCAACGCGATCCGCGCCACCGGCACCAACAAACAGATCGACAGGGACACCACGAACCGCACGCCCGGTGACCACCTCGTCATGCAGTGGGACGGCAACCTGGTGCTGTACAGCGAAAATAACTAACCGCTGTGGTCCACCGGCACCTTCAACAACCAGGGCGCCTGGGTCCAGATCCAGGACGATGGCAACCTGGTGATACACAAGGCGGACAACAACGTCCTGTGGTCGGCCGACACGAACGGCTGGCCGCAGGCCTTGCGCTCATTGACGATCCGCGAATAAGCGACGCCCCGACCGCGGTGTGTGCCCCCTGGCCCATCCAGGGGGCACACCCATGCCGCACGCCATCTGGGCGGGGTGAGTTTGCCGTTGCGAGCCACCGCCAGCCAGGAGGGGTGACATAGACCTCTGCATCCACATCGCACACCGGCTCGTTCAAAGCCCGCGGCGCGCACAACTTCCTCCAGGCCCACCGCGATGCCGGCACCCTCCCGCAGGTGGGGGTGACCATCGCGTCGGACGGCAACGCGGGTCTTGCATGCGCGTGGGGGGGCGCGCCAGCAGGGCGTACCGGCCACGGTGTTCCTGCCCGAGACCGCCCCGGCCGTGAAGGCCGCGTGGCTGCGCGGCTACGGCGCAGACGTCCGCCTGGTCGGCCAGGAGTACGCGGAAGCGCTCGCCGGTGCGAGGAGTTCGCCGCCGCCACCGGTGCGCTCGCCTCCCACGCCTACGACCACCCCTTGATCGCGGCCGGGGCGGGCACGCTGCTGGAGGAGATCCGCGCCCAGATCCCGGACCTGGAGACGGTGGTGGTCGCGGTCGGCGGCGGCTTGTTCGCCGGAGTGGCCGCCGCCCTACACCACGGCATCCGCGTCGTCGCGGCCGAGCCGGAGAACTGCCGGGCGCTGAACGCCGCGATCCGGGCATGCCGTCTGGTCGACGTGCCGGTCGACTCGGTCGCGGCCGACTCGCTCGGCGCCCGCGCGCCTCGGCCATGGCGCTCGCGTAGCCCAGCAGGACCGGGTGCATTCGGTCCTGGTGAGCGATGAGGAGATCGTGCGGGCCCGCAGGGCCCTGTGGGACCACCGCCGTCTCGCCGTCGAACACGGCGCCGCCACCGCGCTGGCCGCACTCACCTGCCCCGACCAGCACGTACCCGACCGGGATCTGGCGGCCGCCACCACATGGCACAGCTACCGGCCGGGCAACGGGGAGAAGGTCGCGGTGGTGCTGTGCGACGCGAACACCGACGCACTGTCGCTGATGGATCCCGCCCCGAACGCCTGAACATCCGTACCGCCCCGGGGATCGAGCGCTCCCGGAGCGGTACGGATTTCGGGCTGGTGGTGCGGAGAGACGTCGGGAGCTCGTAGAGAAAGAGGCGGTGGCGTCGTCGGCGGGCCGATCGCTTTGGGCCGGGTACGGCGGAGTATCTGGTGGCACTACCCGTGCTGGACCTGTGAGCCGCTTTGGGCGTGGCCCACATCCGGCGGCCTGGGCGGCTGCCCATGCCCGGTGCGCGGCGCAGCCCACCACCGAGCGGCCGGTCAGTCGAGGATGCCGAGTTCGCGGTCTGGTCGGCAGAAGCCGCACGCGTCGATTCCCTCGGCGAGCGCCAGCTGGGCCTGCTGTCGGCTGACCGCCTCGCGGCGCTTGCCCAGTATGAAGTAGTCGCCGGCGCCAGGCCCTGTTCGCAGCTCGGGAGGCGGCCAAGAGGCGGTACCGCGAGGAGAAGCCGAAGCACCGGCGGCAGTTGGTGGAGCGGGATGGCCGCGATCCCTTCGGGCTTGCTCGGCGAGCAGTTACGCATATGCCGGAGCCATCCACCGTGCTGTCTCATTCGGGCTGGTGCGGGTCTGAACGCACGAGGTGGTGGGAGCCGGTGGCGACTGTTCTCGGCCATTTTGTCGCAGAGGTGGCCTCGGTAACTACGGCCATGTGTACGGTCGTTGACCGCTGCCGTGCCCCACCGAGGGCAACACGGCCCACGGGAGTCGCACGGCGCAAGGGGGAAACATCTTGCGAATACAGATCGTCAGAGGTCTCACCGTCTCCACGCTGGCGGCCGGACTGCTTGTACCAGCCGCAGCGTCGTCGCAGGCTGCTGTGTCTCAGCCGGCCGCCCCGGCACTGATCCAGGCCGACATCGTCCCGGTGGCCGTCAAGACCGCCTCGTCGGCCACCACCGCGGGGGTGGTGGCGACGCCGCAGTCGAACGCCACCTGCACGATCAACATGATCTCGATCAACCGGTTCAGCGAATGCGAATGGGTCACCCTCCGCCTCGAGGTCATCCGTGTCATCAACGGCGTCCCCCGACTGGTCGGCACGGCCACATTCACCGCCCGTCACACGATGACGCTGCACTCGAAGTCGGCGAACTGGGACGAGAAGTTCCAGCTCTCCAAAGCCAGCACCACCGGCGAAGGCAAGGGCATCACCGTCACCGTCACCGCCACGGCCGGGAACGGCACCAGCGCGAAGACGCACTACAGCCCGCACCTGCTCGACACAGGCTCCGCTGGCAGCGTCACCTACACGACCGGGCCCATGCGCAAGGGCCGCATCAACAACAAGACCCAGACCAGGTACGCGTTCGCGTACACCAAACCGGGCTATGTCCCCGGCTCGACCAACTACCCCTCGGCGACCTGGCGGTGTGACAACTACTACGGCACCTCCGGCTGCGCCATGACCGACCAGCCGACCGCGGTATCGATGGTGGGCATCCCGTGGATCGACGACGGGATCCGCACGCTCCGCGCCCGCGGCGGCCACTACGGCGACCCGAACGGCGGCAAGCCCCTGCACTGGATGATCAACACCAAGCAGAAGAACGACAACCGCAGGGCGGTCTGCGGGGGCCGCACCGCGCCGCCGGACATGAAGAAGGTGGGGCGCACGTACTGCGACGAGTACCCGTTCGCCTCCACCTACGAGGGCGGCACGAAGCTGCCGGCTTCGCAGCGTGAGACCACCTGGGTGAGCCCGAACGAGAACAACACCCAGGGCGCCCGCATCACCAACTGGCGCCGTCCGATGCACGTCATGGACCACGACGCGTTCTACGTCGTCGCCTGACCCCTGACAGGCTGGACCGAACGGCACCACCGGGCACCCCCGAGAACCGGGGGTGCCCTCCCGCGTGAGGAAACCACCGTGATCATCGCTGAGACCACCCTGACGCCGGAGACCGGCGAGTACGGCTACCTCCTCGCACTCGGCGAGGAATACGAATGGCCGCCCCAGTGGCCATACGGCTGGCGGTGCGGGCCCATCGGGAGCGACACGGCGCACATCCTCACCGACACCGATACCGCCACCATCACCATCACCGTCCAGACCCACGACGAGCCGCCCCCACCCGAGACCGGCACCGGCTGGGGTCCCGCAGAAGAAATCAGCCTGCACGCCACCGCAGACACCCCCGTCATCTATATCCTCCACAGCGGAGACTTCGAGGAGGCCGAACCCGACGACGGCCCGCTCGCACTGCCCACCGACCAGGTACCGGTATGGATCCGGATGCGCCTGTACTGCCACACCGCAGACCCCGAACCCGGCATCGGCGACCGTGACGAGCGCCACCTCATCCAGCTGTGGGCCGCTCCGCAGAAGCCGCCAGTGCACCCGGAGCTGACCGAAGCCGATCGCACGTTGCGCCGCTCCTACAAGGAGGACTTCGACCAGAGCGCCGCCGCCTGGCGGCAATAACGTGCGTCGACGGGCCCTGCACCCGGAACTTGTTGTCCGCGAAAATTTTGCGACACCCGGCGATCGAACAAGGTCCTGGGTGCCACCCGGCGCCGAAGAGCACGAAACGCCGTCGGCCGTCACGGCTGACAGCAGGCGCGCTCAGTCCAGTGACTGGTGCGTTACGGTTCCGCTGGAGGGGGTTTTGTGGAAGACAATGACCTGCTGGTGACCGCCGTGCTGTCACGCTGGCGACTGACTGTGAAGAGCATCGAGGCGGGCTTCGACCGCTCCTTTCCCATTGGGACGAGCGGTACACGGCCGCCACGGCACCGATGGGGAACCCGGATACATCCGTTCGGCGCGATGGCCGCTGGTGGCAAGACCGCTATCCACTCCGAGTTACCGGTGAGCCTGGTCAGGAACTTTCCCCGCTCTGGTCGCCACCACCGACCCACCTTGACGAGGATTGACGAGATCGCTCACCGAATGTGATCCGGCCTGCGCTGCGGATCACCGCGCGGGATGAAGACGGCGAGGAGAGTTGAGTCTCACCGGATGACGGCGCGCCTCTAAAACACCCGCTGGCCAACCACGGGGTTCTGACCATGCCGACGGATCTGCAGGGCCAGCAGGGCTGCCTTCACTGGAGGGGCTCGTCGGGGCCGACCCACGGAACCCACGGTAGGGCCTCCCGCCAACCCGGGCGCCCCACGGCCCAGTCCTGGAGCACGCGGGCCACGGTTTCATGGCCACGCTGATCGAAGGGTCCGTCCACCCGCGCCTGGAAGTGGAGGTCTGGTCCGCCTTCCCGGAACTCCACCTGACAGGTCATGTCATCGTTGAGACAAACCTGCATGTAGTGCTGGCCCTCGGGTTGCGAGTCCAGCCGCTCCACGACAACGAAGCGGTGCCGCAGGTTCATCTCACTGAGCAGATCGAACAGCGCGTCCTCAGAAGGGTCGTCCTGACATTCTCCGCTCCACGACCTTGCTCGCAGCACCGGCTTCACCATGGGACGACCCTATCGACGTTGATCCACTTCCGATACGCGCCCTGGCGGCAGCGTCGTGAGCAGGCAGGAAGGCGGACCGGCGCCTATGTGTGCCCGCCCGCGCCGGGAACGTGGAGTGCTGCGTCGTAGTTGCCGATCCGATCGGCCAGACCACGCGGACTCACCCCCTTCGCATTCGCTTGCTCGGGATCGGCTCCGGCCGCCAGCAGCATCCGCAGCGTTGCCGGATCACCCCGGTAGTCGAACACCGCGTCGAAGAGAGCTGTGTTGCCGTGACGGTCGGTCGCGTCCACCGTCGCGCTCGCCGCCAGGAGCAGCTCGGCGGCAAGCGCGCTCTGGCCCGACCGGCTGATGACCATCAGCGCCGACGGACACCGCTGGGCCGCCACCCACGTCGACATCGGCAACCCCCACGCCGTCGTCTTCACCCAGCACCCCAGCACCCCAGCACCCCAGCACCCCAGCGACGCGGGCCCCCTGTATGGATCTTGAACCGGGAACACCCCTGGTCTCGTTGGTGGCTGTATAAGGAGCGCGCGTGCCGCGTGCGCCTTCTGTACGCTCCCGCACGCTGTGTCACCTGTATGGCTGAAATCTCTCCATGTGCAGGACACTCAGCAAGATGCTCCTGGTCTCAGGAGACGCCCCGGAGCCCAACTTTTCTGAGAGCCGTCGACCAGCTCCACGACAACGTCACGTACAGCCTTCTGATACTGCTCCAGCCACCCCGCCGACGCCTCCGGGCGGGGTCCGCCGCGCACCCCGATCACTCGGCCGCTGCCGTACAGGCAAACGTGGCCCCCCATCCAGCCCAGCTCTGGAGCAGGAACTGGCCACGCCAGGCGGGGACAGGGGGGGCACGGTGCTGACGTTCTGCACATCCGGAAGAGGAGAAGCATGTGATCACCTACAGGTCCCTGCGGAGCACGGCGCTCGCCGCAACCGTCGCCGTCAGCGCACTGGCCATCCCCCTGGCAACCGCCTCACCCGCCTCAGCCCTGATCGACCTTACGAGGTCACTGAACCTCCGCAATATTCTCAACGGGCCGATCCAGCTGAACGTCCTGGCCAACGTCACAAACCAGGGTTCCCTCTTCGGGCGCACCGAGAACTTCCAGGCAACTGTCGCCGCAGGGGGCGTGGATATCGGTGCCGGCACAGCCAGCATCCCCGTCTCCAATGGCTTTATCGGACAGGAGACGTTCACCGTCCCGATCACCCTCAACGCCGGTCACCTGGCCAACGGGGAAAAGGTCCAGGTCACGGTCAACGACACTGAAACAGTCAACGGCATCCCGGACGAGGACACCGCAGAGACCCGGACGCTCACCTGCCATTCCCAGCAAGGCGGCGGCATCCTGTGTGAATAGGCGCGTATCCAGCGGCCCGTTGCGTCCTGTCCGCCGCGCTGGCCACTGGTGTCTCCCCGTTCTGGCTTCCCTGCGACAGGCTGCTACAGCCCGGCAGCTGCCTCGTCGGTGGCGACGGTGTGCGGGGGCGCAGGCCCTGGTCGTCGTTCACGACCCCGCGTCCGAAAGCGCAGTCAGTCCAGGCCGTCGTCATCGTCGAGCTCGGGGGCGTCCGGGTCGCGCAGCGGCCGCAGGCCCTGGCGCGGGGTGGAGGGGGGTGAAGCTGTAGCGGCCCAGGACGTTCAGGTTCTTGAACTTCAGCGGGGACAGGCGAGCGACATCCTCATCGCTGATCTCGTGGCCCTCGGCGCGCAGTTGGGTGACCGCGGCGTCGATGTAGCGGCGTCACCCTGCACGTGTCCAGCGCGGCCGGCAGCTGGGTACGCAGGAACTCCCACAAGGGAGCCACTACGAGAGGCAGTCCGTCGGCACCGCGGCGTCGGTGCTCGGCCTGGGGGATCCGCACCAGCCACGTGTAGTAGGTGCCCGCGTCGGTGCCGTCTCACTGACGTTCCGGCGTGTTGTGTCCCCTCATGAGGGACAGAACTCCACCGTGGACGCTCCTGCGGACCGCTCCGCGCATTGCCTTGCCGAATGTCGGTCTGGCTGACGTTTCGTCCGGCAAAACGTTAGCCAGACCGACATTCCTTCAGCGATGTGACTCCTCAGTGGGTGTTCTGCGAGTGCCAGGCGGAGTCGTAGTGCTTGTGCCGACGGGCACTCGAATTATGGAGGTATCCCGTCGTCTGAGTGTTGCTCCCGACACGGTCCGCACCTGGCGGAGGCGGTTCATCGAACGCGGACTGGACGGCCTGTCCGACGAGCTGCGGCCCGGCGTCCCCAGGAAGATCACCGATGCCGACGTCGCACGGGTCATCGTCAAGACACTGGAGGAGAAACCCAAGAACGCCACCCACTGGTCGACCAGGCCGATGGCGGCGGCCACGGGCATGTCGCAGTCGACCGTCTCCCGGATCTGGCGGGCGTTCGCTCTCGCCCCGCACCGGTCACAGACGTTCAAACTGTCCACCGACCCGCTGTTCATCGACAAGGTCCGTGACGTGGTGGGGCTCCACCTCGAATCGCCGGAGAAAGCCCTTGTCCGGTGTGTGGACGAGAAGTCGCAGATCCAGGCTCTCGACCGGTCCCAGCCCGTCCTGCCGATGATGCCCGGCGTTCCCGAACGCCGCAGCCACGACTACGTCCGCGCGGGAACCACCACACTCTTCGCGGCCGTGGAAGTCGCCACCGGCAAAGTGATCGGCTCCCTCCACCGACGCCACCGGGCCGTCGAGTTCAAGAAGCTCCTCGCCAAGCTCGACCAGGAAGCCCCCGCCGGCCTGCACATCCACCTCATCCTCGACAACTACGTCACGCACAAGACGCCGGCCGTCAAGAAGTGGCTGCTGGCACACCCACGATTCCATCTGCACTTCACCCCCACCAGCTCGTCCTGGCTCAACCGCGTGGAGCGGTGGTTTGCCGAGCTGACGCAGAAGAAACTCAAACGCGGTGTCCACCGGTCCGTCCAGGTCCTGGAACGAGACATCCGGACCTGGCTCGCCGAATGGAACGACAACCCACGTCCCTTCGTCTGGTCGAAGACCGCCGACGACATCCTCGACAAAGCCACCGCACACTGCCGACGAATCTCTGACTCAGGTCGCTAAGGCTTGTCCCGCAAACTGCCTGCTCAGGGCCTGATGGCATGATCGGGGCATGATCAGTGAACCCGGCCGTCCGGGCGCGAAGAGGTATGTCCTGTTTGATGTCGATGGCACATTGATCGATGCCGTAGACAATCAGCGCCTGGTCTGGCGCACGTGGGCAGAGCGGTACGGACTGGACCCCGATGAGGTGTACCGAGTGGCGCTGCGGACGAGGCCGACGGAGACGTTCGCGCAGGTTGCCCCGGACCGGGACCCCCAGGAGTGCCTGGCCGCACTGCATGAGCTGGAGGACGAGGACGTCCGGGCCGGCTCATATACGGCCTTCGACGGCGCCTCGGAACTGCTGAACACCTTGGAGCCCGGGGCCTGGGCGCTCGTGACCTCGAACTACGAGCACCGGGTGCGTGGACGTTTCGCACGAACTGGTTTGCCGGTCCCGAAGGTTGTCGTGGATGCGGCCGCCGTGGCGGACGGCAAGCCGTCGCCGGTGCCGTATCTGCAGGGGGCCGCGCAACTCGGTGCCGAACCGGAAGAATGCCTGGTCATCGAGGATGCCCCCTCCGGGGTGCAGTCCGGGCTGCGCGCCGGGATGACGGTGTGGGGCGTCAACACCCCCACGGCAGTCGAAGGCGTGCATCGCCACTTCGGCAGTCTGCGCGAAGCGGTCCGGGACATCCTCGCCTTCGCGTCCGGGGCCCATCCTGACCGGCTGGAGGGCTCAACCACAGTGGAATGATCTTGCTGTGGCTGGTGTGATCACGGCGTCGGGGCCGTCCTGGATAACCCCGTTCACCGGGCTGAGCCCGCGCTGTTTCGGCAAGTTGGTGACCGCACTGCGCCGCGAAGGCGCGCTGAGGTGCGGCGCGGCCGACCGTGGGGGCTGCCCCTGGAGGACCGGGTGCTGCTGGTCGCGGCGTACTGGCGGACCAACCTGACGCTGCGCCAGCTCGCCCCGCTCTTCGGTGTCTCCAAGTCCGCGGCCGACCGCATTATCAACCACCTCGGGCCTCTGCTCGCGCTCCGGCCCCGCTGGCAGTTTCGCAAGGACACGGTGCTCATCGTGGACGGCACCCTGGTGCCCACGCGCGACCACACGGTGGCCGAGCAGTCGAAGGACTACCGGTATTCCACCAACCACCAGGTCGTCATAGACGCCGACAGCCGCCTGGTCGTCGTGGTCGGTCGGCTGCTTCCCGGCAACCGCAACGACTGCAAGGCGTGGGAGGAAGCCGGGGCCAAGGCCGCCGTCGGCAACACCATGACGATCGCTGACGGCGGCTATCCAGGGACCGGCCTGGTCATGCCGCATCGGCGTCGCAAGGGCGAGGAGTTGCCGGACTGGAAGCAGGCGCACAACAAGTCCCCCAAGCAGGTCCGCGCCCGCGTCGAGCACACCTTCGCCCGTATGAAGAGCTGGAAGATCCTGCGCGACTGCCGCCTCAAGGGCGACGGGGTCCACCACGCCATGCTCGGTATCGCCCGTCTCCACAACCGGACCACACCGACCAGGCTCGTCCTCAGGTCATCACCAGGGCCCGCTCTAGCCGTTGAGGATCGTCACGCTCCACACGTAGGTGTTGGAGGGGAAGTCGCGCTCGTTAGGCCGCGTACCGGTCGGCCCGAGGCCGATGGCGCCGAGGTCAGTGATGAAGGTCCCGTGGTTCCAGTCGGCCGTGATCCTGTAGACGCCTCCCTGGTTGACGTTCCACCCGCCAGGGCTGCCCGCGTAGCAGAAGTTCCCATGCGTGGTCCAGACTTCCAGGCCGTGGCTCATGGGGTAGCTGCTGGTCTGGGTGGGGCACGTGGTGGGGCCGATGGCGCTGGCCGGCGTGGCGATCGCCACGCCGCTGGCCAGGATGCCGCCGATGAGGGCTACGGCCGAGAGCTTCCTGCGCACTATCACGATCATCTCCTGTGCCTTGCGGTGGCCCCGATCCCATGTCGGTGATCGAGGTGGTCCGAGTCCTGCCGCCCTGGCCTGACCCGCCTTCCAGCCCCCGTTCCCGGCCTTGGTACCAACGGAACAGCCAGTATCGGTGAGAACGATCATGGTCCGTTGGCACACCGGCTACCCGGCCCAGTTCTCCCGAAGCTACGGCGAAGTTCCATGGAGCGCTGCGTAACCGGGATAGTGGGGTGTTTCCGCGGCTCGCAGGCGTACTCGAACTCGCGGCCTGCGGAAACACCCCACGAACGAGCAGAGGCGCCGGGCTGTGCGCCGGGCACGACCTGATCCCTCGAAGACGCGATCAGCCACACAATCTGATCGCCGATGGGACGCGCACCCGGCGCAGGGCGGGCATCGTCACGTGTTGACGTCGATCCGGCTGATGCAGCTGCCGCTGCTCCACCAGCTCCCAGGCGGCATCCCCGACTGGTATTGACTGCCATCGTAGACCAGCGCCACCCACTGGTTTCCGGTGTTGACCCAGTCCACGCCACAGTAATTCACGTAGTGCATGCCATTGCTGGTGACACATCGGTGATTACCAGCGGCGAAATGCACTTCCACGGCGGAGCCGCAGTCGGGGCTGGTGTCGTTGGGCCTGATGACGTGGGGAGCCGGGGCTGCGGGTGCGGAGCTGGCGTGCGCCGCGGTCGGCGCGGCCAGCATCAGACCGCAGCTGGCGACGACTCCCGCCATCAGCTGCGCAGCCTTCTTCATCGTCGCGCGTTTGGGCTTTCCGAGTTGGGACATGGGGTGTCCTTCCCTTTCCGATACGGCATGGTGGAACGGTTGTCTGCGCGGACCTCGACTTGACCAAATCGTCGCGGCCGTTTCCTGTGTCCGTCGGTGCGGTGCCGAGTGGGTCGCACGCGCGCCGTTTGTCCGATGCATGGACTGGGCGGCCCACCGTGACCAGGCCACGCTCCCTGGCAGCGAGCCGCACCGTGGCGTGTACGCATCGTTTCGGTTGCGCGCGCTCCCCGGTAGCTTTCACCACGTACGCGCAAAAGCCCTGATGGGGACGTCAAGTACGCGGGGGGCCAACCTTGATACGGATTCACCTCGGTTCCGAGGGCTTAGGCAGCGTCAGAGTCTGCGCCCTCCCGGACTTCGACGCCGAGCTGACAGCGGCCGGCAGGGTCCACGCCCGCGGCGGACAACGCCAGGGCCCCCTGGTGCAGCTCTATTCGCGCAGCACCTCTCCAGATCTCGCTGACGGCGTCAGCGGCCTGTATCTCTCCCACTTGTTCGCCCGCCGCAGCCCTACGCCCTTCACCAAAGCCCTCGCCGAAGGCGACGAGCGGGCCCACGACGTTCTGACCCGCGTCATCGACCAGCTGCGCGGCACCGCCATCGAGCCGAACCGCTCGCGCATCCGTTCCGCGGTCGCTGCCCGTGCCGTTGGCCTGTCCCAGATCTACGTCGGCAGCGGAGCATCGGCGATGCTCCAGCAACTCGGACACGGAATCCGGCTCCGTCACGGCACCCTGGAATTACCCACCGCCTTCGACGCAGACCTTGAACTCGGCCGAGGTTCCCTTCACATCCAAGCCGTGGCCCACAGCCAACAGGTCACCCTGGCCGAGCCGGCCAGCGATCACCTGACCGTCCGGATTCCCGCCGGACCTGCCCCGCGAACCGAACCGGACCACACGGCAGCACTGCGATCGCTGCTCGGCACCGGCAGAGCGGAAGCACTCGCGAGTATCGTCATGTGCGGAGGAGTCACCGGCCGACAACTGGCCACCCTTCTTGGCGTGTCAAACACCGCAGCCAGCCGGCACGCCGCGGTGCTACGGCGTGCCGGCCTGATTCAGACCCTGCGTAGCGGACAAGCCGTCACGCACGTCGCAACACCCCTCGGCTACCACCTGGCACAGCCGGAAACCACCATGATGGCACTTCCTGAATTCGGTCGTGGGCGCTCGGGATGCTGGTGAAACCTGCTCAATGGATTTCCCCGCCTTTTGTGTGACGGTGAGGGCGCCAGGGCGACCACGGAGCAACAGCACTCGGTCTTCGCCGCACCCACGTTCGACCTCATGATCGTCGACGAAGCACACAGGACGGCCGGGTTCTGGGGCAAGCAGTGGACCATGATCCACGACAATGCCCGCATCCGAGCCGACCGGCGCCTGTACCTGACCGCCACCCCCTACAAGTGGGAGGCGCCGCGTCTGACCGAGGTCCCGGACGAGGACCCGCAGCCCAAGCGCACCGCAGCCACGGCCCCGGCCTGGGAGGCCCCCTCCCTGATCGCGTCGATGGACGACGTCAAGGTCTTCGGTAAACGCCTGCACACCTATTCCCACGCGGATGCGATCGACGACGGCGTCCTGGCCGACTACCAGCTCCTGATCCCCACGGTCACCGACGCCGACCTGCGCACCGTCCTGACCGATCCGGACCTGCGCACCGCGTTCGGCCCCAACGCCCGCCGCACCACAGCACTGCACCTGGCCCTCCGCAAGGCCATGCACGAGCACGACCTGCGCCATGTGATCGTCTACTTCCAGCAGGTCGCGGACGCCGCGGACTTCGCCCGCCAGTTCGCCCACACCCTGCGCACCCTCCCCCCCCCCCCAGAGCAGCGCCCCGCCTGGGCCGACACCCTTCTCGTGCAGTCGATCAACGGCAGCCACACCCCCGACCAGCGCACCCGCATCCTGACCCGCTTCGAACAAGCCGACCACGCCGTGATCACCAACGCCCAAGTCCTGTCCGAGGGTGTCGACTTGCCGGCCGTGGACGGCATTGTCTTCGCCGACCGCACAGCGAGCGTGCGCCGCATCGCCCAGGCCCTGGGCCGCACCCTGCGCAAACCCCCGACCATCGAGACCAAAACGGCCAGCCTGGTCATCCCCGCCTACACCCCACCCACAGCCGACCCCACCGACCTCCTCGGCACCCCCTACGAGGCCCTGTGGCTCATCACCGCAGCCCTGCGCCGCCACGACCAGTCCATCGCCGCCCGCGCCCCCAGGAAGAACACCAAGCAACGCCTGGACCGCGACACCCACCAACTCCTCGCGCGCCGCTTCCGTTTCGACTTCACTCTCGATGCCGACCACATTGCCCGCGCGATGGACCTGCTCGCCTGGCCCGCCACCGGCACCGGCCTCTCCGAACCCCGCCGCGCAGGCCTGGCCGCCGCCATCCGCTACCACAAGGAACACAGCCACCTGCGCGTGCCCACCGACTACGAAGACGCCTACGGCCACCGCCTCGGGCAGCTCATCACCGGCCAGCGCACCGCCCACCACCAAGGCCTCCTCGACCCCGACTGGATCACCGAACTCGAAGACCTCGGCATGGTCTGGGACGAGAACGAAGCCGCCTGGGCAGGCCAACCTCGCCACCCTCGAAGCCTTCCACACCATCCACGGCCACCTCGCCATCCCCGCCACCGCCCCCGCCGGCCAATTCCTCGTCAGCCAACGCGGCCTCGCCCGCAAGGAACTCCTCGACCCCGACCGCGAAGCCCAACTCACCGCCCTCGGCCCCACCTGGACACTCCCATACGGCCCCGACTGGCACCGCAAATACCACCTCCTGCGCCACCACATCGAAACCGGCAACGACCCCACCACACTGCGCCGGGACACGATGCTCGACGGCGTGAAAGTCGGCGCGTGGCTGCACCGCCATTTCACCACCTGGAACGCCCTCAACCCCGGCCAGCGTCATCTCCTCACCCGCCTCGGCCTGACCCCCGATCAGATCCTGCTCCCCGCCGGCCCCAAGACTGCTACACCGTCCACCGGCCCGCGGCGCCGCCGCTCCTTCGAACAGCACGCGCTGCTGCTACGGGCCTTCGTGGAGCGGTACGGCCGTCCGCCCGGCGCCCGGGAGTGGATCGAGGCCGGCGCTCATCGGAGGCCAGTGCGATGTGCATCCTGGCGTGAGTTGCTGTGGGTCATTGGGTGGGCTGGGGTACCGGTGCCGGGGGTGAGGTGGGTCGGAGGGGAGCGGAATGAGACGTGCCGTGGTGCACGGAATGACTTATTCGCGCGCTGTCCGCATGGAATGGATGAGCTATTTCCCAGGTCAGAGGGCTTTGTTGTCTGGCGAGTTGGCCGGATTCATGTGGTCTGGTATTGATCGGGTGCGGACGTTAATCAGCGCTGCGGTGATCATTTGGCGGCTACTGTCGGCCGGGGATCACTGAACGGGGGAGCAGTGGGCCGGTCGGCGCTCCCTTGTTCTAATTCCGGCCGACCGGTTTTTAAGGGGGAGCTGTGCGCAGAGTGATCGCTGGGGCGGTCGGGTTGGTCGCGTCGCTGTTGATGGTCAGTCCTGCTCAGGCTGTCGATGTTGGGCCGAACGACTACAACCTGTGGGGCGAGGACACGTGCGCGGACCCGTCGGCCTCCGGTTTCGGGTTCCACATCTACTTCAACTCGGGGCAGGGGGGTGCTTACCGCAATATCGGCTACTCGGTCTATGACTTCGACTCCATGAAGGCCAGTGACACGAGCTACCACTATCTGCCGTTCTGTGAGCTGGGTGCCAGCAGGCCGTGGCCCGGATCGGGCCAGCACGTCAAGAACAACGCGGCTTCGGGCAATAACACCCACTCCAGTTACTCGGCCACGGTGTATTTCTACAGTGGCTTCAAGGGGGATCAGGATTCGATCGGCCCTTACCAGCATATCGACAGGTTCCGGAACGTCTACAACGAGAACGCTTCCTTCCAATGGACATCCTGACGGATTCCCATCGCCAGGATCCGAATCAAACGCGACACGAGGGGAAGTTCTCATGAGTTCCAAGCAGGTGGCCGTGAAGGTGGCAGTTCCTGCCCTGGCAGCGATAGCGGTCGGCGCGGTGGCGGTCGGTCTGTCGGGAAACTGGCCGTCGCATGACGGCGCATCGTCCGCCGGGGCGGCGAGCCCGGCCGCGGCAGCGGCGGTGCCGGCGGCGGTAGGGGATCCGGGCAATCCGGCGACGTGGAAGCTGCCTGTTGAGGCCTACATGGTGACCAAGGATCAGGCCCGCCTCGTCGGCGCCAGCCGGGCCGCGGTGATCACGAATTGCATGAAGGACGCGGGGTTCCCGCAGTGGACGCCCGCTCCCGATCTTCCGCGGGTCGGAGGCAAGACGGAGACGGACTGGCGGTACGGCATCCACGATGCCGCGCTGGCCGCCCGGCGCGGCTACCACCCGGACGCGGCGGAGCAGAAGGCGTACGACAAAGCCATGATGGCCGGGGCGGTGGACAAGTCAGGTGCGGATCCGCAGGTCGTCAAGCGCTGCGTGCAGTCCGCCGGTGACCTCGCGGCCCGGCCGGCCGACCTCGTCCAGCAGATCAAGGGCGACTCCTACAAGGCATCGGCCGAAGACCCCAAGGTCAAGGCCGTGTTCGCCCAGTGGTCCGCGTGCATGAAGGCCAAGGGCTACTCCTACGGCAAGCCCATGGACGCCAACAACGACCCGCGCTTCAACGACCCGGACACGGTCACGGACGTGGAGATCGCCACCGCCAAGGCCGACATCGCCTGCCGCACCCAGCACCACGTCGAGAAGACCTGGTTCGACGCCGAGTCCGCGCTGCAGACCAAGGCCATCAAGGCGAACGCGTCGGCCCTGGCCGGGATCCAGAGCGCCAACAAGCAGGCCGTCACCAAGGCCAAGGCCCTCGCTGCCACCGCCCGCTAGCCACCCCGCGACGGGGGCGCCCGCGCTCTGCCCGGGCGCCCCTCGGCTGCCGGCCGCACCGCCTCCGAGGCCAGGCCATTGCCCGTGGCCCCCTTCCCGCTGCCCGTCGACAGCGCACGGGACCTTCACCAGCCCCGCATCCCCGGGCATGGAAAACAGCGCGCGCGTAGTCGCGCGCACCACCACCGCCAGCAGCAGAACCTGACGTGCCGCGTTCCAGACCCTTCGCGGCGAGCTGACGGACATCCACGCCCGCAACCGCCATTGCCTTGTGCCCGGCGAACACCCTCTCCTCGTCTAGGAGCGCCATGCCTGCAACGAATTCCCTGCGCCGCTCTGCCCCCGTGGTGGCTGCCTTAGCCTGCCTGGTGGCTGTCGGCCCGGCACCCGCATGGGCCGCGCCCGCCGACGCGACCACGGCGACGGCAGCCACCACTTGCGAACACGCGTGCATCCTTAATGCCCGGACCGGAGCCCACCCGGACTTCGACCGCCTCGTGTTCGACCTGACCGACGGCGGCCTGCCGCCCACCGTGCGCGCTGATGTCTCTCCCGGCGGCTCCTACAGCCCCGGCGCCACCGGCGAAATAAGGAAGCTGCTGATCACCGGCATGTCCTATCTGCTCCTGGACATGAGTCCGGCCGATGCGCGATCCACGGGTCCTGACGCCTACACCACGCCCACCGTGCAGTCCGTGTCCCTGCCCTCTCTCAAAGGGATCCAGATGACAGGGAGTTACGAAGGCCACACCACGTTCGGCCTGTCCCTTGGGGACTACTCCCAGTACAAGGCCTTCACCCTGGCCGCGCCGAACCGCGTCGTCATCGACGTCTACCACTGACCCCCCGAGCCGGCTGACCTACCACGCGGGCTGTCCGGGACATTCCCCTGCCGCTTGGGACCAGTTCGGGCCGGCCCGTGATGCCGGTGCCTCCCGGTTGTGCCGCAGCTGCGCATCCGCCGACTGCTGCGCGACTGGCCTGAGCACACACCCCTGTGCGGCCAGCCCCGGTCGCTTCGACCGGGGCCAGGACTGCCGGGAGATGCCGGGAGCAACCCGACGCCCCATCGCCACCGGTAGCCGCCCGCAGCTGCGGGCGGCCAATTTCGCGAGGAGATCTGTTGACACACAAGAGAAGAACATGGGCGCCGGTGACCGCGGTCGCCGCGGCGGCCTTACTCACCGGGCTGCTGCCCGGCTTACCGGCCTGGGCCGATTCCTCCAAGAGCCCGGCACATGCTGCGTCACCGGGCCCGGACAGCCCGGTCGACGTCCCCGCCGCCCAGCGCAACGCGCTGCTCGGCACGTCCTGGACGACGTCCAGCGACCGGGCCTGGAGCACGGCCGGTGACGCTACCGGCCTCCACGTCCTGGTCGCCGACGCGAAAGCCGCCTACAGCTGGCGGACCGTCGCCACCTTGTCCGAACCCGGGCTGAGCACCGATCAGTGGATCGGCAACGCCTGCGTCACCGGCTCCGGCAAACGCGCCGTCGTCGTCTACGCACCCCGCTCCTTCACCAACCACCCCGCCCTCTTCGACCGCGGCGCCTTCAGCGCCGTCGTCGACCTGGACACCGGGGCTGTCACCAAACTCCCGGTCAACGCCAGCCTGGCCTACTTCGACCCCGGCTGCGGCAGCGGGGAGTCCGCGGTCATCACCCAGGCCGCCAGCAACGCCACAGGCGAGCAGACCCAACTGCAGACCATCGACGCCACCACCGGCAAGGTCACCGCCACCGACACCCTCGCGGGGCAGGCCACCTCAGCCGTCCCGGTCGACGACACAGTGATCGCTTCATCCGAGCACCACCTGCTGCGCCTGGACCACCAGGGCCATGCCAGCATGGCAGCGGTCACGAGAGGCAACGCCCTGCGGCTGCGGCCCGACAACGCCGGCAACGTCACCTTCCTCGACCCGACGACCACCACCACCGCAGCCATCAAGCACCTGCATGACGGCAAGGTCTCCACCCTGGGCAGCGGCGCGCTCGGCGACATCAACCTCGCCCAGGGCGCAGGGGGTCAGGTCCTGCTCACCGGCAAGCCCACCATGACCGGAAGGCTGCCGGCGGCCGTCCGGCGTCTGAACGCCCCCGCCCGGGCCGACCTGTCCACCCAGGGGCAGCTGGCCATCACCCGCTCCACCCCACACCATCTGGCCGACCAGGTCGCCCACCCCTTGGAACGGGCCCACGGCGCGGGCGCGGAGACGGTCGACATCCAGGCCACCGCCACCGCCACCGGCAAGAGCCTGTCGTTCTCCGTCCCGCCGAATGCCGTCTCGGCGCACGAAGCGGACGGCGGCAAGCCCTCCCCGATCCTCCCCTACGTCGTCGGCGGCAAGAACGGGATGGGCAGCAAGGCAGCCAAGTCCTCCGTCAAGGCCAAGAGTGCCGCAGTCGATGCGTCGTCCGACCCGGTCGACCAGGACGGCTACTGCGCGGTGCCGCGCAACGACCCCAACTCGCAGGTGTACCAGCCGACCCCTAACCAGGTGGAATGGGCCGCCGACATGGCGGTGCGCGGACTGCTGACCTCCGGCAACATTTCCCGGCCGGTCGACTGGCACCACTCCGGGCTGCCCGCCTGGTCACCCCAGGGCATGTTCCCGCCGGCCCGGCTGACCACCGGCGGGCAGATCCCTGCCCAGGTGATGCTGGGCATCCTCGCCCAGGAGTCCAACCTGTGGCAGGCATCCTCCCACGCCGAGCCGGGCGAATACGGCAACCCGCTCGTCGGCAACTTCTACGGCACCAACATCTACCCGGGCACCCCCGGATACGACCCCAACCGCATCTGGAAGATCGACTGGGACAAGGCCGACTGCGGCTACGGCATCGGCCAGGCCACCGACGGCATGCGCAAGGCCGGCCACGCCAAGACGGGCGAGACCCCCCTCCCGCCGGACCAGCAGCGCGCCGTGGCGCTGGACTACGCCACCGGCATCGCCTACTCCGCCAAGATCCTCGCCATCAAGTGGAACGAACTGCACGCTGCGGGTTCCACCATCAAGCTGAACAACGACGACACCTCCCGGCCCGAGAACTGGTTCGCGGCCGTGTGGAACTACAACGCCGGCTTCAACCCGCCCGGCAGCGACCCCTCCGGGCGCTGGGGCCTGGGCTGGGGCAACAACCCCGCCAACCCCAAATACCCCTCCGACCGGCTCCCCTTCCTCGACAACAGCCACTACGCGGACGCCGCCCAGCCGCAGAAGTGGCCCTACGAGGAGAAGGTCATGGGCTGGGCGGCCTTCCCCATCGACACCGGCCGCTCCTACGACGACAACGGCGTCCAGAACAAGGGAAACACCCACGGCTACTCCGCCGCCTGGTGGAACACCACCATGGACCGCAGCACCTCCGTCAAACCGCCGTACAGCGCCTTCTGCGACTCCACCAACTCCTGCGACCCGCTGGCCCCTCCGGTCTGCCACGACGTTGCCTGCTACACCCCGCACTGGTTCAACCACGACACCAAGTGGAAGGACTGCACGGCCAAGCAGTGCGGCAACGAGTACATGACATACAAGACCATCCGCACCGAGCCCGGCAGCGCCAACCCGCACCCGGGCCCCTGCGACACCTCCAGCCTGCCCAGCGGAACCGCCCTCGTCGACGACCTGCCCGACTCGGCGCCCTCCGCCCGCTGCACCAGCCGGGGATGGAGCAACGGCGGAAGCGGAAACTTCACCTGGTCCTTCGCACCCGACGAGGCCGGCAACTTCGAAGCCAAGGAAGACCTGCACCAGATCGGCGGCGGATTCGGCGGCCACTACTACTTCTCCCACGGCCGCCAGCCCAACAACTGGGACAACCTGCTCACCACGACCGGCTCCTGGACGTCGAACCTGAGCGACCACGTCTACAAGGTCCAGGCCTTCATCCCCTACCTGGGCAAGACCACCAAGTCCGCCCACTACGAGGTCACGACCAAGAGCGGCAAGGTCGTCGAACGCGTCGTCGACCAGAGCAAAGCAAGCAACGACTGGGTCACCGTCGGCTACTTCCCACTTGGTTCGAACGCCAAGGTGACCCTCAGCAACGTCACCGACGACAGCACCTCCGGGGACAGCACGGTGGCCTACGACGCGCTCGCCTTCGTACCGTTCGCGGGACGCGCGGTCCACCACACCTTCGATGCCGTCTCGACCATCGACCCCACCCAGAATCTCGACACCAACACCCCCAGTGTGTTCAACACACCCATCCGCACGCGCCAGACGCTGTACGACTGGGCCCGCAACAAGACCGTCGGCGGAGCGCCATGGTACGACGCCAGCAAGCCCCGGGTGAAGGGCCTCGCCGAGTACCCGGCGTGCAGTGGCGCGGTTGACACAGGTTGCGTGGGGTCCCAGACCGAGGCCGCGATGCAGACCTGGTCGCAGCAGGTCGCTGAGGCAGGCACGGCGACCAGCGGAATGAACACGATCACGCGCTGGATGGGCTTCGATAACCCCATACCGAACTCCGCATCGCCGGACGCGGCCTTCGCGTCCGACTTCGACTACAAGAACAAGACGCACATCGAGGCTGATTTCATCGTCGGCGACGACAGCAAGATCGTGCCCGGAACGCAGGACTACCAGGTCAGCTGGCGTGTCGGAAACACCCGTATCGCCCCGTTCGTCGTTTCCTTCGTCAAGGGAACGGTGGCCGATTACGGCAGCGCCGGCGTAACCATGCCCGACCTGTCGTTCGATGAACTCGACGCCAACACCGTCACGGGAGGAACCACCCACGTCGACAACCCGCTCGAGACTGGCTTCACCCGTGCCCGTGCCTACCTGCCGCACTACAGCACACCGACCATCGACGGCTCGGGGAAATGCCTGAACACCAAGTCCATCGGCGGCGGCGTTGACGGATACCGACCGCTCGGCGGCGCCCCGACCACGGACAAGAACGTCAAAGCCTGGGTCGACCAGCTGCAGCGGGTTGTGGACGCGGGCAAGGCCCCGCAGGAAGTCGCGGACACCGCAGGGGACTTCTACAACATGTTCTTCCGGAAGTTCGACACCACCAGCGCCTCCGGATCCCTGCTCTACGCGGCTCCGCCGATCTGGCAGAACGCCTCTGTCGCCTTCTGCGCCGACGGTTCCGTGAAGTCCACCCAGGCGGTGCCCAACGGCGACAACACCCCTTCGTACGGCCTCGTCTACCAGGGATACATGCCCGACTTGTACCTGTATCACAACGAAACGATGATCGATCAGACCGGCCAGGTACAGCGCGGAAGCTTCTCCAACTTCACCAACATCCCAGGCGTCACATCCGACGCGGGCAACCCCTACGGCAAGTGTGACATCGCCGTCCGCGGCAATGGAGGAAACCCTTGGAACATCTCCGTGCCGCCCCTGTCGTCCACAAACGAGACCCCCACGCGGGTCATCTATTGTGATGACAAGACCACGCACATGACTACTCATCCCGACGGCGACTGAACCTCGCCCTCCGGTGCCGACATCGCAGCGCAGGCGTCGGCACCGGAGGGCCGGCCAACGTCTTAAGGAGTCACACATGCCCGTCGGCCCGTTGCGGACCATGCTGAGTATCGCAGCGGCCTGCTGGGGCACTCTCGCGCTGATCGCCATGCTGGTCGGCGTCCCTCTCACGTGGTGGCTCGCCGGCTTCGGCTGGGCCGGGTTCCCCCTGCTCGAGTTCTACTTCGCCGTCCACGGGGTACTCGCCGCTCTGATGTTCTGGCATACCCGCAGCGGACTTGGTACTCCGTCCGCAGCCCGCTACGGTTCGGCGATGACGGCATGGCTTGCTCTACCGTTTGCGTGGACTGCCTTGCGCGCAGACGGCCCGGCCGACTCCAGTGCGGCATGGGCGGACGTCTTTCACCGCAGTGCGGCCTTGGCGGTGATGCTGATGGTCATCAGCATCACCCTGCTTGCTGTTTCGTTCTATCCGCGTCGCGACCACTGACGGTGGTGAGACGCTTCCCGGTGGAGCGATGACCGATGAGGTCGGCGTCATCACCGGCGACCTCATCGTCCGCACCACCCGCCTCGACGGCAGCCAGGTCGCCATCACCGTCCAGTACGCCGGCGCCGAGGAGTGGTACGTCCTGACCGGCAGCCCGGTGGCCGTTGCCGAGGGTGGCCTGGAGGACAACCACGACCGCGTTCTGGCTGCCGTCGAGCAGGGCAACGAAGGCGTCGCCCCCACCTAAAGCAACACTCCCGCCCGAGGCGTTGCGGCAGGCCACCCCCACGAATCGGGATCCCGTGCGCCGCGCGCAGCTGGGTCCCGGCGGCACGCGACGCACGCCGAGGGGAAAGCCCCGTCGTGTCCCGGCCATCTCGTTCCTCCACGCTCGCGGCTGGGAGGTGAGCTGGGAGCCTGGGAGGCGGGGGCCGGCGCACCCATGTCCCCCGCAGCGAGGGACGAGTGTCCTCGCCGAAGGCGAGCGCGTGCCAACCGGTCTTGGCGGTAGGGCTCAGCGCTCTCCGGCGCGGTTGGTGCAGCCCGCGCACGGCGCCGGAATCCCGCACCGGCCGGTCAACCCCCGTACTACGATGCGCGGATGAACGATCTGGCGCCGGCCGGACGGCGGCGCACCCTGTACCAGCGCGGACCGCTGCGTCGCGCGCTGCTGGACACCTCCGTACTGACCACGGACATCATCGCGGCCACCCGGCGGACGGAACCGTCGTCGTTTGTCGCCGGGGCGCGGGCCGGGACGGTGCGGTGCCTGATCCCGGTTCACGTCTGGCAGGAGGTGCCGCGCGTGCTGGCCGACCGGCACCGCGAGGGCGGCCGGTTCGACCTGGGGCGGGCACTGGAGCTGTGGCAGTACCGGTACGCGCCCGTCCTGTACGTCGTGGACGCCTCCGGCCTGCCGATGACCCCCGAGGCAGACGTCCTCGCAGGGCGGGACGCCTCCAATGTGCCGATGCTGCTGCTGGCCGCCGTGATCGCCCCGGTGGTCATCATCGGGACCGACCCGGACCTGGTCGACAGCGGACTCGCGGTCGATAACTGGGTCGCCCTGCGCGCGGCCCTGGGAGACGTGGGGGTGACGGAAGGCCAGATGGCCGACCTGGAGAACGAGGCCAGTGTCCTGGCGAACCTGACCGCCAACCTGGTCGAAGCGGCGGTGCGGTTCAGCAATCCGAAGCGGCTGGCGGCCGCGACAGTGGCGGCCGCGGTGGCGGCCGGAGCCCTGTACTGGCGGCGCCGGAAGCACCCGCGCATCCCCTCGCAGCGGCAGCCGGTGCTGCCCGTGATGCTGGAACACGCCTCGAAGCAGATGGCCGCGCGCACCGCGCGGCACACGCGGGGTGAGGACCGGTGGCGGCAGGCGGAGCTGGGGACACCCGGCGGCACGCTGCTGCACCGGGTCGCCCGGACTCTGGTCGGGTCCCGGGAGCCCCTGACCCGCACGGCGATCGTGGAGCGCCTGGGCGAGGCCGTCCCCGGTACCGGGCACACGGGGCGGATGGCGGCCGTCCTGGACGTGCTGACCGCCCACGCGATGTTCGTGGACGTCACGGGCCGGGGGCACTGGCAGGTCGGCCGCCTCGGCAGCCGATAACTGGAGAGCGCCGAGCCCTACCCCCCCCCGGAGGCAAGGGCGTTTGCTGCTGTGCGCCCCGGTGAGTGCCTGTGCTAGATCCTTCGATTCCAACGAGGAGGCACCCGTGTCCTGCGAAATTGTCGAGCGCATGGCGGCGTGCGGCGCCTGTCGGACGCTCGCCGTCGACTACGGGCTAAACCTGATCAACTCCCGACGCCACGGTGCGAATCCGCGTGACTGGGAGCTGCCCCTCACGACAGCCCGGATCGAACTGGACCACCACTTGATCACCGTGCACGCTGCGTGGCTGCCCGAGCGGCAGCCGGGCTGTGACGTGTGTGAGGTGTGGCGCGGGGATCACGTCATTGGCCCGATGGACGAGGCCGAGGCGCTGCATCGGGCCTGGCACCTGTGTGAGCCGGTGCGGGCCGTCTGTACTCCTGGCAACCACGAGCTGACCCGCCTCATGTAAGCGCCAACGACCCGGGGCGGGCGTTCCGTTGCCGGCCATACCGGCCACCCGCCCCGAGTCCTGTCACTCTATCGACCGCCCCCACGACCGGGGGCTACGGCCCGAGGAGGGGCGGTGCGCGGTCCAGGGGCGCGGGTTGGATGAGGCCGGTCTCGTAGCCGCGCGCCACGGTGTGGGGGAGGGTACGGGCGCGTAGTCCGCCTTGTGCGCGGTGCAGCAGCCGGCCTGCGGTCTCGGGGCGTACCCCGAGCGCCATAGCGATCTCCGTGTGGTGCAGGCCCCGTGCGAGCAGCCGGAGTGCGATCGTTTCGTGTTCGGTGAGCTGGGGTTGCCATCTCATGGCAGGATCGGCCGGTCGATGTGGCGGTGTTCGGTCTCGACGCCGATGCCGGCGGCGCGCAGACGCTTCGCCACCTCCTCAGCGACGGCGACGGACCGGTGGCGGCCGCCCCCGCACACCACGTGCACGTCGATGCGCCTGTGCGTGCTGAAAACCCTGTCGCCTTATGTGACCTGGGCGTATTCGTGGATGAGGCCGCGGAGGCGGTCGCGCCGAATGACACGCGATGGGTCATCGGGGGCGGGCCGCTCGGGCACGCCGGCATCATCGGGGCAGTGTTGTCCGAGTGATCGGTGCGGCCGGTGTTCGTTGTGGTGGGCCGCGTACTCGTCGACGACGAGGCGCAGGTGCCGCTCTCCGGTGATCAGGACGCGGTCGGTGGCCTCGCGTCGGCAGGATCCGACCCAGCGCTCGGCGATGGCGTTCATCCGGGGCACGCCCGGCAGGATGGGCACCACGCGGGTGCCGACAGCGGTGAAGACCGCGTCGAAGGCGTCGGTGGAGTAGCCGGCGTTGTCGCGGATCAGGTACCGGATGCCGGCGGTGCGTGTCTCATCCATGCTCATCAGGAGGTTGCGGGCCTGCTGGACTGCCCATTCGGCGGTGACGTTGCGGGTGACGCCGGCGATGTGCACCCGCCGAGTGTCGTGCTTGATGAAGAACAGGACGAACAGGCGCCGCAGGAACACGGTGTCCACGTGGAGGACGTCGACGGCGAGGATCCCCTGGGCCTGGGCGGTGAGGAACCTCGTCCAGGAGCGGTCGGCGCGCTGGGGCGCCGGGTCGACCCTGGCCGGTCGCAGGATCTCCCAGACGGTGGAGGCGGCGACCTTCCAGCCCAGGCTGAGCAGTTCGCCGTGGATTCGGCGATACCCCATCCGTCGTTCTCGCGAGCCAGACGCAGCACCAGGGCGCGCAGTGAGGCGGGCTTGGCCGGGCGGCCCGGACTGCGGTGCGGACAGGTCCACTTCCTCGCGGCCAGCCTCGCGTGCCAGCGCAACACGGTACGCGGGGTGACCAGGAGTTTCAGGTTGAGGCGCTGACGCTTGCTCAGCAGTCGAACGAGGGCGGCGATCACCGCCCGGTCGCCGAAGGCGAAGGCCAGCTTCGGCCTGCCGCGTTCGAGGACGCTCAGCTGATGGCGCAGCACCAGGATCTCGACATCCCTGGCCGCGGAGGACCGCGCCAGTAGACGCAGCCAGCCGAGCAGGAGACAGCCGAATCGGTAGACCAGACGAATCGTCACGATCCTCAAGCGTGCGCCGCCGGGCTCGTGAACACATTCGGTGTGATCACATCGTGATCCTGAAGCCGGAGCTCAGCGCAGGTGACAGGATTGTCAGCACCCACAGGGGTGGCCGTCGCACCGCTGTAAGGGCCGCTCGTGGCGGGCGCGTTCGCGGTGATCTTCCTTCTCGCCCTGGGCGTCCAGTGCCTGGCGGGCCTCGAATGGGAGTCGGTACGCCGGGCCTACCTGGTCACGTTCGGCTGGGGAAGCGTACTCTGACGCACCATCACAACATCATCAGAACAAGCCCTCCCCCCTCTTGTGCGTTCGAGAAGTCGGGGGCCCAGGGCACGCCCACCGTCCTGCTCGACGGCAAACCGCTCGGCCCGGACGACAGCCTCTACGACGCGGACGCGTTCGCGAAGGCGCTGCGGGGGCGGGGCATCAGCTGAGAGTGCCCGGTGAGACGCCATCGTCCGGGCCATCACACGTTTTCGCCGTACGCGGGCATCGGGAAAGGGTCGGCCACCCCACCGAGGTCTCGCACCGAGGTCTCGCTACGTCACTCCCGGGCCGGCTGCGCCGAGAGGATCTGCCGTAGGACGCCGAGCAGTTCGGCATCGTCCACGGGCGGCCGCGGCGCCCGCCAGGCGATGTGGCCGTCAGGACGCACGAGGACCGCTCCGGCCGACGGCACACCGAGCAGCGCGGCCCCGTCCCCACTGTCCGTCGCATTCCGCGCTCCGGCGGCGAGCGGACGCAGGACGACAGGCAGGCCCGCGGCCCCGGCGGTGTCCGCCTGCCGTTGCCAGGTGGCGTCGCCGACGTGCGTGAGCAGGGTGAAACCGCGGCCGACGAGATCCAGCGTGGACGAGACCCCGGGAACTGCGGCCAGTGGCAGGTGGGGAACACGGCCTCCAGGCTCACCTCCCCAGTGTTCGCGTGCCGGGTCCAGCGGCGGGCGGTCAGGGGTATCGCCGTCGGCGATGACAGCGGTGGAGCGATAGACCGCGGTGAGCAGTAGCTCGTCGTCGATCCGGTAGCCGGTTCGGGCGCGGGAGTTGGCCAGGGACAGGTCGATGACCTGCCGGGCGACCGGGCGGCGTTCGGCTTGATAGGTGTCCATGAGTTCTTCGCCGGCCGGGCCTTGGGTGACGGCGGCGAGCTTCCAGGCCAGGTTGTCGGCGTCGCCGATCCCGGTGTTCATACCGTGCCCGCCGGTCGGCGGTACCACGTGGGCCGCGTCGCCCGCGATCAGCACCCGCGACCTGCGGTAGGACTCGGCGAGTTGGGCGTCCATCCGCCAGGTCATGGTGTCGCGGACGGCGACGTCGAGGCCGGGCACACCGGCGGCCTCCCGGACCAGGCGCGCCAACCGCCGGTGATCGTTCAGGAGTTGTGGGGTGTCGCCGTTCTGGGAGTCGTAAGGATGCTGGTAGATCCAGTGCCGGTCGTTGTCCACGGCCAGGAAGCCGCCGCGACCGGGGGCGGTGAGGAAGTACGACGCGCTCCTGCGGTCGGCCACGACCTCGCCGAGTGGGGCCTCGAAGCGGATGCTGAGGAAGTGGCCCAGGCCCGTCGGTCCCTCCATCGCGATCCCGGCGCCGGTGCGTACGGTGCTCGCCGCGCCGTCGCAGCCGACCAGCCAGTCGGCGCGCACGGTGTGCCGCCCGCCGGTGGCCCGGTCCTCCAGCACCGCCCGCACACCTTCGCCGTCCTCACCATCCTCGCCGTCCTCGGTGAAGGACACCAGTCGGGTGGCGAACCGGATACCGTCCGGCGCGAGTTCACGCCCACGCCGCAGCAGCACGGTCTCCAGGGCGTCCTGAGAGCAGATCAGCCCCGGTGACGGGGTGCGCTGGATGCCCTCCTCCGCTCCACCCGACAACCCGGTACGCGCGAAGTCCGGGTCGATGAGGTCTCGGCCACGGTAGAAGAAGACGTGCGAGGCCGGGAGTCCGGCCTGCCGGATGTCCGCCTCCAGGCCGAGCCGACGGAAGATCTCCATCGAACGCGCCGACACACCACGCGCCTTGGGATGCAGCGAAGTACCCTCGTGTGCCTCGACGAGCAGGTGCCGCACACCGTACTCGGACAGCAGGAGCGACAGCGTAAGGCCGATCGGACCTCCTCCTACGACCAGCACGGACGTCGTGGCCGGGAATCGCATATCGCCTCCCACTAGTAACGCCTAACTATTGATTTCGACGTTACCATGGGAGCGTCCGGCAAACGATCATTAGGACGAACCCATGACCGACGACCTCAGCAGCGGCAACCCCCGAGGCCTGCACTTCATCACCGAACTGGCGAACATCGTCCGGGACGATCCCCAGGCGAGCGCCGCCGACCTACAGGCCCTCCTGGAGCGCCACGGCGGCCCGCCCTTCCGTCTCACCGATGTCGACGCCCGGGAACTCCACCAGGCCACCTCCCACCTGATCCGCGTCCTCGCCATTCGCGACGAGGACACGGCAGCTGAGGCGATCAACGCCCTGCTCGACCGCTACCCGGCACGACCCCGCCTCGTCCGCCTCCCCGGCCGCCCGTGGTCACTGCACACCCAGGCACCCCCCGACGCCGACCTCACCCACTGGCTCCTCTCCACCTCCGCACTCGCTCTCGCCCTGTGGCTCAGCGAACGCGGCTCCTGCGCATGGGGCCAATGCTCTGCCCCCGGCTGCGACCACTTCTTCATCGACGCCGGCCGCCGCACCCCGCAACGCTTCTGCACCCCCCGTTGCGCCACCCGCGTGCGCGTCGCCGCCCACCGGGCCCAGCGCGCAGACGGCTGACGACTCGCCGCACCGGCGTGACACCCATCAAGGGGTACGGCGCAGCTTCTTGGGGAAGTCTGCTCGCGATCGCTACGGTCGTCGTCGAAGGAGATAGCTGACGTGCGCACTTTGACCTTCGTTGTCGGTACGGGCCGCAGTGGGTCGACCGCACTGTCGGGCATCGTCCATGCACATCCGGATGTGCTCAGCCTCAACGAGCTCCTGTCGTCGGTGCAGAGCCGGGGCTTCCCGGAAGGCCACTTGGATGGTGCGGAGTTCTGGCGGCTGCTGGCCGACCCCAATCCGCAGTTCGAGCGGATGATCCGCAACGGGGTGCCGATGCCGGAGTTCCTCTACACACGCCGTCCCGGACGCTTCGCGACCGATACCACGGGCATCCCCGCGCTGTCCCTGATGGTGCTTCCGCACCTGACGGACGAGCCGGACGGCTTGTTCGACGAGTTGGAACGACAGGTACGCGGCTGGCCGAACCGGACCGCCGCAGACCACTACACAGCCCTGTTCAGCCTGTTGTGCGGGCGATTCGGGCGCACAGCCGTGGTCGAGCGGTCGGGCTATTCACTGCAGCGGGTGCCGTTGCTCCGCGAGATCTTCCCGCATGCACGCTTCGTGCACCTGTTCAGGGACGGACCCGACTGCGCGCTGTCCATGAGCCGGCACACGGGCTACCGGCTGATCTTCCTGCTGCGGGACATCCTCGCCCGGACCGGTGCCGAGTGTATCGAGGACCTGACCGAAGACCAGGTCCGCGCTCTGCCGCCCGACCTGGCACCGCTGTTGACGGAACGCTTCGATTCCGCCCTGGTACTGGACCGCGAGCTGCCGTCGGCCGGTTTCGCAGCACTGTGGTCACAACTCGTCGTCCAGGGTGTGGCTGATCTCCGCGAAGTGCCCGCACCGCAGCGGACCACCCTCGCCTATGAGGACCTGCTCGACGAGCCCCGCAAGGAACTGACCCGTCTGGCCGACTTCATCGGCGTCGAACCACTCCCGCAATGGCTCGACACAGGCGTCGCGCGCCTGGACGGCGGCCGACGAGGCGCCGCCCGACGGCTGCCCGCGACAGAACTCGCCGCGCTACAAGCATCCTGCGCCCCGGGCGCACGGGCCCTTGCGGACAACCAGGCGCAGACAGCGTGAAGTCGCCTGGCCCTGACCCTGATCCGCCCGTGACGACTGCGGACGGGTGAGGGGGTGTAGTGAACTGCGAAGGCCAGCCGTTGGCGAGCATGTCGACGCCTTCCCCGCATGCCCGCACCACTGGTGGTACGGGCACGCGGTTGCTGTGCTTTCAGCAGGTCAGGCCGTACGTCGGCGCGCTACCGCCGACGTACGGCCAGCCGTACTCCCGCGCCCGCGGCCAGCAGAGCCAGTGCGCCGGTCCCGGCCAGCGCGGCCGACGAGCCGGTCGAGGCCAGGATCCCGCCCTGAGCCGAGCCAGAGGTCGTACTGTCGCCGCCCGTGACCGTGCCACCGGTCGTGGTGGATCCGCCCGTCGCAGCTGTCCCTACCGACGACCCCGAGGAACCGGAGGTGCCAGAGGTCCCCGTGGTTCCGGAGGATCCGGACGTGCCCGAGGAACCCGAGGTACCCGTCCCGGTCGTCGTCCCGCCGCTGCCGCCCGTGGTCGAACCCTGGCCGGTCGTCTTCACGACGATGTCCGCCCTGTTGTTCTGCTGGTTGGTGTCGTACGACATGTACCGACTGCCCACGTAGACGGCCCCCTTGGCCGTTCCCACGCGCGAGCCGAGCTTCAGCTCGAAGGGGTAGGTGGTCTTCTCGTTCTCCATGACGAAGCTGCCGGTGGGGCACCGGTAGTCGACCCCGGGCTCCAGCTTCGGGGCGTCCAGGGCAGTCGTGTTCGGGTCGGCCACGAAACAACCCTTCGGCGCCTTGAGGACCTTGACGCCTTCGGGGAAGTCGATGTCGACATAGGCGACGTGGGAGTACCTCCACAGCTCACTCACCCACGCGGGCCCGAGGTTGCGGAACTCCACCGTCGCCTGCACGCTCGCCCCGGCGGCGCCCTCGACCCGCGCGCCCTTGACGGACAGATCCGCCGTGTTGGGGAAGCGGAACTCGTCGTCCGAGTCCAGCTTCGGCGCGGGCTGTCCCTGGGGCAACTTCTCCAGCTTCAGCTCGGGCCCCGTGCCGTTGACCGCGGAGGTCTCACCGCGCAACTTCGCCCGATTGGCCGGGGTATCGACGTAGGCGTCGGTGCGGAGCCAGTCCTTGTAGGCGATGTCCCGGCCCACGAGGTCCACCTTGGGCACCACGTCGTAAGCCGCCCCAGGCTCGTACGTACCCGGGACGAAACAGAGCACCTTGCTGTGGTAGGCCTGAACCTTGACGATGTCCTCCGGGGTGGTGCTGTACTCACAGTTGGAGAATCGTTGCGTCAACTCCATCCCGCGAGTGGTGCGGAACTGCAGGATGACTCCGTCGACCGCGTTCTGGCCCTCGTTGACGAGGGTGAAACGACCGTGCTGGACGACATTGCGCGCACTGTTCTTCGGCAGATCGCTCCACCCGAAGTCCAGACGTACCTCTGTGGGTTGGTCGGCCGCGTGCGCCGGGCCCACCGCGCTCAGGGTGAGCACTGCGGCTGCGGCGAAGACCGTGAAGGGAATTCTCATGCCGGTCCAGACCCGCGACCCACCCGGACAGTTGTCCCGCTGTTACCGTTCTGTTTCATCTTCTCGCTTTCGTCACAGTTCCCCTCCCCGACCTCCGTCCGGCCTGGCCGATTGAACGGCAGCGCGTCTCCCTTCCGTGGCCGGACCGCTCAGCGGAACCACCCCTGTCCGTAGGCCCGTTGACCCTGCGATAGTCACCTCGGTCGCAGGCACGTACGCGGCCTGGATGGACGACTGTGCCAGGCGTAGTCACCGCTGTTCCCGCCGGTGAGAAGGTGTTGATCGATCCGAAGGTCCGCTCGACGATGCCTTTGGCCGTCGGCGCGTACGGTGGGGCGGCCTGCACGCTGGTGCCGAGTGCTTCGCAGGCGCCGGTGAACGCCTTCGACAGGTACACCTTCCCGCGGTCCACCACGACCGTCTCGGGTACCACCACCGGCCGGGCGGCCGCGCCTTCGAGGCGTTCGTCCAGCGACAGAAGCCGCTCCCCGGGCAGAACCGCACTTGCGCGAAGCGCAGGATGTCGGGCCAGGCCGGCCGTGCTGGGTGCGGCACCGCCATCTCCGCCAGCAGCAAGGCAGCATCCACGGCCTGGGTCCCGGCCGGGCACAGCACCGCCGCCAGGATCGCCCGGGTGGCGACGTCGACAGCGATGGTGAGTTCGGGGCGTCCCACACTCCCGTCGTCGAACAGTGCGAGGACGTCCAGGCGGGTGGTGTCGATCTGGACCTGCTCCCCGGGCCGCAGAGCCACGGTCGGGGTGAACCTGCGCCCGTCCCCGCTGGATGGCTCACACGCGCCGACGCACCGTGAGCGGCATCTCCAGCGGCAACGGCGTGTAGCGGCCGTACCGAACGGTCAGCCCTTCGACCTGCTAGGCGAACGTACGACGTGGACAGTGCGCGGCATCGCAGAACAGCCGCCGCACGCTCAGCTCGACTACCACCGGTCGGCCACCGACCGTCGCATCCGCCAGTCGCCGCTGGTAGCGGCTGTGCACTCGGCGCGAGTCGGTCCCCAGTCCGGGCGCGGCCGCACCACTTCATCCATGACGGTCTGTCACCTCGCCACGGAAATCCTGCGAGACCCGCAGGCGCGACCAGCCGGTGACAACCGGCACGATCAAGGGGGAGGGCCCCGTTCGGGTGTGTGACCACCCGGACGGGTACAGGCGGCCCGCCACTTGGCATCGAGACGCCAGGCGGTGTCGGCCGTTCGGGCCAATGCCGAAACGGCCTGGCCGGCCGTCAAGTGGCCGGGCACACGCATGCATGCACAGAGTTGGGTGCACGACGCTGAGCACCACCGACGGTGTGCCGTCTTACCCACGCCGTGTCCCACGGCCTGGCCTCGTGCACAGGTCCGGCAGTGTCCCCCGCTTGAGAAGGAACAGCACGTGCGAACCACTTCACTCCGTACGCGTCACCGTCTCACGCTGTCGTGTGCCCTCGCACTGGGCATCCTCTCCCTCGCCGCACCACATGCCGCAGCCCAGGCTGCGGGCGGAGGAGACGACTGCGAACGCCAAGACCAGCAGATGATCTGCCAGGGCCCCCAAGGCCCGGTCGGCCCCCATGGCCCGGCCGGGCCTCAAGGGCTCCAAGGGCCTCAAGGGCTCCAAGGCCCCGCTGGACCCAAGGGCATGGACGGCGCTGCCGGTCCTGCGGGTCCCGCAGGAGCCAAGGGGGACAAGGGGGACAAGGGCCCTGCCGGTCCCGCCGGTCCTGCCGGTCCTGCCGGTCCTGCCGGTCCTGCCGGTCCTGCCGGTCCTGCCGGTCCTGCTGGTCCTGCTGGTCCTGCCGGTGACAAGGGCGCCACCGGACCTGCCGGACCTGCCGGGCTCAAGGGAACGGATGGGGCAACCGGTCCCGCTGGACCCGTCCGAGCGCCCCAGTATCTCGCAAGCCCCCCGCAGGACGCGGACATCACCCTCGACTCCGGCAAGTACTACGTCAGTCCCCCATGCCCCGCCGGCACCAAAATCATCGGCGGAGGCTACGAATTGACCGGCGGCTCAGGCGTCCGGGTGGTCGACAGCCTCCCAAGCGACGACCTCGGCGCCTGGGTCGTCTACGCCTACGGCACCGGAGGCACCGACCCCACTCAGATCACCGTGCACAGCGTCTGCCTCCCGATCGGATGACCGATCCACCCACCCATCCGCGAGGGCCTCGGACTGTGGGCCGGAGACGGCGGCGTCGGCGACGCGCCATCATCTGCCGGCAGGCGGGAGTGCGGAACTGGTCTGCTATGCGTCGGCCTCGGCGTCGAAGCCCGGGTCGGCCTCCTTCGTCCGCGCGGCCGCCGCCAGGCTCCGGCCCGCCGCCTGGAGCGCGGCGGGCAGGTCGCTGGTAACGCTGGTGGGGTGTGGGTTGAGGTGTGGGGGTAGGCGTGTGCTGGGGTGTTGCAGGTCGAGTGAGAACGGTCTGTGGTGTGTTGGGGCGGGGTGTTAGGGGTCCTGGCGTGCGGGTGTGGCAGGTTCGTTGAGAGCGCCGGGTTTTGTTGCAGGTGGTTTCTGCGTCTAATGGCACTGTGGGCTGATCCGGATATGCCGGAGAGGGGAGTGCGGAGCCGCTCAAGGTCGGTGCCGTGAGGTTCGTACGGCTGGCCCAGGGGCTGCAGCGTACCGAGTGTGTGGCCAAGGATTGTCACAACGGTGGCGAGGCGCCCGTTCCGGAGGGTGGGTGTGCTCGAATTGTGTGCGGACGACGGAAGGCCGCCGACGCACGGGCAAGCGCCTGTGTTCCTCTCCAGGTGAGAGCATAGAGTAACCATCCGCTACTCTATGTGTCGATGCTGGTTGTGAGATCACGAGAGTGCAATGGCCAAGTCCCCTTCACGCTGGCAGCGTGGACCGCGGTCGCCGGACGACCAGATGGCCCTGTTCGCGCCCGCCGCGCCCCGCACCCCGGCGCCCCTTCCCGCGCCTTCGCCAGACCGTGAACTGCGGCAGCTGATGAGCATGATCAAGGTCCGCTCGGGGCTGGGGTGGGCGGAGGTCAACGCGCGGCTGAACCGGAAACTGGGGGTGCAGAGCCGTGTCGGCGCACCCTCAGAAGTCGTGGATCAGGCGGTGGGTCTTGCCCGTGAGTGGCTGGAGTGGCTGGGTCAGCCGAAGCCCGCACCACCTTCGCCCGCGTCCAGTCCGCAGCCGACGCGATCTGCCCCTGTGGCGCGCCGGAGCCCGCAGCCGCCCAAGCGGCGCGCGGTGCCGGGGGTTGGCGGGTTGAAGACCACAGGCGAGCAGGACCGGGTAGTCGAGGTCAAGCGGTCCGGCGACCACCTTGCCCTCCAGGCCGGTGCTGGCACCGGAAAGACCACCACGCTGATCCTGCTCGCGTACTCCGACCTGCGCCGCGCCATGTACCTGGCCTACAACCGTCCGGTTGTCGATGACGCAGCCCTCAAATTCCCGTCCCATGTGCCCTTGCCCTGCATGACCGGCCACAGCCTGGCCATGCGCACGGTGGGGCGCCGCTACAGCGCACGTCTGAACTCCCCGCGCGAGCCCGGCTGGAAGATCGGCGAGCGCCTGGGAATCAGCACCAGGATGCAGGTGCGTTTCGGAGACCGGCTCATCACCCACAAGACCCTCTCCTACAGCGTCCTGCAGACCGTCAAGGGATTCCGCCACTCCGCCGATACCGAGATCCTGCCCCACCACGTCCCGCGCCTGCGGGGTCTGCCGGACGAGTTCCGGTCCGAGCTGGCGCGCCTCGTACTGCCGTACGCGCGGCGGGCCTGGGAGGACCTGCAGAACCCTGAGCGCGGCCTGGTGCGCTTCGAGCCCGACCACTATATGAAGATCTGGGCGCTGACCCGGCCCACGATCCCCGGCGACTACCTGCCCCTGGACGAGGCCCAGGACACCAATCCGGTCCTGGAAGAGATCTTCAACGCCCAGCGCTCCCATGCTCAGCTGATCATGGTGGGGGACTCGGCACAGGCCATCTATGGCTGGCGCGGCGCCCGGGACGTCATGACCGGCTTCGACGGACGGCAGTTGTGCCTCAGTCAGTCGTTCCGCTTCGGCCCCGCCCTGGCGGAGGAAGCCAACCGCTGGCTGACCATCGTCGAGTCGCCCCTGCGACTGAAGGGCAGCCCGTCGATCGACACCACCATCGGGCCGGTCAAGGACCCCGACGCAGTGCTGTGCCGCTCGAACGCGGGGGCGATCTGGGAGGTGCTCGACCTGCTGTCCAAGGGCAAGCGTGTCGCGATGGTGGGCGGCGGCGAAGCCCTGGAGCGGCTCGCCCGTGCGGCCGGCCAGCTCAAGGCGGGGCGCCGTACGGGCCATCCTGAACTGGTGCTCTTCACCACCTGGGAGGAGCTGTGCGAGTACGCCACCTCCGACCCGTCCGGCGGTGACCTGCTGCCCCTGGTCGACATCATCGAGGACTACGGCGTCGATGTGGTCCTCCAGGCCGTGCGCAACTTGCACCCCGAGGACGACGCCCAGGTGGTGGTCTCCACTGCCCACAAGTCCAAGGGGCGGGAATGGCCCACGGTGCGGATCGGCGGGGACTTCGAGCCGAGAGCCGGCAACCGGCCGGACGAGGGGGGCGGTGAGGTTCCTCTGCCCGACATCGACCTGGAGGAGGCACGCCTAGCCTACGTCGCCGTCACCCGGGCGCGTCAGCGGCTCGACCTGGGCGGACTGTCCTGGATCACCAATTTCCCGGTGCTCGGCGCGGCTGCCGTCCCTCCTGCGACGGCCGTGCCCAACCAGCCCTCACCCTGGGACCAGCTCGGCCCCGTGCCCCGCTAGAAGGGCCGGTGTCACCTGTGCGAGCCGGTCGGTGCGCCACATGACGATCTGCGTGGTGCGGAAGCCGTACCAGCCCGGGCCGTGGGCGACCCGCAGCCGCGGGTCCGCGCCCGTCCACCAGTCCAGGCGTGACCTGTCCGCCGAGTCGATTCCGTAGGGAGCGGTGGTGATGACGGCGGGCCGCCCCTCCTTCAACCAGCTGATCAGGTGGTCCAGCCAGTGCCGGTCCTGGGCCGTCCCGTAATGAGTACACACCTCTGAGTCCCAGGGGCACTGCCGACTGGCGTTCCTCGTCAGCCACCGCGGACAGCAGCCGGACGTGCTCTGCTTCAGCCCGTACCGCTCAGCCCACATGACCACAGCCTCCTGCTTCGCCCGCTGTTCGGTGAGCCGCTGGGCAAAGCGCGCGGGGTCCGAACGACGCAGTGCTCCATCGGGGCGGCCGAGGCCATAGGGCCAGGACACCCTCCCGGAGGCGTAGCCGAAGATGGCTCCAGCCCTGTCAACGAAGTCCTCCACGTCTGTCTCCCTGCTGCTCCGTAGCTTGCGGACTCGGTCGCGGGTTGCTGACTGGCAAGCAGGGAACGACGGACTGCGTGAAAGCGGTACGAATCAAGGTCAGATGGGTGAGACCGCAGGGAGCGGGGCAGCGCCGGTCGCTGGGCTGGAGCATGCGGTGCAGGCTCGGCAGCGGAGCGGGCAGCAGCATGATCCATCGTGACGCCCAGGCGCCTCGTGGTGACGTTGACCGCGACGGCCGTTCGGAAGCGTCACGCCCTCTCTGCCAGCCCTTTCGCCGCCGCTGTGCGCGCGGCACCGCTTGCTGCAGTACACCGAATCCAACGACCGCTTGCGCACGGAGACCCCCGACCCTCACACGGGCCCCGGCCCTCGATGTATGCGTCGGTCGCGGCCATGCTCAGGGCTTCCAGTTCCCGGTGGACCGCCAGGACGAAGCGTGTGGATTGTCGATGCACCCGTCGCCAGTGGCGTGGCCTGCACACCGAGTTGCATAACCGCCTGTTCGGCCCCGCGTCCCGGGCCAGCGGTACGCGGCACTGCTCGCAGGGGCGGGCCAGTTCCCTGGTCATTGCACCATCCTTACCCGCGTCCAGGGCCGCCGGAAGAGGCGTGCAGGAACACGGCGCGCGTCCTCTCTCGCGCTCTACAGCCCGCAGTGCGGGCACCGGCCGCTGGGGCGTCCCCGGGTCTCGACCGCCACCCCCCGCTCCCGCATCCGGCGCAGTTGATAGGCGATGGATGAGGGGCTGGAGACGCCGACCGCCGCCGCGAGCTCGCGCACGGACGGCGCCTCCCCGTGCTCGACCACCCACTCGCGGGCGCTGCGCTCGATGAGCATCTGGCGGTCGGTGAGGTGGCTGCTCATGTCCGCCCGCCGCGCGTGAGTTCCTTGAGCGCCATCCGCGCCCCTGGCGTTGCACCGGCCGGAGTCGTCCAGTACGGGTGCGCGGCGATCCGGACGGACAGCTGCTGCAGCCGTCGCCGGTACGTGGTCGTCCCGGCCCGCCGGGCGGACGGGTCCGCGAGCCGCCGGTACGTTGCATACCAGGCGGCTTGAGCTTCCAGGAGGTCGTGGGGGAAGGTGTACCTCATACAGCGATTAGAGCATGTGTTCGAATTTCTTGGGAATGCTTGCCCGAGGGTCCTGCGACGTCGCTCGGCAGGTGGCCATTGCGATTTCTAGTTGGCCATCCGACCCCATCGAGGGGCGTATCGGCTGAGCCGTGACACGCTACTTGGAAGCTGGTCACGAGAGTTGGAACCCGCGCGGCCAGCGCCGACTAGGCTCACCTCTATGTCCGTGCCAGCCGACCCTCGCATGCAGTTCTTGATCGACCAGCTCCGGCCGGGTGCGGTAAGAACGGTGAAAGTCGCCGGGTTCGACGGAGTGGACGTCCTGGTGCAGCTCGATGCTGCAGGGGAGGAAGCCGAGATCGGTCGGATTCCTGGACATGAGGCGTCGATGCGTCGGATGGAGCATCCATCCGAGCTGTTTGAGGTTGGCCAGGAGATCAAGGCCGAAGAGATCGGGCGTTGGCGCGAAGGCCAGCTCCAGCTCTCCGCCAGGGCATGCGAGAGTCCGGCCTTGCGGTCCTTTCTCCTCGCGTTTGAACCAGGGCAGGTCGTTGCTGGGACGGTCTCCGCGGTCCACAACTTCGGGGTCTTCGTTCACATCGACGGTGAACCGGACGGCTTGTGCACCGGCTTCATCCGGGTGTCGGACCTGACGTGGGGCTGGATCAACCACCCCTCCGAGGCAGTCGAAGCCGGCCGGCGGATCACCGCTGAGGTGATCATTGCCGAGACGCGCTCCGGACAGGTCACTCTCTCGTTGACGGCTCTGCAGGAAGATCCGCTCATTCGGTTCGCGGATCAGGTCGGCCGAGTCCTTACCGGGCCGGTCACCAAGATCGTTCCTTTTGGTGTGTTCGTGCAGCTGGCTCCCGACGTTGTGGGGTTCCTGCATCTCTCTGAACTGACTGACGAGCCGGTCGAGGCCCCGGATCAGCTTGTCGATGAAAGCGAGCTGATCACGGTGAAGGTCGCCGAGGTCGATCTCCAGCGTCACCGGGTGCGGCTGGGCGCCGCCGGTGGAACGGACAGAACCTAACAAACTGGTGCGAAGAAGACCGACAGCTCGCGGTTGGTTGCAAGAAGCGTGACCACTTGATGCCAACAAGCCTGTCCGCCGACTGGAAAGCACCAGCTCGCGGAGCCTTACCGGTTCCAACTAACGTGTCCGGGCTCATCGGCCCGTAGTCTCCGCCGTGCGGAGCCCGGCAGCACCGGTGTCAGCGGCACCGCATACGGTCTGCACATGGTTGCTCAAAGATCCTCCCCGCGCTCGATAGATGACTTCGCGACCTGGGAGCCCGTGCTGCAGCTCCTGCGGGCCGACCACGCGAAGAGGCGTACCGCCATCGCGTCCGGTCGCGTGGCGGGGAGCATCGGTCGGCATGGCTGGAGTCTGGCGCTGCAGCGACGCCTGCCGCCGCCCGGCCGAGCCGCCCAGATCGAGGACATCCAGGACGAGGTCGACGCGGTGGAGCGGGTGCAAGGCGCGCTCGCGGACGCCGGCGTCGACACCATCTCGTTCACAGCGGAGATCTCGCCCGTGGGGAAGACCATGCTCCATTTGCTCGGGCCCAGCCCCGCTGTGGAGCCGGGCATCGGCAACCCGCACCCGGGGGCACTCATCCTGGTCGAAGACTCCCGTCCCGAGCCCTGGCGCCGCCTGCCCGATCCGGTGCCCGGCGCGGTGCCCGCCGTCTCGGCGGATCCGCAGCTGCTGGAGCAGACACTGCGCGAGCGGTTGCCTGATGCCATCGGCGCGACGGAGGAGGAGATCGCCGCCGCGGAAGTGCGTCTGGGTGTCCCGTTTCCTGCCGAGCTCAAGGCGCTCTACCGCGTGACACGGGCCCGGTGGGAGGACTGGGGCGAGGACTACGAGGCGGCGGAGCGTGTCTATGCGGCGGCCGGATGCGAGCTTTTCGCCCTGGACGACCTGTACATCGCCGATGCGTCATCCCGGTACTGCCACTGGGAGTTCGCGGCGAAGGAGGCGGTCGTCACCCCGCCCGACGCCAGGGTGCAGGGCCTGGTTGGCTCACCCGGCTGGATCGCCTTCGGCGACAACGGGGGAGGTGACCGCCTGGCGGTCGATCTGACCCCTGGCCCCCGCGGACACACCGGACAGATCATCATGCTCAGCCACGAAGAGGACACCGGTGCAGAGCTCCTGGCCGACTCCCTCACGGACCTGGTGCTTAACCGGCCGAGCGAAGAACACGGCGATCACCGCGCGGATCAGCCGCCGGTCGCGGCCTGGGTCAACACCGCGAGTCTGAGGAGCATCGAGGCGGCCGCCCACCCCGGTCTGGAAGTCCTGTCCATCGGCGTGTGGGACGGCACGCCGTTCAGCCTGGCTCCCGTCACGGGACTGCCCCGCCTGCGCACCCTTACCGCCTACCCCGGCACGCTCGCCGATCCCCTGGAAATCGCCGAACTCACCGGACTGGAGTTCCTGAAACTCGGCCCGGCAGAATGGCGCGTCCTCCTTGATGCAGGAGCCGTCCCGCGCAGCCTGTCGGCTGCCGCCATCGAGGCGCACAGCCAGCAGGACCCCCTGCCCATCGTGGCCATCGCCAACGAAATCCTGGCTCTGTGGGACCGGCCCCGAATCGTCCAGACCGTTCTGGAAGGCGACCTCGGCCCCGTGGCGTAGCGGACTTGTCACGAGGGACCAGCAGCGGCCTCCGACGGCAGGTCACCGACACCGAAGCGATCATCACCCGTGCTCTGGCCCTCGCGACGCTGTCGTAGATCGTCTCCCTCAGCGACCCCCGCCGTTGTGGCCCTGTCCTCCCGAAGCTACGGCGAAGTGACAAGTAGCTCTCTGTAGTCAGAGTGGCGCTCGGTCAGGATGGCTGGGGCGAGGGCTGGGAACGTTGTTGCCCTGGATGACTGCAAATTCGGCGTGCGCCTGCTCGACGGTCTTGGGGTACGCCTGAGCCTTCTCGTACTCGGCGAGTGCCCGGTAGATGCTGGCCAGGGAAGGGTTCTTGCCCTTGCGCTTGCCGGTGGGAATGATCAGGTCGGGCCGGATCTGCTCGACGGATTCGCCGCCTGCCCGGCGCCGGAGCACGGTGTGCAGCATGTCGTCGGTGATGACCTGGGGTCGGCCGCCGTGCTTGCCCTTGCGGGCCGCGGCGTCGAGCCCCTCCAGCGTGGCTTCGCGGATGTTCTCCCGCTCGGTCTCGGCCATCGCGGCGAAGAACGCGAACAGCAGTCTGCCGTGCCCGCTGGGGTCGTACGTCCCCGCCAGGGGTCCGGCGAGCATCTCCAGGACCAGGCCGAGGGCGGCCAGGTGGTCGGCGAGCGCGGTGAGTTCGGCGGCGTCGCGGCCGAGGCGCTTCATCTCGTGCACGGTGAGGATGACCCGGCAGTGCGGGGCGTGGGCCTTGATCTCGCGGGCGGCCTTGAGTGCGGCCTCGAACTGCGGGCGTACCCGCACGCGGGTGCTGATCTTCTCGCTGAAGATCTTGTCGCGCGGGATGCCGCGCCCGGCGAGCGCGTCGAGCTGCGACTGGAGTTCCTGGGTGAGGGTCGAGCATCGGGCGTAGCCGATGCGGATGTCCGCGCTCGGGGTGTCGTCGGCGATGGGTGTCGGGGGCGGGGTGCCGGGCCGCCACGGCTGTCCCGGTCCCCGGTCGGCCGGGGTGGGCACGCGGAGTCGCTTGGCGAGGCGGGGCACCTGCTTGAAGCGGCCGGTGTGGTAGATCCCGGCGACCGCGCCGCCGCGCGAGCGGCATGGCGAGCCGGGCTCGGCCGTGCAGCGGGGGCAGGGGTGGCGCTCGACGTCGTCCGCGTCGGCCGGGGAAGGCTCTTGAGGGGCCGTCATGGCCCCGGATCTTCTCACAAACGATTCTTAGAAGGGGGTGGATCGCTGGTTTGCGTGAGAACGGGTTCTGAGAACCGATCCGGGATCAACGGCGGTCCGGCGGCCCGTTTCCGATCTCACTCTGGGAAAGGACCGTTTCTGACAGTGGTGTGGCGTGCGGCTACGGCCTGCGCGTCGGCTCTTGCGGTCATGAGTGCGGCTCTTGACCCTCACGTGACGTCAGGCTGCATAGTCGGTGCCGTGGAAGATCACTGGACTGTGGGGCGCGTGGCCGAGCTGGCCGGCGTGAGCGTCCGCACGCTGCATCACTATGACGAGATCGGGCTCGTGCGTCCGTCGGCGCGGACCGCAGGTGGGTACCGGGCCTACTCGGACGGTGACGTCGAGCGGCTGCGGGAGGTGCTGGCCTACCGGCGGCTGGGCTTCGGGTTGCGGGAGGTTGCGGAACTGGTCGGCGACTCGTCCACCGACGCGGTCGCGCACCTGCGCCGACTGCGCGGGCTGCTGCTGGAGCGGCGCGATCGAGCTGACGCCATGGTGGCGGCCATCGACAGGGAACTTGAGGCACGGGCGAGGGGACTGAAGGTGACACCGGAGGAGCAACTGGGGATGCTCGGTGCACGACTGTACGACGCGATCGGCGGCGCCTACACAGCGACGCGGCGTACCGAGCCGCGGATCGCCGCGCAGATCTTGGACGCGCTCGGGGACGCGCGGACGGTGCTGAATGTCGGGGCCGGCACCGGCTCCTACGAACCGGCTGATCGTGAGGTGACCGCAGTGGAGCCGTCGGAGGTCATGCGGCGTCAGCGGCCTGCCGGCTCGGCGCCGTGCGTGGCCGCCGCCGCGGAGAGCCTGCCGTTCGAGGACCACTCCTTCGACGTCGCGATGGCCGTCTCCACTGTTCACCACTGGGGAGACCCGATAGCGGGGCTGCGCGAGATGCGCCGTGTGGCCCGCCGCGTGGTGGTGCTGACGTTCGACACCGACGAGCCCGGATGGCAGGGCCGGTTCTGGCTTACCCGTGACTACCTGCCCGAGTTCGCCACCGTCCTCGCAGAATTTCCCTCACTTGCGGGGATGGCCGACGCGATCGGCGCTCGCACTGAACCGGTGCCCATCCCGTGGGACTGCACTGACGGCCTGTTCGAGGCGTACTGGCGCAGACCGGGGGCGTATCTGGAGGAGCACGTCCGCCGTGCGATGTCGGTGTGGACGAGGGTCGGGCCGGACGCAGAGCAGCGGGCGGTGCGAAGCCTCCGCGACGACCTCGACTCCGGCCGCTGGGCTGAGCGCAACAGCGACCTCGCCCACCTCGACACGGCAGACCTCGGCCTCCGCCTGCTCATAGCTTGAATGGGCACCGGTCCGGACTGACCCGGGTTACTCCTCCTCGTCACCGTCCTCGGGTGCGTCTGGGTCGCGGAAGGGACGCAGGCCCTGGCCGGGGCCGCTGGCGGTGATGTTGAACAGGTAGCGGCCCAGGAAGTTGACGTGCCGGTCCTTGAGCGGGGAGAGCCAGGCGACGTCCTCGTCCTTGATGTCGTGGCCCTCGGCGCGGAGCCGGGCCACGGCGGCGTCGAGGTAGCGGGTGTTCCACAGGACGACGGCGTTGAGGACCAGGCCGAGGGCGGCGAGCTGGTCCTCCTGGCCCTCACGGTACGCCTGGCGGATCTGGCCCCGGCCGCCGTGGCAGATCGCGCGGGCGAGCCGGTGGCGGGACTCCTGCACGGTGAGCTGCCGGTTCATCAGCCGACGGTAGGTGTCGTCCACCGGGTCGACCAGGGCGAGCAGGTGCATGGTCTTGTCGATGCGTCCGTACTCGGCGAACGCCGCCCCCAGCGGGGTCGGGTGCCCCTCGCGGCCGAACATCCGCAGCAGGTCGTAGGCCCGCACCTGGTTAGTGATGAGCGACCCGGCCACCCGCAGCATGTCCGGCCAGTGCGTGGCGATCTTCTTCAGGTTGACCTTGTTGCAGGCCACGGCCTCCAGCGGTCCGTATCCGACCGACGGCTGTTCGCCGTCGGGCAGGTCGGCCCGCCAGAACCGCTGATCGGCCAGGTCACGGAAGCGCGGGGCGAAGCGGAAGCCGAGCATCTTGTACAGGCCAAACGCCATGTCGGAGTACGAGGCGTTACCGGTCGCCACCATCTCCGGCTTCACCCCGCCGTCCAGGTTCAGCAGGGTGTCCAGGGTGTAGAGGCTGTCGCGCGGGGTGCCGCGCACGACCATCGCGCCGATACCGGCGACCTGGTCGTTGACGGCGTTGAGCCAGGTCACGCCGCGTTTGTAGCCGTAGTACTTGGGCGAAGGCCCGGTGTTGATGCTCTTGACGGGGACGACGAAGCGCAGGCCGTCAACGGAGGCGAGCAGTCCGCCGCCCCACATCTGGGCCAGCTCGATGCGGGACTGCGCGCCGATCAGCGCGGCGTTCGCCGCGGCGATGGTGTCGGCGCGCACGTAGTTCTGGTCGACGTGCGAGAGCCGCGAGCGGGTCAGCGCCTTGTTGTTCGGGTCGATGACCGGGGTCAGCCCGATGTTGCAGCTCTGGGAGACCAGCAGGGCAACCAGGGAGACGAGCAGCCCCTCCATGCGGGTGCGCCGGTCGGAGACGTGTCCGAAGGAGTCGAGGAACCCGGTCCAGGAGTGAACCTCGAACAGCAAGTCCGGCAGGTCGATCCTCGGCAGCATCGCCTCCGTGGTCGCCTTCAGCCAGGTCAGCGACTCCGGCTCGCCCACCGCGCCGAGCTTGTCCACGCTCAGCCGGGCACGTCCCCCGCCCTCGGGAACGACGATCTCCACCTTCGCGTCGGCGCCGGCCTCCTGAAGGCGGTCGGCCATCTGCCGCCACGCCGCATCCAGCCCGCGCGTGAGCTGGGCCAGATGCTCGGTCGCGTCCTCGGTCAGGGACAGGCCCGCCAGCACGTCTGGGCGCATCGCCTCCCACCGCAGCCCGTCCAGCAGCCTCGCGCGCGGGTCCGCCCACCGGTTCGAGGGGGCCGCGAAGACGTCGCGCCGGTTCAGCGCGCGGTGCAGCTGCTCCAGCACGCACACCACGTACGCGTCCCGGTCGACGGCGCCCTGGGGCAGCTTGGCGTTGGAGAACACCGCCCGGCGCCACATCGCGGGCACCAGGTCGGCGTCGACCTCGCGGGGCAGCAGTGGCCGGTCCTTGACCCGGCGGCGCGAGAGCGCGGGCAGGCGGCGCACCGCCTTGAGGATGCGCCGCCCGGCCGGGGCCGCGTCCAGCGCCTCCGACTCGCCTAGCAGGGACAGGAACGGGCGCACGGTGTTGTAGCGCAGGCCGAGTTTCTCGCGCATCGCGGCTTCGGCCTACCCGTCGTCCTCGGGCACCAATGCCTCCACCGTCGCGACGGCCCCGGCCACCGCCGTGCGCGGCACGGCTTCCTCCACCGCCGCCCACAGTGCGGCGACGTCCAGGTCCGCGTCGTGCTCGACGACCAGGTCCAGCTCCTCGATCAGGATCTTCGACGCCTTCGCCAGGATGCGCGCCGCCTTCTCCAGCTGCGGCAGCATCGCCAACCGCTCCCGCTCCGAGGCCCGCCGCGCGGGGCTGATCAGCCGGTTCGCCATCAGCACCGCGAACAGGTCCAGCGCGTCATCGACCGCCTGCGCCTCCAGCTGCCGCACCACCGCCGTCAGCAGCGCCGTGCGCCGCGGCTCCGGTGCCCGCTCGATCGTCTGCGCCTTGCTCAGCTGCCCGTACCGGGCCAGCGTGGACAGCCGGTTCACCGGTACCCGGGACAGGTCCACCCGCCCGAGCGCGAACGCGGAGATCTCCTCCACCCGCTCCATCGCCCGCACCATCGCGGTCCCCGTCGACTTCACCGGCGGCGTGCGCAGCCGCTCCAGCTCCGAGACCCGCTTGCCCTCCGGCACCACCAGCAGCCCGGCCAGCGCCGGCGCGAGCGCCGGATCGGCCCGGTGCGCGGCACGGGCCACCGCCTCGTACAGGCGCCGCTCGGCCGCCGTACGGGCCTCTGCCACCTGCCGGGCCAGCACCGACACCCCCGGCAGCAGCACCCGGTTCTTCCGCAGCCACGTCACCGCGTGGTTGAACAGCGCCACCGGCCCCTCGGCGTGGGTCCACGCCCGCCCGTACAGGAAGCTGCGGAACTCCCGCCCCCACTGCCGGTCGGTGAAGTCCCGGTACCTGAAGCGCTCCTGGATCTGGCCCGCGTGCTCGTACACCGTCGACCGGCGCTCCGGATACCGCTTCACACACGAGGCGTCGGCGATGCCGAGCTGCCCAGCCAGGTAGTCCACGATCCCCCACGGCACCGCGAGCGGGTCCTCGCCCAGGAACCGGCCGACGTAGCGGACGGTGCAGATCTGCACCGCCATGCCCAGCCGGTGCGCGTCCGTACGACGCAGCGCGATCAGATCACGGTCGTCATCGTCGAGGAAGAAGAACCGCTCCAACTCCGGGCGCGTGGGCGCCTCGGTGAACGTCCCGTACGCCTCGGCCTGCTCATGGGTCAGAAATTCCACCGGCACGAGCGGACCATAGCCAGCGCCCCGGCCCGCCTGGCGATCTTTCCTCGAACCCCAGCGTCAGCCGTATGCCGTGTGCTAGCCGACCATGATCGTTCTCATCGGGATTTCCTGTACGCCAACTACTCACACCCGGGATCGGCGTCGAGCGCATCGAGCACTGCGTCGCCGTTCGTCCTCGCCCACTCGGTCAGCATGTGGATCGGATCGATCAGCGTCGCCCCGAGCGGGGTGAGTTCGTACTCGACGCGGGGCGGCACCTCGGCGTAGGCGTGGCGGCGGATGAGTCCGTGCGCCTGGAGCCGTCGGAGCGTCTGGGTGAGCATCTTGCGGGAGATGCCGCCGATCAGCTCGACCAGCTCGCCATGGCGCACCGGGCCCTTGCTGAGGCCGTAGAGCACGACCACCGTCCACTTGTCGGCGATGAGCTCGACCGCCAGACGCGCCGGACAGTCGGCGAGAAAGGGAGCACCGGGTCCGAAACCGCTCATGGTGCCAAAGGTACCTGCTGGTTCCTGTCAAATTCATAGCCTGGGTTCTCTTCTCCCCTCCGAAAAAGCCAGGAGAGTCATGCGAGTCATTACCCAGGAGACGCTCGGTGGTCCCGAGGTGCTCACCATTGTGGACGGGCCCGAGCCCCAGCCCCTCCCGACCGAGGTACTCGTCCGTGTCAAGGCGATCGGGCTGAACCCGCTGGAGGCGCGCTTGCGCGCCGGCGAGTTCCCGCTGATCGGCCGGCCGCCGTTCGTCCTCGGCTGGGACATCAGCGGCGTGGTCGAACAGGCGCCGCAGACGTGGCGGTTCAGGCCCGGCGACGAGGTGTTCGGGATGCCGCTGTTCCCGCGGGCGGCGAGCGCGTACGCCGAGTTCGTGTCGGCGCCGGCTTTGCACCTGGCACGCAAGCCGGCGTCGCTCTCGCACGTCGAGGCGTCGGCGCTGCCGGTCGTCGGGCTGACGGCGTGGCAGGGCCTCGTCGACCTCGGCGGCGTGACCGAGGGCGACCGCGTCCTGGTCCACGGCGGTGGCGGCGGGGTCGGCCACGTCGCGATCCAGATCGCGAAAGCGCTCGGCGCGTACGTGATCGCGACCGCCAGCGGGGGCAAGCGGACGTTCGTCGAGGAGTTCGGCGCCGACGAGGTGATCGACTACACGACGGTCGACTTCAACAAGGCGGTCCGCGACATCGACGTCGTGCTCGACACGATCGGCGGCGACACCGTCGAGCGGTCGCTCGACGTGCTCCGCCCAGGCGGTCACCTGGTGACAGCGGTCGCCGAGGAGAATTCGGAGCTCATCGCCAAGTACGAGGCGGCCGGCATGCACTTCAGCGGCATCGCGGTCGACCCCGATCCCGTCGCCCTGCGAGGTCTCGTCGAACTCGTCGAACAGGGCAGGCTCCGGGTCCACGTGCAGGAGACGTTCCCGTTCGAGCACGTCGCCGACGCGCACCGGCTGCTCGACGCAGGCCACCTCCAGGGCAAGCTCGTCCTCACTGTCTGATCCCGTCGTGGGGCCTCGCGTGAGCGAGGCCCCACGGATGAACGGCTGGTGACTCGCGCCTGTGACAACCCGGCAAGGGTCTGCTGCTTCCGCGAACGCGACTTCCGCGAATGCCAGATCGTTCGAGAACCCCGGGCCTCCGCCTTCTCAAACGACCTGGCATCCCAGCAGGTCAAAGCTCGCTGTCTGACAGATGCGCTGCGACAGGACAGACAGCCGTGCGAGACCAACCAACACCCCACCGTCAAGCAGGGATTGTCAGTGGCCTCTTCTACGGTCTTCCCATGGGATTCACCTCGGCCTGGTCGGTCAGTGTCCACGACGACGCGTTCATCAACGCGCTGCGTCCCCGGCTGCTCCCTTCGATCGCCGCGGAACGGAGCGAGCCGTTCGCGCGGGAGCGGTGGGAGCGCTGGCGCCGAGAGCCACTGCCGGACTTCCGGACCTGGTGGCAGTCCTTCGGCCGGTCCGACAGGGGGGAGGCTGACGCGCTGCGCTCGTTCCACGAGCTGACCACCTCCGGCGAGCACATACGGAAGATGTATGACGGTCTGTCGCCCGAGGACGACTTCTGCCTGCTCACCCATGTCTGGGACCTGGTCGACGGGGAGGACATCTTCCTCTCGGTCCACAGCAAGGACTTCGCGCTGCGGTCCTTCTTCCACGCGATCGGCCCGGAGCGGGCTGCCCTGCTGCCCGGCTGGTGCGGCAACTTCCTCCTCACCGCCACGCAGGCGCGCCACACGCTGCCCGCCATCGAACGGGCCCTGGCCTTCACGCACCAGGAGCGCGCGGCGGCACAGGATCAGGACTGGCTGGACTACCGCGACGGCGAGGAAAGCGTCCTGGACGGGCCGCTGCGGATGTGGCGCAAGGCCGTGACGGACGGACGCGGCCTGTGTGGCGTGTCCGTCATCGTCTGCTGATGAACCGGCTCCGCGCCCCGGTGAGCGTGCGCTGCTGTCCATCCTGGTCTGCGGCTGTCCGGTGGAGACGTGTCGATCTGCGGCCGCTAGGGCCTGTCTCCTTGAATGGCTATGGGCGCCATTCCTGCTGGTAGGCGGGGTGTTCGGCGTATGACTGGCCGAGGACTCGCAGTGCGTATGCCAGGCCGGCCGAGCGGGAGTCCGCGGGGTCCATGGCTTTGTAGTCGTTCGCCAGTTGCTCGATCAGGTCGAGCATGGGGAGGTGGCTGTCGAGGAGAGCCTCGCCGCCCAGGGTGTCAGCCACGTAGGCATAGGCGTGGTTGTCGTCCATGATGCGTGCGACGAGGAACTTGACAAGATCGTCCATGTGACCGTCTTCGCGGGTGGTGCGCTTGGGTAGCGGACAACCAGGTCGAGCTGGTCTTCCTGCCCACCTACGGCTCGTGGCTGAACTGGATCGAGTCCGAGTCCGAGTTCGCGGCGCTTCGGGGGTTCGGTGAGGCCGGGCTGATGGTGCGGGTGCGGGGTGGTGCCGCCGGGGGACTAGCCGGCCGGCACCGGTGCACGTAACGACCCCTACGCGGACTTCAGCATGCAGCGGCGAGCCTACGCCGGGCCAGGCTGCTGAGGACGGTTCAGATGCGAGACCACCCGGACGTGCGAACGTGCCCCGTCGCGTTGATCAAGCGCTAGGGAGCGCCGAACAGGTGCTGGGGCTGCTCGCGTTGACGGATGGGACCGGCGACGGCTTCGCGGGCCGGGTCTTCCGGCCCGGTCATCAGCTGGCATGGACCGTCGGTGAAGCCTGTTGGTGTGTGGTGAGCGGGGCTCGCGTACGTGCGAAGTGGCCTCGGGCCCCGTTCGTTCCGTCTGCCTGTCGAAGACGGTGTTCCCACGGGCGGGCGGGCGCGTGCGGCACGCTGGACATCCGGCACCACGGGTGCCGGGAAGGCGTCGGCCTTCTCTGTGTGGGTAGCGTCTTCTCCCTTCATGGTGAACGAGCGGGTATGGGAGGGGCGGGAGTTGCGGTTGCGGTCGGAGCACTGGGAAGCGTTGCGCGTCCTGGCGGCCGGGGAGGCGGTGGGCCATGGCTGGGTCGGCCCGCGGTGCGGCATCTCAGCGGCGGTCTTCCGCGGCCTGGCCGGGCTGGGCTTGTGCGAGATGGCCCCGCCCGAGGTGCTGCCCACGCTCGGGTTCGGCCGCCAGGTCGGCTGGGCGGTACGCCTGACCGCGGATGGCCACGACGCCCTGCTCTACGAGGCCGACCGGAACGCGGCCCCGCCCCAGCGCCCCGAACGGCCGGCCGATCCCGCCCTGCGGCAGGTCACGCTGCCGTCGGCAGACATGATGGTGCTGCGCCGTTACGTGACGCTGTGGGCCCGACTGCGGTGCCCACCCGCCGAGGGCTTGGAGCAGGCGCTGCGCGATGCCGTCCAGGGTGCGCCGGGCGGCCGCTACGAGGTGTGGCTGACTGAGCGTCAGATGGCCTCGGTGGCACGGGCGTTCTTCCTGGAGCGGGTTTCCGGGGCGGGCGCGCCAGCCAATCGGTTCGGCCGCGAGTGCGGGGCCGCTCACCACAGGGCATAGAACGGGACTATCGCTGGTGTGCGCGTGGCCGCTGGCCAGGGATCATGAATGACGGCGGAGTCCGTCCTCGCCCCTTCCCCCGGCTGCAGCTGCTTGACCGAAGCCCGGCCGATGCTGCCCTCCTCGTCCTCCGCTATCTCGCCGAAGGGCCCGAGGCGGGCCGGCTCTCCACCTCGCTCCTGTGACCTCAGCCGTGAAGTAGCGGTTAGGTGTGTGAGGCGGTGGGCGCTGGAGGATGATGCGGGGCGTGGTTTCAACACTGTCTCTGCTGCATGCGGCTCCGTCCGAGTTCACGATCGAGCGGGTGCGTGCCCTGGTGCGGCAGGTCGGCCCCGAGGCGCCGACGGTCGAGTACAAGGAACAGATGGCCGAGACCGTCGCCCGGGGAGTTGCAGCTCTGGCCAACACCTACGGCGGTCTCCTGCTGATCGGCGTCACCGACAAGACCCGGGTCGTGAAGGGGGTCAAGGAGAAGACCGTCGACGCGGTGGCTGACCACTGTTACGCCAAGATCGAACCGCCCTGGGTGCCCGAGGTCATCCCCGTCCCCCTGGGGCAGGGTTCGGACCGGTACGTGCTCGTCCTGCGGGTGGTCCCCGGGCAGCATCGCCGTCCGCTCCTGGTCGACGGCGTCGCCTATGTACGCGACCACAGCACTACCCACCCGGCGAGCTGGCACAGGCTCAGGGAGCTGTTCGCGGAGACGGCCTCGGCGCAGGAGTCGGCATGGCGTCTTGAGGCCCCTCACCTCCTTGACCGTCCGCAGGGCGGTCCGGATCCGGCCGTGGACTTCGTCATGCGCACCGGAGTGGACTTCCCGGTCTCCGCCGAAGCGCTGTGGCGGCCCCTGTCGGAGCGCAGCATCGACGCGTTCGCCGACGCGCTCAACGAGTCCCGACTCACCGATCTACTCGGCAGCCTGGGGCTCCCTGCGGGGGAGGGAGGCGTTTACCCCTTCCGCCGGGAGGGGTTCAACCGGTCGCGTGATGTGCGGTTGCAGTGGTCAGCGGTCCCCGATAACTGGCCCCCGGGTATGGACCACCCGGTGCAGGCCGTGGCGCGCCTCCAGATCCCGGGCTCGTACGGAGATCACGGCCAGCGGCTCCGTGTGGAACTCGACGTCGTCGCGGGGATCAGCGACATGACGGACGTGCTGCAACGGGGTGGCCGGCCGGCCGAGCCCGTCCGTGAGCTGATCGGTGTTCACAAGGTCGCTGGACTCATGGACGCGATGGTGGGGACGCTGGCCAGCCGGAGCGCCGTCGTGCCTTTGGCCGAGCTGGCTGCAATTGACCCGCTGGCTGTCCCCCAGCCGCGGAACCTCCACGTCGTCATGGGGCGGCGGGTCTCCGAGGTGCTCGACACCACGGCGTTGAGGCCGATCCCGAACGCCGGCCCGTCGCACGGGGCTCATCTTCTTGCCAACCCCGCGCTCGACCTGTCCGACGCCTGCGAGCGCTGGAGGCAGGTGACGCTCTGGATGGAGCAGGCCGCGCTCGACGCGGGACTGCTCGGCATGGAGAACCTTCTCAAGGGAATCGCTCCACCCCGTTGACCTGCGGCGGGAAGGTTCACCGTGGCGCGGCCGGGCCCTCAACCTCGCGGCCGCGCCTTGCGTACGCGCTCGCGGCCGTCGGTCTCCTTGATGAGGCGGATCACCATGTCGAGGCCGGACGTACACCCCCACCCAAGGACCGGGGCTGGGAGTTGTCGTCAAAGTGTCAGGCCCACATCAGGAGCGAGGCGAGGGTGACGGCTGCCTGGTAGGACTCGGCGGTCTTGTCGTAGCGGGTGGGTGCGCCACGAGGCGCCATGGAATCGAGTGAGGTGAGAGACCTTCACCACCGGGTTGTCGCAGCAACCCGGCTGAAGCT